>JAEELM010000017.1 GCA_016282685.1 Elusimicrobiaceae bacterium | reverse complement strand
TGCACCCGGACAATATGGCCGCCGGTCCTGCCTCTTACGGTATGACCGACACCATGGGTCGTATGCACAGTGATGCACAATTTGCAGGTTCTTCTTCTGTGCCGGCTCACGTAGAAATGATGGGTCTTATCGGTATGGGGAATAACCCTATGGTAGGGGCCACGGTAGCCGTAGCAGTGGCAGTAGCCCAAGCCAAATAGTTCATCTTTCACCAGCGAACCTCAAAATTTTATTTTGAGGTTCGTTTTTTTATGTCTAAATATGCACGAACAGATATAAAAAACTTGCATTTTACTTTTTTTTTTTAGTATGCTTTCGGGGTAAGGAGTTTTCATGAAAAAGCTTATTTTTATCTGCAGTTTATTTGTTTCTGTTCCTCTTTTTGCCCAATTAGGAGGTCCTGTAACGGAGGTTATAGCCAAGGAAGGGGGAGCAGCAGCGGCAGAACTATCTACCCGAGAGACCATTCTCCGCGCACTGGCGGCTACGCCTTTTCAAGAAGCAGTCAATCCGTACGCTATTACCGGCGTGCAAGTGTTAAACAGCCCCTATTTAAATGTAAGTGAAAAATGGATGGAAACGATTGCCCAGGGGCAATCTGCCGTTGGTTTACCACAGTACAATTATGCTCGTACTGTATATCAAAGCAACCCGTTGCTGTCTGCGCCGGACATTGGAGATGATTTGCGTCGTGCCGTGGCTATGCAAATGGCCAAAATGATTGACCAAAAATATCCCGGAACTCCCAATCCGCTGGATATTGCACAGGAAGCTTCCGAAGGAATGGAAGAATATATTATATCCTACAATGGTTTTTTGAAAAATCTTGATGATGCCCCTCTGCAAACAACAATGTTTTTTTCCTCGCTTGAACAAAAATTGGAGTTAACCTACCGCCATACGCCGGAAGCTGTCTTCGAGGGGGAATTTGTACGTACGTTTGAAGAAGTTACGGAAATCTTCCGCAATGGGAACATGAATGCGTTGTTGCAACGTAATATTTCTAACGCTTTAACGCAAGCTCGCGAAAAGGCCGTGGAGAAAGATGCCGGTTTTCTTGTCGTCAAAGTGGGGGAACGAGGGCAAAATTTGGTGAAGGATGTCCTTATTTTGGATCTTGCCAACTTGCGTTGGATTTCGTATGCAAAAAATTTGGTGACTTTACGAAAAATAGCAGAAAATCTGGAGCAAGAAGAAACGGGTAACGCGACTTTAGATGCTTCTTCTATTCTGCCCAATACGGTTGATTAATTCTTGATTCTCAGCGTACAGCATTTATTATTTCCTTAAATATTGCTACAATAACAAGTGAAAGGGGGATCCGTATGAAAAAAGATTTGGGTGTTAAACCATTTTTATTTCCTATGCCGGTTTTGTTGATTGCCACTTATAATGAAGACAATACGGTAAACGTGATGAATATGGCCTGGGGGGGAATCTGTGATCACGATAAAGTGGCTCTTAATTTGGAAGAATCTCATAAAACCGTAGCCAATTTGAAAGCTCGTCGGGCATTTACCATCAGTGTTGCCAATGTTCCCAATGTGGTGCAAGCCGATTATTTCGGTATTGTTTCCGGTAACAGTGTAAAGGACAAATTTGACCATTCCGGATTGCACGCTGTTAAAAGTACCCGTGTAGATGCTCCTATCATAGAAGAATTACCGCTGACCTTGGAATGTGAAGTGGAAGAAATCCAACCGGAAGGGTTCCGTGTGGTGGGTAAAATTCTTAACGTGCTGGCTGATGAGGAAATTTTAACAGAGGCAGGAACTATCGACGTTACCAAATTAGATGCATTGATGTTTGACCAATTTCAGGGAGGCTACTATAGAATTGGAGAAAAAGTAGGCCGTGCCTGGAATGAAGGTAAAAAATTAATCAAATAATTCCCATTTTTATCATCAAAAATTGCTACCCAAAAGGCCTATTGTCACAATAGGCCTTTTGTCCTATTGTGTTTGTAAGTATTTTTTTGAAAAATAAAAGAAGGAGATTGTTTAATAGTACTGATATTAGATAAGGGAAATATATATGTCACTAAAGAAAATAATTGTGCTAGGAATGACTTGTATGTTGTCCGTAACTGGTTTTGCCCAGAAGAGACTCCTTTTAGATGGTACTTCCAAGATAGAATCTGCGGCCGCGCAAATTTCGGCAAAAGGGGTAACTGCCAAAGGATTGAAAACTACAATCGAACATTTAATATATCCTGTTGAGGGCCTGAGTACTTTGCCTCCATTTTCTCCCCGCTATGTTTTTGAATGGGGAAATGCAAAAATTCCTTCTCCGGTTGGAAGAGAAGGTTTCTCTTCTAAGATTATGCCTCGCAACCTCAGCACAGAATCTTTCACGTTTTTTACCAATGGCCACGGACATGCTTTCTTAAGTGTCCACGCCGAATATCTACAAAGATTACTTCCGTTGGCAGAATTTGAAGGATTTTTTTCTTCCAACGCAGCGCAATTACAAGAAAAGCTGGAAACCCCTATTACTAATCCTACCCATCCCGCCCAAGCTTTAGCGGATGCTTTTTTAGCCGGCCTAAAAAAGAAGGAAGGTTTTATGGGGGTAAAAGTGAACGTATTTCCAAAACAGGCTGATTTATTGATTTTGGATGTCAATACGGGAATTTGGCAATCTTACCAAAATTCGCTCATGATACCTCATTTGGAAAAAATACTTTTAGAAGGTCAAAATATTCAACTCAAAAATGACTAGAGAGAAATATATGATAAATAAAAAATGGTTCTTATGTGTTGGTCTGTTGTGTATGAGCGGTTCTTTATTCGCTCAAGGTGGGGCTATATTCCGATATGTGCGCCAACCTTTAGGAAAAGATTTTGTCCGTGAAATGACGGAGAAGACATTCAACCCCCAGACGCTTACCCCGGTTGTTGCAATGGAAAAATATGTTGTTCTTAGTGCTCCGTTAAGCATGGCTATTATGAATGGAACTGCCAATACCCTAGCCGGTACAAAACCTTACAATATTTATTATTCTACCAAAGGGAATTTGGATATTTTAGGCGATAAATTAAGCACGCGTATTGCCCGTATGGCGTCTAAGGCACAATTTGATACTTGGCAAGTGCCGGGGTACTATATAGATTTCCCCAAAATGTGGAAAAAAAATATAAATAGCAATGGCCTTTCTTTACAAGATTGGCAAGTAATTTTGGAAAAGGCTTATGGTGCCGGGCAAAAATTTACGGGCGTTTTTGCTCCCAATTTGCGTCAAGTAGAAGATATTTTAGAAGTCCCTGTTGAATCTGCGCAAGAGGCATCTTCTGCCTTGCAACAAGCTTTTAAAGACGCTCAACATTATAAATCCGGTTTTTTGGCTATTAGCGTCGGAGAAACGGGGAAAAAACCGACAGATGTTTTACTGCTGGATACAAACCACCAAGCTTTCCTCTCATTTGCTAAGAGTCATGAATCGGGGTGGCAGCCTATGCGCCAAAGCAAAGCTAATTTCTTGTCACATGGTTTAGATTTTTCCCATGGGGCGTGGATTTCTTTCCCCAATGCTGACTCAATTCGTCTCTTTTCCCTCGTCAAATATCCTGCATGGGAAGATTTTTCAAGAGATTCTAAAACCGGTAAGGAAATTCTTAAAGCTATAGAAAATAATTATTACATTTATTTTGAACCGCTTACTTTTGTAAGTGAAATGAATGATCATGTTAAAAGCTATGTACTTCGCTATGCTGCTGATGAGGGAAAACCCCTTTTTAATAGCGTTGCTGAAGTGAATAAATGGTGTCGCTTAAATAATTATACACCGACGGCAAAGGAGTTATAGATGAAAAAAATAGTTGAATTAATTGCAGTGCTTGCTGTAGCAACCGGTGCGTATGGACAGTCTACCGTATGGAAAAATGTACTATTGCTGAAAGTAGACGAAGGCTTTTTCGGCAGAGCATTCGTAGAGGAAAGCATTGTTCCTAGCGAAAGTTTGACTCGGCAAATATTAGAAGGGATGAACTCTGCAGTAGGCAGTAAATCCTATAATCATGCATTGCAGCTTGAAGGAAATATTCAATGGTTGGGAAACAATTTAGCCACCCGAATTGCCCGCCTGGCTTATCCTAATCTCAAATTGACCAAGGTGGATGGATATATTCGTTCTTTCCCAAAAGAATTGAAATCTTTTGAAATGGCTTTGCGCCGCGATAATTTGATACCTACTTTGTTGCAACAATACTTGTATGATTATATAGGTGATGGTGTAAAAGAAGCACGCTTTTCCGGGGCATTTCTCCCGAATTTAAAAGCATTGGAATATGCCTCTCAATTTTCGCTTCAGATGGGAACATTTGATGAGGCATTTGAGAAAGCCTATGCCGATGCTACGGCAGCCAAATCCGGTTTCTTTGTAATTGCCGAACATCCACGCTCTGCGTTGCAATCTCCGGATCAAGTACACCGTGTGAAAGACCTCTATATTTTGGACTTACAAAACCGTCGATGGATTTCTTATAACCAAAGCAAAGCCTTGGCCTGGAGAGAAATTTCCCATTCTGCCGCTCCTACAGTGGATCCGCAACGCGGGGCAAAGGTAGAACGTATTAAAATTCAAGTTCCTCAACTTTTCCAATTAAATCAACGGGACGGGGCAATGGCCTCTTATACCAATGAATTTGTTGTTGTCTCCAACGGAGACGATTTGGAAATGGTAATTCCCAGCACATTCCAACGGGCAAAAGAAGCCCTTGCCGCCTATGACAAAGGATATTACATTTATTTATTTAAAGATGATAAGGGAACTACAAAGATGCTTTTTGCGGCTAAAAAGGGGTATCCTCTCTTTAACACTGTTAAGGAAACAGAATATTACTTAAAACAGCGCCAAGAAAGAAATTCTTCGGCACAATCTGCAAAAAAAGATTTAGGGGCAACGGTAACTTTAGATGATGCCAAACTTGTACAGAAGCAAGGAGATCAAAACCGGACGGTGCAAACTCCTTTTGGCGAGTTACGGGCTCATCAATACCTTTCGCTCTCCAATGATGGTATAACCGGTGTGTTGGTGTATAAACAGGAAGATATGCATAACATTTATAGTGCCCGCCAATACTTAGACTCCAATAATAATATGGTAGATCGGGAAAACCCCTTTAAGGTTCGGATAACTACATGGGGGGAAGCCATTCCCTTACAGGAAGAAGCCCGTAAAGTTTTTAATCTTCAGTCTGTTTATCCGCAATTCAGTTTGCAGTACTATCATCCGGATATGCCAAACGGTCCGTTTTTCAACACAGTTGCAGAGTTGGAAAAATATTTAAAAGAAACGCAAAAACCTATCGTTGCAGCAGAAGAGAAAACCTTCTAGAGACAAAAAATATTTGCGGACCAAAAAGAACTGACACCTGGGTTTCAGCGAGGAATTTGGGCCTCCGGAACGATGGAAACCTCAGTATTGAAAACATCACGACCCTTTTAATGAACTATTAGATTAAACGATTAAACAGCCTGTTTCTAACGGGCCGTTTCTATAAAACCCAAGCAAACTTACTCAAAAAATACTAAAATATAAAAAAGACGATTTTACACCGTCCCGCGCTATGCGGGATATTTTATGAAATGAGGAGTATATGACACACACCCGCCAAGACGTACGCAACGTAGCCATTATCGCCCACGTTGACCACGGCAAAACAACCGTAGTAGATGCCCTGCTTAAATTTGCAGGAGAATTTAAAGTAAAAGAAGACCAAGCACAAGATACCGTTTTAGATTCCAATCCATTAGAGCGTGAACGCGGTATTACCATTTTAGCTAAATGTACTTCTATCGGTTATAAAAACCACACCATTAACATTGTAGATACTCCCGGCCACGCTGATTTCGGCAGTGAGGTGGAGCGTGTTTTGCGTATGGTAGACGGTGCTATTTTGATGGTGGATGCCGTAGAAGGTCCTATGCCGCAAACACGTTTCGTGTTGCGTAAAGCATTGGCCCTGGGGTTGCGGCCGATTGTAGTGATTAACAAAATGGACCGTGAACATATCCGCCCCAGTGAAGTGGTGGATGAAGTATTCAATCTCTTTATGGAGTTGGGAGCCACGGATGAACAGCTGGATTTCCCGATTATTTATGCTTCCGGCCGTGCCGGTTGGGCCAGCCTTAAAATGGAAGAACAAGGGAAAGATATCGCGCCGATTTTAGATACTATTTTATCACATGTGCCTGCTCCGGCCGCTGAACCCAATGCTCCCTTGCAAATGCAAGTAACCATGTTGGATTACAATAATTTCTTGGGCCATGTGGGTATTGGACGCATTCTTGCGGGAAATATCAAGAAAGGGCAAACGGTAGCGCTGATCCACCCTGATGGCTCTACTACCCAAGCAAAGGCTGCAAAAATTGAACGTTTTTTAGGCCTTGGAAAGGTAGAAGTAGAAAGTGCCACAGCGGGGGACATTGTATCCATTTCCGGGTTGGAAGGCGTGGATGTGGGGGATACTATTTGTTTGCCGGATGCCTTGAAACCATTGCCTCCCTTAACGATTGATGCTCCGACCATGTCTATGGATTTTCTTGTAAATGACAGTCCTTTTTCGGGCCGCGAAGGGAAATTTGTTACCAGCCGCCATTTGAAAAACCGCCTGGAAAAAGAAGCCCAAACCAATGTGGGCCTTCGGGTAGAACAACTGGAGGGCGAAGGGAAATTTAAGGTTTATGGTCGCGGAGAATTGCATTTGACGATTTTAATTGAAAATATGCGCCGCGAAGGTTTTGAATTGGCTGTGTCTTCCCCGGAAGTGATTTACAAAGAAGAAAACGGCCAAATTTTAGAACCGATGGAATCCTTGATTTTGGATATCAAATCCGAATATCAGGGGGCCGTATTTACCATGCTGGGTACACGTGCGGCTAAAATGGAAGATATGGTAAGCGAGGGGGAAGACCGCTTGCGTTTGGAATATCTCATTCCGTCTCGCGCACTGATTGGTTTTAAAAATGAATTTTTAACCAACACCCGCGGAACAGGTATTATGCACCATAGTTTTAAGGGTTATTATCCTAAGGCAGATTTGGCAGATTTACGCCATAATGGTGTGCTGATTGCGAAAGAAGACGGCGAAACAACACCGTATGCCCTATATGCATTGGAAAACAATGGGGAGCTCTTTTTGGGCCCCGGTGAAAAAGTATATGCCGGGCAAATTGTAGGGCAAAATTCCCGTGCCAACGATTTGGTGGTCAATCCGTGCAAAGCCAAACATTTAAGTAATATGCGCAGTAAAGCCAGTGATGAATCTTATGTATTAACTCCTCCGCGGGAAATGAGTTTGGAACAAGCCGTGGAGTATATTGCTCCGGATGAACTGGTGGAAATAACGCCCAAATCGTTACGGTTGCGTAAGAAGATTTTATCGCACCTCTTGCGTAAACGTACGGAACGTGCCGAAGAGGCAGAGGAAGAAGAAGCTTAATTTGAAACCCCCCGCATAAGCGGGGGGTAAATTTTTAAACGGTTAAAATAAACTGCCAAGTCCGAACTTGGAAAGTACCTTATCAAATAGGCCTTGTTCCTGTACTTGTGCCACTCCCAGTTCGTTTTTTTCACGTTCCAAAGCATGAAAAATCAATGATAAAGCCCCGTCATATTCAGGGCGGTTGGTATCACAATCGGCAATCAAATCATCAAAAACGGCTATACGTGCTTTACGCATTTCAAAAATAGATTTTGCCAATTTTAATAGAAATTTATTGGCTCCGTAACCACATAAAACCAAGTGGGTTGGAAAATGCTGGATAAAGGGCAACGATTGGAGCAGTTCTTTTTTTATTTTTTCAAACATAATTTCGCCGGCATCTTCCCATAACTCGTCGGTATATTCATCCGTTCCCGGTGGGTTTTCTTGCAGTACTTGTCGTGTGGTATCAACGTCGTTTTGTAGTAAATTAGCCACATGGGCCACAAGGCTATCCATTCCCACGTTTAATTCCCATCCATCCATCAAAATCCCTTGCTGATAAAACAAGGCGGATGTGGATGTCTGTCCTACGTCTAACAACAGGGTAGAAGCTTTGTGTTCTGCGGCAGACAGAACCGTTTCTCCCAAAGCGACAGAAGATGCCAATATTTGATAGTCCCCACATTCACACGCAGATAAAATCGTATTGAGATTGTTTAAGTGAGAAATCAATGCTAACGATAAGAAAGTTTCTGCTTCTAATGTAAAGCCGCTCATACCGTTGGGATCTTTAATTCCTATGTTTCCGTCAACGGCATAAGACAGAGGAAGAATGTCTAGCACCTCTTGTGTTTCGGATTCGGACAAATTAGCGGGAATGGAATTTTTGATTACTTCATCTATGTCCGGCTCACGGATAACTCGCCCGCGGGAAGTAACCGTAGCAAAGCCGGTACGGTGCTGAAAAGAAAGGAAAGTTCCTCTGACCCCCACTACTACCGTTGGCAAGGCATCCGTGAGACAGAGTATTTTATTTAAGATATGGGTTAATTCTTGCTTCGCCTTTTCCATATCCCGCACAAATCCATCTGAAAAAGCGGTCCCTTCGTTGCGCAAAATAGTGCGGATGCGAAGCGTGTCCGTTTTTTCATCAATAGTGGCTAAAGCGGCGGTAATGCCCTTTCCGTAAAAGTCCAAAGATAAAATAGTGCGGCTCATAACCTAACTATTTTATCAAATTTCAAACAAACATAAAGTTGTATAGGAAAAAACGTTTGAATAATGGGTTCATAAGAAAATTCTACGTCTAAACAAACGTTATTGTATTTAGTAAAATATAAATATGATAGACATCCAAAATCTTTCTTTTCACTTTGGTTTGCGTACCCTGTTTGAAGACACCTCTGTATTGATTCAAGATGGACAAAAAGTAGGGTTGGTAGGCTCCAATGGATGTGGAAAAACTACGTTGTTCAAATTAATTGAAGGAAAGTTTGCGCCGGATGGCGGAAAAATTGTTATTTCCCGCGGTACACAAATTGCCTCCGTGGCGCAGGACATTCCGGATCCTTCCCGGCCGCTTTTGTCTTATGTATTATCGGCCGATAAAGAAATAACATCTTTGCAAAAAGAGTTGGAAAATCCGCATTTGTCCGGTGAGCGTTTGGCTGAAATTTTTGACCGATTGGATACATTGGGTGCCCATAGCGCGCAAGCGCGTGCCAGCTCTATTTTAAGCGGATTGGGATTTGTGCAGGAAGATTTTAATCGCCCTTTGAAAGAGTTTTCCGGCGGTTGGCAAGTGCGGGCAAATGTTGCTTTTTGTCTTTATGCTCCTTCAAATTGTTTGTTATTAGATGAACCGACCAACCATTTGGATTTAGAAACCGCCATGTGGCTTGAAAATTATTTGGTCCGTACGGACAAAACCATTTTTATTATTTCCCACGATCGCCATATTTTAAACCGTTTGTGTAGCCAGATTATCCATATTGAAGAGACCCAGTTAAAGCTCTACAACGGCAATTATGATACTTACGAACGCACCCGTGCGTTGGCTATCGAAGGGGCTCGGTTGGCAGCGGCTAAACATGAAAGGACCGTAGCGCATTTGCAAAGTTTTGTGGATCGTTTCCGTTACAAAGCTACTAAGGCCAAACAAGCACAAAGCCGCATCAAGATGATTGAAAAGTTAGGGGAAGCTCCTAAAATTCCGCAAGATCCGGAAGTGCACTTCTCTTTTCCTTCTCCAGAACGATTACATAATTCTCTGCTTACCATAGAAGACGGTGTAGCCGGTTATAATGAGCACCCCGTACTGCAACAACTAAATTTGCGTATTGAGCCGGATGACCGTATAGCTCTTTTAG
>JAEELM010000001.1 GCA_016282685.1 Elusimicrobiaceae bacterium | reverse complement strand
TCGGAAAGTTCCAAAACAGTCAATTCAGCGATCGCGTTTACTAATTCATCTTTGGTCATTTTAGCCATTTTATTTTTTCCTTATCATCATCAGTAGCGGCCTTCTGCTTAACCTTGTTAAGCCCGTACCTTTATCCTTTCGGACTACTACCGCACTTGGCGGGTTTAGATTTTACCGAGTATCAGTTGGCAAATAGCCAACTGATACCTGACACATTATTTGCCGTTTTGTTTGTCTTCCACGGCTTTAATAACGTAGGCAAAATCCCGTATCGGAGCTTGCAGTACCTGCGCCGATTGTGCAACTGCGCTGTAAAGCGCACCGGCCAATTTGGACAAGTTTTCTTCTTTCGTACCAATGGTAGCGAGTTGTTTAACTTGAGCCTCATTGTACCAAACACCATCGGAATAGCAAGCACGAAGCTTCAAAGCCTCAAACTTTTTCTGAAAATCAACCAGCGCTTTTGCAACGGCAGCAATATCGCCACCTACCGCGATAGCGGTCGGCCCTTGGAAGAGCTTTGCATCTGCACCTTCAATCTTCGCTTGGCTGATAGCATGTTCTACGATTGCGTTGCGTTCCACGCGGAATTTAGCTCCGGTAGGAACCAGTTGCGCACGCAGTTCTGCCATGTCCACGAACTTCAAACCTTGATAGGCTGTGAAGAACACGGTGCCAGTGGAAGTGATCTCAGTTGCTAAGTTTTGAGACTTTTGTTTCTTTTGGTCTTTTGTCAGGTTCATTTTATTGCCTGTTTTTTAACGAAAACCGCTGCGTTTTTCTGTTGAAAAAGACAGAGAAAACGACAGCCACAAACCCTCATCCTCGTTGTTTTCACGTCGAGGGAGAGTTATGGTTCTCGTAAAAATCGTTCAATACTTCTAAGAGTATTTTATCAATTTAGTTCGCCAAATGCAAACAATTTTGCAAACGTTCTATCCGCGAACTATAAAATAATTATACTAAAAAACAAATTTTGGTGCAAGCTTTTTTGCTTATTTTTTAAGTTTTTCGAACCAAACGTTTAGATAAACATTCCCCATAATAGCTCTCGTTTGCTACAATATAGATATGGCAAAAGTTTATCGCACGGTTTTTGAAGTACCTAACAGCCCGCTACCTCAAAATTTTGTGGCTGAAATTCCTTCCCGCTTTGATAAGGAAGGAACCCTTATCCACAATGCGCGTAATCAAATCCGGGTTTTTCAAATAGACGGACAAGCGATTAACATAAAAAAATATTGCTTTCCCCCTATCGTTAACCGTCTTTTATACTCTTTAGGTTGGCGTACACCAAAAGCGGTAGCTACTTATCAAAACGCATTAAAAATTTTGGAAAAAGGTTTCCTAACTCCCAAACCCTATGGGTATATTTTAGAACGCACAAACGGGATCTTGGGATATTCTTATTTTGTTAGCCAGCAAGTACAAGATATGCGCCCGTTTGGTTATGGGGAGCATCCGGCAGAATTGATAGAGGCTCTTGCCCAATTAACAGTTAATTTACACCAAAAGGGATTGCTTCATATTGATTACACTCCTAACAACATTTTGTATAAAAAAGAAGAAGGGAAATATGTGTTTTCTCTCGTGGATATTAACCGTTTCCATTTTTACAACAAAACGATACCTATGGGAGCGGTGCTAACCAATTTAATGAAACCCTTTCATGATGAGCAACAACTTGTTCAGTTTGTACAGGTTTATGCCCGCTTGCGCGGATTAGATGAAACTCTCTGTAAAAAAGTTCTGCGCAGGCGGCATCTAAGAAACGCATACGATAAATTCAAACGTTCTCTCAAAAAATTGCCGGGAGCTTACCTCTTTTTAAATAAACCTCTCCAAAATAAAAATAACTAATTCCCAATAGATAGGTTGCCCTTTTCTTATCCAGAGACAATAAAAACCCCCGCATTTGGCATTACCAACACATGAAAAACCCATAACGGCAATGCAAGCGTTCCCACAAACATTAAAAACACTTCCAAAATTAAAAATATGATGATAGGCTGTTTTTGCTACACAAGTTTTGCTTGTTTAGGCATGTAAGGCAACAACCCCTGTAAAAAGAAAAAGACAACAGTTATAAGAATACCGTTCAACTGATCAAATTTGTAATCAATTTTTCCAAAACAAACCAAATAAGCAAAAAGCAAGATTTTCTACCAATCTCGTTAAACAGAGACATATTCCCTCCTTAAAAATAAAGAATTCTAGGTCTGTTATGACAAATTTGTCTTCTCTCGTGACCTTAATTTTTACAAAACATTTTCTTTATGGTAGAATTAATTTACTATTTAGGATGCGCAAAGTGAGCACCACAACGGCGTAGAAGATAATTTTTACTATATTTGAATCATACAAAATACGAGATAGTTGCAAAACTCTCAAGCGGGTTAAACAATAAAGGAAATTAAAATGAAAAAGCATACAAAAAAAATACTTACATTGCTATTATGTGGTTTCTTCTATGGTTGTCAAACCACCCCATTCTATATAAACGAAGCCATGAAGGCCAAAGATAGAGGATTCGAAGATAGATTGCCTAACTTGGAAGTGGTATGGGAAAATGAAGATAGTTTATTGAAATTTGATGTAGAAAGCTCGTTTGTGCGTGTAAATACCCCAGAATCCAATAAATTTTATCGAGAATTTGAAAAAAATTTGATAGATTCTACCGGAGATAAAAAAGGATATTTAGTATTAACTCCAGTTCTTTTTTCAGTAAATGGAAGATGCTTCAGAGATGAGGACGTAATATGCATGGTAACATGTGTGAGTGGAATTATCACAATCCCCCTTGCTCCTTTCTGTTCAAAATGGATTAAACCCGATTGTGAAGCTTTCACTGAATTAGAAGCGCGCGTGTTAGATAAAAAAGGAAATCTAATTAAAAAATACTCTGCTGAAAATGGAGTGCGCGCAAAAGAAGTTGAAAATTGGAGAAAACAGTGTACTGACGCATATAATTGTAGACAAAAGACACAATGGCTTTCTTATGAAAACGCACTAGAAAATCTCATAAATCAAATTTATAATGATAGAGCTTTTTTAAAAAGAAAATTGTTAAATCAAAATTAGTTTGTCAATTATAAAATCTTCTTACAAAATACCCCAAGCTTTTTCAGCTTGGGGTATTTTTAAATATAAAAAGGAAAGAGGCCTTAATGAGACCGACATCGATCTACTCTCTCAGCACCGAATTGGGTGCCAATACCATCGACCCTTACGAGCTTAACTGCCGTGTTCGGAATGGGAACGGGTGTGACCTCGTCGGAATTAATAT
>JAEELM010000016.1 GCA_016282685.1 Elusimicrobiaceae bacterium | reverse complement strand
AAATAAGAGGTTGAAACATGAGAATTAAATTCAGCGTTCCTAGACACGCAAGAAAGAAAAAAGTATTGAAAGCCGCTAGCGGTTACTACGGGGATAAATCCCGCCGCTTACGCATGGCAACCCAGCAATTGGGTAAATCCGGCGTACATGCTTATGTAGACCGCAAAGACAAAAAAACCACCTACCGCCAAATGTGGATCACCCGCATTAACGCTGCGGTACGGGAAGAAGGTTTGTCTTATTCCAAATTCATCAATGGTTTGACCAAAGCCAACATCACGCTTAACCGCAAGATGCTTAGCGAAATGGCCATTAAAGACCCGGCGTCTTTTAAAGCCTTGGTGGATATGGCAAAGAAAGCCGCTTAAGTATTTGTCAGCAAGAAAAGCCCCTCGCAAGAGGGGCTTTTTTGTTGTGTATAGGTGTTTCTAACAAAATAACGGGGATTTTCCTCTGGGTCCAAAAAACCACTCTATCTGGGTCTTTTGGCCCTGGTTTTATTGTCACAAAAAACACACAATAAAAATAGGGAAATACTATGAAAAGATTTTTATGGTTTGTATTAAATAGTTTTTTACTGATAAATATATCTGCGCCGGCCTTTTCGCAATTAACTCCGCTTGGGGAGTCTTTTGCGCGGGCCTCGGCAGAAATTACCGCTACAAAAGTGATGTCTCCTTTGCCGGAAATCCTTTCAAGGCAAGTAGTTGGCAGTACAATTACGGCAAGATATTTGGCGCGAATTCCATCCCGCACGAATCAACCCGGTGTTCCGATAAAAATTCAAAGCATTTCTCTTAGATTCCAAAATAGAAAATTTGCCGGTTTAGGTACCGAAATTTTGCAACTTCCGCAAACCCCCTATTCTCTTTCGTTAATGCGCAATGAAATGGTAGGCTTGGCTTTGCTGAAGCGATTATCCAACTCAGAGATTGAAAAAGCCGTTCATTTTTATCAAGAACGATTGCAAGAAGCACCAAAAATTTTTGCAACAGCTAAAAAAGGGGAGACGTTGGAAAATTTTTCCCAGCGAGCCCTGGAAAAAGGGGGAGAGGAAGCCAAGGTTTTTGGTTTGTTTGCTGATGCGACGGCGTTAAGTTTGCTAGGGGAAAAACAGGGGACGGCGGTTTTGTTTGATTTTTATCAAGCGTCAAGAAAAACGATTTTTGAAACCCCTGCCAAAGTATTATTGGAACGCAACACTTTACGACAAGGTGCTCAACCCAAACCAAAAATCAAAGAAAACAACAAGAAAAAACCCTTGTTTGGAGAGCCGTCTTCTTTTGAGAAAGGATTGTTTTTGCAGGGGCCTTTTGCCGGTTTGGCCGGCAATTTTATGGCTTATGGTACCGATACTTGGCGGGCTTTGGGGGGATTAGACGATTTTATGTGGGTAGATTCTGCTGCACAAGAGCAAAGCTCAATCGGTACAAAGGAAGATTTTACTGGGCTGCTAGCTTTGACGCCCTCTTTTGCCGAAGAGACTCTTTCGCGAGAGCCCAAAGCTATTTTGGCAGAGATTTGGCGCTTGGGTCAAGAAGGGGTCTTGGCCAACAAACCTCATAGCGGGGATATTTCCTGGAAAAAGTATTTATCTTCTATAGAAAAGGCTATGAAAGAAGGAAATTGGACGGATGAAGATACAAAAGAATTACGCAACTTTTTGCAAGTATTACAAAATTTAACAAAAGAACCTCACGCCATAGGAAAATTGTTGATAGGGGGAAAACCTTATATCCCGGGTGGGAAAATTGACTATATGCCTTCTTTGGAAATAGAAAGTTATCTTCCCGAACAGGCCGAAACCGAATTAAAAACGGCCGGTATTTCTTGGGATGTGCTAAACAGAAATAAAATCTTTATTATTCGCACGCCGCAAGATTATTGGAACTTTGAAAAAATTGTTGAGAAGGCTTTCCCCGAAGGGGAATGGCGTATTGGGGCGCATGAAACGAGGGTATTGCGTAAAGAAAGTTTTGCTACGGACCCACAAAGCGCATTGCTCCGTTCTAGAGACGGAAATGTCCACTTCCATATTCATAGAGTAGTGGAAGAAAACGGGATTTTGAAAAATTATACCTTCAAGATGGATTTGACGAATTTACAAATAGGACCTAAAACATTGGGAGAAATACTGGATCCGGAGTATCTCCGTTTTAGAATAAAAGGGATAAGAAGCACTTTGGGGAAATTTAGAGCTGCCCCGGCCGATCAATTTGGCCCCGACGAAATAGAGAAAGCTTTACGGGAAGCGGAATCATTCCGTCAAGAATGGGCCGATATGAGAGCGACTTTATCAAATATGATTGGCAAACGCGGAAAAGACGGGAAGATAGAAGGTCTATGGCAAATAGAAGGATTGGGAGAACATATAGGCGTGAAAGGAATGAGGAATTTGCCGGAGTTGTTAAATGGTTATATCCGGGAATTGGACACTTTCTTGCACGACGGAGTAGATAAAGTAACGCGCCGCAGGGCAGAAAGAGAAACGCTCAATTAAGAAAATTTATTGCTTAAGAAAGCCCCCAAAATAGGGGGCTTTTTTGTGTGTAATAAAAGACTTGAAAAATTGCTTTATTCCCTTATACTTAGGAATATAACCTTTATTGTAAACGGGGTTTGTGTTACAATAAAGGGAGTGTTTTTTTCGTGAGGAAACCTATGCATAAATTTTTATCTTTAGTAGTAAGCGTATCTTTACTTCTTAGCAGCATGGCTCCGGCATATGCTGCAGGATCATCGAGCTCTAAGAAGTCCGGTAAATCTGCAAGTTCTTCTTCTAAATCGAAGACTTCAAAGTCCGGTAAATCTGCAGGTTCTTCTTCCAAACCTAAAACTTTGGCCACCCAGGAAATGGACAAAGAGGATGCCTCTTTTGTTGAAAGGATGTTTAGTAACTGTGAAGATACCAGTTTATGGGGGAACGCCCAAAATGTTAATAGACTATCGGATTTGTTAAACGCTGACCCGAAACTGAAAGCGGGATTAATAAAAGACTTTCCAAAAAACGTACGTAATTGTTTATTAACGGTCCAAGACGAATGTAAAAAGAAACTCCAGGAAGAAAGAACCGGGAAATACCCTGCCCTCTGTACGGCACAAGTGAATGTTACTCGTATTTTAAAGCCGGGTGTTGCCAGCACGATATATGCATTTAACTCCCAAACGCACCGGTGGGAAAAAACTACTTCCGGCAAGAAAGGTAAATCCAACCCTACAGAACAGGTACAGGCACCAATAACATCTGACGGATTAGCCAGCCGTGGCACCGGGCCTTCAACAGAGCGAATACAAGAAACCTTAGATGGCAAAAAACCCGTTTACCTCTCTTCGGATAATACATTGGGAAAAGTAGCCGCGCTTGAATTAAGAAACGCAGAAATACCGATAACTGCCAGCACCGGGGAACCGGTAAGCAAAGACGTAAGCCGTTTTATTACCCTTTTAAACCGTGCCAATAGAGCAAAGGCGGATTTGGAAAGCGTAATGGCAGAAGCCATGAAAGCGTTTTTGAGTGATCAGTATTCTTCTTATCATGACAAAGACTTCCCGCCTTCTTATTTGTCTTTACTTTTTAAAGTATATATGGACCGCATTTCCAATTTTGGTCACGCATGGCACTACGTGACTTACGGGATGCCAAGAGAGGGAGAAATTCCTGCCACTAGAGAGGAAAAAGAGCTTTGTGAAAAGAATAGAACTAAATGTGTACTAGCACGCTACTATGCGGTGCAGGCATTGCTTTTGCAACCACGTTTCCGGGGAAACCTTACTACCGGTCAACGGGAAATGATTAACAACATCATCCAGGAAAGAGCCGTAGTCGGCCAGAATAATTTCCTCCTTTTTGCCGAGATTCTAGGAATTAACATTACAATAGAGGGAAAGCGTGCCACGGACAAAATAAAAAACCTTTTTAGTCAGGAAGTGTCTAAAGGGAAAAGTGAAGAAGAAGCATATACCTCTGTTATAAAGAATGTTGCGCTTGAGGCGTTCTCACCCGTAGTAGTAGTAGGCGCTGCGAAGGGAGAGATGGTGAAATATGAGGTGGCCTCTTTTGCGAGCAGAGTGGGCCCCATGGCGGCCAATCTTGTAAAAACTGCATTAGGAACCGTAAGTGCCGAGGTCAGCGTGGCGGCAGCCCCGGTTACATTGACTGCATTGTTTGTAGGGGGATTTATCTTCGCTTTGGATGATGCTTATGCTGCCTCTTATCCCAGTGCCAGTGCTGAAATATCAGGTTTAATAGTAGAAGAGACTTATAAAGCACTACAAGCTATGAGGATGGATGCAGCACAAGAAAAAGTACAAGACAGAGTGCAGGAAGTGGTGGAAACTAGAAGTTGTGCAGACGTTGCAAAAGGGAGAGAAACATGTGAGTTCCGTGTAGGAACAACAGACCATCCTGTTTGGACACTCAATGATTTGGGCGAGAAAATTAATTATGGCGATGACGCTTCTTTAGCGCAAAAGAAAAATCTGATGTTATGCTTAAAAGATGCTGGAGTGTGTCGCAATGTCCCAGAAAATAGAAACTATTTAACAAGTTCTTCTGTGTTTGCGAGAAATTGTGACCATGTAGAAAAACAATTGAGCACTGTTGCAAAAATGGCCCCCATGTGTGCTTCGCAATTGAAAGAATTAGAAGAGGTTGGACGCGTGTCACGATCTTTCATATCTAGCACAACAAGAAGAGGGATTCCTTTTGTGAGAGCTGTTTATAGAGGGGGACACTGGATCGCTCAGGCAGAGGTAGATATACAAAAGGGAAGCGATGAATGGTTTAAAATAGCAGCGCAGTGGGTAATTGATGGGTTTGATGTCCATAAAATTATCAATAATTTAATGAATAAAATTCAATTTAGGGAAAATTTGGGAGGAAATATGGGCTGGATTCGTTTCGAGGGGCATGAAGTAGATCCGGAAAAGAGTTCAGACAAAAAATCTTTGCATGTTCATTATGAAGAGTTTAAGCAATATAAAGATGGAGAACACTCCTCTATGTATTTATGCAACCATACCTTCTTGTTTATGCCTGATGATTTAAAGAAGCAATTCCCAGCTGATAGAAGTGTATGCAAATAAAAAACACCCCCGGGTTAATCCCCGGGGGTGTTTTATACAGCTAAAATAATTTGTAAGGCGTGATGAAGATTAGAAAGAAGAAGGAATCTTTTCTTTATTATCTGTCATCAGTTTGTTAAGAGCTTCACCTTGTTCCAAAGAAATTTTTTCGTATTTCTCTGTAAATTCAGCCAAATTGGCGCTGGTGTTGGCCGCTTCTTGTAATTTTTTGTCGGTATCAAGGGTCAAGATCAAGGCTTGGTTTTTTACCACCGGGCCGAAAAGGTCTCCAATAGATTGGACCACAACACCGTTGGCAGACTGTAATTGTACAATCATTTCTTTCATTTGTTGTTTGTCTTCTATGGAAGCCGTATTTTTTATATCGTCATATTTTGTGGCTATTTTTAAGAAAGAGGGCATCTCTCTGGCGATTACTTCTTCTGCCGTAGTGAAAGATTGTTTCTTTATATGGTCATATCCCCGAATAGGCGTAGAACCGATAATCAACAACGGTACGCCAGACGAAATTTTGTATCTTTTGAGTACGTGTTTATAGAGCGTCATTTTTTCGTCGGAGTCTAATTCAATTACCGTTAAATTTATTTTTCCTTCGTATTGCTTTCGGAATTTTTGCGGGAAACCTTCTTCTTTTAATTTTTTACACCACGGGCACGAAGGAGACAGGAACAACATGGCTTGTATTTGCATGTCTTCTTGAGAGAAATCTTCATTGAGTTCTTCTTCCAAGTCGGTTAACTCGGGCATTTCCATGTTTTGCATCCCCTTGCGTAAACGGGCCATCCGTATGGCCGACATAATAGCATCTTTCATGTTCGGGGCTACCCGCTCTAAAAGGGTTTCTAATTGAGTATCCCAATATTCTTGAATTTTTCGGTCTTGTTCAGGAGTCGTGCACCCCGTTAATAACAGACAAAAAGCACAGGCGATTGATAAAATGGTTTTTCTCATATTTTCCTCTTTGCTTACTATAACAAATTTAGGGCAAATTATACAATTCTTTCGCCCGTAACGTCGTCTGTTGGGCTACTTCTTCCAACGGTACATCTAAATAATCTGCTACAAATTGTGCCAACAGAGGAATGTTGGAGGGGTCATTGCGTTGCCCGCGTTTCCCTTGTGGAGAAAGATAAGGGCAATCGGTTTCTAAAATAATTTTATCCAAACCGGCTTTTTTGACCGCTTCCCTGATATATTCATTTTTCTTGTAGGTAAAACAACCGTTAATCCCTAAAAGCAGGCCGTTGTCTAAAGCGCGTTTGGCTTCTTCGTACCGGGCACAAAAACAATGCAACACCCCCGGGTATGCACCGGAGCAGGGATGCCACTGCCTTTTGAGTGTTTCAAAGCAATCATCATAAGCACTGTAATCTTCCGCTTCTCTTCGCACATGTAATACAATGGGTTTGTTTACCTGTTTGGCTAATTCCAACATTTGCGTAAATATTTGTTGTTGTAATTCTTTATTGGATATTTCTAAACAGGTGTAATCCAGGCCAATTTCTCCAACGGCCACGGCTTGGGGCAAAAGTTCTTTAAGTTGCCCTTCATGTTGCGGTTGCAACAAGGGCGCATATTCTGGGTGAACGCCCAGTACCGGGTAAACAAACCCCGGGTAGCGGGCCGTCAAATCCAGTGCAGGTTGCCATTCTTCCGGCGAGCATCCTATCTCTATGCTGGTTGTAATTCCGGCTTGAGGCAAAACAGTGGAAAGAAGTGTTTCGCGGTCTTGATCAAAGGCCGGATCATTAAGATGTGCGTGAGAATCAATAAATTGCATATAATATATTGTATCTTTTAAAAAGGAAAATATTTTATGAGAAATCTTATCTTAGTGGGAGCAGCCGTTGTCTTAATGATAGTTGCCGTGCTTGTTTGTAAACAAAAGGAAGATTCTTCTTTAGTTCCAACGCAGCCATCGACATCATCCACCGCAGAAACAGTAACCCCCCAAGTGATTGATTTGCCTCATTTCTTTTGGGCCTGTCAACAAGGGGAAACGGAAGCTATAAAAGAATTTCTCAAAAAAAATATTTCCGTTGATGCAACCGATAAAAACGGATACACTTGTTTAATGATGGCCGCCTATGGGGATCATATCGATACAATTTCTTTTTTAATCGATCAAAAAGCTAATTTAATAGCCCAGTCTCATAATGGAATGAATGCTTTACATTTGGCGATACAGGGAAATAGTTTGAGTGCTACGGATTTGTTATTGAGTAACGGCGTTTCCATAAAGAAGGATCCTTTGTTGTGTCGGCAAGTATGGTTGGAAGACCATAAAGATATGTACAACCTGCTAAATGACAGAGGTATTTGTGAACTTTCACCGGAAAAAGAAGATATAGATGCCCGGATGATGGTTAATCAGGGTGCATCCTCCAAAAATAAACTTTTAAAACAGAAGAAGTCCGCCTCCGGAAATGTTACTCAACAAAATGCAAAAATGGGCAATTCACAAGGGGACATTCTTGCTATGGCCCCTGAATATGAAGACGCTTTCGGCGGGCCTTTGGAAGAAAATAAAGCTTTTGTAGCCGGAGAGTGGAGTGGTAAAAATTTAAGTCCTCAGGATATTGACGAATCTTTATGTTTTGAAGTTTCTAATCCCTCTTCGCACTCTAAAGAAAGAATAAAAACACTTCTTCAAAACGGAGCCAATGTCAATTGCGATTGCGACGGATTTTTTGGAGAAGACCCCTCAACAGAACGCAAACGAGCGACCTCCGTGGCGGTAGGCCGCGGAAACGTCGAGGCTTTGCAATTATTAGTGGCGGCCGGAGCGGATGTGCAAAAAGTTGACAGTAAAGGAAGAACTTTGCTGATAGAAACTTGTAAATATTCGCTTCCATTGGTCACGCAAATGTCCATAGCGGAGATATTGTTAAAAACAGAACTAAAGGTAAATGCTAAAGATTCGTACGGCATGACGGCTTTGGATTATGTGGAAGACGGGAAAGATATGCTGCGGGAATTGCTTGTCCAACATGGAGCAAAGAGCGGCCAAGCAAAGTAATTGTTTTAAGCATTTATTTTTCGAAAAGATTTTTTGAAAAAACAAAAAACATATTCTTTTTTAATGACAATATTCTTGTTTTATAGAAAAGGACCCTCCTCTAGAGGGTCCTTCTTTTTTAGCACTCTAAAAAAGGGGTTGACAAAAATAAAATAATTACTTATAATTTTAGCAGTGGTAAAATTAGAGTGCTAAAATAAAATTCACTTTAAGACGGCAAAAAAGCATCAAGGATAACAACTATGCGTATTTTAAAACCCGAAGTTGCCAAAGCACGAAAAGAAAAAATTTTGCGTTGGGTTGTCCAACAATATGTGGAAACACGCCGCCCGGTCGGTTCACAAATGATAGCTGACGGAGCTTTGAAAGACGTTTCCAGCGCAACTATCCGCAACATTATGGCGGAGTTAGAAGAAGAGGGATATTTGTATCAACCGCATACTTCAGGAGGTCGTATCCCTACAGATAAAGCCTATCGCTATTATGTGGATTATTTGGCAAATGTGCAAAAAATGGCCGCCAAAGAACGCCAGCAAATTGAACAACAATATGATGCGCGCGTAAACGAAGTGGACAATATGCTTGTGCAAACTTCACGTCTTTTGGCCATGCTCTCCGGGGCAGCCGGATTTGTTTATACGGCCCAAGTGGAAGATCAACGGATCCAACGGTTAGATTTTATTCCGCTTTCTCCTACAATGATGTTGGCCGTGTTAGTTACGGAATCCGGTGCAGTAAAACATTGGCCGGTGCGCAGCAATACGCTTATTAATCCTGCGCGAATGCGTTTATTGAGCCGATTTATCAATGAAGAAATCGAAGGCCGAACTTTAGCCGAGGCTCGCCAGATTTTGTGGCAATATATACATTCGGGCCATCAGGAATTAGCCGATGTGGCTGATGTGGCAACACAAGTGTTGAAAGATATGGAACGCCCGCAAACAGGCGGAGATGAATTGCACGTAGAAGGTTTGGGCCGTTTGTTGGAAAACACAACGGAAGAAGATTATGAAGATTTAAAACAAATGATGCGCGTAGTGGAAGAGCGGGAACGTTTTTCCAATTTACTTAATGAAAAAATGGCCGCTATGGACCGCTCACAAAAGCGACTCAATGTTAGCATCGGAAGCGAGAACGAGATTAAAGAATTGAAAAATCTAAGTATCGTTTCCACAGCGTGCCGCGTAGGAGACAGAACAGTAGGTATGTTGGGGATTATCGGCCCCAAACACATGGAATATACGCGTGTGATGTCTCTGGTAAATTTAATTGGCAGTTTGTTGGAGTCTTCTTTGAATAACTGGTCAGCACTGCCATTTGAGGATAATGAAAATGAGTAAACATAAACAGCAAAAAGTGATGGAAGAAAAAGAACAAGAAAATCCTACTTGCGCTGCACAGCCGTCTGTTGAAGCTGAACCCACACCCGATTATTATGACCAGTATGTGCGTTTAGCGGCGGATTTTGAAAACTTTCGCAAACGGACCGAACGGGAAAAAGCCGCCTTGTTGGCATATGGAAAAAGAGAATTTGCCGTTAAAATGCTTCCCATGTATGAGGTCTTGTTACGACAACAGGAAAATATGCATCCGGCAAAAGAGAAAGAAGTGCCAAACGAAGTAAAACAGTTGCAAGATGGGATGCGGATGATTTTAAGCGAACTGGATAAGGCGTTTAAATCCGAAGGTATTACAAAAATGGACGTCTTGAAAAAACCTTATGATCCTTCTACACAGGAAGTAGTAGCCATGATTCCTTCCAAAAAAGAGGAAGATGGTTTGGTCTTGGAAGAAGTGCAAATGGGGTTTATGATAGATGGACAAATTCTGCGGCCGGCACGAGTTGTAGTCGGTCAATGCAGTGAAGAAGGAAAATAATTTAAGAATTTTAACTGAGAGGTAACTAGTATGGCAAAAATCATAGGTATAGACTTAGGAACTTCCAATACGGCAGCGGCCGTTATGGAAGGTGGTAGAGGAACCATTATTCCTTCTGCGGAAGGAAGTTCCATCGGCGGGAAAGCCTTCCCGTCTTATGTAGCGTTTACCAAAGACGGTCAACGTTTGGTAGGGGAACCGGCACGCCGGCAGGCAATTGCCAACCCGGAAGGAACGGTAACTGCTTTTAAACGCAAAATGGGGGAAAATTTTAAATACAACTTGCGCGGACAAGAATTTACACCCCAACAATTATCCGCCTTTGTACTTCAAAAAGTGAAAAAAGATGCCGAAGCTTTCTTAGGCGAACCGGTAGAAAAAGCAGTCATTACTGTGCCTGCCTATTTTAACGATAACCAACGCCAAGCCACCAAAGACGCCGGGCGTATTGCCGGGTTGGATGTGGTGCGTTTGGTAAACGAACCGACGGCTGCCGCACTGGCTTTCGGGATTGATAAAGCCGGCAAAGAACAAAAAATCATGGTGTTTGATTTGGGCGGCGGAACGCTGGATGTAACTATTATGGAAATGGGGAAAGAAGGCACGTTTGACGTGTTGTCCACCTCCGGCGATACGCAACTGGGCGGTACCGATATGGATAACGCTATCATCAAATGGATGGTAGATGATTTCCGCAAACAAACCGGTATTGATTTGTCCAAAGATAAACAAGCCCAACAACGCTTGAAAGACGCGGCGGAAAAAGCAAAAATTGAACTTTCCACCACCATGGAAACGGATATCAATTTGCCGTATATCACTGCCGGTGCCGACGGTGCCAAACACTTGGAAATGCGTTTGTCACGTGCCAAATTGGAAAGCTTGGTAGACGATATTGTTAAACGCTGCGGTAAATCTGTCAATCAAGCCTTGTCGGATGCTAATTTGACCACCAGCCAAATTGACCGCATTATTTTAGTCGGCGGACCGACCCGTATGCCGATTGTTCAAAAATATGTGGAAGAACTTGTAGGCAAAAAGATTGAACGCGGTATTGACCCAATGGAATGTGTGGCAATCGGTGCTTCCGTACAAGCCGGTATTTTGACCGGGGAAGTAAAAGATGTACTCCTTTTGGACGTTACACCTCTTTCCTTAGGTTTGGAAACATTGGGCGGTGTATGCACCAGACTTATTGAACGCAACACCACGATCCCGGTACGCAAAACGCAGATTTTCTCTACGGCCTCCGATAATCAACCGGCCGTAACGATTAACGTTTTGCAAGGGGAACGCCCCATGGCCAAAGACAATGTGCCGCTTGGGAAATTTGACTTAGACGGCATTCCGCCTGCTCCGCGCGGGGTCCCGCAAATCGAAGTGACGTTTGATATTGATGCCAACGGTATTTTAAATGTAACCGCTAAGGACCTGGGCACCAATAAAGAACAACACATTACAATTACTTCGTCTAACAAATTAAGCGACGCCGAAGTGGATAAATTTGTAAAAGAAGCCGAAAAGTTTGCGGAAGAAGATAAAAAGCAAAAAGAAATTATTGAAGCCAAAAACACCGGTGACAGTGTGGTTTTCCAAACGGAAAAAGCACTTAAAGAATACGGGGATAAAGTCTCCCAAGAAGAACGCGGTAAGATCGAACAAGCGTTAAACGACCTTAAAGAAGCGTTAAAAGGGGATGATGCCAACCGTATGAAATCCGCTACGGATGCGGCTTTGCAAGCCAGCCAAAAACTGGGCGAAGCTATGTATAAAGCGCAACAAGGTGCCCAAGCGGGTGCTGCCGGTGCACAACAAGCCGGCCCGCAACCAGGTGCCCAGCAAGCGCAAGCTTCCGGTAATAAAGAAGATGTAGTGGAAGCGGAAGTTGTAGATAAATAAGTATTTTGCAGTTCCAAAAGCCTCCGGTTTTTGCCGGGGGCTTTTTTGTTCTGGTACCCAGGGCCCAGATTTAACTAGGTCCTAATTCCCCTTAAAACCAGGTCTAAGGACCCTGGTTTTACCTGCATATAAGAATTACAGTATAAGTATGCAAATGCCGAATAAGGAGAATAAAATGAAACAAAAATGGGCCATGTTAATTGGATGTTTGTGTCTTTCATTGGTTGCCAATGCAGGGGTTGAAAGTAAAATTGTATCGGAAATTCTCATAGGTAATGGTGCCAAAGCAGTGGAAATGAGAAGTGGCACAATATTTCTTACTATTCCTACAAGAGCCGGGTTAAGATGTTACCGACTTCCGGAAGGAATGACGCTTAGAGAAGCTATACCAAACGCTGGATTAAAAGCGGTTGAAAAGCCTTTTTATGCAGTGCCTACTAATGCGATTGAGGTCCCTCTTTCTGTATTACCTCCTAATTTTGTAAAAGAAGAACTGAGCAGAACAAGCGCCATAACAAGTGCCGGACCGAAGTTGATGGCTTCTATCCCACCGCTGCAAGCACTTGTTTCATCGTCTTTAAGTTCTTCTGTTGCTCGTGCAATGAATAATGCCCTTCCGAAAGAAATTCTTCCGAATTATGTGTCCACGCAGCTTGCCAAAGATGCGGTGGCCGCAACATGGAAAGATATTGATTTTTTGGATGCGGTTGGTACGGCCGACAGATTAAGTGTAATGTTTACCTTAAAATCGGGTTATTTCACGCCTTACGAAGAAGATAGAGTGTACGCGAATTATAGGGATGTATTTAACAATGGCCTTCGCGTAGCTGAAGAAACTAAAAGAGAATTGGAAAAATTGGCTACCGGAGAGATAACCATTACTCCGGCCGCAGCAGAAGTACAACTTGGGCACATTCTTGAAACACAAGCAATCGTGCGTACTTTCGCCGTAGAACACTTCAACTCTTCTTTGGCTACGGATACAACCTATTTATTGAAGTTGGATTCCGTTTTGGGCCGGTTGAGAGAAGCTTATATCAGATTGATGGGCGAAGAACCTGCTGTAACGGCAAGCCCGAAGGAACCCCGTGGGCGTAAAGAGATAGAACGGACCCTTCAAAAATGGAAATCTAATTCGTGGAATTGGAAAATGTTAATGGATAACGCTCCCATCATAAACACTAAACATGTCCACAGAGACTAAAGGAATTTTTGTTTTCTTTATCTCCCTAGACTTCTTGTATAATAAAAAGAGCCATCCAAACGGATGGCTCTTTTTTAATCTTACGTTCGTTATTTCTTATAGGCCATACAACAATTACCCAACATACACGTTTTGCACATGTTAGACGATTGTGTTTCTTTAAGAGCGCTTAAAAGTTTACGGGCAAAATCCGTAAGGGTTGGGTCCCGCGCTCCGAGAATAAGAACGATATCTCCCGGTTGGGCTGCCGCCGCCATTTGGGCCAACAATTTTTCGCGACATTCGTTGTAACTTACGTTTACCCCGCGGCCTTTTAGCCCTTCGTAAATCGTCCGGCAGGAAACCCCTTGCGGAATTGTGCCGCCCGGATAATATACTTCAGTAAGCCACAAGTGGTCATCTTTGCCAATGCTTTTGGAAAAACTTTCGATAAACTCATTGGAAAGCAATTTGATAGAAGTGAAAGCGTGGGGCTGGTAAAAAGCCAATACGCGTTTACCGCGCAAGTGTGCAGCCGCAATAGTGGCAGCTAATTTGTGTGGATTGTGGGCAAAATCATCCACTACTTCTATTTTGTTGAAACTGCCTACGCTGGCAAAGCGGCGGGCAATCCCTGTAAAGCGGCTTAAAGCTTTGGCGCAGGTTTCTAAATCTACGCCCATCTCCAATGCAGCTGCCACTGCAGCGGTGGCATTGGCCACGTTATGTACACCGGGGATTTGCAGGCGGAACGGCTGGCCTTGAATAGTAAAATCAGAACCGAACCCGTCTACTTTGATTTCTCCGGGGTGGATATCCCCCAATGAAAGGCCGAATGTTTTGGCTTGCGGAGCAATGGAACGCAAATTTTCTTCTTCAGCATTGATAATAGCCGTTTTACAATGAGAGATGAATTGTTTGAAATATCCTTGCAGCACATCAATTTCTTTATGATCTTTTTGCAAGTTTAAACAAAGGCCTAAGTGTGGTTTGTAATTTACAATAGAACCGTCGCTTTCGTCGGCTTCAATGACTAAAATATCGGATTCCCCTTTATAAACATTGCCAAAAACACCTTGGTCTTTTTGCAACGATAAAATAGATGCCCCGGTAATGACAGACGGGCTCAAACCGGCAAAGGCCAAAATATCATATACCATAGCGGTGGTGGTGCTTTTGCCGCTGGTGCCGGAAACTGCAATTGTACGATGGGCGGCAACGTGTTTGGCCAACAATTCCGAACGGTGTATTGTTGGAATTTTTAATTTACGGGCTTTTTGAAGTTCCGGATTATCTTCTTCAATAGCGGAAGACAAAACAACAAGTTCGGTTTTTTCGTCAATGCCGCTCCCGTCCTGCGGATAAAGTTGTATATTTAAATCTTTTAAATACTTCCAAAGGGCCATGTCCGTGTACCCTTTGCTGATTAACCGATCCGAACCGGTCACCTCGTCTTTTCCCATAGCGTGCAGTTGTGCCAAAGCACTCATTCCTACGCCGCCGATTCCTATAAAGTGAATTTTCATTTTTTATTTTCCTTTAGTATAAAATTAGCATAGTCTTTCATAGCGTAAAACCCACCCGGTTGTTTGATAAGCCAGGCGGTAATGTGCAAAGCAGATTGAGCGAACAAGTCCCGGTTGGTGGCTTGGTGGGTGAGAACGATTTTATCCATTTCTCCGGTGAAAGCAGCCTGATGCGTGCCAACAACTTCCCCGGTACGTTCATACGTTATTTGTTCTTGCGGAAGACCCATCACGTCTGCCAAACGTTTGGCGGTGCCGCTGGGGGCATCTTTTTTGTGTACATGATGAATTTCGTGTAAGGCCATTTCATATCCCTTATACATTTGGGAGGCCCGGTTTAAAAGTTGGGAGAAAAAATAGACACTCAAACTTACATTAGGGGAATAAAAAACCGGGAATTTAGTGTTTTCTTGCATTTGGAACAAGAATAAATCAGGCAAATTAGTAGTTCCGGTTAAAAATGGTTTTTTGTGATGTTTGGCCAGAGCAAAAGCTTCTTGCGCGCCCTGCGGGGTAGAAAAATCAATGACAGCGTCAAAAGGTTCGGTAATAGTTTGCCCTTTGCTGCGCAACACGGCGGGTTCTAAATCCAGCTCCGGTTGTTCCTTCATCAGGCGAATGATGGCCTGGCTCATTTTTCCGTTGGCCCCGTTAATGAGTATTTTTTTCATATTAAAATTTCTCCAATAACAGTTCTACAATTTGTCGTCCGTTCATGGCAGCTCCTTTCAGCAAATTATCAAACGTTACAAAATAGTGGATAATATGCGGGTCTTCCACGTCTAAGCGTAAACGGCAAATAAAAGTGGTTTCCTGCCCACTGGCTTCTTTGGGAGTAATCACTTTTTCGCTGTAGGATAAATTAGGGAAATGATTCCATAAATTTTTTACTTGTTGCAAATCAAAAGGTTTGTCTGCCTTTAGCGTAACACCTAACGAATGGGCGTTTTCTACAGCCACGCGTACTGTATGGCAGTAAACTTTTAAAGAAGGCAATTCCATGATTTTGCGTGTTTCATAGAGGCCCTTTAACTCCTCGCTGGTGTGGCCGTTTTTCTGTATAGAACCAATCAGCGGAACGCAGTTGTTGGCATAAAGAGAGCCGGGTTTGTGAAAATCGTCTAAAAGAATTTTACCGCCACCGCTGATGGCTTGATAAGAGCAGAAAAAAACTTCCTTAAAATTATAAAAAGCTTTTAATGGGGCTAAACTCATAACTAACCCCGTAGTAGTGCAGTTGGGGCTTGCAATGAGGTGTGTTTGCGAGGTGATGGCATGTGGGTTAATTTCCGGAATGACTAGGGGAACTCCCTCTGCCATGCGAAACTCGGAAGACATATCAATCAAAAATTTTACCCGCGTTTTCAGTTGTGGCACCAGTTGTGCGCTAACAGGGTTATCTGTGCACAGTACGGCAATATCCAATGGCGGAATTTCATCATTCCGGCCAAAAGTTTTTAACTGAAACGGCTTTTTTACACGTTGCATTTGGGCCAGCAATGTTTGGCCCACTTTACCATTGATTCCTATAATTCCAACGGTCTTCATAGATTAAATCCTAAGCGAAGTATCCACCTTGGAAAGCAGCACATCTATTTTAGCCTTATTTTCTTGGCTGATTTCTCCCAACGGCAAACGAACCGTTGGGGTGCCAAAACCCAATTTAGACAGCATATATTTTACACAGGTGGGGTTTGTTTCCAAATAACAGGCCTTAATCAGCGGATAGATGGAAGCAAACACACGGAAAGATTCTTCCGTTTGACCTTGCTTAAATAAATTGTAAATTTTTACGAAAGCAGGCGCAAAAATATTTGCAGCGGCGCTGATAATGCCCGTGGCATTGATTGCTAAATATTGAGGGAATAGATCGTCGTTGCCACATAGGTAATCAATCCGTGTGTGATATTTTACGGCCGTATCTGTTACGTGAGCCATATCATAATCGGACTCTTTTATTGCGGCAATGAGAGGTACTTGCGCTAATAGTTTTTCTAACACGGCAGCCGGTACTTTTAAACCGGTTCTTCCCGGGATATGGTACATAACCAGCGGTACGTTCTCTTTGGCAATTTGTTGGTAATGGGCAATCAGTCCGCTGGGGTTGGGTTTATTGTAGTAAGGGGTAACAATTAAAATTCCGTCCGGTTGGAATGTTTTTGCCATGCGGACGTTTTCAAGGGTGGTAACGGTATCGTTCGTTCCCGCTCCAATGATAAATTTTGCTTTGCCGCGCACACGTTGTGTGCAGAAAGAAAGAATTTCCTGCTTTTCAGGGAAGCTCAACGTGGCAGCCTCTGCCGTGGTGCCTAAAAAAACAAAGCCTTCCACCCCGGCTGTCAATTGGGCAAATAATAATTTTTCCAGAGATTCGTAATCAACACTGCCATCTGCACGAAAAGGTGTTACCAATGCCGTATAAACTGCTTTGAACATGAAAGCCTCCCTGCAAAGAACTTATTCTTATTCTACCAATTTAAAATAGTATAATAAATTAACATCTTTTAGTGAGGATTTTATGGAAGAAAAAGAACAATCAACTTTAAGTAACACCAGCCTTCCCAAAGAAATTTGGGAAAAAAGATTGAAAGAAAAAGAAAAAACGGCTCGCACTACTTTGCCTTCGAAATCTGCTTCTAAAAAAGAAACAGTGGCACAAAAACAGCAGCCCCAACCACAGTTACAGGCACAGGCGCAGACGCAGCATACTCCTTCTTGGTGGGCCAAAGGGTTGGTAATTTTATTTTTAGTAGCTTCTCTTTGTGGGCTTTTTTTAACGGTTAAAACCTTGCCCTACACAGAAGAACAAACTGATTCACAAGAAGAAATGGCCCTTGCTATGGCGCGTTCTAATAAGCCGGGGGTAGCCTGGATTAAAATTTACGGGGTTATTTCTCAAGACGAAAACTCCAATCCTTTTTCTCGTCCTTCCGGAGCTTCCGCCATTGCTAAAAAAATCCGTGAAGCGGGTAAAGATAAAAATGTAAAGGCTATTGTCCTAGACATTAATTCACCCGGTGGGACCGTTGCTTCCGTTCAGAACATTTATAGTGAAATTTTGAAAGCAAAAGAAAACAAAAAAGTAGTCGCTCTTTTCCGTGACGTGGCAGCCAGCGGTGGTTTTTATATAGCCATGGCGGCAGATAAAATTGTAGCCGAACCGGGAACAATTACGGGATCGGTAGGGGTTATTATGCAGACCAGCAATTTGGAAGGTTTGTTTGAAAAAATCGGAGTGAAAATGGTGCCGATTACTTCCGGGAAATACAAAGATATTGGATCTGCTTATCGCCCCATGACCGCAGAAGAAAAAGCTTTATTGCAAGATATGGTAAATGATACGTACACGCAATTTTTTGAAGCGGTAAAGAAAGGCCGTCCCAATGTGCAGGAAAGTGACTTGGTAGAATACACGGATGGGCGTATTTTTACGGGTCAACGTGCGTTTAATTTGGGCTTTGTGGACCAGTTGGGAGGAGAAGAGACGGCGTTAAAATTGGCCGGAGAATTGGCCGGGATTAAAGATCCTAAAATTATTGGATCTCGTACGGGAGATTTTCGTGATTTTATTTTCTCGTTCGGTTCTTCTATGGAAGGGCGCAATGTAGCAAAACAATTGCAGAGTTTGTCTACTCCCAGCGTTTCGTACCTGTGGGTGCAATAAGGGGGAAGCATGAGGTTGCTAAAATCTTATTTTTCTTACATGGAAAACCCACAACCCGGTTGGTTTTCTTATTTTCGCCGAGGTTCGTTTTTGCAATCTTGTGCGGGATATTTAGCGGCGGCAGTATCTCTGGTTATTTTCTTTAACATAGGGGAAGGATTAAGCGTAATGGGCCTTTTTGCCCGACTTCTTTTCCTTTTTGTAGCAGAGGTTACAGCAGGTTATTTTATAGCCTCCCTGACGGGGCTGTATCTTCATTTCCGAAAAAAACCCATTGTGTGTTCTGATTTATTTTCCATGATCAGTCTTGCCGGGTTTTTAAAAACGCTGCTCGTCCCGTGGGCATTGATCGCGGCTGTTTTCCCTAACTTGGGATTAAGCGATATAGGCTTTTTCTGGCTAGGGGCCGTTGTGCTCTTGCAAATTTGTTATTTAACCCGCGAGTTAAAACGTCTTGGAAATCTATCCGTGGACCGTGCTTTTCTGGCATGGATGATGGGGATTTGGCCGGTATTTCTTTTATTAGGTATCGTATTTATTTTTGGAGTGTGGGGCCTTGTTTGGTTGTTTGAGTAGGAGCGGACATGGTACAGTACTTTGCAGATATCCGAGAAAAAGAATTTTTCTTAAATGATGCAGAGGCCCATCACGTGTGCGCTGTGGTACGTCATCATGAGGGAGATATCATTCGCGTGTTTGACGGAACCGGCAAACAATTCATGGCGCGTATTGATACATTGCAGAAAAAATTTGTCCGAGGAACGCTTTTGGAACCATGTTCGGTTCGTCGAGTTCCTTTGCACTTGACTCTTTGTTTTGTACCCAATTCCCGCACAGGATTAGAAGAAGTTTTGGATAAGGGGACACAGCTGGGAGTAGCCGTTTTCCAGCCGTTAATTTCCGCACGCAGCGAATATGATGTCACTAGTAAGTGGGAAAGTAAAAACGAACGGTGGCATCAAATTATGGTGGCGGCTTGTAAACAATGCGACACCCCTTTTATTCCCCGGGTATCCAATCCTCTTCCTTTTTCACAAGCAATTAGTGTAAAAGCCCCAACCTTGTTGGCTTACGAGGCTGAAAAGCAACATACTTTGTCTTGGGGCATGCAGCAGTTGAATATGCCAAAAGAGGTACGGGTTTTTATTGGACCGGCCGGCGGCTGGACACAAGAAGAAGTAGCCATGGCAACGCAAGCGGGCGTTGTGCCTGTTACGTTGGGAGTAAACATCTTGCGGGCAGAAACGGCGTGTATAGCTGCTGCGGCTAAATTGTTGTAACATCTTGCGAAAAAACCCCGAAAATTTTTTCTGCAAAAGAAATGCAAAGTATAATGGCAGATATGGAGAGCGAATGCCGACTTTCTTTTTAAAAACATTTGGCTGTCGTGTAAATCAGGTGGAAAGCCAAGCTATTTTGGAACAATTCTTGCGTTCCGGTTATGAAGAAGCTTCTTCTTTTGAGACGGCTGATCTCTGTCTGCTCAATACATGCAGTGTCACTCATCAGGCAGATAAGGATGTAGAGAAACTCATTCGTCAAATTTTACGTCGCAATTCTTCTACCCGATTGATATTAACCGGGTGTTATGCTGCTACTCATCAAGCGCAGATTAAGGAACATTTTCCACAAGCAGAAATCATAGGGAAATATGATTTGGGGCGCATCCTTTTTGGAGTTAAAGATGTGTGTTGGACTGTTTCCGGGCACGAAGGCCATAGTCGGGCGTTTATCAAAATTCAAGATGGATGTGATAATTTTTGTTCGTACTGTTTAGTGCCATATGCTCGTAGTGAAAAGCGATCAAAACCCTTGCAAGACGTATTAACAGAATTGCAATCCTTGAAAGAAAAGGGATTTTTAGAAATTGTATTAACCGGCATTAATATCGGCAATTATTGTTGCCCAAAAACGGGGGCAGATTTAGCTATGCTGTGTGAAGAGATTGCCCGCCTGCCTGGGGTTTTTCGCGTGAGGTTTTCTTCGATTGAATTGCCGACAGTAAGCGAGGGTATTATCAAGGCTATGCATCAATATCCGGCTCGATTTTGCAATTATTTTCATTTGCCACTGCAAGCCGGCAGCGATAAAATTTTGAAAGATATGAACCGCCATTATCAAACAAATGATTATGAAAATAAAGTGATACAGCTACGTCGGGAAGTTCCGGGTATTGGAATTTTTGCAGATGTGATTGCCGGGTATCCTACCGAAACAGAAAAAGAATTTCAAGAGACGTTTGCTTTTATTGAAAAAATGCAACTGGCAGGTTTGCATGTATTTAGTTATTCACCTCGCCCCGGTACGCCGGCGGCAAAACTCAAACAACTTCCTTCAACGATTATCAAACAACGCGCCGATAAATTGCGTGAGTTGGATCGCAAATTGCGCAACCGTTTTGCGGCGAATTTAGTGGGAACGGAACAAACCTTATTTATGGAAGAACGCAAAGGTGTCCCCCAGGGGTTGACCGGAAATTTCCAAAACGTAAAGGTAGACCGTCCTGCCAACGGACTGGTGCGAGCCAAAATCACACGTTGTGAACACGCCATGTGTTTTGGGGAAATTCTTCCCTAGTTCTTAAAGTAAGCAGAAAATTTGGGCAACGCCTTAAACAGTAATGGGTAATTTGCCGGTGGGATGTAATTTTCCTACTAATGTTTCTGCCGCAGCTTGTTGGAAAATGGGCGCAGGACTGAAGGTAAAAATTTTAGCTTGTGCGGAAATAGAACCTGCAGCCCATGGGTTTGACATACAAATAAGGACCGTATGTTTGGCCTGAAGAGAGGCTTGCTCTATTAGGGCTTGCTCTTCTTTGGAAAGACCAATTTTCCCTTTGAATGCCTGATAACGGCGCCAAAATAAAATGACCAGCGTGTCGGCTTGTTTTTCCCATGCCTGGGCATTAATCCCATGAGCCGTTAACGTGTTTAAAAAGGGAATCTCCGACAAATTCTCATCATTGCCGATAGATAGATAGTGGATAGTTTCTCCCGGTTCGATAGGAGGAATGGTTCCTTCCAGCACTAAACAACGGTGGGCCGAACGGGAAATATATTCCGCCACAGGAGGACAAGAGGACGGAGCGGAAAAAGAGATTTCATCCGCTTGGGCACACAGGGCATTGAGTTGTTGCTCTGCGGCTTTTAGAATATCTTCCGGTATAGAAGCTTTTTTCAAAAAGTCCATCAATTCAAAAGGTTTTTCCGGCACTAATAATACATGCGCGCCGGCATGCAATGCTTGGAGAGCTGCCTGTTTTTCATCCCCCAAAGCTTTCATACATAGAGCGTCTGTACAAACGCATTTTCTAAAATTTAACCGTTTTTGCAACAGCTCTTTAATCAATATAGGAGATAAAGAGGCCGGATATTTTTCGTCTAATAACGGAACTAATAAATGACCCATCATCACAGAATCGGCTTCGTTTAACAATTCTTGAAAGGGTCGCAAAGCTTTTTTCAAATTTTCTTTGCTGGCATTCATGACCGGTAAAGCTAAATGAGAATCAACGGAAGTGTTTCCGTGCCCCGGGAAATGTTTGAGGGAATTTAAGGCACCTCCTTGGGAGAGCCCCTTCATAAAAGCCCGTGCCAAACGAATTACTTTTTCCGGGTCTTGCCCAAAAGAGCGTGTGTTGATAATGGGATTGTCGGGATTATCTGCCAAATCCAGAACCGGCGCAAAGACCCAATCCACTCGTAACAAACGAGCCTGATAGGCAGTAATAAATCCTTTTTCAAACGCCAAATCTTCTTGATTGGCAGCCCCCAAAGCCAAATTGGAGGGAAGCAATTCCGCATCAGGAAGCCACCGGCCCAGACCGTCTTCATAATCGGCAGCGATTAAAATGCGAGACAGGGGGGAAGCTGCCCGTAGTTTACGGATCAAATCTACTACTTTTTGTTTGGTACCGCCATAAATGCAGAACCCGCCTACGCCCGCACGTGAAAGGGCCAAGGCTTCTTCTTCTGATGTTTTCCCGAACCAAAAGCCGGGGAAAACTAAACGATTAGTATTCATCGACATATTTTTCCTAAGATTGCATTTTTACACGCGCCGGTAGCATAGGCGCAGTGGTTTGTTTTCTGTTGTAGAGCTAAATAGCCAAACAACGCAAAAGCCGCACTCTCCTTGGCTTGGGGATTTATTCCTTCTGCTTGGGAAGTAGTAATTATTAAATGCGGCAATTGGGTATGTAAATATTTTAAAAGGGTTTTATTGTAGCATCCACCGCCGGAAACAATCAACTTATATTGTGCTTTTTTAGGGACAAAACGTTTGATGGCGTCGGCAATGGTGGCGGCTGTAAAATAAGTGGCAGTAGCTATCCGGTCATATGCATTTGCAAAATTTTTCGCCGGAAAATAATGATTTACATAATCTTGCCCATAAGTGTTTTTGTCCAAACTTTTAGGAGGTTTTTGGCGGAAATAAGGTTGTTTGAGCAAAGATTGTACATGTTGGATATGAGGCGTTCCTTTTGCAGCAAATTGCCCATTTTTATCAAAAGGTTTTTTGAAGGCTTCCTGGCAAATTAGATCAATTAAAGTGTTCCCGGGGCCTACATCAAATCCAAAAGTTTTAATGTTTTTTCCGACGACCGAAAAGTTAGAGATACCGCCGATATTAAGTAAAATGACGGGTTTAGTACGGCGCCCCCAAAAATATTGATCGAAAAATGGCATAAGGGGAGCGCCCTCTCCTCCCAAAGCCATATCCATAGCACGAAAATCACTCACAACGGGACACCCTATCTGGGCCGCCATAAAAGAAGGTTCCCCAATTTGTAGTGTGTTGGGGGTTTTGTCTCCGGGGCCATGATAAATGGTTTGGCCGTGTGAACCGATAACAGCAACGTCACGCACTGACAAGTGAAAATCTTTTAAAAATCGTTTTACCAACGTAGCATACACGCGTCCAATTTCATAATGCAGCGCACTTAACTGAGGTGCTTTTAGATCGTATGCCAATAATAATTTCTGTTGAAATGAGGGCGTATATGGATAGTTTTTGAAGTGGAGGATTTTAAAAGGACGCAACGACACAGCGCTAATGGTTAATCCGTCAGCGCTTGTGCCGCTCATTAGTCCTAAAGCCAGTTTAGTCATCTATTACCTTCGTCAAGAAACCGTTGTTCTTTTTAAGTAATTGTTCGGCTTCTTGTTTGTTGACTTTTTTACAATGCATGACAACGGCTGTTTTTACTTTTTGCCCGGAAAGTTTTAACAATTTTTGGGCAGTTTTTTCATCTGTTTTTGCGACTTCGCTAATCAAACGTGTAGCACGGGCAACCAGTTTTAAATTAGTAGGTTGTACGTCAATCATAAGGTTGTGATACGTTTTGCCACACAAGGTCATTGCGCCGGTGGTAATAGCGTTAAGGGCCATTTTAGTGGCAGTTCCGGCTTTCATGCGGGTAGAACCGCACAAAGCTTCCGGCCCGGTGGGTAAGAAAATATGGACTTCGGCATTTGTAGTATCGGCGCGGCCGTTGCAGGAAACAAGCGCCGTGCGTGCACCGATTTGTTGCGCTTTTTTTAATGCTCCCATAACATAGGGGGTACGCCCACTGGCGGAAAGCCCTACTACCAAATCCCCTTTTTTGGCATTTTTCATCACATCAGCGGCCCCTAAAGTGGCGCTGTCTTCAGCTCCTTCTTGTGCACGGAAAATAGCTTTTTTCCCACCGGCAATGATGCCGATAATCTCAGAAGGTTTTGTTCCAAAAGTAGGCACACATTCTACCGCTTCCAAAATCCCCAGGCGTCCGCTGGTTCCGGCTCCCATAAAAATAATTTTATGCTTATGAGAATAAGCATCAGCGGCCATGCGCATTACTTGCCCGATTTCTTTTTCGGCTTTTTGTACAGCGAGAGCAGCTACTTTGTCTTCTGCATTGATTTTGTGCGCAATTTGGCGCGGCGTCAGGCGATCTAAATCCAATGTATTGGGGTTGCGGGTTTCTGTGGCTAAGAGGTTTAAATTAATTGGTTTTTTCATCTTTTTTCTCCGTTAAGTGATGATTGAATTTTGCTTCAGTTTCGTCCAATGTTTTTATTTTAAAAGAAAGGGGAACGATCGCAAAAGTAACCAAGCTAATTAAGAAAGCTACTCCAAAGAAACCTTGATAGCCCAGCAAGGCTTGCAATTTACCGGATAACATAGAAGGAATCATCATCCCTAAAGCCATGATACCGGTAGAGATAGCATAATGGGAAGTTTTATACTGTCCCTGTGAGATGTACATAATAAAGACAGTTAAGGCCATCATAGCGAGCCCATAACCGAAATTTTCTAATGTGATAAGTACTCCCACCATAGTAAGACCGGGGTGAACTGCTGCAAGATAAACATAAAAGATATTGGGTAATACCAACGCTATGGCGAAAGGCCAAATACATTTTTTGAAGCCAAATTTCCCCAACAACCAACCGCCCAGTAAATTCCCGGCAATAATAGCCCCCAATCCAAACGTTCCTTTAATCAAGCCATAAGCTTGCATAGAAATGCCCAGAGCGCCTTCTGCAGTAGGTTTAAGCAAGAAAAGCGGAACAATTTTTTCTAACAGGGCTTCTCCGAAACGATACAGTAAAATGAAAAGGAGTATATAAACAATATCTTTTTGTTTAAAATATTCTCCGAAAGATTCCGCCCAGGCTTTTCCCTGGGTTTTGGCCACAGGTTTATCTTCCGTTGGCCGGGGTAAGCAAAAAGAATGGAAAAGAGCACAAACGCCAAAAAACAAAGCCATTGTGCCAAAGAATATTGCCCAGTTATAAGGGGAAGCAACACCGTGTTTGGCCAGCAATCCTACCAACGAAACAAGGATCCCACTGCCTAAAATCATGGCTACACGATAGAAGAAAGTGCGCACCCCCACAAAATAGCCCTGTTCTTGCGGAGTAAGCGCCAGAAGATAATAACCATCAGTGGCAATATCTAACGTGGCAGATACAAAAGCACCCAATAAGAAACCAAAAAGGGAAAGAATGAAGAAGGTTAAATTTTGTGTTTCTTGTGCATGAGCAAAGGCATGCCATGTAATTAATCCTGCAATCAACAACCAAACTGCACTCATGGCCGTTTGCGCACCCAAGAGCCAACGGCGTTTGGTGGAGTTGGCATCTATAAGAGGGCTCCAAAACATTTTAAGTACCCAGGGCAAATAGAGCCATCCGGTCCACAAAGTAATTTGCTCGTTTGAATAGCCTAAAGCACCGTACAAAATGACCGAAACGGTATTAATGATAATATACGGAAATCCTTCTGCCAAATAGAGAGAAGGAATATACAGCCAGGGTGTTGTTTTCATTTGAGAGTAAAATTCCCTCCTAAAATTTTAGCCAACGGCCGGGTGGTTTCATTTTGTTCCAGAACCATCTTTATGATAGCTGTCAGCGGGACTGCTAAAAGGGCGCCCATAACTCCCCAGACTAGTGCCCAAAAAATTAAACTGGCAACAACGACAACGGGGTCCAAATCCATTCCCTTTCCTAACCATTTCGTTTCCAGTATATTACCGATTAAGAAATGAATTGCAATTAAACAGCCTAATACAAACACAATGTGCCAGTCAAAACCGTATTGTAAAAACAAAACAGGAACGGGGGACAATGTGGCAATAGAGGGACCGATATTCGGAATGAAATTCAAAATAAAAGTAAGTACGGCTAACATAGAAGCCAATTCCGTATGAACGAAAGTTAATACAATCCAGGTGCAAAAAGCGGCCAATAAGGAAACGGATATTTTAACAATGAGGTAAAAAGAGATTTGTTTTTGCATGGAGCTGACGAAAGAATGTTTTTCGTCGGAAGCTTTTCCCATTAAGATAAAGATGACAAATAATAAAATCAAAAGTGCATTGGTAAAAACAGACATGATAATGCTGCCCACACTTTTTACCATATTGAATACCGGCAACTTGGCGACGGCTTCCGTTACAAACTCTGCATTGATATTAATGTGATAATGGTTGGCCTTGGCTAATACCCAATCCAAACTATCGTTTAAGCGATCAGTATAAATACCGGCCCCATTTACAAAAGATTCAATAGAGTTGGAGATAAAAGAAAAGGCCAGCATGGTAATGGCTAAAAAAGCTAGGAAGCAGGAGAGTAGTCCCACCCAGTAAGGTGTTTTCCAACGCTGAGTCATCCATTTTGCGATAGTGGCCATTACCATTACAAAAAACAAAGCGATTACAAAAGGCATCAAGATGCTTTTGGTATAAACAAGTACCCCGGTAGCTGCACAGGTGGTAAGGATAATCAAACAAACGGTATTGATTGGTGCTAATTGTTCTGCTGTTTTCGAACGAAACATAAAACCCTCTCTTAAAGTTAGTATAGCATAGATGAATAGGGGTTTGACAAGAGCGTTTCTTCGTGAAAAAGAGAGAGACCCTTTGGAGAGGGGAAAAAGCTACTTTGTTGCCAAAAAAAGCACCCCCGGAGGAGATGCTTTAAAATTTGGGCAGTACAGGATTTGAACCTGTGACCTTCCGCGTGTGAAGCGGACGCGCTACCGCTGCGCCAACTGCCCGAAAACGGTACCTTTATATTATAACTTATTTCTCTAAACGGGGGGAATAATCTGGAGAGGCGCCTCTATAAGAAAGAGTATTCTTTCCAGAAATTATTCAGGACCTCATCCAAAAATAATTCTTTGCTCGTGTCCGAGCCGATTATCTTTTTTAGAGAAATACAGGAATTTTGGAAGGCACCGGTTATTTTGTTGTTGAGGAAAATTCCACAACCTACCAAGTAAGAACCGGTCTCATTTTCTTCTACTAAAATACCTGCAATTTTTTTGTAATTTCGGGTGGATTTGTCCCACGTTAAGACGTCGCCTTCTGCGGTAATTTTTGTTTTCAGTTCGAAAACCTTTTGCAACGTATCCGTAACCGCATTTTGCATGGCGCGCGTGAGCGACTCTAAAGAAAATTTAATAGAGGGCTTAAGGATTAAAGTAAAATAGATTCCCCCGTCTCCTGCCGGGAATTTTTTGCCGAAACGGTCAAAAGCTTCCGTCTGTTGGCAGGCTAAAATAAGGGTGCCGTGCGTTTCCAATAAGGATAAAGAACGGGCCAGTGACTGTGTGCTAGTAGTTTTTCCCAGTCCAATCACTTTTGTAACAGATTGCAAAGCAATAGTATTTGTTTTCATATAATTATCCTACTAATTTTTAACTTTCATTTGGCGAATTTCAAATAATCGGTCGCGTAATTCAGCGGCCAATTCAAAGTTGAGAGCGTCGGCAGCCTGGTGCATTTGTTGTTCGATATCTTTTTCGATTGCTTTGATATTTTTAACGGTTGGTTCTGGTAATGTTTTGCTTAAAATACCAAAGGCAGAAGTTTTGGTTTGTTGTTCAAATTCTTCCAGTTGCGCCTCCGTTTTTTGAATGGTTTTGGGGGTGATATGATGTTCTTTATTATAAGCTTGTTGCAGTTGCCGTCGTCGGTTCATTTCATTGAGGGCGTAACGGATAGAATCGGTTTGACGGTCTGCATACAAAATTACTTCTCCGTCAACGTTGCGTGCGGCCCGCCCGGCTATTTGAATAAGAGTAGTGGTGTTTCTTAAGAAGCCTTCATTATCTGCCCCCATAATGGCCACTAATCCCACTTGCGGAATATCAATTCCTTCGCGCAACAGGTTGATCCCCACCAATACATCAAAATCACCTTGTTTGAATTGTTTTAAGATTTCCAAACGTTCCAGCGCTTCTATATCGGAGTGGAGGTAGCGGGTTTTGATATTTTTTTCCACAAAATAGGCACTTAGATCTTCCGCAGTTTTTTTGGTCAAGGCCAGCACGAGGGTGCGTTCTCCGCGTTTTTTGTGTTCGTTAATCTTTTGTACTAAATGGTCGATTTGGCCTTCACTGGGATGTAGCGTTACTTCGGGATCTACCAGGCCGGTAGGGCGAATGACTTGTTCTACAATTTGATTGCCGGATACGGTGAGTTCGTATGGCCCCGGGGTGGCAGATACAAAAATAGTAGAAGGTAACAGCTGCTCAAATTCCTCAAATCTTAATGGGCGATTATCTAACGCGGAAGGCAAGCGAAAACCGAAATCTATTAACATTTGCTTGCGGGCGCGATCTCCGTTAAACATTCCGCGCACTTGTGGCAAAGCTACGTGAGATTCGTCAACAAACAACAAGAAATCGTCAAATCGTTTGAAATAATCCAGCAAACATTGCGGACGTTGCCCCGGTTGTCGCCCATCTATATAACGCGAATAATTTTCTATTCCGGAACAAAAGCCTGCCTGGCGTAACATTTCCAAATCGTATTCTGTGCGTTGTTTCAAACGGAAAGCTTCCAATTCTTTTCCTTGTTGCAGTAGTTGTGCGTGACGAATTTCCAAATCTTTTTCAATTTGATTCAGTGCGTTTTGTGTATCTTGTTCGGTGGCCACGAAATGCTTGGCGGGATAAATCCAGGCTTCTTCTAATTCAGCCAGTATATTACCGGTAACAGGGTGAATTTCATAAATATGGGCAATAGTTTTGCCGGTGATTTCCACACGAATAGCGTTGGCAGAATAAGGAGTCATTACGTCAACGAATGGGCCCCGCATGCGAAAATTTCCTGTTGTAAATTCTAATTCATCCCGGTGGTACTGAATTTTGATCAAATGCCCTGATAGTTGGGAGCGGGTCATTTCGCCCCCTTTTTTTACATAAATGCGCATTTCATTAAAACTTTCCGGCGAGCCGATATTATAAATGCATGAAACGGAGGCTACAACCAGTACATCTTTGCGTGTGAGTAAAGAGGTGGTAGCTTTCAATCGTAACTTATCAATTTGTTCATTAATGGCAGAATCTTTTTCTATGTATGTATCGGTTTGCGGGATGTAAGCTTCGGGTTGGTAATAATCATAATAAGAAATAAAATACTCGACGGCATTTTCGGGGAAAAACTGCTTAAATTCACCATATAGCTGAGCAGCTAAAACTTTATTGGGAGACAAAATAAGCGTAGGCCGATTGAGCTTTTCAATCACATTGGCCATGGTAAAAGTTTTGCCCGATCCGGTAACCCCCAAGAGCGTTTGACGTTTTTGCCCTTCGAGCACACCGCGAGTTAAAGCTTCAATCGCTTTTGGTTGATCTCCTGCAGGGGTAAAACGAGAAACAAGTTTAAATTTGTTCATACGTCTGCAACAATTGCTTTTTGGTGATTACATTTTAGTCGCATGAGTAAAAGCATCATTAAGCACGCCGGGAAGAAGTTGATCAACTCCGTCTATCATAAATTGCATAGCGATAGCACATAGAATCATTCCCATAAAACGAATGACAATTTGCGTGCCGTTTGTTCCAATGCGGTCAAAAATCCAGCGAGAAGAAAAAAGGACTATTCCTACAATCGTGGCGCATAAGGCCAACACAAATACCATCAAAAAAGACATTAGCACAGAAGGACTTTTTTCTGCATACAAAATAACTGTGGTGATAGAACCGGGGCCGATAAATAATGGCATAGCCACCGGAACTAAAATATGGCTCAATGAGCTGCGTGCTTGGTCAAAAGTGTTGCCGGTATGAGCGGCGGTTTCAATACCGTGATTTTCAAATTTGCTTTTCCCCTGTAACATGCGCAGACCTACGAGTAAAATCATAATAGATCCTGCCAAACGGAAAGCGGGCAACGTGATACCAAACATGGTAAGGATGCGTGTTCCAAAAAGGAAAAAGGTGAGTAATAATACAAAGATGGAGCAAGCCATTAATACGGCTACGGCGCGTTGTACTTGAGGAGATTCGTTTTCTACATGCCCCAAAAAGATAGGCATATTCCCTATGGGGTTTAAAATAGCAATAGTAGCGATGAAAGAGTTGACTAAAAGGCTCCAATCTACCGTCATAATTAAAACTCCTTATAAAAATGAGTATATATAAAGTATATAATTTTTGCTTATTGATGATAAAATAAAGCCCCGGTTTGCCCGGGGCTTTAAGAGATTTTAAAAACTAATCACCAATATACCGTTTAACTTGCCCTATAAAATCTGCCAACGTAAAAGGTTTATAAGCAAAACATTTTACTTGCGGATAAGGCTTGAATAAGCGTTCGGCTTCAATAAGAGCGGAAGTAACGATAACAGGGATAGATTCAAGTTGTTCATCTTCGGACATTATCTTGATGAGATTGGTTCCGTCCAATCCTGGCAACATAACATCTAAAATAACCAAGTGGGGGTGGACCGTTTTCATCATGGCGATGGCATCGCGGCCGTTTTGGCAGGCGCGGACTTCGTATCCTTCGCGAGACAACACAAGCGTTAACAATTCAACAAGGCTTGTTTCATCTTCCACTATTAAAATTCTTTTTCTCATACATTTATCCTACCATATTTATTATACTTTTTTATATGACAAAAAAAAGCTTTATTGCTTCCGTGTTACCTAAAATGCGTCTTTTCACCTCTTCTTTAATCGGCCCAAAAGATTGTGTTTTGGTGGGTTTAAGTGGCGGTGCAGATTCGGTTTGCCTGTTACATTTTTTACATTATTTGGCGGCTAAACAGCATTTTGCTTTGGCCGCTGTGCATGTAAATCACGGTTTGCGCGGAGAAGAAGCCGAAAGGGATCAGCAATTTTGTGAACAGTTGTGCAAACGATTAGACATTGATTGTTTTGTGCAACGGGTAGATGCCAAGGCCGTAGCGCAACAGTACGGGCTCAGCCCCGAACACGGCGCCCGCAAAGCCCGCTATGATGCTTATGCGCAAGTGTGTACAGAGTGGGGAGGAAGCAAATTGGCACTGGGACATCATTTAGACGATCAGGTGGAAACAATTTTGCTTAATTTATTGCGAGGAACAAAAGCCAAAGGATTGGCGGGGATTCCCGTTCGTCGTGCTTTCATCCCGGGGGTGGAAATTGTACGTCCGTTGATGTGTATTACTCGCCAAGAAACAGAAACTTATTTAAAGAATAATCATCTTTCACACGTGACAGATGCCACTAATTTTGAAGATGTTTTTACGCGTAACTGGATACGCAATGAACTACTGCCGTTGTTGGAAAAGAAACAACCCCAAATTCGTTCGCACCTGGCCCAAATGGCCCAAGAAATAGGCACTAAGTTCCTACAGGACTAGTAGGTCCAAAGGCCTATTCCTTCCCTTCTGTTCAATTTTGTACCATATAGGTATGTCTAGTACAGTGTTGACCGTCGCTCGGCAAAAAAATATTCTTTTGAAAGGCCTTACGTTTCGCTCTCAAGAAGTGCAAAAGGACTTTGCCTTTTTTGCATTAAAAGGGGCTAATTCTGACGGGAATTTGTTTATTGCACAAGCTGTAAAAAACGGAGCTGCTTTGGTTGTGTCTGCTCAAGCGCAGCAGATGGATTATGGCGTTCCTTTTTTGCAAGTGGCCGATATTGATAAGGAAATGGCAGATGCGGCGTATGAATTTTATAACCGTCCTTCTGATCAGTTGCGAATGTTTGGCATTACCGGCACGAAAGGGAAAACATCCATTGCTTATTTATTGGAAAGTATTTTACAGGTTGCGGGCCGCAAAGTGGGCGTATTTGGAACGGTTAATTATCGTTTGAATGGAACACAGCTGTGCCCTGCCCCCAACACGACTCCGGCAGCGTTGGTGCTTTTCAAACTTTTGCAACAAATGCGCCAGGGGGGATGCTCTGATGTTGTTATGGAAGTTTCCTCGCATTCGCTGGCACTGCAAAGAGTACGTAACATTTGGTATGATACCGCGCTTTTTACTAATTTACAGAGAGATCATTTAGATTTTCACCAAACATTTGAAAATTATTTCCAGGCCAAAGTAAAATTATTTGAGAATTTGACCGATCCTAACAACCCTAAAAAAAATCGTGTGGCAGTTATCAACGCAGATGACCCTTACGGGCAGCGTCTGATGTCTCTTTGCGACGGGCGCGTGAAAGTAGCTTCTTTCAGTTTGCAACAACAAGCTGATTACAGAGGAACAGATATTCGGGAAAGTTTAACGGAAACACATTTTAAGGTGAACGGAGTCCCAATGAAAATTAATTTGTTGGGACGCCATAATGTTGCCAACGCTTTGGCAGCTTGCGCGGCTGCCACTTGTAACGGGATTTCTTTGGAAACGGTGGCGCAAGGTTTGGAACGGTTGCCGGGAGTGCCGGGCCGTATGGAACAAATTCGCATGGGGCAAAATTTTACTGTATTTGTAGATTTTGCTTATACCAATGAATCGCTCCAACGTGCTTTTGCAACCGTGGAACCTTTCAAAAAAGGGAAAGTATTTTTAGTGTTTGGATGTGGCGGCCAACGGGATCGTACCAAAAGGCCCTTGATGGGAAAAACTGCCTGCACGCATGCAGATCACGTTTTTTTAACCAACGACAATCCGCGCTGTGAAGATCCACAACAAATTTTTAACGATATTTTACAAGGAATGCAAGGTTGTACCAATTATCATATAGAGCCGGATCGAAAGAAAGCCATTGAAGAAGCTTTAAGTGCGGCGCACAAGGATGATATTGTAATTATTGCCGGCAAAGGACATGAAGATTATCAATTGGTAGGAACGGAGAAACGTCATTTTTCCGATCAGGAAACCGTACAACGCTTTTTGCGGGAGAAAAGTCATGTTTAATGTGGAAAAAATGAAAGGGAAAAAAGTTTGTGTATTGGGCTTTGGTCGTAGTGGCCGCGCAGTAGCTGCGTTGCTGGCCCACAGAGGATTTCAAGTGCTTATCAGCGAATCTTCCACCATTAATCATGGCCCTTCTTATCAATTGCCTTCTTCTATTGAAATAGAAGGAGGGGGACATACTGATAAAATTTTTGATTGTGATTTTTGGATTAAAAGCCCGGGCCTTTCTCCGCGCAAACCGGAACTATTGGAAGCCAAAAAAAGAGGAATTCCCGTTTTTAGCGAGCTGGAGGTAGCCATTGGATGTATGCCTAAAGGGGGCCGTATTGTTGCGGTAACGTGAACTAACGGGAAAACTACGACTACTTCTTTATTGGGGCAAATTTTGCAATTGGATGCACAAAACAAAAAGCGAAATGTTTTTGTGTGCGGCAACATTGGTAACCCTGTTTCTAATTTTGCCGATCGGGTAAAAACCGGAGATGATGTGGTGATTGAAGTGTCCAGTTATCAATTGGAAGATAGCACTTATTTTCGTCCGCATATAGCCTGCCTGTTGAATATTACGCCGGACCATTTAGACCATCACAATGGCATGAAAAATTATATTAAAGCCAAAGCAAAGATTTTCAAAAACCAAAGAGAGAATGATTTTTTGATCATTAACGGTGCAGATGCTTTGTGTGTGGCGTTGGCTCCTAAAATTAAAAGCACGGTGTTGGGTTTTTCTACCCAACCGAAACATTTGCTCCGTACAGAAGTGTTTTTTGATGGAGATGAAATTGTTTTTAGTGCGGGATATCAAATTCGTCCGCCTCACTTAAAAGGCATTCACAACGTGGAAAATGCCATGGCGGCTGCTTTGATGGCTTTAGCCGCCGGTGTAAAAACAGATGTGATACAAGAGGTATTTGACACCTTTTCTCCCATGGAACACCGTATAGAGCCGTTTGCTTATCACAAGGGGGTAATATATGTAAACGATTCCAAAGCGACCAATTTGGATTCTACGATTACCGCTTTAAAAAGTTTTGAAAAAACCCCACATGTTTTATTAATTTTGGGTGGTAGAGATAAAGGGGCCTCTTACGAAGTATTGTTACCCTTTTTGCAAACTTATTGCAAGACGGTGTTAACGATTGGGGAATCCATGGAAAAAATAGATGCGGAATTGCGGGGAGGTTTTCCTACCATTCGGTGCGGTACACTCGAAAATGCGGTAAGCGTTGCTATGGAAGAAGCCGAAAAAGGAGATGTTGTGTTGCTGTCTCCGGCTTGTTCCAGTTTTGATCAATTTAAAGATTATGAACAGCGCGGCAAAGTATTTAAGCAGTTGGTGGAAGCTAAAATTTATCAGGAGCGTACCCAGTAATCAACCATTTCCAAAACCCGCTTAAACAGCGGGTTTTTTTAAGGTTACATACCACAAAAATTCTATATTCCCGTGGGTCCCTTTGATGGGAGACTCAATAATATCCCCCGGCTGAGCCCCGTATTTCTCTTTTAAATTTTCTTCTAAGAAATGTTGCACGCGTTTAATGGCCTCTTGGCGATTTTCATCCGTTTTCACGATACCATGCGGTACTTGTTTAGGGGTAAGTTCAAATTGCGGTTTGATAAGGAAGACCACTTCGCTTTCCGGTGCCATTATTTTAAATAGGGGTTCCATAATCATGGTAAGGGAGATAAAAGATACATCTACAGCGGCAAATTGCGGCGGGAAATCAAACAAATCGGGCGTCATAAAACGGGCGTTTGTTTCCGGCTTGAAATAAAAATTTTTGTAGCGGCGCATTTCGTCAGCCAGTTGCCCCTTTCCAACGTCTACGCCATACACACATTTGGCCCCGGCTTGTAACATGCAGTCGCTAAATCCACCGGTAGCCACACCAATATCCACACAAACTTTTCCTTTTACATCAATGTTCCAGTGTTTTAGTGCCCCGGCTAATTTTAAACCGCCGCGTGAAACATAAGGGCAAGATTTTTCTTTAAGGGTGATTTTATCTTCGGGTAAAATAGTGCGGTCAGCACGGGTATCCACTTCTCCGTTTACTAAAATTTCTCCGGCCATGATAGAGGCTTGCGCGCGGTTGCGACTGGGAAAAAAACCCTGTTCTACCAGAGCCATGTCTAAACGCAGTTTATTCTTCGCCATTATCTTCCTCGGCTAATTCTGTTTGAAAAGGGATTGTGGAGAGAGCTTGCCCTTTTTTCTTTAATTCTTCTACCTTGAATTTAACGGTTTCCAGTTTTTTAGACAAATCGTTCGATAGCGTTATGCCTTCCTCAAATAATTTGACGGAAGCATCCAAATCGGTTTGTTCGCTTTCCAATTGTGTTACGATTTCTTCCAAACGGGAGAGTTGCTTCTCAAAAGTTATTTTTGCCATTATTTCACCTCTGTATAAATCATACCGTCTTGCACTTGTACATAAATTGTTTCACCGGGGGCCGTTTGTGTAACGTGACTGATGACACTGCCATCTTGTTTGCGCGTAATGCTGTAACCGCGTTTTAAAATATTCTGCGGTCCCAGGGCCTCTAATTTTTGACGTGCCATTTCCAAGCGGTGTTCGCAGCGCCCCAATTGATTTTTCCATGCACTTTCTAAGCGCAAAGAAAGAGCATCCACTTCTTGTTCTTTGTTTTGCGTAAGCAAGAGAGGATCTTTGAAAACAGGGCTGTTTGAAGCCAGATCCAAACGATTTTTGGCACGTTCGTAAAACAAAGAAACGGCTTGCCCGATACGTTTTTGTAATTGCAACACATGCGCATAAGTATTTTGCGAATTTTCTACCACTAATTCCGCTGCAGCAGAGGGAGTGGGAGCCCGTAAATCAGCCACAAAATCGGCGATGGTAAAATCTACTTCATGCCCGACGCAAGAAATGGTTGGAATTTTACTTTTATAAATAGCCCGGGCAACGGTTTCTTCATTAAAGACCCACAAATCTTCTATACTGCCTCCGCCACGTCCGATAAGTAAAACATCTAATTTGGGTTTAAAACGATTTAAGTCTTCTATGGCTTGGGCAATTTGTCCGGCGGCTTCCTCTCCCTGTACCAAAACAGGGGCAATTAGTATCTCTAAATAAGGGTTGCGTCTTTTTAGTACCGATAAAATATCCCGTATAGCTGCTCCGGTAGGAGAAGTGACAATTCCTATACGTTGCGGGTAAGGAGGAATTTCTTTTTTATGTTCCGGGGCAAACAATCCCTGCGCTTCTAATTTTTGTTTTAATTTTTCAAAGGCCAAATACAAATTTCCTTTGGAGAGAGCTTCTACTTTTTTTACTACAATTTGGTAACGCCCGGACTTGGCATAGACGGACAAATTTCCCCATACACGTACTTGTAAGCCTTCTTGCAGTTGTAAGGAATATTTGCGGGCATCCCATTTGAACATGACGGCGCCAAGTAAAGAATCGCGGTCTTTTAAATCAAAGTAAATATGCCCGGATCCGGCTTCTCGCAGATTGGAAACTTCGCCTTCCACAAATACATCTCGAAACACGCCCTCCATCATTTGTTTGACGGCGAGTGTAAGTGCGGTAACGGTAAAGACTTGCCCTTGAAAGGGGTTGGCTTCCATTTACTCTCCTTTGATTTTTTTGAGCCGTTCAATTAAGGAAGGCTCTTTGCCCAGCTGGCCCGGTTCAAAGAATTGGAGGGGGTCGGGCATATATGGTTGTTTGACGTAGTGGTTGGGAAAGTCGTGTGCATATTTATATCCGCGGTTCTTTCCACCGGAACGTAAATGATCCGGTACGGGGCGATAGCGGCCTTCGCGTACTTCGGCCAAAGCGTGATCAATTGCCAGATAAGCAGAATTGCTTTTAGGGCAGCAAGCCACATAGATAGCTGCATGTGCCAAAGGAATACGTATTTCGGGCATGCCCAATTCTTCTGCGGCGGAAAAAGCGGCCTGTGCAATCATGATAGCGTAAGGTTCGGCCAGGCCTACATCTTCGGATGCGCAAATTAGAATTCGTCGCGCAATGAAACGGGGATCTTCTCCGCTTTCAAGCATGCGGGCCAACCAATAAACAGTAGCATCCGGGTCGCTGCCGCGCATGGATTTGATAAAAGCGGAAATAATGTCATAATGGTCATCCCCTTTTTTATCATAGCGTAAATGACGTTTTTGAATACACTCTTGTGCAATGGCCAGGGTAATGTGTTTTTTGCCTTTTTTGTCTGGAGCAGTCGTTACAAAAGCTAACTCGGCTGCGTTTAGCATTTTACGCGAATCTCCATTGGATTGAGTAATAAGAAATTCGGCAGCGTCTTTGTCAATTTTGGCGTTTTCTGTCTGGGCGGCACGTGTTAAAATTTTGAGCAAATCGTTATCTTCAAGGGGTTTGAATTCAAATACGGAAAACCGGGATAATAGGGCATTGTTAACATAAAAATAGGGATTTTCCGTTGTGATGCCGATGAGGATGATATCGCCTTTCTCTACCGACGGCAACAGAACGTCTTGTTGGGTTTTGTTAAAGTGGTGAATTTCATCCAAAATAACCAAAGTGCGGCGTTGATCGAAAGAGGGCATTTGTGCACGCTCTTTGGCTTGGGCCAGCACTTTTTTTAGATCGGCTACTCCAGCGGAGGCGGCATTGAGTTCCACGGTATAAGATTGTGTGCGGGAAGCAATATAGCGGGCCGTAGCTGTTTTGCCGCAACCGGGAGGGCCGAAAAAAACGGCCGATTTTATCATGTCCGCTTCCAGCAACCGGCGCAACATTTTTCCCGGACCTAATAGATGCGGTTGCCCGGCAAAATCTTCTAATTTCTGCGGCGCTTGGCGCGCGGCTAAAGGTCTTAAATCTTCGGCCATAATTAGTGGGTATTATCAAGAGATGTTTTTAATTTGGAAATCAAAGAATCTAAACGGGCCTCTTCTTCTTGCCGTTTGCCTCCTTCGTTTTGATTGCTCAAATAGGCTTGTGCCGCAAAGAAAAGAGCCGTACGCAAAGCTTGTTTCAAAGTGTCGATTTCTCCCTCTTCTTGTAGACGTTGCATGTATTTTTCTACATTAGAGGCCAAATCGGACAATTCCACCACGCCTAAGCCGGAATCTTCTATTTCCAGCGGAATACGTTTGATTTCTACTTGAACGATATCTCTTGCCATACTTTTATTGTACTTTATTTCTTTTCAATTTAGACAGAGCCCTTGTTTGGGAGGATTAAGACAAGTCTTCCTATACACATACTTACGCGTGCGGAATTTACTATAATAATATTATGACTATTTTGGAATTTAAAAATGCATGTTCTGCCATTGAGCAAGATTACAAAACAAAAATAGCAGCTGCCCAAACTTCTGCCGAAGTGGAAGATTTGCGTGTAGCCGCTCTTGGGCGCAAAGGTGCGCTTACGGATTTATTAAAAGGCTTAAAAGATTTTTCTATTGAAGAAAAAAAGGAAGCGGGCCCCTTAGGCAATGCTTTGAAAGCAACACTGACAGCTGTATTGGATGAAAAAGCAGAATTTTTTGCTGCCAAAGAAATTAATGACGAACTAAACAAAGTAAATTTAGATTTAACTTTGCCCGGTTATCCGGTGGCCAAAGGGCACAAACATCCTCTTTCCGTGGCGCAGGACCGTATGACTACTATTTTGGCTCATCTCGGTTTTGAATGGGCAGAAGGTCCGTGGGTGGAAGATGAAAAACATAATTTTGATTTGCTCAATGTACCGCTTCATCACCCGGCACGTGATGCGCAGGATACTTTTTTTGTAGATACCAAAATGCCGCTGGTGTTACGGTCACATACCTCTAACGTGCAAAGCCGCTATATGGAAAAGCACAAACCGCCGCTGCGTATTATGGCGCCGGGGCGTGTATTTCGTAACGACAGTTTGGACGCTACCCATAGCCCGGTATTTCACCAGATTGAAGGGTTGTATGTAGATAAAAACGTATCGTTGGCAGATCTTAAAAGTGATTTGACGGCTTTTATGAAAGGGTTGTTCGGCAATAAGGCTGAAATTCGTTTTCGCCCGTCTTTTTTCCCGTTTACCGAACCGAGTGTGGAAGTAGATGTAAAATGTGTGTTCTGCCAGGGAAAAGGTTGCAACGTTTGTAAACAAAATGGGTGGATTGAAATGTTGGGAGCAGGGGTTGTCCATCCCAATGTTTTGAAAAACTGCGGAATCGATCCCAATGAATTTAGCGGCTATGCGTTTGGAATGGGTGTGGAACGCTTGGCCATGATGATGTTGAACATTAAAGACATTCGCGCTTTTTATGAAAATGATGTGCGGTTGCTCAAACAATTCTAGGGAGTGTTTATGAAAATTTTATATTCTTGGTTAAAAGATTTTGTGGATGTGGATCTAACTCCCGAAGAGTTGGCTAAAAAATTAACAGACCTGGGTATTGAAGTAGCCTCTATGGAAAAAACCGGGGCTGATTTCGAAGGCGTGCATGTGGCGCAAATTACGCAAATTGACGCACATCCCAACTCCGATCATTTGCACTTGGTAACGTTGGACCGTGGAAACGGACAAACACAACGGGTCGTGTGCGGAGCCCCCAATATTGCAGTAGGACAAAAGGTTCCTTTGGCCCGCGTTGGAGCACGTTTGGGTAAGATTGTAATGAAACCGGCCGTTATCCGCGGAGTAGAGTCCGAAGGGATGATTTGCTCGTCTGATGAATTAGGCCTTACCCATACGCGCGCCCACGGAATTTTAGTGCTGGATGAAAATTTGGAACTGGGAACAGATGTTTCCACTCTCTATGGGAAAGCGGATACACTGTTTGAGTTGGAAATTACCTCTAACCGGCCTGATTTGCTGTCTCATCTGGGAGTAGCACGTGAATTGGGCGCTTTACTCAACAAACCGGTTAAAATGCCGGAAATCAAGGATATTAAAGGGCAAGGGAAAGCACTAGAAGTAGAAATTCAAAACCCGGAAGGATGCGCCCGTTATATCGGACGGATTATTCGCGGGGTAAAGAATGTAGAATCTCCCGAATGGATGAAAGAACGTTTGGCCGCCATGGGGCTTAATCCCAAAAATGCTCTTATTGACATTACAAACTATGTGATGTTTGAATTGGGGAACCCACTCCACGCATTTGATTTGCGTTTGGTGGAGGGGGGCAAGATTATTGTCCGCAACGCCAAAGAGGGAGAAAAATTTACCGTATTAGGTGGGCGCGAACTGGAACTTAACGAAAATTGCTTGCTTATTGCTGATGAAAAGAAAGCCACTGCATTAGCAGGTATTATGGGCGGACTTAATAGTGGTATTCAAGACGATACAAAAGATATTTTTGTGGAAGCGGCTTACTTTAATCCACCTACCATTAACAAAACTGTCAAAAAATTTGCTATTTCTTCCGATTCTTCCCAACGGTTTGAACGAGGAAGCGACATAGAAGGTGCACTTTTGGCTATGCGCCGTGCCAGTGATTTGTTTGTGCAAATTTGCGGCGGCACAGCCAGTGAAATCAATGACGTCTATCCGCAAAAATTTGAAAATAAAACGGTTGAATTCACGCCGGCAGAAATTAACGCTATTTTAGGCGCACAAATCCCGGTAGAAAAACTAAAAGAAATTTTTGCGCGATTAGCCGCACAATTCCGTACGGATGGGGAAAAATGGAGTTTCCAGGCTCCTACACACCGGCGCGATTTGAACCACAAGTGGGACCTGGCAGAAGAAGCCGCCCGCTTTGCCGGTTATGACCAAATCCCTGCGGCTCCTACAAAGGCACGCGTGGTGTTTGCCGATAACCCCAAAGGAATTGATTTGGCGAAAATTTACGGAAACCAATTAATCGGAGCTGGTTTCTGCGAATGCAAAAATATTGATTTCTTGGGCGAAAAGGAACTGAAACTTTTTGGAGTAGATACCAAATTTTGTATTCGTGTTAAAAATGCGCTTGCGCAAGGCTGGGATTACTTACGTCCAACATTATTACCGTCTTTGTTGAAAAACGTAGAAAGTAATTTGCGGTTTGGCAGCAATGACTTGGCCTTGTTTGAAACAAGCAAAACGTTCCAGTCTATGAAGGGATTCCCCGTTGAAAATTACACCGTGGGGGGAGTGCTGTGCGGTAATTTGACCGATAAATTTTTCGGCAGCAAGGAACAACCTGTTGATTTCTATTGGCTTAAAGGATTAATACAAGCGCTGATAGGGAACGTGGAAGGTATTTCTTTTGTTCCTTCCAAACAAGCGCCGGTTTATCTGCATCCGAAAATTAGCATGGATATCCTGTTGGGAGGGAAGCTAATAGGGGTATTTGGACAAATTCATCCCTTAACGCTAAAGGCTTTTAATATTAAAAATACCGAAGTGTGGGCTTTTGAATTTGGTACAAAATTGATTGAAAAGACTTTTTCTGCACAAAATTTTAAACCGGCGCAAGATATTGCTGTTTTTCCGCCGTCTTTAAGAGACTTATCTGTGGTGCTGGAAAAAACCGTTTCCTATGCGCAAATTGTCAGCGCTTTGGACAAGACGCCGCTAGATGTGCAATTGGATCATCATTTGATTGATGTTTATCAAGGGGAACACTTACCCGAAGGGAAGAAAAGCGTTACGTTTAGTTTGGCTTTTTCTAAGAAAGACGGAACACTCAAAGACAAAGAAATCGACGAAGCGTTTGAACGCATTGTAGAACAGTTACGCACCCAATTAGGGGCACAATTGCGCTAACGGGAGCCCGTTGATGCAAGAAAAATTAAAACAACTGGAATTATTAATTTCTCAAGCTCTTTCCCGTCAAAAGGAATTGATGACGGAGAATGCGACGCTCAAACAACGCATGCGTGTATTGGAAGAAAATACATTGAAATTGAAAGAAGTGGAAGCGGACTTGAAGAGCATAAAAGAGTGGAAAAGAAATACACAAACGGTTTTGCGTCGTTTGCATACCCGTTTGGAAAAAGAAATTGAAAAAGCCCAAGAAGAAGAAAGTAAAATCGTCTAGGGATATTGGGTTTATATTTTATAAGGCTCTTCGCAAAGAAGAGCCTTATTTTTATTATTTGATGAAGAGGACAGGATCATTTTAGGGTTAGCCGTTTGTTTGCGGGGTTACTGCCATAGCATGTTTTACCTCTACCCCCATAGAAGAAGGAACGCCGTTTTTATCTACACAAACCAAAGTGGTTTTTCCTTTTGTACATAAACGGCCGTTTTGATTGATAATTGTGTTCTCAAACACAATTTTAATATCAGAAACTTCCAGCACCTTTGTACTTACTGTAATTACATCAGCATAACGCACCGGGAACTTATATTCCACTTCTTGCCGTGCTACAACAAAAAATTTACCTTGTTGCATTAAAGAAGCTACGGAATAACCTTTTTGCGCCATATAGAGGGTGCGGGCTTCTTCAAAAAATTTAAGGTAGTTGCCATAATAAACTACGCCGCCGCAATCAGTATCATGATAAAAAATTGTTTTTTGCATAGGGTGTCCTCTTTCTAGAAAAGTAAAGATTTCATATAATAAATTATACTTGATTTAAGCGGATTGCGAATTATGGATATAAAAGATTTATTTCTTATCTTTTTCCCTCCCAAAGAACCTCCGGCCCCTCAAGAGGGGCACATGCCTTTATTGGATATGGGAGACGAAAAGACCGTAACGCCGCAAGGGACTGATTCAGCATCACAAGCACCGCAGACGGGGCCTTCTGCAAAGCTTTCGCAGGAGACCTCCGTGCAACAAGAGCCCCAAAAACAACCGCAAAAAAAATCATTCCTCCAAGGGAAGAATCTTCCGTGGAATAAGAAAAAAACGCCGAAGAAAACAGAGAAAAAAGATTCTTCTTCTAACGAAAGTTTAGATAAACCGTTGTTGCTTGTAGGGGGAACGGTGTTGTTTCTTTTATTCATCACAGGCTTGTGGGTATTGTGGGCAAACCATCGTTCTGCTAATTTAAGCCATGCTCTTGATCCTCAGCAAGTGCAAGGGTTACGTGGCGATTGGGAATTTAATCCTCATCAAAATTCCACGGTCTTAAACATTCAAGAGGGGCAGGACCGCAGCGTGGCTACCTCTAACTTAGGATCTACATTGCCCATTATCAGCCGTTTTAATTACAAGTCTTTTACTGACAAGATGTTTGAAGTGGCCGGATCGGCCCCGTGGGCATTAACGGAAAATTTTACTGCTAATATTTCAGATCCGGAATTGATACGATATCTGCTTTCTCGTAAAGAATTGGCGGTCGCTTTTACCAGCCGGCCGGATGTGGCCCCTTTGCTGGAGGATCCGCAGTTATTGGCGGCGTTTGCACAGGATACGGTGGCTATGGGAGATTTTTTTAATGATCCTACTGTGCAGGCTGTTCTTGCTAACGAACAAATGGTAAAAGAAGTGAGCGATAGCCTTTTTATGAGTTATTTGTTGGTAAGCCCCTCTTTGAAGTATTTCCGCAATAATCCACGGGAAGCAGAGCAAATTATCAGCGGAAATCCTTATTTAGACGATTTGCGGCAAAATCCGGCAATTCGCCGAGCTGTAACGGAAAATCGTTATTTGAAACCAATAGCCGGGGTGTTGTTGGGAAATACATCCGGCAATCCGAAGGCTACCTCGACAGCGTCTTCTGCAAAATAGCGCTAAAATAAAGTTGTGGGAATCTATAAAATTTGATATACTATATAGGTAGTAACGATTTTGCGGGCGTGGTTCAATGGTAGAACGCGACCTTGCCAAGGTTGAGACGAGAGTTCGATTCTCTTCGCCCGCTCCATTTACCTCTCCTCCGGAGAGGTTTTTTGTTGGCCGGTATCCAGTTCCTAAAAGACCTATAAAAAACATAGGTCTTTTTTTTATTTGCAATAGGTCTAAAGACCCTCGTTATTTATATATTAAATGGGCATACTATAGGAAAGGAGAGGTGCCCTATGAAAAAAATCATATACCTGTTGGTTATAAGTTTGCTATCGGTAATGTCTCTACAAGCGCACGAGGTGGAATATGGCTTAAAAACGCAAGAAAGCGCCCGCCCATACGAACAAAAAGTATGGCGTGCTTGGAACAAAAACCGTCAACACGCTGCAGATTTTTCTAACTTAGAAATACAATTAAACAAACAGTTTCATCAATGGGCCCGCTTGGGAGCAGCCAATGCTTTTTCCAACTTAGTTTCACAAACTCAACAAGTCCGCGCCAACCAACCTCTCTCTTGTCCCAAGGATACAGTTCTTATTTCTATTTCAGATATTCAACCGCAAGCTGCTTGTATTCATCCGCAAGTATTGTTGCAGACAGATGAATTTCAAAACAATTTGTTACATAATGCGCAAGATTTATCTACATTGTTATCGATTGCTTCTTTATTCCGCACCGTGTTCCCAACAGATTTTTCTGTAATCAATCAATTGAAAAACGAACGAAATATGGCAATGGAAACCCCATTAATCAGCCATTTAAGCCGCGGTGAAGTAGCCTCTTTCTATCCTTTATATACCCACTCTAACTTAGCAGAAAATGTGACCAAATTAGAAAATGTTCGTAACAACTCCAGCGAATTGGTACGCGCCAGCTCTACCGGTATTTACGAAGAAGAAATTAAACGTTGGGCAACGGATGCCGCCGGGAATACGATTGGCACGTTGGTGGAACGCAGCCCTAATAGTGCAGAACGGGAACATCTCTTGAAGTTTTTGAAAGAACATACCTCTTTATTATAAGTAATAAAATCCCCGGTCAAAAATGATCGGGGATTTTTTTGTCTGTTTTGTAACAAATATTAGTTAAAGAAGTCTATGGTGGTGGGCAGAATAACTTCTTGCATAATGCTTAACGCAAAAGAGTCTGTCATTCCGGCGATATAATCAGAAATAATTGTGTTGATTTGCGCAGCATCTTCCTTATACACTCGGTTCATAGATTTGATGTAATTGCCAAATCCGCGTGCGGCCAGTTTACGTTCTTTTTGATAACCTTCATAATCAAACTGATAGCGTTGAAATAGTTTGCGGAAATAAGCAAACAAATCCCCAATACAATGGTTGATAGCATCTTGGCGGCGGCACATTTGTTCGTTGTGGTAAATAGATTGATAATTAAAATTACGCAGTTGGGAAAGCAATTCAAATTTTTCATCTGAAAAGCCAATATAGTCTGTATCTTTGGAGTGATGAATCAAATCCAGCGTAAGGGTGTTAATAATTTCCCCATTGGAAGTGCCTACTTCTTCACGTACCCGTTGGGGGATATCTTTCCGGGTAATTAAATCGGCTTTGATGGCATCTTCGATGTCGCGTCCTAAGTAAGCAATTTTATCTGATAAACGTACAATACAGCCTTCGTATGTGGAAGGCATCTGGGTGCGGCCCTGTATAGCTTCCAAATCATTTGGTTTTTCAGCAGGGCGAAGCCGATTGTTGGCAAAGTCCTCTCCGCAATGGCAGATGATACCATCTTTAACGGCAAAAGTTAGATTGAGCCCTTCCCCATAATTGGCCAAGTGTTCTACAACACGGTAACTGTTGAGTTCATGTAAAAAACGGTGTGGCCGAATGCAGGAATCAATGGCACGTTCGCCTTCGTGTCCGAAAGGAGCATGGCCGATGTCATGACCCAAGCCGATAGCATAGGCTAAATCTTCGCTTAAATTCCAATTCCCGCTTTTGTTAAGTCCGCGGCAGATGGTAGCAGCAATGGTAGCTACGTGTAAAACGTGTTCTATGCGCGTACAGATATGGTCATTATTGGGCGCAAAAAATACTTGTGTTTTATGTTTCAATCGTCTAAAAGGTAACGAGTGAATAATTTTGGTCTGGTCGCGAAAATATTCATCCCGCAAATCAGGAGTGTGCGGGTGGGTGCGTTTCAAATAAATTTCATCAGAAAAGGGGTTTTTTATCATAAAATTATGATACCATAATATAAGAAGTTCTGTAATAGGAAGGAGTATCTATGCCAAAACCTGTTGTTTTTGCCGGGAGTTTTGATCCCGTTACAAATGGCCATGTGGAAATCATTCGCCGCGCACAGTCTATTTTTGGCTCGGTGGTGGTGCTGGTGATGCCCAATGCGCAAAAAACCCCTTTGTTTTCTTTGCAGGAACGTAAAGCGTTATTGGAAGAAGTGTTCAAAAAAGATAAACATATTAAGGTAGCCAGTGCTACGGGGTTATTGGTGAACTATATGAAAAAACATCATTTAACGGTATTGGTACGTGGTATCCGCAATGGGGCGGACCTCTCTTATGAAAATACCGCCCGGGCCTACAATCAATGGCTATACCCTTCATTGGAAACGGTTTATTTGCCTGCTACAGAAAAATTTGCTTTTGTAAGTTCTTCCCTCGTCAAAGAATCGTTTTCTTATGGGGCAGATGTTCGCCCGCTGCTACCTGCCAGCGTTTTTAGTGCCTTGAAAAGAAAGCTTATTCACTAACTCTTATTTTTTTCTCCATCTAACCCAAAAGGCCCAGAAATAAAATGGGCCTTTTGGCCGTTGTGGGGGAGTGGGCAGGTTTAATAAAATAATGGTAAAGAAGCACCTTTGAACCAGTTCGTTTCTAGGTCTAAAAACCCTGTTTATCTAGGTCTTTTGGCCCTTTTCTTATGGTTTGAAAAAAGCCACAATAGAGGTAAGGAGATACCATGAAACAATTTTTATCGCTCGTATTAAGTGCTTGTCTGCTTGTAAATACGGCTGCGCCGGCTTTTGCGCAGCTAACTCCGTTGGGAGAATCTGTCGTTCGCGCTACAGCCCAAGGAGCTCCTCGGCAAAGTCTTTTTTTGCCGGCAGCACTTTCAAGACACGTGTTTAACGGAACAATTACAGCCGCCTATTTAGCACGTATTCCCTCCTTTACTGTGCAATCCGGTGTTCCGACAGAAATTCAACTTATCTCTTCTCAATTTCAAAATAATCAGTTTCTTGGTTTAGGTGCTCAGATTCTAAAACTTCCGCAAAGTTCTTATTCCCTTGCTTTAATGCGTAACCAAATGGTAGGCCTTGCTTTGAAACGCCGCCTACCCGGTTTTGAACGCGGGCAAGCAATTGGTTTTTACCAAGAACAGTTGGCGCAAGCTCCTCAGATTTTTTCCATGGTCGGCAAAGGGGAAACGTTGGAATCTTTCTCGCAACGGGTGCTGAAAACTGAAAATAGCCCGGAAGAAAAAGTTTTTGGTTTATTTGCTGATGCCGCTGCCTTGGGGTTAATGGGGAATGAAAAAGATATTCCTTCTTTGTTTGATTTTTACAAAGCAGCCAAAGGAACTATTTTTGAAAGCCCTGCAAAACTTTTATTGGGCCGCAGTTTACAACGTATGGGGAAGGAGGCTGAAAGTAAATTAAAATCGTTGTTTGAAGAAGATGCGCAAGACATTTCCTGGGAAACATTCCGCAACCAAATAACAGAGCTTACGAATCAAGCTCCGGATGCTTCTGTAGCTTCTCCTTCTTTCCAAAAAGGTTTACTTCGTTATGGGCCGTTTGCCGGTTTAGTCGGTGATTTCTCAACTTCTGCTACATTTACTTGGCGCAATCTGGGAGAATTGGAAGAATTTCGGGTAGTGCCTTCTTCCGCGCCTAAGCGTGGTGTGGCCGGCAAAGCCGGTGGGCCGGTTGAACCATTGGTGTTAGCTTTGCCACCTTCTTCGCTGACAGAGGAAATAACTCCGGCTGTAACGGAACCGGTTGTAACAGCGCCGGTTACAGTTGAGCAGGCCGTTGCGGAGCAGGTTGTTCCCGCACAAGAAGAATCGGCTACCGTATTACAACGGTTTAAACAGTTTTTATCCGGCAAAAAAGGGGAACGTACTTCTTTCCCGGTAAGTGTGGTAAGCAAGACCGGAGAAAAGAGAGCTCTTCCCATTACGTTTAGCATAGGCTCCTCTTTTAAAGGAGATTATGACGAAATAATATTCCAAGAAGAACCCCGTTTTGAAAACGGATATATTGTAAAACGTGTCGAAAATGGGGAAAAGCCCGTTGATATGGAACACTTTTATATGTCCATTTCTCCCAATGACGTAGGTGCGCTCGTGCGTGCGGCACAAAAAGCCGGCGTGAGTTTGAGCTTGAAATTGGAGCACGATCCGAATGCATCATTGGAACGGGTAAAAAAGAAACTTTATGATGAAAAAACCGGGGAAGAATTACCGGTGGAATTAGATGTACAGTTAAGTCTTGCTTTGTGGCGCAGAGAGGCAAAACAGGCGTTTTCGCACTGGTTGGAATCGTTGGGGTTGCCGGGCACACAGAGTGAAAATCTTATTCTAAACGCTCAATTCTTCTTACGCGAAAATGGGGAAATTGGATTAAAATTCGAAGGTTCTGATGAAATTGTTCCCCTTCCGGAAGAATATTACGTTCGTTTCCCGAAACATCAGCTCCAACAATTTATGAAATTGGAACCTTTCTTAGAGAAAGGAACCCAATTGGAATTTATAATAAATCCAACGGAAGACAGAGTGTCTCTCGTGGCGCGTGATGCTGCCTTATCCAACATTAGTTTGGGGAAAGTAGGATCTATTGTAAGAGATCCTTTGGGAGTCAGTGATGCCACTGCCAATGCTTTGATGTTTTCTATCAACTATGTCATGCCGGGTTTTGCTTCTTTAATGACTCCGGCGCTTAAGAAGTATGGGGAAAAGAATTTGCTGGTAACCGCGATGGGAATATCTGCGCTATCTGGGCTATTGGCAACTGCCGGTGGGTTTTACGGGTTTGTGGAACAAATGACATTGGGCCCCGTTCAGAAAGGACTATTTATGGCGGGGATGATCTGCATGGCCGGAGCCGGAATTATAAAGCAGTTGGTAAGTAATCCATTAATTAGAAGCAATCGTGGAGTGGTGGTTCTGTCATCAGAGGAAAAGACTGAAGGAGTTGTAGAAGAATTGACAGAGGGAAAACCGGAAGGTTTTAAATTAATTGCCCAGCGGTTTAAGGAAATTTTTCTTCAAAAGCCAAAAATTTCTCTCAGCACGTTGGCCGGTTATAACAAGGGCTTTACTTATAAGAATGTAGGAACATTAACATTTTTGGCTATGGCACTTGTTATTAACTACGCAGTTAAATTTACAACGGGCATAAATTTAGGGTTTGACTTTTCCATCGCTTTCCCGATTTATGCTTTATACTCTACTTACACCATGTTCAGAATATTGGGTTCTAAACTGCGTGATGCCTACACCGTTAAAAAATTGAACGAAAGCCGGCAAATCGTAATCAATATGATTGATACGGGGTCGAAGACTTTGGCAAAAGAAGACCTTAACCAACAAGACATTCGTGATGTTGCGTATTCGTTTAAAGAGTCTCTGGATGCCTTGGCTTTTGCACATATCAAAATAGATTCTGATCCTTCCAAAGATAAAAAAGCCCTCAAAAAAATTCTTTATGAAGATTTTAAGGAAAAAGTGTGGGTTGCAGTGGAAAAGAAATTGATCCAAGAATACAAGAAAACACCGGAAGAAGCCAAGCAAATTATGGAGCGCTTGTCTGATGCAATTAAAATGCAAGAAAACAACCTGGGTAACATGTGGACAATGTTCCGTTCCCCGGGGGTGCCTTCGTTATTGGCTGCCATGTCGGCTGCGTGTGTACACGAGTTTGTACTTTCCAGTTCATTTACCGGTATTATGAAAGATCTTATCCCGCAAGGTGAATTAGCCCTCTTTTTGGTTGCCAGTACCTTATACCTACCAATGATTGCCGGCCGTCTGGCGGGAGGAGACCTCAGCAACCGTGAGATGAGCCCAGCTTCCATGTATATAGGCTTTTCTACCCTTTCTGCAATCGGAACGGCAATGATGGTTACCGCCGGTGGCAGTGTACCGCAAACCATTGCCGGTGCTACAATTGCCACTATAGGGATAGGGAACTTCTTCACACAAATGTATAATTATATTACGGGACGGTATGAAAAAGAAAAACGAGACCGAGAGCTTTCTTCTCTTATGGCATTAACCATGTCAGTAGGTGGCGCGGTTGCTATTCCAGCAGGTTATATGGCAGGAATGGCTGGGCTGGGTGTGCCGGCTAATTTACTCTATGCAAGCGGTATGTTACTGACCAGTTTGCTGCTTACTCCGCGGATGATGCGCAATTCTTCTCTTGTGACGGGGGTGCGCCAAGAAATCCAAAAAGTATGGGAGCGATTTAAGAGATTCTTTCACCGGGGAGGAGATACCCCCGGAGAAGGTCCGACGGAAGGACCGACACCGTCTCCGGCGCAATAACAATAAATAAGTTTATTAAAAACAGGCCTTTTTAAGAGGCCTGTTTTTAATTGGTTTAGCGATTGAAAAGTTTTCGCAGGAGCTTGTCGTAATGGTTTTGCGGGATTTGCATCCCGGGAGTGGTAATGCGCCCCCCGCGAGGACCATGATAATCGGAACCGGCTGTAGCCACAAGGCCGTATTTAGAAGCTAAAGAGAGCAAATCTTGTTTCAAAGAATAGGTATGTCCCGGGTAAAAGACCTCTATTCCCTCCAAGCCGGCTTCTGTCCAAGCGGGGAAATCCCAATGGCCGATAGTAAGCCCCGGGTGTGCCAGAACGGCCATCCCGCCGGCTTTTTTAATATGTGCAATAGCTTCCAAAGCAGAAACGCCGGCAGAGGGAACATACCCCGGTTGGCCCGGAACCAGATACTTACGGAAAGCATCTTGTCGGGTTTGGGCATATTTTTTAGCTTTAAGAGCGTCCGCTACGTGCGCCCGGGAAATTGTATTTGGTGCCCGAGAAAAAACTTCCCCTTCCGTTAATTCTATTCCGGCTTGGTTGAGTTGCAAAATGATTTGTTGAATACGGGTGCGTCTTTTTTGGCGGTTATTGGCCAAGAATGCCTGAAATTCCGGGCGGGTAATATCTACGTTGTATCCAATGAGATGCAGGTGATCATGGTCCCGCGTGCTAATTTCTACTCCGCAAGTGAATAGTACCTGGTGTTCCTGGCAAATTTTGGCAACAGTTGGAATGCCGTCAGTTGTGTCGTGATCGGTAAGTGCATAGATTTGCACCCCATTTTTTAATGCAGCATGAAACACCTCTTCCGGAGAAGAGGTGCCATCCGAATAATCTGAATGAGTGTGCAGATCGATAATGGGCATTATACACGTTCTACAGCGGTTACGCCGGGGACTAATTCTTTCAAGCGGCGTTCTACTACGGCTTGCAACGTTAGCTGTGCGTGCGGACAACTGCCGCAATGCCCACGCAGCCCAACGGTTACAATCCCGGTTTTTTCGTCCACGCCGATTAATTGAATATCTCCGCCGTCGGCTTGCAAAATCGGGCGGATTTCATTAATTACTTTCTCTACTTGTTCTTTCATGTCTTTCTCCAATTGTTTTTTATATTATACCTTTTTTGACTGCCGGATAAACGGAGAAAACGCTTGCAATGTTTTCCAAAGTATTGCTATACTTTAAATATACCGAATTTTACGTTTATAATCGAAAAGGAGAAATATGAAAAAACTCATTGCTTTAAGTGCCCTTTTTGTTTTGCTCAGCGCTCCTGTGTTTGCTCAAAAATATGCTAGCGTTACTGCACAACGAGCCAATGTGCGTACTTGCGCCGGAACATCTTGCCCTGTAAAGTTTTATATGTGGAAGTATACCCCTGTCTTGATGTTAAAAACCAATGAAGACAAAAGCTGGGTATTGGTCAAAGATTTCGAAGGATATCAAGGTTGGATTTCTGCCAGCTTGTTAAGCCCTAATGGAGGAATGGCCGCCACGGTAGATTTGAACGTTCGCGAAAGTCCTTCTGCCAATGCGGATATCGTTTGTACCGTAGAAAAAGGCTATCCTTTCAAATATCTTTCCAGACAAGGGAAATGGATTCAGGTAGTTGATAACCCGGAGAAAGCATCCTTGGGAACTTGTAAGGGTTGGGTATATAATGCCAACCTGTGGGGATTCTTTAAACAATAAATTATTGTCAGCAAAAGGCCTAGGTCTTTTGTGCCTTGCGTTACTTGCGAGGAAAGATTGGAATTAGATATAATATAAGTATGAAGAAACTTTTTATTTTATTAGCCGTTTGCAGTGCTGGGGCTTATTTCTTTTGTGCCAGCCGCCATGTAGAAGAAGGACGGTTCTCTTTGGCGGGAACGGTCACTGTGCCCGAACAGTTGGTTTGTATGGCACAAGGCGACAATAACTCTTGTGCTATTGTGGTGAAAAACGAAGCTGATGTGCCCGTGGCAATTAAACGGATTATCAATCCAAAATTCCCGTTGGAATTTGCCATGAGCGAAGAAGATTTGTTAGCAGAAAAAGTAGATGGTGATTTGAAGTTAGAAGTTCAAATTAACAATCATGGACGGTTGGGCGTTTTGAAAAAGGGCGATATTTTCGGCTCTGTAGAAGGGATCGTTCATGCTACGGATAAAAATGTAGTTGTCCAGGCTGACAAAACTTTGGGCCCCGTACAATTAGCGCGGAATGTTAAGGGGAACTTTTTCCGCACGGCCGCCCGATAAAATTTAACAGGAGCGGATGCTCCTGTTTTTTTAGGAGGAATATATGAAACGCAGTTTAGCAATCTTTGCCATATTGGCGTTGTCTTCCATGTCTCTTTGTGCTGCAGAAAATTATACCCGCGAACAGATGTTGAATCTTTTTGCCAAATACAATCCGGCTGTGTTGGAAAGAGCACAACAGGATAAAGGATATGCTCTTCTTTTAGAAAGCGTAATGGCCTCCTACAATGTTGAACAAAATGAAAACAACTACTATGAATTAGTTGCGCTTGTTCGCAATTTTGACACTTCTTTAGAATTAAGTGCCCTTTCCCAAGAATATGACCGCGCCTTCCCCATTAACTATGCTTATGGTTTGGATACTTCCGCTATTACGGATCGTTTTATAGAAAACTTACATCCTGTATTTGGGAAAATTTGGGCGGTAACTGTCCAAGTAAGAGAGTTGCAAGTAAAAGATAAAAAGCAGCAAATCAAAGATCTTCGTCACAATAAAACATTGTCTGCACAAGAAAAAGAGCAAGTAAAGAAAGAACTGAATAATCAACTTTCTCTACTGAAGAAAGAAATCAAAAGCCTGAAAAAAGATTCTTCTCAGCAAATTGATTTTGTAATCAAAAATTACGTGGCACAAGAACAAGAGCAATCGTTGCTTTCCTTCCAAGAAGAGCAACGTATTGCGGCAGCCATGGAACAAGAAAAAGCTGCTAAAGAAGCCAAAAATCTTTCTGTTACCTCTAAAAATAAAAAGCCGGTAGCCAAATAACTTTGCTTGTGTAGGAGATGCGTGTGAGCAGAAGGCTGCCATTTTTTATATTTTTAGAGGTTTTTGTATGATTCAAACAGTAATTAACAAAGTTTTTGGAACAAAAAGTGAACGTGATTTAAAAAAAATTCAACATTATGTAGATAAAGCCAATCGGCTTGCTCCTGAAATTGAAGCCTTATCCGACGAACAATTAAAAGCTAAAACCCAAGAATTTAAGAACCGTTTATCCAACGGGGAAACGCTGGAAGATATCCTTGCCGAAGCCTTTGCTGTTGTGCGGGAAGCTGCCAAACGTGTAATCGGCTTGCGCCCTTATGATGTGCAATTGCTGGGTGGCATTATTTTGCATCAAGGCAAAATTGCAGAAATGCGTACCGGGGAAGGGAAAACTTTGGTGGCTGTATTGCCTTCTTACTTAAATGCTCTAACGGGAAAAGGGGTGCATGTTGTTACGGTAAACGATTATTTAGCCAAACGTGACCGCCAATGGATGGGGCCCATTCATGAATTTTTAGGATTAACCGTTGGTTTTATCGGCCACGACATGGAAAATACAGAACGTCGTGAGATGTATGCCAAAGATATCACCTACGTAACTAACAACGAATTGGGATTTGATTATCTGCGTGATAACATGGTTATCCGTCGGGAAGACCGGGTACTCCGTCCGCTGAATTTTTGTATTGTAGACGAAGTAGATTCTATTTTAATCGATGAAGCGCGTACTCCGTTAATTATTTCCGGCCCTTCGGAACAGAGCACCGATAAATACTATATTGTCAATCGTTTGATTCCCTCTTTAAAAGTCCGTCTTATCACAGAAAAAGATGAGGTAAAAGCCAAGTATGAAGGGATCGATTTGAACCAAGGTGTAGATGCTATTATCGACGAAAAAGCACACACGGCTACACTTACCGAAACCGGTATTGCTAAAGCAGAAAAATTTTTAAATGTTCCCAACCTATATGATGATGTGCAATCCGAGTGGGTGCACCACATCAACCAAGCCTTGCGGGCGCATCACTTATATGAACGGGATGTGGCTTATGTTGTAAAAGATGGGGAAGTTATTATTGTAGATGAATTTACCGGTCGTTTGATGCCGGGTCGTCGATGGAGCGACGGCCTGCACCAAGCAGTAGAAGCTAAAGAAGGGTTACAAATCAAAGAAGAAAACCAGACATTGGCTACGATTACGTTCCAGAACTTCTTCAAATTGTATAACAAACTTTCCGGTATGACCGGTACGGCTATGACAGAGGCCAATGAATTCTGGCAGATTTATAAATTAGATGTAGTGGAAATTCGTCCCAATCGCCCTTCCAGACGTATTGATTACCCGGATTTGGTGTATTTGTCCGAACGGGAGAAATTTAATGCTATTGTGGATGAAGTGGAAGGATTATGGAAACAGGGTGCCCCTGTGTTGGTAGGTACGCGCTCTATTGAAAAATCCGAAACGTTAAGCCATATGTTGCGTCAACGTGGTATTCCGCACAAAGTACTTAATGCTAAATATCACGAAATGGAAGCGCAAATCATTAGCCAGGCAGGTCGTAAAGGGGCTGTAACAATTGCCACCAATATGGCAGGCCGCGGTACGGATATTGTATTGGGAGGAAATCCGGCGGACCCTAAAGAGCAAGAGGAAGTGATTGCATTAGGCGGTTTACACGTTATTGGTAGTGAACGCCACGAATCACGCCGTATTGATAACCAATTGCGCGGACGCTGTGCACGCCAGGGGGACCCGGGTTGCTCTCGTTTTTATATTGCATTAGATGATGAACTGATGCGTTTGTTTGCCAACTCTACCAAGATTGCTTCGTTATTGAGCACAATGGGAATGAAGGAAGGAGAGGCCATAGAATCACGCTTGATGACACGCCAAATTGAAGGGGCCCAACGCATGGTAGAAGGGCGGAACTTTGATATCCGCAAGCAGTTGTTAGATTACGATAAAGTAATGAATCAACAGCGTACCGCTATTTATGGAATTCGCAACGCTATTTTAGACGGAGAAAGCATGACGGCCCGTTCTAAAATGATGATGGAAGAAATTGTGGCGGATTTAGTGGAACAGTATTATCATCCGGAACATCCGCAGCGTTCTGATTTCGGTGCATTAAATGTTGGCTTACGCAATTTCTTCCCGTTGCCGTTTGAATTGACGCTTGAAAACACAAAAGGCAAAAAACAAGAAGCGTTGATAGATGATGTAATGAAGCAAATTGAAGATTTGTACCAAGCCCGCTCTATTTATTTTGCTGAACAAGGTATTAATTTTAGCGAAATCGAGCGCATGCTTTTCTTACAGATTATTGATAATGCTTGGAAACAGAATTTGTATGAGCTGGACCAATTGCAAAACAGCGTTAGTTTACGGGGATATGCTCAAAAAGATCCGTTGATTGAATATCAAAAGGAATCTTACAAATTGTATTCTTCCATGCTCAACCGTGTGCGTGATTTGATGGTAAGTTATATTTTCCGTTTACAGCTGCCACCTCGTCGTACGGCGGCAGAACGGGCGCAAGATGCGGCAGCTAAAAATCCAAATGCTGCCAATCAAACGCCTCCTAAACGAATTGGGCGCAATGATCCTTGCCCTTGTGGAAGTGGTAAAAAATACAAGAAATGTTGCGGAGCTGATCTATGAAGAAAACAGTTAAAAACTTAGCCAATGTGTTGGGAGCTATTATAATTGCATTGCTCGCTTTTACGTTTTGGAAAAAGGATGAGCCTATCTACGTAGAGGCTCCTGTGCTTAAATTGGAAGAATTGAATGCCAAAGAGGCCGCTTTGAAAAAAGAAGCCAAAGAAGCCGCCGCAGCAGAGCGTGCGCGCAGAATGTATTCCTGCAAAGTAAATGAAGATTGTATTATTGTGGACAAAGACATTTGTGGTTGTTTAATTGGACCTAAAGGGGTAACGGCTATTAATTTGAATTACACTGTGGATTTTAATGCTATGCAATCAAAGGCATCTATGTCAAAAACGTGCCCGGAGACGGCCCCTTCCCGCAAAAGAGAATGTAGCCCTTCTGCACGTGCTGTTTGCCAATCCAGACAATGTAAAATTGTTTATTAATTATGCAAGACCAAGAGATTACTGAAAAAAAACCGGAGAAAAAATCTTCTGACTTCTTAAAACGCACTCTTTCCGAAAGTGTGCGTTTGCTGTTTTTGTTAGCTACCGGTGCCGCGAGTGCCTGGCTGCTTTATAAAAGTTTTCCCAATCAATCTTACCATGCGTTAGCATGGTTTGCACTGGCTCCTTTTGCATGGGGGGTAAGCAAAACGCGTGGTTTTTGGGGAGCTTGCATTTATGGCTGGATAACTTCGTTTATGTTCCACGCGGCAGCTTTGTATTGGATTTACTACACCTGTGTGAACGGTGGCGGAATGACTGTGGGTTTATCCAGAGTTGCCTGGTTGGGATTGTCAGGATTGTTAGCTTTACAGTTTGCCTTTTGGAGCGGTTGCTGCCATTTCTTGGTAAAGTTGCGCGGTTTTTTCCCCTTAATGGCAGCCATAGGATGGGTGGCTTTGGAATGGGCTCATCAGATGATTGCTTACTACGGTTTGGGATTCCCTTGGTTGATGTTGGGATATACCCAATGGAATGCGCCGGAAATGATACAACTGGCCGGTTACATGGGAACTTACGGGATTAGCTTCCTAATCGTATGGGTCGGAACGTCTATTGGGTGGGCTTTCGCTGAACCGGGACTGAAAAAAAGCATTGGCCATATGTTTTTTGCGGCTTGTTTATTTTTAGGAATCTATTTTTTTGGAACGTACCAATTGCCGCGGATGCAAAATACACAGCGTTCACAGTCTTTACTCAGCTTGAAAGCTGCTTTGTTGCAGCCTAATATTGACCAATATAAGAAATGGTCTAAAGAATATGAAGAAGAAATTGTCGATAATTTAGAAGCAATGGCGGATGGCCTGAGTGACAAAAATATTCGTTTGGCAGTATGGCCGGAAAGTGTCCTCCCCCGTCCGTTAACAGAAGAACCTTACGAAGAAATTGTGAAAAAAATAGCTGCCCAAACAGGAGCCTATCAATTACTCGGGTCTTCTATCTTGCAAGACAATAAACAATATGTGGGTGCCTATTTAGTAGCACCCAACGAAACTCTGGCACGTCAGCATTATCAAAAAATTAAACTGGTCCCTTTTGGCGAATATATTCCGTTTGAAAAATATATTCGTAAATGGTTTAGCAATGTGGAAGTACTGGGGGAATTAGGCGTATTCGAAAAGGGAAAAGAAGATCAACCGCTTTTGGATATGGAGGGCGTAAAAATCGGTACAACCGTTTGTTACGAATCTATTTTCCCGCAATTGTGGCAAGCGCAGAATAAAATGGGAGCACAGTTGTTTGTAAATATTACCAATGATGCTTGGTTCTTCAAAACTGCAGCACCTTATCAGCACCTGGCGGCGAATGTGTTGCGTGCCGTGGAAACAGGTCGCCCCGTACTGCGCGCGGCTAACACGGGGTTTTCTGCTTATATTGATCCTTTCGGCCGAATAGAAGATAAATCCGGTTTGTTTACGCGCGAAACATTGATTGAATCGGTCCCGCTATCTCTTAAGCAAGCGCCTAATTTCTATACTCAATGGGGAGATTGGTTCGCCTGGTTCTGTGCCTTTATTTTCTTTACGGTATTAATTTCTACGGTTGTGTTTGTTTATGAATAACATTGAGTTTAAAGATGTGGAACAAAAAATTGAAGAACTTTCTTCCCGAGTGTCTAAGATAGAAGCTATTGATGATATCAGGGGAAAACAAACGCAATTATCCGCCTTGCAAAAACAATCGGCTGATCCTGCCTTCTGGAATGATACCCAAAAAGCCAAAGAAGTAAGCCGCCAAATTGATTTTTTAAAAAATTCTATCGAAACTTTTTCTCTCTTGCAAAAAAAGATGGAAGACGCCCGGGCTTTGTTCGAATTGTGCAAAGAAATACAAGATGAAAACGAACTAATTGCTTTAAATCATTCTTTGGCTGAAACAGAAAAACAAGTCGCGCAAAAAGAAGGGGAGATTCGCCTTTCGGAACCGAATGATAAGCTCAATGCTATTTTAACGATTCATGCCGGAGCCGGCGGAACGGAGTCTTGCGATTGGGCACAAATGTTGGTGCGTATGTATACGCGCTGGGCCGAGCAACATGGTTTTAAGTTCTCTGTACTAGATGCCCAACCGGGTGATGAAGCCGGTATTAAAACGCTTTCTGCTATGGTGGAAGGGCCGTTTGCCTACGGTTATTTGAAAGGAGAGAACGGCGTGCACCGGCTGGTGCGGGTTTCTCCGTTTGATGCCAATGCCCGGCGGCATACATCATTTGCTTCGTGTGATGTGTTGCCGGATATTGATGAAGATATTAACATCGAGATTCCGGAAAAAGATATTCAGTTGGAAACTTCCCGTGCGGGGGGACATGGCGGACAAAACGTAAACAAGGTGGAAAGCGCTGTGCGTTTGCTGCATATCCCTACCGGAATTGTTGTTTCCTGTCGTATTGAACGCAGCCAACTGCAAAACCGGCAAACTGCTATGAAAATGCTGAAGGCCAAGTTGTATGAATTGGAAATGGATAAAAAACGCGGAGAAGCAGAAAAACGCTATGGCCAAAAAGGGGAAATTGCCTGGGGACATCAAATCCGTTCTTACGTGTTTATGCCTTATCAGTTGGTAAAAGATTTAAGAAGCGGTTATGAAACCAGTCAAATTGATGCCGTGATGGACGGAGATTTGGATCCGTTTATTTTAGCTTTTTTAAATTACGAAGCCGAACATAAAAAATAATGAAAACCGGTTTGTACATTCATATCCCGTTTTGCAAACAAAAATGCAATTATTGCGATTTTGCTTCGTTTGCAGGGCGGGAATCTTTTTTGGAAAATTATCTGCAGGCCTTGGCCAAAGAGGCTGTTTCTCATAAAAATAGATCTGTACAAACGTTGTATGTGGGGGGAGGAACTCCCAGTTTGTTGTCAGAAAGGCAGATTGATTTTTTGGCCGATATAGTAAAACGGAATTTTGATTCGGTAATTAATTTTGCGGAAAGTACTTTTGAAGCCAATCCGGAAAGTTTAACGGAAGACAAACTGCGCTCTTTAAGACAAGCGGGTTTTAACCGTTTGAGCATGGGATTGCAAAGTTTCAACGAGCAAGAATTAAAAACATTGGGGCGAGTGCATACGGCGCAGCAATTCTCTACTGCCTACCAGGCAGCTCGTAAGGCCGGGTTTACAAATATTAATGTGGATTTGATTGCCGGAGTGCCCGGGCAAACTTTGGAAAGCTTTTTAAGCAGTTTAACGCATTTGTTACGGTTGCAGCCGGAACATTTATCCGTCTATGGATTGCAGATAGAGCCGGGAACGCCTTTCTTTGAACGGGGGATCGTATGTGACCAGTTATTGATGCGTCAAATGTTGGAGCAAACACATGATTTGTTAACGCAACAAGGATATCATCATTACGAAATCTCCAACTTTGCCAAACCCGGTTATGAAGCCCTACATAATACGCATTATTGGGATAATGGTTCTTATATTGGTTTAGGGAGTGCGGCGGCCTCTTATTGGCAAGGAGTGCGAAGCCAAAACACGGCAGACATAACCGATTATATTCAACGAATAGAGCGGGGGGAAACGCCCGTTGTTTTTTCCGAACAATTAACCGGCCAGGCAAAAGAAGGGGAAAGTTTGATGTTGGGGCTGCGCAAATTAGACGGGGTAGAATTAACCCCCAGGCAAGAACATTGGTTTGGGCGGGAGATTGAAAGACATCTCCAATCCGGTCTTTTAGTAAGAGAGGGAAAAAAGGTAAAATTATCTAGAGAGGGGCTTTTTCTGGCCAATGAAGTCTTTTGCAGCTTTGTAGCCCCGTTTGATGAAGTATGAAATTAACACCCATTCACACCCGCATTTTTAAAGAAAAGGAAGATTTGCCTTCTTTTATAACGCATTTTATTCCGGCTGTAAAGGAAAATACGGTTCTGGCAGTTGCTTCTAAATTGGTCTGTTTGTGGAAAGGAAAGAGTGTGCCCTACCAAAATGAAGCGCAAAAAGAAAAACTAATTCAAACGGAAAGTTCTGCGGCATTAAAAACAAAATTGGCATGGTTGACGATTAAAGAAGGAATGGTGATGACCAATGCCGGGATTGATGCCTCCAACGCAGATGGTAAATTGCTTTTGTTTCCGAAAGACTGCTTTAAGGTCGCCCAAGAATTGCGCCAGGGATTAAAAACTTTATGGAAGGTGCAAAATTTGGGTATAATAATTACAGATAGTATGATTCTTCCCCTACGGGCCGGTGTGATTGGCGCAGCCGTAGGATATGCCGGGTTTAAGGGCGTAAAAGATTGGCGCGGACAGGAAGATATTTTTGGCCGTTCCCTCCAAACAACCCTGGTAGACAGAGCGGATAGTTTGGCAAGTGCGGCTACTTTACTGATGGGCGAAGCAAACGAACAGCAACCTTTGTGTGTGATTGAAAACGCACCTGTAGAGTTTGTAGAAAAAACCCATCCGCAAGAGATAAAATATCCGGCGCAAGACGATTTGTATGCACCGCTTTTAAAAGCGGTAAAATTAATACAATAGGAGATTAAAATGAAAGGAATTATCAATGAATTTAAAACATTCATTATGCGCGGCAACGTGATTGATATGGCCGTAGGTATCATTATCGGCGGGGCCTTTACGAAAATTGTTAATTCTATGGTAGCGGACATTTTAATGCCGCCCTTGGGATTATTGTTAGGGAAAGTAGATTTTTCCAACTGGTTTATCGTGTTGAGACCGGGTGCCGATGGCGTACGTGAATTTACCACCACTGCTGCCGCCCAAGAAGCTGGGGCCACCACGTTGAATGTTGGCTTGTTTTTAAACGCTATTATTAGTTTCTTAATTGTCGGCTTTTGTATTTTCATTTTAATCAAAGCCATTAATAAACTTAACAAACCGGCCCCGGCGGCTGCTCCCACCACCAAAAAATGCCCACACTGCTGCAGTGACATTGCTTTGGAAGCTACCCGCTGCCCTCATTGTACTTCTGAACTTAAATAAAGAGTACGTTGAAACAAAAATTTAGACAGAGCAGGAAAACATTTTGTTTTTCTGCTTTGTCTTTTCTATACTGTAGGTATGATTTACTTTGCTCATCGCGGCTTTTCCTCCCGGCGTGTCCAAAACACGTGTGAATCTTTTGCGTTGGCACGTGAAAGAGGAGCCACCTGTTATGAATTAGATGTCCATTTGCTTAAAGACGGGCAATTGGCTGTCCACCACGATTATTCCCTTTTTTCTACGGCAGGGATAGATGTGAAATTAGCCGATTTAACAGCGGAAGATTTAAAAAAATATCCATTACATAATCCCTTTACACAAAGCACCGTTTATGTGCCTCTTTTACAAGAAGTATTTCCATTGGTAATGCCGGGGCTGCAACTATTAAATATTGAAGTTAAAAATGATGCGAATATTTATCCGGGGATAGAAAAAGTCTTGATGTCATTGCTTGAGAAGTACCCTCAAATTGCGTTAAAAACCTTGTTTTCCAGTTTTGATCAATCTACCCTGCGCAGATTACGCGCTTTGAATAAAAACGCGCGCATAGGCCTGCTGACGCGTAATTTTGATATTTCTGAAGCGCTAGCTTTAGGGGTAGAGAGCATACATATCAATCAAACGCGCCTTACGGAAGATATCGTGCAAACATGTCACGAAAACGGATTAAAAATATTTGTTTATACCGTTAATACTGCCAAAGAAAAAGAACGCGTGGACAAAATGGGGGCAGACGGTATTTTTTCAGATGGCTGGTAAAATTAAAGGCCCTCCGTTGAAAGAGCCTTTGGGCCTATGAAAACGCTGGGCTTTTCGGGACTTTTGAAAACCCCGGAGATTGTCTCCGGGGTTTTATTAATAATATTCAGAGGAACTGGATGATTCTTCGTAAGAAGAACTACTGCCGGAGGAACCACCCTGCAGGCCATAATACTCGTCGGGCGTGTAGCGGCGCGGTTTGGTCCACAAGCGTTTTTCATGTTTGTAATCTTTGGCAGAGGGTTGACCCGGAATTTTGGGCTGTTGGCGTTCATCAAAGAAATAAACGTTATCCTCCACATGCGGTTGGATATTAAAAATATAATCCGATTCCACTTGTGCAGGAGCTTCGCGTCTTTCTTTGGCAGCTTCGGCCGTTAAATCTTCCAGATAATCTTCTTCGGTAAGATAAATTTTGCGGTGGGTGCGCTCGCTTTCGCTAATGTTCTCGCTACAGGCAGCTACTATAAAGGTACAAAGGAAGATTATCCCTGCTTTAAACAATGTCTTCATTGAAAATGCCTCTCTCCAGATAGTACAATGTTTTCCAGCAAAACTGCAAGCGTTACCGGCCCCACTCCCCCTGGAACCGGGGAATACGAAAAGCCCCGTTGGTCCAATTCTTGTGCGTTGGCGTCTCCTTGCAACTGATCGTTGTGCCAATTAGTGGAAATATCAATGACGATGGCGCCCGGTTTAAGCCAAGCTGTTTTTAATAAATTGGGTTTTCCTGCTGCGGAACAAATAATATCGGCATCTTTTATAGCGCGGGGCAAATCGGTTTGTGTATGGCAAATTTTAACGGTTGCATTTTTGCATGTAAGTAAATGTGCCAGTGGACGTCCTACAGTGCTGGAACGCCCGATTACAACTATTTCTTTCCCGGCAAGCGGAACTTGATGAAAATCCAACAACTTAATTGCTGCCATGGCCGTACAAGGTACAAACCCTTTTAAATTTTCGATTTCTTGCCAATTTTTACAAAGAAACAAATGCCCGGCATTCAAAGCAGACATCCCATCTATATCTTTTTGCGGATTAAGGTAAGAGGCGTAATCACTGGCGGCTAAATGGGTGGGTAAAGGCCGCGGAATTAAAATGGCATCTACTTGCGGGTCTGCCGACAAACGTTGTACCAGAGATAAAAAATCTTGTACAGGCGTTTTGCTGTTTACTTCAAAAGTTTTACTTTTGATTCCCAGTTTTTCAGCGGCTTGTATTTCTTTGTTAAGATAAATGCGTGCCCCATAATCTTCTGTAGAACCGATGGCACAAAGCTGCAACGGACGCCCCAATTTTTGCCGTACGGCATCGGCCCTTTCCGCTAAGGGCTGACGAATGTTTTTGGCAAGGGTTCTTCCTTCTAAAATCATAGTTATATTGTAGCAAATCTCTTGTCTGGCGTATAAGAAAAAAAAGAAGATGCAATGAAAAAGGGGAGAAATGTGTTATAAAAATATCAGGTATAAAACCTTGAGTGTGAAAACAGAAAAAAGGAGGCCGAATATGCGTAAACAATATTTTTTTATTTTTATTAGCATGCTGTTTTTTCCTTTAACGGCAATGGGGCAAGGCGTGGATGCCGGCCAGACATTCTTTAGTTTGTATGGCGGTTTAAGTGCAGGGTTACAGCGAACCGGTATAGAATTTGCGGGAGAAAAAGATTTTGCCTGGGGAAATTTTGGCGGAGAGCTTGGGTTCTCTGTGCAGAATTTTGTAAACCCGTACTTAAGTATCGGCGGAGATTTGCGTTTAAGCGGTTTTGCCGGAAGTGATAAGGAATTCTTTGTTTGGCATGGCCATCACCTGGACGATTACAGAGTGGAATTGGACACGTCTTTAATGCATTTAATGGCCGCCGGACGGCTTTACTTAAATCCGGAGGGAACGACTCGTTTATACATTCCTTTCGGAGCCGGATTAACATTGACCAACGGTGAAATTAAATATATTGAAAATGATTATTATGAAACTTCGCGGGACCATACTTCCGCTTCGCTGGGATATTACGCCGGCTTAGGTTGGGAGGTCGATTTGGGGGCCAATTATGCCTTTGGTATAGAAGGACGTTATAATTCCTTCACCTACGATATGGGAGATTTGGCCTCTAAAGTAGGAGTAGATACAACGATAGGAGAAAAAAGGTACAGCTATGTGTCGTTAGCGTTAACATTTAGCTTCCGGTGAAGTTAAATGAACTACCAAGGGGAGCGTTATTGCGCTCCCCTTTTTTATTCTTCATCAATCTTAAGCATAGCTACGAAGGCTTCCTGCGGAATGTTTAGACTGCCAATGGCCTTCATCCGTTTCTTTCCCTCTTTTTGCTTTTCCAATAGTTTACGTTTGCGTGTGATATCTCCGCCGTAACATTTGGCAATTACATCTTTGCGGAAAGCCGGGATTGTTTCGCGCGCAATTACTTTTCCGTTCACGGCAGCTTGAACGGCTACTTCAAATTGTTGGCGGCCGATTAATTCTTTTAATTTGGCACACAGGGCACGGCCAATGGTGGCAGCTTTTTCTTTGTGAACAACCGTAGAAAGAGCGTCTACCGGGGTACCATGTAACAAAATTTCCATTAAAACAACATCAGAACTGCGGAAGCCGGCCACTTCATAATCGAAGGAAGCATACCCTTTGGATACGGATTTTAATTTGTTATAGAAATCAATGACCATTTCTCCCATGGGCATTTCATACTTGATAATAACGCGTTGATTGGATAAGTGCTCCATGCTGATGTAAGTTCCCCGTTTTTCTTTTAACAAGGTCATAACCCCATCCATAAATTCCACTGGGGTTACGATTGTAATATGAATAACTGGTTCCTTGATATCGATAATATCCCCATACGGCGGGAAATTGGCGGGGTTATCAATGATGCGATAGCCGGGATCGTCGGGCGCTTCGGGCAAGGCGGCCAATTCTTGTGAGTGCGATTTACGAGGCGTAAATTTTACATGATACACTACGTTGGGGGAAGTGGCGATAAGTGACAAATTAAATTCCCGCTCTAACCGTTCTTTCACAATTTCAATATGCAAAATTCCCATAAATCCCAAGCGGAAACCAAATCCCAATGCTTTGGAAGTTTCACTTTGATAGTGAAAAGAAGAATCCGACAAATTGAGTTTTTCAAGCGCTTTGCGCAAAAGGGGGAAATCAGTCGTTTCTACCGGGAAGATGGAGGCAAACACAACAGGTTTAGCTTCTTCATATCCGGGCAAAGGTTGGGTAGCAGGATTATCGGCCAAGGTAATAGTGTCCCCCACTTGTACTTGGTGAATGTCTTTGATGCCTGCAGCCAAATATCCTACTTCTCCGGCAGACAATACATCACATTTGTGGAGTTGTTTGGGGGTCATAAACCCTACTTCTTCCACTTTATAAGTTGAACCGGAGGACATAAATTGAATATTTTGGCCCGCTTTGATAGATCCGTCCACAATGCGCAAATACATGATTACACCGCGGAAAGGATCATAATAAGAATCAAAAATAAGGGCACGCAAGGGGGATTGAATCTTCCCTTGAGGGGCCGGAATGTCGGAGATGATACGATCCAATAAATGTTCGATACCCATGCCGGTTTTAGCACTGACACGCTCCGCTTCGATAGGTTCACGCAAGATATCCCACAATTGCTCTTCGGAAGCGTCTGCATCAGATTGCGATAAATCTACCTTGTTCATTACCGGAATAATTTTAAGGCCTAAACTTTGTGCCAGATGTGCATGGGCAACGGTTTGGGCTTCCACCCCCTGGGAGGCGTCCACTAAAAGTAATACACCTTCGCAGGCGCGGAGTGACCGCGCTACTTCGTAAGAAAAATCTACATGGCCGGGGGTATCAATGAGGTTTAAGATATAATCTTTGTAGGCAATACGTACGGCTTTTGCTTTGATAGTAATGCCCCGTTCCCGTTCCAAATCCATACCGTCTAAAAGTTGGGCTTGCATCTTTCGCTTAGGAACGGTGCCGGTGTCTTCTAAAATACGATCAGAAAGGGTTGTCTTGCCGTGGTCAATATGGGCTACAATGGAAAAATTACGAATCTTCATGTTGGTTTTGCTCGATTAAATTACGGATTTCTTCGGAACTGCCCATTAACAGCGCAGCTTGCGCCAAGTCAGAGCAGGTATCAAAATTCAAATTGCGAATGGAATTTTTAACACGTAAATACATACGCGGGGTAACGGAAAGGCCGTCCACATGCCATCCAATAAGTAATGGTAACATTTTCGTGTCGGAGGCGATTTCTCCACAGATGGTCACACTCTTCCCGCGTTGGTGTGTGGTCTGAATAATATCGTGAATAGTGCGTCCTACAGCCGGATGGCAAGGATCATACATGTGCGCTACATCCGGGTTGACGCGGTCTACAGCTACGAGGTATTGGATTAAATCGTTTGTGCCAATAGACACAAAATCCAAGTCATTAATCATGCCGTCTAGGGCAATGGCAGCAGCCGGGACCTCAATCATGGCTCCCAATGCAATTTTATTTACAGGTTTCTTATTATCTTTTTCTATTTCGGATAAAACTTGCTCAAAAGCAGCTCGCACATGGCGTACTTCTTCTACGGAAGACACCATTGGAATCATGATGCGCACTTGGGCGGGAACTTCGCAAGCTACACGCACAATGGCGCGCAATTGAGTATGTAATAAGTCTGGGTTCTTAAGAAGTAACCTTACTCCGCGGCATCCCATGAAAGGATTGTCGTCCTCATCAATTTCATCTAAAGGGAAATCCGGCATTTTATCGGCCCCTAAATCAGCCAAGCGAATGGTAACGGGGCGCATATCAAAACGTTTGGCAACTGCCAAATATGTAGAATACTGGATATCTTCCGAAGGAGGCTGCGGGGTGTTCATGAACAAAAATTCAGTACGCAATAAACCGAGCCCGTCTGTGACCAATCGTTTATTTTCTTTTGTATCGGTACGCGGGTCATAATTGACGTACAGATTGATTTGATGACCGTCTTGGGTAATCCCCGGTAAATGGTTGATTGTTTTTAATAAGGATTCTGTTTTCTTTAACTCCCGCTGAATTTTACGATAGTTAGAAAGGGTATAACGGTCCGGGTTGATGACAAGGAGACCATTTTCTCCGTCGATAATAAGAATATCCCCATTTTTCACGTCTTTGGAAGCAGTGGACAAACCCACAACTGCCGGGATGTTTAAACTTTGTGCCAAAAGAGCCGTGTGACTGGTTTTACCCCCTAAATCTGTACAGAAACCGGTTACGTGGTTTTCCGGGAGGGCAATGGTGTCAGAAGGGAATAAATCATGCGCCACCAATAAAGAAGGAGTATGAATGGAAGCCAAAAACTCTTGTTTTCCTCCTACCAGATTGGCAGAAAGACGCTTGCCAACGTCAAAAATATCATTGCGGCGTTCTTTGAAAAAGGGATCTTCTATCTTGTCAAAATTAGCGGCCAGTTCTTGTAACGTAACACAAAGTGCGGAACGGGCGGAGAGGTGTTCTTTGGTAATTTTTTGAATGATGGAATTTTTTAATGCCGGATCTTGCAAAATTAGTTTATGAGTGGACATTAAATTAGCATATTCCGTTCCCAAAGAAGCTTGTACTTTTTTTTCACATTGGTCTAATTCTTCCGATGTTTTTTCAATGGCCCGCAAGATTTTTTGCAACTCGGCAGAAGCCTCTGCGGCGTTGATATGCTGCACGGGTACAATAATCTGCTCACCGGGTAGCAAAATGGCCGGACCGATGGCAATACCAGGACTTGCAGGCACACCTTTTAGTACAAGCATGAATTAAAATTCCTCGTTAAATTTGTTTTCAAATAAATTTTTTAGAGCGTCGGCAGCTTCTTTTTCATCTGCGCCTTTGGTTATTACTTGCACACTGGAACCGCATTCTGCGGCCAGCATCATTACGCCCATAATGCTTTTAGCATCAACGGAGATGTTGTCTTTTATAAGTTTTATTTCACAAACAAAATTAGCAGCTGTTTGTGCAATAAGAGCTGCCGGGCGGGCATGGATCCCTAAACGATTGATAATTTTAAGTTCTTGCTGTATCACGGTAACTCCCTATTAAAATAAACTAACCAAGCCAAACATCAGTACGGCAATCAAATAAATATAAAGATTGGCAACACGCAACTTGTGTGCCATCCAACTACACAAAATGAAAAACACCATTAATGTTCCACGGGCCATGGCGTGGTAATTGGGCAAAGGTCCGGTTGCTTTGAAAAAGAAATACGCACCCAAGAATAACATCAAAAGTGCCAATAAAATACCAATCTTTTTGGCATAGTAAATAGTTTTGTTCCAATCGAAACAAATCAACCCGAAACAAACATTTTCTTCACAACGATACCCCAGCGAAATACCAATCCATTTCACGAATAAAGCCACCGAGTTGAACACTAACCATGCACTTAACAATGCTACCCAAATATAAGCAGACGGCTCTGTTTGTGCCAAGTCTGGTTCAAAAAAATTAATGTGCAGAAACAAACAAATAAACAGAGCTAAAAGTAGGGTAAGCGGTTTGAGAGAACCCCAAAAAAGGCGGTCCCCGATAGAAGCGGTAGTGATGGAAAGACTTCGGCGGGTATCTACCCATCGCAATAAGTTTTTTTGTACGTGATCGGAGGAGCGGTCTTTGGCAATTTTTTCTTCTTGCTTGGCTAAGGCTCCAAAGCAGAAGGAAGCCATTACCGGATGTGTGTTAAAAGTTTCCAGATAACGTTCCAAAACAGAGGGTAATTGTTGGGGATTTTCCTTATACAAATACTTAAGCCAGGGCCACATTATGAACGTCAGCCCAATGTTTTGATATCTTACATAATTCCAACTGGTCTGAAGGAAAAATGATCGCAAAAATAATTGCAATTGCAATGTGAATTTCATATTTATTTTGTTTTTAGGCGGAACGAATACAACAAGGTTGTAATCCCAATCCACGGGACCGCCATGAATGCCAATTTAAACGCCAGGAGGGACTGTTCCGGCAAATGAGGCAGTAGCCATTTGCACAAAGCAGTTCCTGCTATAATAAATAAACTAAATAATAAAAAGGTGGATGCAAAAGAAGTAAGTAACGAAAGGAAAACCGTACGATTAATTAACCGGGGTTGTTCCATGATCTTTTTTTCCCAATTGCCAATCCAACGGCAACGAATTTTACGTACAGAACGTTCCGCATACGCAAAAGCAAAGGCGGCCAGTACCCCTAAAAAGAAAGCTACGGGGAGGGGAGTTCCTAAAAAATTTAGCGCCAACGTAACAGCACAACAGCCTACTGCACTGGGAGGCAATACTCCGCCTAAAGGATTAATATCGGAAAACAACAATTCGGTAAAAATTCCTACCTGTAAACCGGCTATTAAATCGCCGGTTAAAAGGGAAAGTAACGGACCGGCAATAATTCCGCGAGAAAAAGTAAGTTGGAAAGCATAAGTGGTGTCTAGTTCCAAAACAGTGGCAAATAAACAAAGAAGAAGTAAAGTGGGACTGGTCATCCTAACACCTCTAGCACAGAGATCGATTGCGACGTTGGCACAGCACGGGTTTCAATGGTAATTCCTAAATCCCGCACCAGTTTTAGCAAACGTTTGTCTTGATTATCCAAGAAAACGTTGTCGTCTAATTTTTGTGCGTTTTCTTTAAAATGCATTCCGCCTATATTTAGAGATTTAATTTGCAAGCCATCTTCAATCATGTCTGTAAATTCCTGCAATGTGCCCATTAACAAAAAAATGCGTTGTTTGGCATCCAAGGCATAACGCATGCAATCGTGTGAATCTAAAATTGTAAGCTTGTATTCATAGGGTAAACTAAGGCGCAACAGGCCGCGATTAAGCATGGCCGCACGGCTCTTGGAAACGGGGATGAGTACTTCATCCACGTTGAGCTCCGGCAACCACGCTTGCACGATTTGACCGTGAATTAAACGATCATCTACGCGGGCAAAAACAATAGGCATATTTCTCCTAAATCAATAATTCCGTTGCGTTAATGACGGCACGTTTTCCATCAGCTTCAATTTTTTCGGCCAATTCTTTAGTAGATAATTTTTTACGGCTGTTGATAGCTGTTAACAACATGCTCAAATTCAGCCCGGTGATAACATAACAATTGGACAAATCTTTGCTGGCTGTCAAAGAAATATTGGTGGCACTGCCACCGAATATATCGGTCAAGATGAGGGCACCGTCTTGGCAAGTTTCCAGTTGGGCTTTTAATTTGGCAGCTTCTTGTTCTACGGAAGCCACGGTAGTCACTGCAAAAGTGGCAAATCCTTCGGCCGGTTTGCCGATAATTTGCGCTGCAGTATCTAGCATTTGTTGGGCAAGATTGCCATGTGTAACCAGAATAATATTTACCATATGTTATACCTCTATATCTCTGTGAAATTCGGAAGCAGTTAACCCCATTTTGTTTAAGCGGCGTGCAATTTCATGTGCCATAAAAACACTTCTGTGTTGACCGCCTGTGCAACCCATGGCAATGGTAAGATAACTTTTTCCTTCTTGAATATATTTAGGAATCAAGTATTGAATTAAATCTACGAATTTATCAATAAATTCATGTGTTTCTTTAAAAGAAAGAATGTAATCTTGAACGGGTTTGTCCAGCCCGGTTTTTTCTTTTAAATCGGCCACGTAATAGGGATTAGGTAAAAAGCGTACGTCCATTACAATATCGCAATCTTGCAAAATACCGTTTTTGAATCCGAAAGAAGCCACAGAGATTTGCATTTCCCCTTCGCGGGTATATCCTAATAAAGCGGAAAGTTTTTCTTTGAGTTCTCCCAATTTCAAATTGGAAGTATCAATTACTTTGTCAGCCAAGGAGCGAATGGGGCTCAGTGTTTTGCGTTCATGCGAAATGGCAGCAGATAATTTTTTGTGAATAGGATGGCGATGCTTTGTTTCAGAAAAACGCCGGATCAAACAATCTTCGGCGGCATCCAAGAACAACACTTTTACTATAAAATCATCGGCAGTCATGCTGTTAAGCATTTTTGGCAACTCTTTTAAGCGGTCTCCTTCGCGCACGTCAATTCCTAGGGCGATATCTTGCCGGCTTCCGGAGGCGCGCAGATAGTCAATAAAATGCTGGAATAAGGCGATGGGCAAGTTGTCCACGCAGAAAAACCCGAAGTCCCCAAAAATTTTTAATGCTTGGGATTTTCCTGCTCCGCTCATGCCGGTAATAATAAAGATACGGCGTTTTGTATTATTTGCCATGATTTCCTTTTTTCATTTTATCTAAAATTTTTTGACTAAATTCTTTGGCCGAGAAAATTCCTTGGCTTTTGAGTTGCTGGTTCAAGGAAGCTACCTCTATTAAAACAGCCAAGTTGCGCCCCGGTGTAACCGGTAAATGCAAGGAGGGAACTTCCACGCCTAAAATGTCGGTCGTCTTTTGTTCAACACCTAAACGGTCAATGGGTTGTTTGGTAGGAGAGGTTAAAAATACCTCCATATCAATATTGGTTTCTTCCAATGTGGACCCTACCCCGAACAAAAGAGGTACATCCAAAATTCCCAGTCCACGTACTTCCATATAGTGTTTGAGCATTGCTGGACAAGAACCCACTAAATATCGGCCCCATCTTTTTTGTACTTCCACCACATCATCTGCCACTAAAATGTGACCGCGTTTAATAAGCTCCAAAGCGCATTCGCTTTTACCGATACCGGCATCTCCGCGGATGAGTACCCCAATACCGCTTACACGCACCAACACGCCGTGGATGTGCGTGATGGGGGAAAGTTTTTCATCTACAAAACGGGAAAATTCCGCCATAAAAGCGGAAGAATCCATGGTTGTTTTCAAAACGGGAACATCTGCGTTCAAACACCCTTTACGTATAGCCGGCAACGGGTCCAAGTCCCCGGTCATTACAATACAGGGGGCAGTTCCTTCGCTTAAAATTTTGGTGATGTTTGCACGCAGACGGGTTTTGTTTTCTTTTAGACAAAACTCATATTCGCTGTGGCCGAAAACTTGTACGGAATCGGCACGGAAATTGGTAAGTTGACCGCTTAAGGCTAATCCCGGGCGGTTGACGCTGGGCTGGACAATTTCGCGGTGGATATAGCGTTTACCGCAAACTAACTCCAAGTGAAGGGCTTTCACTTGGAGTAGTTCTGCTACGGTAATAGATTTGGTAAATTCCACCACCGCCCTCCGGCTTATTTCTTTTTAATCGGTTTAATTAAACCGTATGTGCCGTCCAACCGTTTGAAAATAAGGTTGATTTGTTTGGAAGATTCGTCTAAGAACATCCAGAAGGAATAACCCAACCGTTCCATTTCATAGGCGGCATCTTCCGGGTTCATAGGGGAAACTTCCACTTGTTTAATGACGGAAAACTTAACGTCATTTTGCGGCATGATGACAGGTTCAAATGCTTCTACTTCCATATTTTTTACGGATTTTTTAGAAGATTTGCGGTTTTTTACTTTGTTTTTGAGTTTTTTAGCTTGGGCTTCTGCTTTGGTAGCGGCGGCGTCGATGGCTTTATATAGGTTGTTTTCCACGGCGCTGGCGTTAATAGTAGATTTGGCCCCTGTGTATAAAATGATTTCCGCGCGTTGGTTAATTTTTTTCTCTACAGAGATAAGCACTTGAGCGGAAACGATATTGTCAAAAAAGTTTTCCACTTTGCTTACACGCGTATTGATGTATTCTTTGATAGCGGCAGTTAATTTAATGTTTTTTGCCGTAATTTTAATATCCATATACTCCTCCGTTGGTCATTACGAGAGAATACCCCCGTATTATCATTAAATCATTATTAGGGACGCGTTGTCAACGAATAGTTCGCGCCCGCGCGTACGGAACAAAAACCAATCCCCCTGTCCCCTATTTGGGGTGCACAAGGAAATTACGGGTAGATATTAGAATTCTTTGGTGAGCCTCCAAACCCTGCAGATACGAATAGTATAAAGAATTTTTTTATAAAATCAAGGCTGATTTTTGTTACTATAATAGCAGATAGTTGCAGTAAAATAGCCCCAAAGTGGTTTCTATTTTGCTTTTGATTAAAAGATTCTCTTTCGGACACCGTGATTATGCTTCTAAGATTAAATAAAGAGGATAATATCTCTGTTTTGAATGGTAAAGACCCGTCTATAGATGGTATACTTAAAAAATGTTTGGCAGGAAAGGACAGCGGAAAAATCACTGTGTGCATAGCTACAGACTATGCGGCAGGAAACTATGGGGATTTATTGGCCCGATATATTGTAGAGCAACTATCCGGCAAAGCGGTGGTAAAATATCCGGAAAACAACATTTATCATTTGGATTCGGTGGGTTCTGTATTAAACAGAAATGAAATGTGTTCAAATGCGGTGGTGTGGGGAAGCGGTTTTTTGTCACCGCAAGCTTATTATAAGATAAAGTTAACGAAGTTTAGGCAATGGATTCGGCGAAAAACCGGTCGGCCGCTCTACTTGGCCGTAAGAGGAAAATTAACGCGGGAAATCTTGCTTAAGTCTGGGTATCAATGCCCGGCAGTTTATGCGGATCCGGCTTTGGTAATGCCTCAAATTTATTATCCAAAGCAAACTAAAAAATTTGAACTGGGTATTGTGTTGCATTGGTCCCAGGAAAAATTTATTCCTCTATTTGAAAATATTCCCGGAGTTAAAATAATTAATATCAACCGGAAATATGAAACCCTGAATACATTTGTAGATGAAATTTTGCAATGTAAAGCGGTGTTGTCTTCTTCCTTGCATGGCTTGATAATAGCCAATGCTTATAAAATTCCCTGTGTGCGTTTGAAGATTTTGAACAACCCGATTGCTGCCAGTGAACACAAAGATGATTTTAAATTTGAAGATTATCTCTCCGGACTGAATAGTTGTAAATGTGAAAAGGATAAAGCAGATTACATTTTTAATACATTATTTTTAAAACCCGGGAAAGAGCAATGTGGGATTTTAATAAATCAAGTTCAAACCAAAGCAACGGTGCCGGATTTTAAGATAGATCTAACACCTCTCATACAAGCATTTCCTTTTTTGGCGGAGCGGTACAAGGGCCGTAAGTTTATTATTGATTAACAGTTGTTTTGAAAAATAAAAACCCCCGACGGAAGTCGGGGGTTTAAGTTTAGTAAACTTATTTGGCGTTTACCATTTTGGCTCTGGAAATATCGCCTTTTTTGTCTAAGAAATACAAGTATCCTTTTTCTTTTTTGATACCGCATTTTTCGACTTTTTTCGGTTTACCACCTTTTT
>JAEELM010000015.1 GCA_016282685.1 Elusimicrobiaceae bacterium | reverse complement strand
TATCCTGTGTTTATCAGCAAGGAAGGGTATTGGTTTTTGCAAAAAACCTGTGGCTCTCAAACCAAGGAAGATATTGCCATTACTCCCGTATTGACAGCAGGAGAAACGTTTCGTTCGCTGGATGGTAAAATATCGGTGAAAGCAGATGTGGTGTTTCCCGTTTTGCATGGTACAAATGGAGAAGATGGTACCATACAAGGTTTTTTAGAGACATTACAAATTCCCTATGTCGGTTGTGGCGTTTTGGCATCTGCGTTGGGAATGGATAAAGAACTTACCAAGCGTTTTGCCCAAAAAGAAGGAATTAGGGTTGTTCCTTATCAAAAAATATCTTCAGCAGTTGCGTATGATAAACAACAATTAGAACAATGGGCCAACCAACAGGGGTATCCGTTATTTGTAAAACCTGTCCGGTTGGGATCTTCGGTGGGAATACAAAAAGTACTAACGCCTTCTCAACTGCATAGCGCTATTGCGTTTGCACTAAAATTTGATACGGATGTTTTGGTAGAAAAAGGAATTGATAAAGCACGTGAAATCTTTTGTGCCGTTTACGGAGAAGGAGAAAACATTGAAACTTCTGCCTGCGGAGAATTAAGTCAATCTTCCGGAGAGTTTTTTGATTACAACGCTAAATACGTGGTGGTGGGCGGATGTAATATGCAAATCCCGGCTGTTATCGACGAAAAGACTTCTTGCCAAATGCAACATGATACGGCGGCTATTTTCCGTGCTTTGCATGGCAGTGGATTGGCCCGGGCTGATTTTTTGATGGATGCGCAGGGCAATTATTATTTTTCTGAAATTAATACCCTTCCCGGTATGAGCCAAACAAGTTTATGGCCACAACTTTTTGAAGCGGCTGGGAAAGATTATTCTCAGCTGTTGGAAGGCTTGATAGACATTGCCAAAAAGGTTTATTCCCGCAAAAAAACATTGCGCGTTTCTCGCTTATGAAAACTTTATGGCATCATTTTTGTCAGCTGTCTTTGTTTGTACAAATTTTTTTAGGATTTTGTATATTGGGGCTATTGATAAACAGCGTGCTTGTATACCGGGATATTGTTTATAGCAACTCTTTGCTACGTCTTCATTTGGGATTTTCATTCTTATACATTAGCCAAATTATTTTCATTCTTTTGCATGAAAGAGGCGTTTGCGTTTTAACTGCTCTGCAAGGGATTTTAGCTCTTATGACAACAGCGGACTTTGTGTTTTCTCCTTTGTTGCGTGCATTAGGAATGCTCTATTATTCGTTTGTTACTCCCTCTGTGGAGGAAATCAAAGTTTATAAATATGTATTTGTTTCATTAGCTTTTTCGCTACAAATGTTTAGCGCCTATACATTGTTTGATACATTGCGCGATTCTTCATCGAAACCTCAAGAAACTACGCTAAAACAAGAATAGTGCCTTGGTTATGCAAAGTAGAGGACAGATGCCCACCCACCTTCTTATTTCTGTAGGTATTGGTTGATTACATCTTCTTTGAAAGACAGGAAAGTCCCGTTGGTGATAGCATTTTGTGCCCGTTGCATCAAGCGGATTAAAAAGCGGATGTTATGAATGGATAACAAGCGATGGCTAGTTAATTCAGCTGACCGATATAAGTGGCATAGATAAGCCCTGGAATAAGTGCGGCAAGTAAAACAATCGCATTGCTCATCTAATGGAATATCTTGTAAACGGTATTCTGCGTTTTTGATATTGACACGTCCGTTGCTGGTCATTGCCATACCATTGCGTGCTACACGGGTGGGCCATACACAATCGAACATATCTACCCCATTCTCAATGGCATTTAGCATTTCTACAGGGGTTCCTAGACCCATGAAATAACGTGGTTTCCCTTCCGGTAAGTGATTGGTTACTGCTGCAACAGCTTGTTTCATTTGCTCCAGTGTTTCCCCTAAGGAGAGGCCTCCGATACAATACCCGTGAGTGGGCAAAGTTGCCATATGTTGGGCCGCCTCTTTGCGCAAATCCGGGAAAATAGCACCTTGGATAATTCCAAACAAAAGGGAATTTTCTACTTTGAAAGAGTTGTCATCATTTTTTTCAATTTTTTGAAACGGAACAATCTTTTCATAAGCTTTTGCGGCACGTTCGGCCCAGCGTTTTGTAATATTTAGGGCATCTCGTGCATCTTTTTTGGACGGATCTTTCGCATGGATACATACATCCAGCATGGTCCAAATATCGGAGCCGATTTCATTTTCAAATCCAATTACGTTTTCCGGAGTGAACAAATGTTTACTTCCATCGTGATGTGATTGAAATATAACCCCTTCTTCTTTGATTTTGCGAAACTTGGGCAAACTGTATACCTGAAAGCCACCGGAATCGGTTAAGATACTTCCGTTCCAATGCATAAATTTATGCAATCCGCCCATTTTTTCCAATAATTTGGTAGAAGGCCGTAAATAGAGATGATACGTATTAGAAAGTAAGCATTCAGCCCCCGCATTTTTTAGATCTTCATCCGTAAGAGCTTTTACACAAGCTTGTGTGGCTACCGGCATAAAAACAGGTGTATGTATGGCACCGTGTTTAGTATATAAAATGCCCGTGCGGGCATTTGATTGTGTGTCTTTGGAAAGGATAGTAAAAGGTGAAATCATACTATATTCTACCATATCTGTTTTTTTATTAAAATCTTGCCGAAGATGAAATTTCTTGACTTGCATTTTTGGTTTTTTGTACGATTTCCATTATGGAGGGGAGTTTTATGCAATATGGCAAAAAGGGTTTTACGCTTACAGAATTGTTGGTAGTAGTAGTGATTATAGGGATATTGGCAACCGTAATATTGCCAAAATTTAACAAGGTGATGGAAACGCGTAAGACGACTGAAGCAGAAGAAATAATGGCGGCCGTTCGTGAAGAGCAGGAACTTCGTTGTGCCGAAGGTGAGAAGTATACCAAAGTATGGACAGTCCTAAATAGATTCGGTACCTTGCAAATATCTGGAGAAAAAGCTACGAGTGCTAACTATGAATACACTTTACTGGATAATGGTATGATGGCCCAAAATATTGGGAGCTCCGATTATGCTTTCATATATCGTTTGGTGATGCCTTCGTATGCGGATGGACGTTTTTGTTGCCAACAATCAGATGACGGAACTAATTTTAGCGATAGCTGTTCGTCTTTAAATAAGCCTTATCTGACTTGTGACAGTTTGAAGAATTTAGCAGATTTTCGTGGGGCTCCTAGTTCGTGTACAGTAGAGTGATAATTTATTGCTTCATAAAAACGGGCCACTCTTGTGAGTGGCCCGTTTTTTGGTTCCGTCATAAAAGAATCTTTTATGGGATCCAGTATTTACTTTAGTGAATTTAAATTATATTGTTTTAGATAATTATTATTATTAAAGTATAATTAATTTTAATTATAAAAGTCAAGTACTTTTTCCAAAATGGTATTTTTCTCGTACGCACGCGTGCACGAATCATCTTAAATTGGTAAAATAATTAATATGGAAATTGTTATACTTTTACCCGTTTTGTTTTTTTCTATAGTGTTGCATGAATTTGCGCATGGTTTTGTTGCTTATCGTATGGGGGATGATACGGCCTATTTAAGCGGAAGGCTAACCTTAAATCCCGTCAAACATGTGGATATTATGGGAACATTGCTAGTTCCCGGGTTGTGTTTCTTGATGGGATGGCCTATGTTTGGCTGGGCTAAGCCCGTGCCAATTAATCCTACACGTTTGCCTTCTCCACGCAAAGACATGGGAAAAGTGGCTTTTGCCGGGCCATTGGTTAATTTGTTATTGGCCGTGTTGTGTGCAGGTCTCTTGAAGGTGGTTCTTCTCTTTCAGACGCATATCTCAATACAAACTGCCACTGCTTTGTTTCACTTATTGCAATACGGAATCTTGATCAATGTATTTTTGGCCATTTTTAATTTGATGCCCATTCCCCCGCTAGACGGAGGTCGTATCATTACGGCGTTGTTGCCTATAAAGAAAGCGTTGTGGTACGAACAATTTGTAGGACGTTTTGGTATGTGGATTGTGTTTGCTCTTATTTTAACGGGAGCGGTACGCTATTTATTGTTCCCTCCGGCTCAACTGATATTGGCGGGAATTGCAAAAATTTTTGGTTTCTAAAAGAGGAATTTATGGCAGATAATAAAATTGTATTGTCCGGTATGCGCCCGACGGGGAAACTTCACTTGGGAAATTTCTACGGAGCGCTTAAAAATTGGGTCGAATTGCAAAATAAATACAATTGTTACTTCTTTGTGGCAGATTTGCATTCGTTGACTACAGCCTATCAGCAGACGGAAAATCTTGCTGCAAACAGTGAAGCTATGCTTATAGATTGGTTAACCGCTGGTTTAGACCCTCAAAAATGTACTATTTTTGTCCAGTCGGATGTACCGGAAATTAGTGAGCTCAATACATTGCTGGGAATGATTACTCCTTTGGGGTGGCTATTGAGAAACCCGACGTATAAGGAGCAAATCCAAGAATTGCTTAAACAAAAATACGCCGGGCAACTGGATGAAAAATCGTTGGGGGAAAAACTGGCCTCTATTGCGGGAGATGAAGAAATTTCTTGTTTTGGCTTTTTAGGATATCCCGTGCTGATGGCAACGGACATTCTTATCCAACAAGCCACTTATGTTCCTGTTGGAAAAGACCAAACGGCTCATTTGGAAATTGCACGTGATTTATCTCGTCGGTTTGCGGAAATTTATGGACAGCAAGTTTTTACCGAACCTCAACCCCTCTATACAACTGTGGCCCGAGTACCGGGGATTGATGGAAGAAAAATGTCAAAATCTTATAATAATGCCATCTCTTTGGGCGAAGAATTGGACAGTGTACGAAAGAAGGTAATGGCCATGTTTACAGACCCCAACAAAAAGGGAGCGCATGACCCTGCTGACCCGGAGGGCTGTGTGGTGTATGCTTTCCATAAGATTTATAATCCTCATTCGGCTAAACGTTGCGAAGAATGTAAGGCAGGTGCATTAGGGTGTGTGGCATGTAAGAAAGAATTATTTGCGCTAATGGAACCGGAACTGGCTGCTTTTTCTCAGCGTAGAAAAATATTTGAAAATGACAAAACACAATTAGCCAAAATTGTGAAAGAAGGCTGCGCCCGCGCACGCGAAAATGCAGCCAAAACTTTAACTCAAGTAAAACGTGTCATGCGGATTATTCACTGATTATGCTTACAACCCCTACTCCAATTAACGTTCATATCAATGTGTTTGAAGGTCCTATGGACCTGCTGTTGCATTTGATAAAAAAAGATAACTTGGATATTTGTGATATTAATATTGCCGATATTACCAAGCAATACTTGGATTATTTGAACGTAATGAAAGAACTAAATTTGGAAGTGGCTGGTGAATTTTTGGTAATGGCAAGCACATTGATGCAGATTAAAGCCAAAACGTTGCTTCCTTCACAGGCACCTACTTCTGAAGATGAAGGCCCCAATCCAATGAAGGAATTAATTGCCAAATTGGTGGAGTATCAAAAATACAAAGAGGCTAGCAAATATCTTAATGAACAATTAGAGGCCAATAAGGATAAATTTTATCGTTCCGCACCGATTTTTGATGATGGCGAAAAAGTAATTAATTTGCAATTGTTTGATTTGCTTTCTGCCGTTAAACGTGCCTTCGACCGCCTAGATGAGCGAAAGCGTATTGAGCTGTTAAATATAGAAGAGTTCCCGATAGAAGGGAAAATGGAAAAGGTAGTCAATTTGTTCAAAACACGGGAATGGGTATTGTTGGATGAAATTTTTGTAGGTGAAACAAAAAAGCGAGGAATTATTACATGTTTTATGGCTGTTTTGGAATTAATGAAAATTCGCAAATTAATTGCTCGCCAAGATGAGAAATTAGGCCAAATTCGTATTTATTTAAATCCTGAAAATAAAGATAAAGATTTTAAAGCCCTAATGCATGGAGAGGAGTCTTAATATGTCGGAAGAAATGGTGCCAAACGAAACCCAATCAGTTTTAGAAGAAGGGAATACTGCGTCAGAAGAAATAAAGGAAAACGCTGCTCCTGAAAAACAGGAAGAACAAGAGTTGTTGCCCAGTGAAGATATCAAACAAATTGTGGAAACTTTGCTTTTTATTACAGATCGCCCGGTAAAACCCAGCCGTTTAGCGGATGTAATTGAAAACACAGATGCTCGTAAAATCAGAGAAATTATCAATGAGCTGAAAGATGAATACACCGTGCGTGGAAGTGCACTGCAAATAGTGGAAATCGGCGGTGGGTTTCAAATGTCCACCAAACCGGAATATGGCCGTTGGGTACGGCGATTGTATAACGAAAAGATGACAACTCGGTTATCCAATGCTGCTTTGGAAACATTGGCTATTATTGCCTATAAACAGCCGATTACACGAGCCGAGATGGAGGCTATCCGAGGAGTAGATGTAGCGGGACCTCTGGAAAAATTGTTGGATCGTGGTTTGGTTCGGGTGGTAGGTAAAAAAGATACGATAGGGCGGCCCATGGTATATGGTACGACGGATGAATTTTTGCGAATGTTTGGATTAAATAAAATTTCCGAATTACCCGATTTACAAGTTTTTGCAGCAAAAAGTTTGCAAGAAAAACAAGAGGATTTGCCTTTTGGAGATCCGCTTCCTCCTCTGGGAGAACCTGCCATTATCCCGCTTGACCAATTGGAGGGAGAAGAAAAATTTGAAGCGTTGGATGGATCCGCAGCAGATCCATTTTTCCAACGTATGAGTTATAACAAAGGGGATGTGACAGACCCGCTTAATCAAGCACAGAACACAGATAATCAAGCAACCGATGCATTGTTCCAAGCGGACACGGCTGTTTCTGTGGAGGGAAATCCGTCAGAAGAGCAAACGACCGTTACGACGGAGATTTTGTCTGAACAGGAGGAAAAGAAATGAACATTGTATTAGCCGCAAGTGAAGCATTTCCATTTTGTAAAACAGGAGGGTTGGCTGATGTAGTAGGGGCTTTATGTCAACAATTTGCAGGGCGCAAAGGCAACAAGGTGCTACTGTTTTTACCACATTACCGTAACATTACCCGGGTTTCTTCCTTGAAAATTGTACCAGGAGTTTATTTAATTCCCATAGGAGATAAGATAGAGCAGGCTTCTCTTTCTTACATCAACTGGGGAAATGTATTAGTATTTTTTGTTAACAACCGACACTATTTTGACCGCCCTTCTTTTTACCATACCAAAGACGGAGAATATGCGGATAATGATGAACGGTTTATTTTCTTCAACCGAGCTGTTTTGGAAGGTTGTAAATTTATCGGTTTTCGCCCGGATATTATCCATTGTCATGACTGGCAAACGGGTTTAATTCCGGCTTATTTAAAGACAGTGTATAAGTTAGATGCATTTTACACCCGCACCCGCAGTTTGCTTACGGTGCATAATATTGCCTACCAGGGGCATTATCCCTATGCTGCTTTCCGCAAAGCAGGATTCCACCCGGTGGATTATACTCCCTATAAATTTGAATATTATGGCGGGATTAGCTTCTTAAAAAGCGGACTTGTTTTTGCGGATCAAATCAATACGGTAAGTCCTAATTATGCACGGGAAGTACAAAAGAATTCGGCCATGGGTTTTGGATTGGAAGGAGTGTTACGGGCCCGCAGTGACCATTTTTGCGGTATTGTTAACGGAATAGATACAGATGTGTGGGATCCTGAATTAGATCCGGTACTTTCTGTCGGCTATGATGTGGCGGAAGTAGTAAAAGGAAAATTAGCGGCTAAATTGGCTCTTCAACAGCAATGCAAATTAGTACAAGATCCCAGCAAACCGTTGATTGGGGTAGTATCCCGGTTAGATTATCAAAAGGGATTGGACATGGCCGTAGCAGCCATTGAACGGCTTAAAAACAATGCGCAGTTCGTTATTTTGGGAACGGGAGATCCTCGATTGGAAAAGGCTTATCAAGGGTTGGCCCGCAAATATCCCGGTTCCGTCAGTTACAGCAGCCGTTTAGATGAAGAATTAGCGCATCGTATTTATGCGGGAGCGGATATTTTCCTAATGCCTTCTCGTTTTGAACCTTGCGGTCTTTCTCAATTAATTGCCATGAAGTACGGCACGTTACCGGTGGTGTCCCGCGTAGGAGGATTGGTAGATACGGTTCGTGGGTTCGACGGGCAAAACAGCGATACTGCTACCGGTTTTTTCATTGACAATTTTAGCGAACAGGGAATTTATAATACACTTGTAAAAGCCTTAAAAGTATATAATCACCGGCCTATATGGCAGCGGTTGGTAAAAAATGCAATGCGGCAAGATTTATCATGGGATCATTCTGCCCAGGCATATTTGGAGCTATACCGAAAAACGATGGCTTAAAAAAGGATTTAATGCTTGAGGGAAAATATGGGCGATATTTTTGAAGATGAAAAAACGACGAGTCATTCGTCTAAGCAAGTATTTCGTTTATACCGAAAGTTATTTTTGTTGATTTTCGGCGTGGCTTTGTTAGGGCAAAGCCTTATTTCCGTAGATGTGCATTTGGGGAACTACTATCGGGCGTTAGCGGATTCCTTTAAAATTATTTTAACAGCTCCGTCTACGATAAATAATGAGCAATTATCTCAGCTGGGAGATAGCTTAAATCAAAAAAAAGATATTCAAACAGTTAAATTGTTTTCTCCGCAAGATGCGTTGGCAGCGGTCAGGCATCAAAATCCTCAACTAGTGGATTCATTGCTTTTGATGGGAGAACACAAAATGCCCGCGTATTTTGAGATTACTTTAACGCCACAAGGTATAAACAATGTTCGCCCTTTTGTGGAGAATTTAGCCGCTGAATATGAAATGTTAATTCCCCACTACAACCTTTCGCATGCCCAGTTTGTTTTTTATGCAGGAATTTGTTCCAAAATTCTTCATATCGTATTGATACTGGCTGTATTGGTATTTCTAACATTTATGTTCTTAGTGGAAGCTACCCCTGTTGCGGGCCGAACGAATGTGCATCATTTCGGTGGGGTTGTATCAGGTTTGTTGGCGGGATTACTTGCCTGTGGTATTTTAGCAGGATTGGTTTATCCTACTGGAATTTTAGCAGAAGCAGTTGCACAGTTTACTTCTTTGGGAAGAGAGTTATTGTTGCTTGCTTTTTGCGGCTTATTTGGTTGGACATTATCAAAATGGCAAGGTTTTTAGCTTTATTTTTATTGGGGATGTTGGTAACTTCGCCGCTTTTTTGCGACGAGGCTTCCGATCGTCAAAAAGAATTGGCTAAATTAAAAAATCAGACAGCCCAAAAAGAAAAAGAACTAAAAAAATACAAAGAACAAGAAAAGAAAATTTCCAAAGAAATTTCTGCCCTGGAGTCCCAAAAAGCGAGGACCCAACAACTGAAAAGTAAAGTAGAGTCTGATATCTCTATTTTGGAACAAAATTTATTATCGGTTGAAGAAAAACGCGCTGCTTTAGAGCGCAGCACTCCGCTATGGGAAGGAGTGGCTTCGGAAGAATTAGCTAAATTTTATTTTATGTCTCAATGCCCGGCTTGTCCTTCCGGTTATAGTTTAGAACAAGAAATTTTCGTTGATCGTATGCTTACGCACAAGGCGGCTTTTGCTGCGGAACTTCATAAAGAGACAAAAGAAGCAAAAGAACGGATCCATGACTTCGAAGAGCGTAACAAAAAACTATTGGCGCAAAGTTCTCAAATTAAAGCAGAGCAAGAAGTAATTTCTAAATCTTTTAATAAGAAGAAAAAAGATTTAGATGTGACAAAACGCAAAGCAGATGCTGTACGAAAAGAAATTAATGAGCTAAACAAATCGGCCACGGAATTGAACAACTTATTGGCCTCGTTTGAACGTAAACGGAAAAATACCGGGAATGCTACCGGTAAAAAGTATGAAGGGCCTAAAATTGATTTGCCGGAACGCTCCTTACCGTGGCCTGTACAGGGCAAAGTAATTAGCCCCTTCGGGAAAGAATATCGTGCAGATTTGAACACCTGGATTTTTAGAGATGGTATTAAAATTTCTGCTGCCTATGCTACTCCGGTTCGCACTGTTTTAGAAGGAAGTGTGATTTATGCAGGTCCGTTTCGATCTTACGGGAATGTGGTGATTGTAGATCATGGTAAAGGGATTTTTACCATTTATGGATTTTTGAAAGAGATACAAGTGGCAGTGGGTAAGAAATTGGCTGCCCAAGAAACATTAGGTACTGCAGGAAAAGATACACAATCTTCTTCCGGAACGGGGCAAAGCGCTGTTTACTTTGAAATTCGTCAAGGTACGACTGCTGTGGACCCAGAACATTGGTTAAAATAAAAGGAATAAATATGAAAACATCAAAAACAAATCGTTATGCTATTTTAGCAACAGTTTTATTTTTCTTAGGGACTTTATTTCCCTATGCGTATGGGGCTGCGGACCGGAGTTTGAAGAAGTTGCGAACGCTGTTGGACGTAATTGAGTTTGTGAAAGAAAATTATGTAGAAGAAACCGAAACAGATACGTTGGTTTCCGGTGCGATTAAAGGCATTGTGGGTGAGCTGGATGATTTTTCACAGTATTTGGATGAACAAGATTATAAAACGCTGAAAAATGAGACCAAAGGGGAATTCGGTGGCGTAGGTATGCGCTTACAGAAAATAGACAATTTTATTACCGTTGTTACACCTATGCCGGGCACTCCTGCATTTAAGGCTAAAATTATGCCGGGGGACCGTATTCTTGCTGTAGATGATACAGACATAACGGATATGAAATTGGACGAAGCGGTAAAGCTCATGCGAGGAGCCGTAGGTAGTAAAGTTAGGTTAACTATTAACCGTAAAAATGAAAAAGGGGAATACAAAAAAATTCCAGAAGTTACTTTAAAACGTGCAACAATCGTGCCGGAAGTAGTGTATCACCGCATGCTTCCGCAAGAAATAGGTTATGTCTATTTGGTGGATTTTTCCGGGCACAGTGCAGATGAATTGAAAAAGGCTTTAGCGGATCTAACCAAACAGGGGATGAAATCTTTGATTTTAGATTTACGTTTTAACCCGGGTGGATTGCTAAACGGAGCAGTAGATATTTCTAAATTATTTTTACCGGAAGGGAAGATGATTGTCTATACACAAGGTCGTAAACCGGAATATTATCAAGAATACAAAACAAAGGGTATTCCTCTTTATCCGGAAATTCCGATGGCCGTTTTAGTAAATCAAGGTTCGGCTAGCGCCAGTGAAATTGTATCGGGTGCCTTACAGGATAACGGCCGGGCTTTTATCGTGGGAACGCGGACTTTCGGCAAAGCCAGCGTGCAACAGGTATTGCCACTTTCCGGTGGAGCCGGTTTGCGTTTAACGATTGCCAAGTATTATACTCCTTCCGGAAAACTTATTCATCGCAATTATCGCGATAAAAGCAAAGCAGATGAAGGGGGAATTTGGCCGGATGTCGAGGTAGATGTAACAGCTGATGAAGATGCTAAGGTGCTTATGCAGTACAACAACATTGTCTATACTCCCGGCAAAGAAGCACCCAAACTTAAATTTGATGAAAAAGACAAAGTGTTGGAAAAAGCCGTGGAAATATTGACGGGTAAAATATCTTTGGAAGAAGCGAAAGAAAAATCTAAGCAAGAAGCTGCAGCCCGTAAAGCGAAGAAAGAAGAACAAGAAAAAGACAAGAAAGATAAAAAAGATTCTGAAGAAGTTGCAACCGAAGCAGCTGAATAATTTATGAAGAAAGATTTTAGCATTTTGGGAATAGAGTCCACTTGTGATGAGACCTCTGCCGCTGTGTTAAAAGGGGGCAAAGAGGTGCTTTCCAATGTGATTTATTCTCAAATTGAGGAGCACAAAAAATACCATGGGGTCGTGCCGGAGTTGGCCAGCCGCGCACATGCTGCCAAAATTGCCATTGTCATTAAGGAAGCTCTGGCCAATCACCCCATAGATTGCGTAGCTTTTGCCAGTGGGCCGGGCTTGCCGGGAGGCCTTATGGTGGGGCGCGTAGCAGCTGAAACATTAGCCCAATTTAAAGGGGTCCCTTTAATAGGAATAAACCATTTAGAAGGGCATATTTTTGCCTGCGATTTTGAAGGGAGCCAAGTCAAGGAACGGTTGCAATTTCCGCTAGTAGCATTGGTTGTTTCCGGCGGACATACGGAGTTGTGGTATGTCAAAGATTACGGCCAGTACAAAGTTTTAGGGAAAACACGTGATGATGCAGCCGGAGAAGCATTTGACAAAGTAGCTAAATTGCTGGGGCTTGCTTATCCGGGTGGGCCGCAGGTATCCAAACAAGCACTACTAGGCCGGCGGGATGCAATTGATTTTCCACGTCCGCTTCTGCCGGGAACATGGGATTTTTCCTTTAGCGGTATCAAAACAGCGGTAAGTTACTACTTGCGCGATAACAAAAATTTTAGTATTCCTGATGTATGCGCCAGTTTTGAGCAAGCCATGGTAGATACCCTGGTTACCAAGACGTTGCTGGCAGCAAAAAAATACAAGGTGCATCATATAGCCGTAGGGGGCGGGGTAGCTGCCAATGCGCTGTTGCGCACACAAATGCAGCAACAAGCCGCTACCCGAAAAATAGAAGTCCACTTTGTGGAGCGAAAATTATCTTCGGATAATGCAGCCATGATAGCGCTGGCAGCTTACAGAAAGTTAGCACATGCGGAGAAAGCGGGGAAACCGTGTAAAAAAAATATAGATATTAATCCCAATATGAAGGTACGCAGTTGGGATTAAGTAGGAGTAGGTATGATTTTATGGGTATTGCCGGACGCGGGGGACCGCTCCAAAGAAAAATACGCTGATTTTATTGCTCGTTTTAAGAAGGAAAATCCTTCCATTGATGTTTCCGTAAGGGTGTTTACGCGCAACATTTTGTGGCGACGGATGTTTACGATCAAACACCCTACTTACGAAGAAGAAATACCGGATATTATCCAAATCCCGCATTATTGGACAGCACTCTTGGTGCGCGAAGGGGTGGCGGCTAATTTATCGGAGCTGGACCCGGGCCTTTCGCTTACCAACTGTTTGGTGCCGCTTAAAAATCATTGTTACCAACCGGGCACGAAAGACATTTATTCTTACCCTTGGTGGTTTGATGTGAGCGCCTTGCATTACCGGCCGGATCATTTAAAACTGGTTTCTTCCAATCCTGCCAAAGATTTATCTACCTGGAACGGTCTGTTAAAAATTTGTGCAGCACTGCGTGAAAAATTCAAAGATGTGCCGGGTTATTATCCGGTACAAAATAGTGATTGGCGCGGCTCTCTTTCCATGCGTCATGCGTTGCCTTGCGTATGGGGAAAAGGGGCTGATTTGGTATCTGCTGATTTTAAAAATACATCAGTAGGTACGCGGGCTTTTAAAGAGGGGTTGCGCGCTTACATTAATTTGGCGTTGAATGATTACATGCCCATTTTGCGCGAGCGCGGCTCTTTAGGTACGATGGCCTCCGGCAAAGCCAGTTTAATTTTATCGCGCAAGCAAGGTTCTTTCAATGCGCGGCGCGGGGTACAAATCCGCACGCTTCCAGTGCCTACCACTGGCACTTCTTCGCAAGCATATTTGTCCGGGATGAATCTTTTTATTAATACGCTTTCACAAGAGAAGAAAAATGCTTTAAAATTTATTAAATTTTGTGCCCGGCCGGAAAATCAAATAGCGTATGCCTCCATGATTGATGCTTTCCCGGCGTTTGAAGATGCCTTTGAACGCGTCGCGTTTGCTTCCCCGGTGCGTCTGCAAACGTATAGCAATATTTTAGCTTCTGCGCGCACGCTACCCAACATTACCATAACAGGTACGATTATGGAAATTTTAAAACGCATTTTAGCGCTATGTGCTACCCAAATAGTAGCGGGTAAATTTTCCGCTTCCTTTTTAGATAAACAATTGGACGGCGCAGCAAAAGAAATTCAGCAATTGCTATCCATTTATGAGGGCTAATTTATGCTTGATAGAAAATCTTATACTCTTTACAAATTTCACAAGCAACTTAACCAATCTTTTCAGGACAAGCGGGAACTGTTGGAATGTGCCTTGCCTGCCTTGCGCAATTTATTTAAGCTAGACCGCGCCTATTTTTTCAACTGGCAGCAAGATCGTGCTATGCTTTCTTTGCGCATGATGTGCACCAAAGAGTATTGCATGGATAAGCAAGAAGATATTTCCGTAGTAAACGAACCTGCCTTTTTGAAGCAGCTCATTCAGTATGGCATTACGGAAACGACGGATTTAAGTTATCCGGCGGTGTATGCTCTGTTAAAATGGCAACGCCCCAGCATGGAGTTGCGCGGTGGTGAAGTGCATACATTTATGCAAGACCGGGTGGGTGTAATTCGTTTGGAGCGATTTCGCAAAGGGCGTGCATTTACCGCGCAAGAATTAGATTTAATCAAAGCATTGGCACAAGAAATTTCTCACAATTTACGCAACACGGAAATTGACCAAGCCAAAAATCAACGACTCAATGTATCTACAGCGCTAAATGATTTGTCCACTATTTTTGCTTCTTCTTTACGGTTGAACGACGGTTTGGAACTTATTTTGAAAGGAGTGCAAAAGTATTTCCGTTTTGATCGTGTGCGCTTGTACTTAACGGATGCTTACGGCCGGCGCATAAAATCTATTTTAGGGGTAGATGTTTCCGGTGAAGTTACGCATGAAGATGTGCCACATATGGGCGAAGCTGAAATAGAACTGTTAAAAGAAGTTTTTGAGCCTTCGGTTACATATCGCTCACACCGTACGGTTTTTTATATTCCGCTTAAAGTGCAACGCAACAAAGTAGGTTTCCTGGCGTTTGATAACATTTTATCCCGCCGGGCAATTGGATATTTAGATTATATTTCGTTGCAACAATTCGCTTCTCAAATGGCGTTATGCATAGACAATACCCGCTTGTTTGAACGCGTGCAGGAACTTTCCAATTACGACGAACTGACTAAACTGCCGGTACGTCGTTACTTTAATGAAAAATTTTCCGAAGAGTTATACCGTGCCAAACGGTTTGATTTGAATTTGTCTTTGATGATTATGGACATTGATTTTTTCAAACAAATCAACGACACTTACGGTCACCAAATAGGGGACTGGGCCTTACAAGAAGTGAGCAAAGTGGTGCGTGGTTGTTTGCGTCAGACGGATGTGCCTTGTCGTTTTGGGGGGGATGAAATGGTAATTATGTTGCCCCGTACCAACGGCGAAGAAGCCAAGCTGATTGCCGAACGTCTGCAGGAACGTATCACAGCTATTTCATTACCTACACGCTTTACGGAAGGCAAAGAAGTGCACCTGAGCATCAGCCAGGGAATTTCTTCTTTCCCGCAAGACGGGACCAACGCAGATGAACTGTTGGAAAAGGCAGATCGGGCCCTTTATGTAGTCAAACAAAACGGCCGCGGCCACTACGCTGTGTACCGGGAAGTAGCCGCCCAGGCAGACCAAGCAGAAAAAAAATAAAATTCCTTTTCAAAAATCTCCGTCGGGAAACAGGGGAAACTGCGCAAAATAAAAAAAGGTTTGCCGGGTTGTAAAATTTTTCCGCAAAACGTCTCTTGTAATTTTCTCAAAAATTTTCTTGACAAATACCCTCGAAAGTGTAAAAATTTAAGGGTAGGATTATCGGCGTTGGTTTTTTAGGAACCATCACGCCGTTTTGTGTATTGAAAAATACACACAGATTTTAAATTGTTACAAGGGAATTGTCCTCATGGACCAACACAATATGACGAAACTGAACTCTTTACTTAAAACTCTTTTAAGTAAAACGGCTCTTTGTTGTGCCGTTTTTGCCGCGTTGGTAGCGGCTTACACTGCCCCGCTTTTTGCGCAGACGGCCGAAATTAAAAAAGTAGGCGTTTACTACATGGACCAACCTACCGATTTGGACAGCATGTATTGTGACTTCGACGGTATTACGGGAGACGCAGCCAACAGAATAATAAACCGCAGTTTCGTTGTCTCGCCCACGCCTAACGGCAATCAAGTGCAGCCGACAGGAGAGGGTGCCAGTGATCATAATGGGGACCCGTGGGTTTCTTCTGCCTTGATTGAGTATGACCAACCTTACCCGAGTGATGTTCCCAACGCCAACAAATATCCCAACCATTGTTTGGGCCTTTGTATGGATGTTTATTGTAATAATTTGCCGATGGGGCAAGCCACGTATTCTATTTCGTTTCCGTTGCAGCAAGTGCGCTTTGAAATCATAAAATATTACAACAACACCAACGTCTATAACCCGGAGGCCGCCACCCCCGTTCATACCATAGACTTGTTCCCCGGTGCAGGGCAAGATGGGGCTGCTGATTTGTCCACGTATATGTGCGGTTCGTATGAGTGTACAAATGCGGGGGCAACAACTAAAGACGGAGATATGCCTTGGACTTGTATGGGGGCAGAATGGGTTTGTGACACCGGGCGTGTCAATTCGGATAATAGACAGGGCACAGGTACTGCCGCTAATCCGTATACGCTACAATGTTCAACCGACAAATATGGTACCGAAAACGCAACAAGTTGTACAGGAAATATTAAGGGAGGATGGTGTTGGAATAGAAATTCCTCTCGTAAAGATGCTTGCGGTACGGATGAACCGGGACAATGTATCGGTGCAAACTGTGCTGCATCAAATGAAGATTTAACTTCTTCAAAATGTGTATATCGCACTTCTAATGTTTGTGGTAATAGATGGTGGGAAAATAGAAAAGGAAACAGCAATGGCCCTTATAATACCAATTGTTTATTCTTTAGAAACGACGGGGCTGAATCTCATGTTCCGATAACGTTCTGTGCTTCTTGGGACGGCCACTACGAACATTCCGGTGAGATGGGTAAGTCCAACGGTCAGTTTGCATTCCGCGGGCGTGTACAAACTAGTGCCCCCGGTGATGACATTATTACCACCGGTAACATTGAAGTAGATTCCATGATGGTCTATCCGGCCATGAACCAAATACCGATACAGGTGGACGTAACCAACGTACACACGGTGCGCAGTACGCCTTCTTTGGTGGGGCAAATTACAAAAGTAACGGCTGCTCCTTACACGTTGGTGTACCGCTTGAGTAAAGATGCAGATGTGCGCATTGCCATTTTTGACGCAGAAACAGAAGATGCCGCCGCTTATATAACCAGTAACCAAAGCGATGGTGTTCCGCCTACCAGCACCACTAAACCGGTCCGCACATTGGTAGATTGGCAACCGCGTGTTGGGGAAGGCATGCTCGGCTCCGCCGCAGATGCACCCGTAAACGAATTTGAAAACTGGGATGGCCGCAATGATGATGGCATGCTCTTGCCGGCCGGCAACTATGTAGTTACTCTTCAAGCCAAGAGCCAAGATGAATGGCCGGGAATTGATTTCTCCCGCGCTGTAACGCGGCAGTTGTCGCTGGATCCTTTGAAACTGACGGACGTGCGCGTAACCGGGTTGACCAAAAAGTCCACCGCGTATGCCACTATCACTTATGTGCCGACGGAATCTTCCACCGTGTTCTGGGAAGTTTACACTCCCGGTACCGTGTTTAAAGCGGCGAAAGAAAACTCCATTGATACCGATTCTTCCACGCCTACCGGTACTGCACCGGAGATAGAAGGCGATACCGGTACGTTAGTGTTCCGCAGCCAGGAAAACCGCACCGGGCGGATGGCTTATTCCTCCCGCTGGGACGGCACCTGTCAAGCTTATAATGATGATGGTACCCCGGGTAACTGTACAATTACCGTTCCAAACAACGGGCGCATGTCCAACGGACAAACTTGTACAACGGCTGCCGGATGCCCCGAAACGTTTGCCCACGGTGCTCCGTTGCCCGACGGCAACTATGTGTATGTGTTATGGGCGGAAGTACCTTATAATGGTAGATACTATAATTGGGCTTCCGGTGAGACTGGAGCTCCGAAATTTGAACCCAATCAAGCGTGTGCAGCCAACCAGAATAACAAATGTTTCACCGGTGTAAAAACATTGAAATACAGCGTGGGTACGTTGGAAATAGAACGCGGTTTAGTGGGCATTACCATTGAGCCGGTCAGTTATTCTACGGTAGGTTCCAGCCCCACTGCTTACGGGTTAGATCCTTTCATCTTTAAATACGCTTTGGAGCGTGACGCCCAAGGGATTGCCTCTGTGCAAAATACCGCCGGCGTGGTGGTGCGCTACTTAACGCCTCAAACCGGAACGGCGAATGTTTCCCAACAGTTAAATACACTTTCTTGGGACGGCCGTGACGAACAAGGCCGTATGGTAGCCCCCGGTACGTACTGGTTTGTGGTGGAAGCGTACGACGCTATGTTCCCCGCTATGAAGAACCGCGCCAGTGCGGTCTTCCCCGTGGATATGTACCACGTGGTTGACGTCAACACGACCGACGTGTATGGCGACAGTAACGCCAAAGCAACGATTTCTTACCTGCTTTCCAAAGCCATGAATGTACAAATTAACATCTATAATAAGGATGTAGTCATTCCGGCTTACAACAGAACTACAGGTGATTACGGTACCAATACCGGTAACCAAAATTATGCCTGGCCGCCGCGTGTTTGTAACACGGACACAGATGCTGACGTCTTTGACGGCGGACATGTAGATCCTTCCAAAGTGGCCCAACGTACCGATAATGCGTGTATCTACGTAAACGATATTAACTTTACTTATTATCCTACTTCGTTGGAAGAAGCTGCCGATACACGCAACTTGCATATACGTTTGCAACCTATTAAAACCATTGACCGCAGTGCCACCAAAAACGGTGACGGTATGTTGATCATGGAAGAATGGGATGCGTTGTACTTCTACAACCCCACTCCTTCACCTGATACGCATACGGCCGAAGTGGTTAACCGGTGTAGTGGTGCTGATGCAAAAGATCGCACCTTCTGTCCATACGAAACCGTACCTGACGGACAATATCCGTTCTTTATCAGCGCGCGTAGTGACGAGCCTTTCAGCCGTTACTATTATAATAGTTTGACAGATGGTAATCCATTTAACGGCGAAAACGGTACCTATACTGTTAACGGTGAACCTTTCAAAAAAGCTACTGCTGATGATGGTAACGATTATGCCGACGTAAAACAGGAATCCTTCCTCTATTCGACGGAAAAACCAGTAGGTCGTTTGAACATTACTCGCGGCCCGGTGTACTTCTTAGACGGTAGCGTAGTGGTTTATCCTAACGCTCCGCAAGTGTTTAATGCTTCCACCGGCCCCACGTTTATTCCGCCTTATGAGATTGATTTCTCCGTCAGCCGCGCAGCTGAAGTGGAAATTGCCATTGTAGCGTTGAAAGACGGTGTCTGCTCGCCAGTATCTACTGATTATACAACGGGTGCTGTTAACGCTACAGATGGAAACGCACATGACTTGTACCCCAACAACGGTACAAATCCTTCCACGCAATCAGCAGCTACCAATGCTAACGGACGTGAATTGAAAACCAACGTGGCGGGACAAATTTGTAAGTTCCTCTCCACTATGACGATTGCCAATGTGGGAGATTTTGACGCCAATATCGTACGCAAAGCTTATTGGGACGGTACCGACCATACCGGCCATTACGTTACCCCCGGTATTTATGAGGTACGTTTGACCGCCCGGAACTACCCCAATAACGGTGCTTATCAGCCTACTGTAAAGAGCGTGCCTGTCAACGCGAAATTATTCCAAGTGTTTGACTTGTTAGATTCCGATTCGTATGCTATTTCCGTGCGCGATACGGATATGCATATCGGTTATCAAATTTCCGTACCCATGAAAGTGGGTGTTCAAATCTTCAAACCGGGTACCACTATTTACGATTATTCTAAAGGTACTTTGCGTAACCCCACTACAGGGCATGTCGTAAAAGATATTCACGAAGTGTTGGTGCGCTCCATTGTGGGAATCCGCCCGTCTATGACGTTGATTGATGAAATCTGGGACGGCCGCGATTATGCTCAACAAGAAGTGCCCGACGGAACGTATCCTTTCCGCTTCGTAACGGCCATTAACTCGGCCGATATCGATAGCATGACGGGAGAAATTATCCCCGGTAACGACCAGGGAACAACCAACTCCAATAGTGCTACCACCAACACGGAAACTTCTTCCGATTGGAAAATCAACTACGTAGCCGATACGTATGAATATCAAAACTTGCATAAAGCCACGGTGGCTATCGGCGACGGGAAATTCGTCTGCGAAGATTGGGAGAAAACCGTCTTCTTCTACCCCAACCCGCTCAAAGAGGCGGATAAGGGTACTCTCGAAATTACCAAGATGCCTGTGCCCGGTACGCTTAGCATTAAGTACTATAACTTGGCCGGCGATTTGGTAAGAGACGGTGGATATACCTGTATAGATGCAAATAACTATTGGACGACGATGGAAAAGAGTTTGATGTTCTATCCGGACAATGATCCGCAAGGTTCTCAAGTGTTACCGGAAACCACCACAGTACCGGGACGACCGAGCTTAGCCACCGACCCCAATGTACGCAACGCAGCTATGCGTTGTAAGTGGAATGCAACAAACCAGCATGGTAAGAAAGTTGCCCGTGGTGTGTACTTTGGCTTGGTAGATTTCAAAGCCAAAGCCGGACGTGAACATTGCCAGAAAGTAGTAAAGATTATTGTTCCGTAGATTTAAAACGCAGGGGGCCTTGTGCCCCCGGCGTAAAATGTGGTAAAAATAAGAGTGATTGCTAGAGAAGGTTGTACAAAATTTATGAATATTAAAAGCAACATTTTAATTGCATGTGCAATAATTAGTTTATGCGGAGTAAATGCGTTTGCTATTAACTCCGAAGCAGGTACCAGTGCCGGCGCATTCTTGAAAATTGATGCCGGTACCCCCAGAGCTCAAGCTTTGGGTAATGCGTATGTTTCTATTGCCGACGGACCGGAAGCACTGTTTTGGAACCCGGCTGGTTCTGCTTCTGCCACCACGCGGGAACTTCAGTTTTCCTATTTAGATTATCTGCAAGGTTATAAATCTCGTACGTTGGCCTATTTACAACCGATCGGTCGTACTATTTTAGGCTTAACGCTTAATTATATGGATATGAAAAATTTTGATTTCCGCGACGAATGGGGACATTTGCAACCGGAAATCGGCGTGCCGGTACAAAATTTTGTGGGAAGTGTTTCATTGGCCCACGGATTTATTAACCAAAAGGTCCAAATCGGTGCAACCGCCAAATATGTGACGGAAAAATTATATAATGGTGATGGGAATAATCACTACGATAACGTCGGCTTTGATTTGGGTGCTAAAGTCCGGTTATTTAATTGGTTGGGTTTAGGCGGCGCTTTGGTAAATATCGGGGATGATAAAGAAATGCCCCGCGGATTACGCTTGGGCGCAGATTGGAATACGCGTTACTTTACCGTTTCCGGTGAATATACTAAATACCGTGACGATAAAGCACGTTATGGTGTGGGATTGGAAATACATATTCCGGAAGATTTGTTGCAAATAGCCCGGTTTGATTTGCGTTTGGGATATTATACACGTGATAATGCCGGAACGACGGAAGAAAGCTGGGTGAAAGATCTTGGTTTGGAAGAAACTTCCCGCGTGTCATTTGGTTTTGGTATTTACAGCGCGGAATTATTTGGTTATGGTTCTTCCATCGATTATGCTGTTACGCCGTTTGGGGCATTGGGAACTTCGCAACAGATCGCAGTTTCCGTTCAATTTTAATAAGGTATGAAACAAGGTGCAAAACGAATACTTACAAATAAAAAAGGACAAACTGCAGCGGAGTATATTATCACCGCGGCCGGTATCTTTTTGGCCATTATGGCATTTTATGTAGCGTATTCTCATTTTGTGCCACAGCAGTTTGAGTCGGGTGCGAAGTACATTTTGTCAGTATATGATGCAAGTTAATTTTTAAAAATCAGGAGGATGTGTTATGAAATTTGTAGTTGCGCTTCACAACAAAGTAAACGCCGTCAAAGAACAAGCCTTCAATTGCTTGGCCAAGAAAGACGGTCAGAACACGGTAGAATATGTGTTGATGTTGGTAGTTATCGTCGGGATCGCCTTGGTAGCCGGTAAAGCCTTGCAAGCTTATTTCCCTGAACTCATGGAAAAAGTGAAAGGCAAAATCGGCGGCGGTTTGGATAGCATGTAATTTGGAGTTGTATGAAAATTTTTCGTAGGAAGCGTGGTCAAGTTGTAGTAGAGTTATTGCTTATATTGCCGGTATTTATGCTCATGGTATTTTTTGTGCTGGAATACGGGAATATCGCTTACCACACGCTTATTATGAATCACGCTTCTTACGAATTTGCCCGTATAGGGGCATTAGTAGGTGTGAAAAAACCAAGCGGACGGCCGGACAGAACGGTCATCACGCAAAAAATAGACCAAGCCAAACGTAAAGTGTTTGGGGCGGAAGCGGACCATGTGTCCGTAAATGTAAAGATAGAAAATACCGGCCGTGAGCCGATGTATAAGAAGCACATGCACGAAGATGTAGTCGTGACGGTGACTTATCCGGTAAAGTTGATTTTTCCGGGCACGAATTTTCTTTTGGCTAGCCAACCCAAACGGGAAGGAAAGCGTAAAATACAATCTACCGCACGTATGCCGGTGGAAAAAGGGTATTTGAGTTCAGAAGATTGATTTAATTTATTATTTTTGTTGGAGCAAGGAGATAGAATGAAAAAAGGAATTTTACTTCCGCTTTTAATGGCTGCGTTAGCGGCTGTTGTGTATGCAATGATTGTAAGCAGTACAGAGAAGAAATTAACAGCTTCTCAGAAGTTGCAAGATGTATTTGTTCCGATAAAGGATATCAAGGAACGTGAAGTAATCAAAAGTGCCTATTTGAAACGGGTGCGTATCCCTACTGCGTATGTGCAAAAAGATGCCTTGACTTACTCTACAGATGCTGATTTGAAAGCCCTTGAAAATACGGTGGCTCGTATTCAAATTCCCCGCGGAAACCAGATTTCAAAATATGCAATTACCTCTCTTTCTCCGGAAGCAGGGTTATCCAGTAAAATCCCGGTACAAATGCGTGGTGTGATTTTATCCGACATACCGATAGCTACTGCCAGCATGATTAAACCGGATGATAACGTAGATATTTTACTTACGTTTGAAGCTGTGTTAAAGAGTGGTCAACGCCAAAATGTGACAGTTACCCTTTTGCAGAATATTAAAGTGTTAGCCGTTGGAAGTGATTTAGGGCAGGGATTAGATGCCAAGACAGCGGCTGCTCTGAAAAATAAAGATGAAGAATCTTCCGCTTATTCTGATAGTTCAGCTCTTTCGTTGGCACTCTCTCCCAGAGATGCCCAATACTTAGCGCTGGCAAAAGAACAAGGGAAGTTGTCTGTCATCTTACGTTCGCATGGAGATATGTCTCTCTATACGATTGAGATTGCATCCTTTGATAAATTGTTCCAATAGTATAGGACTGATTATGAAAAAAATAAAACGCCTATCCGTTATTCTTGTTGTAGCCATGCTCGTGTTACCGCTAGACATTCAGGCCAAAAAGACCCGTTTGGTAGCTGTAAGCGCGGATGTTGTGGAAATCAGTGGTACACTTCAAACAGTAAAAGGGTTTTCTTGGAACCAATTGTTTGATTTTGAAGAAGCCGCTATACCGGGGATTTTATCTCTGGGAGAGTTTGAGCGAAAAACAGCGGTGGCTACGCGTTTGCGTTTGATGGAAACAGAAGGTCGCGCACAAATTTTGTCCAACCCTAAAATCGTAACGTCTTCCGGCAGTAGCGCAAAAATTACGGTAGGGGGAAAAGTACCGATACCTGTGGTGAATAACCAAGGGGTAGGGTCGCAAATGGAAGACTACGGTATTTTGTTAAACGTGTTGCCCACGATTATTCCGGAACGCAATAATATTATTGACGTACAAATTCAGTTGGCGGTATCGTCCGTGGATTATTCCAGAACGGTTGTTATCGGTACGGCGGCAGCTCCTTCATTCATTAACCGTGAAGTAGAAACGCATGTGGAACTTAATAGCGGAGAAACGCTAGTTATCGGCGGGTTAAAAAGCAGTGCCCGCAACGTAGCAGAAGACCGTGTTCCTTTCTTAGGGCGCATTCCTCTGTTGGGATTACTCTTTAAGAATAAAGACGTAACGGAAGAGCAACGCTCTCTTTTCTTATTTGTAACAGTTGAAATTGTGGAATAGTTTTTATGGCAGAACAAAATCAATCACAAAGTGCTGAACCTAAAATTATTGCTTTTTCTGCTCCTAAAGAAGGGGCTGGGAAAACGACGCTTGTACTAAATTTGGCGTTAGGTTGGGCAGGATTTCAAAAAAGGCCGGTGTTGATTGTTCCTTTGGATCCATTGGCTCGTGCGGAGCATAATTTTTATTTAAATATTGAGAACCCCGTTACGGTAGTAGATTTGTTGCAATCATTAGGAAACGCCTCTATTGCTGTAGTAGGAGGATTGTTACGTGGTAAAGTATCTATGTCTCAATGGGGTGTAGGTGTATTGCCTTTGGGAAAAACACCCAAACAAGTTTCTTCTATTAGCCCTAAAATTTTAGTGCCCATTTTGTCTCGTCTTTCTCAAACTTTTGATATCTTTTTGGACGTAGATTCCAGCTTTCCTATGCAGGCTTTTGCATTCGATTTAGCCGATAAAATTTTTTGGGTGTCCAATGCTACGCGCACCCATTTAAATTCCACCGTTCAGCTTTTCAATGATTATAAAGAAATGCATTACCCGATGGACCGTATCAGTGTTATTTGTAACCAATACGATATGCCGGGTTCTATTCCTTACGAAGAAGTAGAAAAATTTTATTCTTCAGTTGATACGGATATTGACGTTTTCTTGCCGTGGAATGAAAACGTAATGGCGACTTCTAATCGCAGGGAAGTAGAAATCGTTGTTAATCCGCAATCGGAATGGGTAAAAGGATTGCGTTTGGTTTTGGGAAAAATTCGCGATTTAAAGCCGGCTGCTAAAGATTGGACCACTTCTGTTACGGACGAGGAATTTACACAAGCTGCCCAAGATATTTGGAGCCCTGTTTTGTTTGATGACGGAAAAACAGTCAATGCGGATCATATTTCAACGGAAGGACAAGAAGAGAACGCAGAAAAATTGTCTTTCTGGGACGACTTAAAACAGAAAATTCATAAGGAAGTCGTACATACATTGGAAATTGAACACATTGTGATTAGTGACGAAAGTTCTGCAAGTGAGCAAACTCGCAAACGGGTGGCCGCTATTGTGGATGATATTTTGCAAAAACAACCCAATCTTCAATTTTCGCGTGATCAGCGGGCTCGTTTCTCTTCCGAATTATTGGATGAAATTTTAGGTTTAGGGCCGCTGGAAGTATTAATGAGAGACCCTGCCGTCACAGAAATTATGGTCAATGCGTTTGATAAAATCTTTATCGAACAAAAAGGTAAATTGACACTTACGAAATACAAATTCCGCAATAATGACCAGGTGGTACAAGTAATCAAACGTATTGTGGCTCCTTTGGGTCGTCGTATTGATGAGTCTGTTCCCTTGGTGGACGCTCGTCTAAAGGACGGTTCCCGTGTGAACGCAATTATTGCTCCTTTGGCTGTTTCCGGGCCGACCTTAACAATTCGTCGTTTTTCGCAAAAGCCTTTCGGACCGGCAGATTATTACCGCTTTGGTACAATTAGTCCAGAATGTATGGATTTTATTGAGCAGTGTGTAAAAATTCGTAAAAACATTATTGTTTGCGGCGGTACGGGTACAGGTAAAACAACTTTCTTAAATGCCATCTCCGGTTATATCGCAGATGATGAACGTATTATTACTGTAGAAGATACGGCCGAACTCCGGCTACAACAGCCGCACTGGGTTTCGTTGGAAAGTCGTCCGCCAAACGTGGAAGGAAAAGGGGCCGTTACTATTCAAGATTTGGTAAAAAACTGTTTGCGTATGCGTCCGGATCGCATTGTAGTAGGGGAGTGTCGTGGTGGCGAAGCGTTGGACATGTTACAAGCTATGAATACTGGTCACGAAGGTTCTTTGACTACTATTCACGCTAACACGCCACGTGACGGATTATCTCGTTTGGAAGCTATGTGTATGCAGGCTAGCGGAGATTTACCGATTAGTGCTATTCGCGAAATGATTTCCTCAGCTGTGAACATGATTGTGCAGTTGTCACGTTTCTCGGATGGTTCCAGAAAAGTAACCTATATTACGGAAATGCATGGACAGAAAGACGGGCAAATCCAATCTACAGATTTGTTCCGCTATGTACAGACAGGTGTGGATGAAAACGGGAAAGTACAAGGGGTATTTGCACCCACTGGGAATTTGCCCAGTTTTTATGAGGAATTTGCAGCGAAAGGGCATCCCGTGAAGGAAGAAGTTTTCACGAAGGGGGCCGTACCGTTGGATGAAAACGGAGAGCCGGATTTGTCAGCTGTGAGAAGGATGAAAGAAGCTGAACCCGTTGCTCCATCAGCTCCGGGTGCTCCAAGTGCACCGATTCCGTCAGCGCCATTACCGCCAACACCGCCTGCGGCTTGATGTAAGGATTTGTAAAGTATGATTAAAAAATTCTTTTGGATGTTATGTGTGCTTGTGCTGGGAGTTACGTTTGGATATGCTCAAACGGCTGCCAGTGAAGGTGCATTGCGCCGAAGAATTGCTTGTGCCCAAGAAAGGATGTATATTTTGTCGGAAATGTTTAATGTAAATGTTCCGGCGGAACAAAAGCAGCAAATGAAAATGCCGGATGAATGCGGCGGCCGTGTTTATAAAATGCCAGCATGGTTTGGTGAAGAACTAGCCCGCATGGAAAAAAACAAAGTGGTATATGTTCCGGATGAAAAAATTACGCTTAGCGAAGTTGATTTGTGGCGGCAAGCCTTTGCAAATGTGCATGCTTATTTAGAGAGGGCCGATCGTTCTTTGGATCCACAACAACCTGTTGTTATGAGCCAGTTGGTGCGTGAAAATGTAGGGAACCGTGTTAACTTAGTAGCCACTTTGGACCGCTTAAATAAAGATTTATTGAGAGGTAAACAACTGGTAGTAATGAAAGATAGTATGGAAGGCCGTGCGCGTTCCATGTTGGCTACGTTGGAATTAATTAATAACGAATTTTTCAGTACGATTGAATCTTTTTCCAGCCCTCTTTCCAGCAGAGATAAAAAATATCGGCAAGCTGTAAAGGCGGTTGTGCTCCTTTCCAATCATTTATGTAGTCAATTCTTTGGGTCTGCTATTCCTATGGAAATGCCAGATCCAAAGGTCTTTAAAATTACCCGTGCAGATAGTTTGCTTACAATGATTATGATAGTTTTAGGGGCGGTGTTTACAGGGATCTTTGTTTATTCTTTGTTAGACATAAAGAAAGATAATATCTCCCACCTATATGATGATTACCGGACTAGAAGTGAATCTTGGGCGGAAGATTTTAACCGTCAATTTATTACCATCGACGTAAAATACATTGTATTAGCGGCTATCTGTTTGTTTGGTCTATTTGGATTATTTTTAGGTTGGAATATAGGCGGTTTTTTGGGTGTATTCGTTTTCTTGATATGTTTGTTAATCGGCGCATATGTAGGGGTGCGTATACCAGCTTCTGTGTTGGAATCATTAAAACGTAGCCGTGGAAATAGAATCAATAAGCAATTAATGGATTCTTTGATTTTACTCGCCAACTCCTTGCGTTCAGGGATGGATATTGTGCAAGGGTTTGAGTTGGTGTCTCGGGATATGCTTCCACCAATTGCAGACGAATTTGGATTGGTAGTAAAAAATTATCAGCTTGGAACCCCTTTTGAGCAAGCATTGGATGGAATGACTGAGCGCGTAGATAGTCATATGCTGGCATATGTCATAAAAGCTATTATTATTCAACGTCAGGTAGGGGGAAATTTAACAGTAATTTTTGCTCGGTTGGTTGAGAACATTCGGGAAGAAAGTAAACTGGAAGAAAAGTTACAAGCTATGACGGCGCAACAAAAAATTCAATCTATTGTGGTTAGCTTGATGCCGTTTATTATGATGGGGGTTATGTTTATGTTTAACCCAGAGCAGATGTTCTCTTTTTACACAAGTTTCTTAGGGATTTTCATCTTTATCTTCTGTTGTGTGTGGATTTTCATTGGTATGATGATATTGCGCAAAATTGGAGAGGTGCGAGTGTAATCTATGAACAATGAAACTATTTTGATGTTAATTCGTGCGTTTCTATTGATTATCGGGTCTGTTTCGGTGTTCATGGCCTTGATGAATTTGTTTGCTCCTAAAGAAGAAAAAGCAGATGTGGTAGACGTAGCTGTACGAAAATTTAGATCTTCGTCCAGTTTTGCCAACTTAAAACCGGAAGACAAACTGTTTGACCGATTGGCTGTTTTTAGTTTGCAAAATTTTCATTTGGAACAAAAATTGGAAGAGATGCACATGCAATTGGGAAGTCCGGATAAGCCGCAGCCTGTAGATATCTTGTACGCTAAGGTGATTGCGGCGTTGGCTATCCCGGCTGCGTTAATGTTGCTTTTTCAAGCTTTCTGGCCTTTCTTCCTTATTCCCGTCGCTTTTATGGTGCCGGATTTTATAATTAAGAGCAAAATTCAAAAACGTCAGGCCGAAATTTTAGGGAACTTCTCTACCACTGTAGATTTAGCGGCATTGATTATTGAATCTGGGTTGGACTACTTAACAGCTTTTGAAAGAATTATAAGCGTTGCCAAGGAAAAAACCATTTTGGAGTTGGAGTTGGAGAAAACTATTGGTGAAATTAAATTAGGGTATTCCCGTCGTGAAGCGCTGGAGCGTTTGGCGGCGCGTACGGGTGTACAGGAAATTCGCTCGTTGGTCAGTTTGATTATTCAATCGGATGAATTGGGTACTAGTTTAGTGGACCTATTGCGTAATTTTTCTACGGATTTACGTGCTTCTCGTTTGAGCAAGGCGGAAAAATTGGCAGCGCAGGCTTCTACTAAAATGTTGTTTCCTCTGTTTATATTTATTTTTCCGACCATTTTTATTTTAATCTTGTCACCAATGATCGGTGGTTTATTATCAGGTGGCATTGGATTTTAAGGATAATTTATGAAAAAACAGTTATTCACGATAATTCTTTTGTTGGCTACGTTAACGGTGCAGGCTTCTACTTTTAATAGAGAGATTCCCGTTAGAAAATATGGAAAAGAAGCCGGAATGTTTTTGGATTTGGGGAAGATATCACTTGGAACACTTAATGATGTGGAGGAGAAAAAGCAATATCTTTCTACCGTGCAATTGGAAAAGCAACGTATTCAAAACTATACTTTGCGTATGGTGTATGAAAATGCTTATTTGCTTTACAAACAAGGGGATTATCAACGGGCTCAGGAAATGGCGCAGACTATTTTGAGCATTGACCCCAATTTCAAGCAGGCCCAAACTTTGGCTAAACAAGCAAGCCATATGGGAACCTATGGCACAATTTCTGAACAACAAGTAATAGAAGCCAAATTCCAAGAGGCGGCCCGTTTGTACAATACTGGCCGTTTGGTGGAAGCCAATGATAAATTAAACGAGGTTTTGACCATTCAACCGGGTAATACGAGGGCTTTATCTTGGAAACGTAGAATTGACACTGAAATTGCACAAGAATATGCTCGTCGTGGAAATGAAGCGGAAAAAGCGGGTGATTACCAGAAGGCCATTGATGCGTGGTATAACTCTTTATTAATGCAGAAGGACGACCCCAAATTAGTGGCAAAAATTGAAGCGGCGGAAAAGCAGTTGCGACAACAACAAATTCAAGACTATATGCAACAAGCAATGGAGTTTTACAATAAAGGGCAGTATGTAGAAGCATATTCTGTATTTGAACGCATTACCAAAATACAACCCGGAGATCCACGCGTTCAGAAATATATGTCTCAATTGAGAAATGAAATTGCTGCCGGCTATTATGAAGCCGGAGTAAATGCCTATAATAGTTATAAATTCGATCAAGCTGTTTCTTATTGGAATAACTCTAAGAAATGGGGGGCGGATACTACTACAATGGATAGTTTAATCCGTCAGGCGCGTAATGCAAAAGAGAGTTATACGGTGGCCCGTTCTCAACGAATTATGGAAATTCAAAAAGAACATGCAGAAGCGGAGGCTGCTTTGGCTGAAGCAGAAGCAAAAATGGAAGAGATTAGACAAAACGCTGAATTGGACGAATTGGATACATTGACGGTAGATACTCCTACTCTTCCCGGGACAACGACGACCACTACCACCACTACCACTACGACTACTACGACTAGCGTGGGAGGAATTGGTATCAATGAAACGCTTCCGGGTATTACCAGTGTTGGTGCTACTCAACCTGTATCGGCAGAAGCGCAAGCGGCTTCTCGCGCGAAATATATTGAAGGATTAGATGCTTATAACCAGGATGATTTTGAACGTGCCCGACAGGCATTTATTATGGCTAAACAGCTAGATCCCGGTAACGCTGATGCGGAACTGGGCTTGATGCGTGTAGAAGAAAATTTAAGGTAATAGGAGACAGAAATGAAGTTGACTTCTAAGTGGTTGTTGTGGTTTGTATTAGTTACGTTGTATGCCTCTATAATTGGCGGATTGTTTTATTACAATTTATTTAAATTCGTATTTGATAAGAAATTACAGAATGAAATGGTGGAGATGGTACGTTTCCGTGCTCCTAATTTAATTCAGTCGCTTTCTGCTCGTCCGAAAGGAGAAGCCTCTTTCCGTGAAGCGGAACTAATGAAAGATATGCAGCGCAATGATGACCGCATTAAAAGTTTGGTTTATTTGAATTATGACGGCTCTATCCGTTGGCATGAAAATACCAAATTTTTAGGAATGTCTTACAGCGAATATAATAATAATGTGGGTTTCGATTCCAATGCAATTGTACAAGCCATAAAGGATGGTTTGCCTCGTTCTTTCTTATTTGATAATGGCAACTACTACGACATGGCGATTCCGCTTTTAGCCAAAAATATGGTAGCCGGGGTAGTGAATATCACTGTTTCTCGTACGGCGGCCAAAGAGCTGATTAAATCTTCCATGATACGTTATGCTATCGGGGCGTTGGTAATGATGTTGTTGATAGGTGGGGTACTTTACTTATTTTTGCTATTAAAAATTATACGCCCCTTAGGATCTTTGAAAGATAGTATTGATATCGTTTCCACCAATAATTTGGAGCTCCACTATCCGGAACGGAAGGATGAGATTGGAGATGTGGCGCATTCGGTAGAAGGGTTACTTGGTAAAGTGCGTTCTGAACTTAAAAATATGGAAACCGGCGAGATTATGTCGTTGGAAAAAGAACAAAAATGGTGGAAGACTATCTTGGCAGTCACGGTTCCCAAAGGCTCGCGCGCATTAGTGACAGATGAAAACAATAATGTGTTATATACCAATTTCGAACTCGATACATCAGCAGGGAAAAAAGTTCATTTGTTGGATATTTTTGACGGACGCCAGCAAAATTTAATAAAAGTTGTAGGGGAAGCTATGGAGAATCCCACGAAAGTTTTGCGTGGAAAAGTAGAAAATAACAATGTTAAATATTTGGCAAAAGCTGTTCAGCTCCCCGATGACGGTGGCAAAAATAGAATGATTTTAGTGTTGGGCCCAGAAGAAGAAACGAAATAATTTTAGGAGAAAATATGAAAGTAGAAATTAAAAAAATAGGAGTATCGTCAGTATTGTTTTCGGTATTTCCGCTGGCTGTGTTTATCATTATGCTGATCAGCGCATTTTTGGAAGTGTTCTCGCCGGACGCTACAATTAACTTAACCTATATCATGAGTTTAATTATGCATGCCATTCAAGGTACGTTGTTGTTCTTGGTAACAACAGTATTTTTTGTGTTGGCATATAATTTATTAGCCGCTATTGGTATTCGTGGAATTCATATTGAATTGGAAGATAAATAAAATGATGAAAAAAATATTTGCAATTGCTTTTGCGTTTTTATTAACGCATTCTTTGTTCGCTGCTTCGACAGATAAGAAGGCAGCCAAGGCACCGACTTCTAAGGTAAAAATGGTAATTATTGAATCCCCCGATTATGCGGCTGGGCAAGAAGACGTCCAACTTACAAAGGGGTTGGCTCAATTTTTAGGAATGGAACCTGAGGTGAAAAAGATGACACCTCAAACAGCATCTGCTGATGAAGATTTGGCTTTTCTCCGATATGATTTCTTGCCCCTTTACTTAGTAAGAAAGACGGCTGGTGTTCGGGAGAAATTTGCTGAACCGTTAGATGCCGGCTACTTGCAAGAAACAGATAAATATATTTTGCTGGCACATCAAACTCGTTCCGGTGTGTATATAAATAAACAAGCAAAACCTAATGTAATGGAATTATTTGTTATGTCGCAATGCCCTTATGGGGTTAGAGCGGAAAATGTTATCATACAGGCGCAAAAAGATGGGAAACTTCCGAAAGATAAAGAAATTCGCTTACGTTATATTGTCAATTATGATCCCAATCAAGGTTTTTCCAGTTTGCATGGAAGTGCAGAATGGGAAGAAGATGTCCGCCAGTTGTTGATTGCTAAATATTATCCGTCTAAACTTTGGAAATACTTGGAAATTCGCAATAAAGATTACCGCTCTAGCCGTTGGGATAAAGCCATGGAAGAGGCGGGAATCAATGTAAACAAAATTAATAAGAAGTTTGACAGTGAAGGTTTAGAACTATTGAAAGCAGAAGATTCCTACGTGCGGGAATATGGAATAGGTGCTTCTCCTACTTTCTTATGGGAAGGTAAAGTGCCTTTAGATTTTTATGGTGCTTCTCAGATTCCTGGTTTTGAGTTTTTGAGTAGCCCTTCCCGCCCCGGTGAAAAAGCTGCTGTTCCGGCCGGTAGTTGCTAATTTGTTACTAGTTTTACTGTGGGGGCTGGGGTGATGTGCCCTTGCCCCCTTTTTACCCTTACATAGGTTTGAGTATGGTTACCAAGCGTTTTAATAGATTGTTTTTTCAAGCTGTGATTGTACTTGTCTTAATATCTATTATCCCAGTACTAATTATTGGTTTTCACGTTCTGGGAGTGGATAGCCGTATTCTTAAAAAAGAAATCTTACAAAAACAACAAAGTGTAGCTCGTCGTATTTTGGCGGTAGCCAGTTCTACTCTTACCTACCAAGAACAACTATTGGCTGTATTTTTGGATTTGCATGCCAGCCACGCTGGGAAAGAATTTTTTACAAGAGAGGATTTGGACTATTTGCGTCACAATACCCCCTCTTTTTTACAAGCGGTGATGTTGGATACGACCGGAAAAGTGGTGGTAGAATCAGGAATAAAACTGGGGAATTCATTACAAACAATAATGCCCGATATGTTGGATATCTGTTTGCAGGAACGTCCTTATATCAGTGACGTATTTCGGGTTAATTCTCGGCTCTTTGTGTGGTTAGCTGAACCTTTTAGTCAACGGGGAAAGGAAGATGTAGAGGGAATTTTAGCTGTAGCATACGATTTACAAGAACTAGGTCATGCGTTATTGCAGGCCTATCCGTTGGATATGAATGTGGCCCTTATATCTTCTTCGGGAGAATTAATTTCTTATAATGGTGCCCCGGATGGACTTGCTCTACAACCCAACCTTTCTATTGAACAAAAAGTACAACAAATTGATAAGGCATTGGGAACGAAAAAAGAAGGAGAGATTTCGCTTCCTACCGGTGAAGAAATATTGGTATCTGTTGCCAACTGGACTATTATTGAATGGGCCGTTTATGTAGATCAGCCTGCTAACGTACTTACCAAATTGTTGAAAGAAAATTCTTCTTGGGATATGGTAGTTTTGTTGATAACCATGTTGCTATTTATTGTAATTGTCAGTTATTGGGTATTATTGCCGATTACGCGTCCTTTGGGCCGCTTGCGTACGGCTGCTATTCGCTTAAGAGACGAAGAAGATGTTGTGCTCGGACGTGAAGATGTAGATGTCCCTAATAATGAAATAGGAGAATTGGCTTTATTGGTGCTGGAAATGTCAGAAGAATTGCACAGCCGCCGACAGACGCTTATTCAAGCGCAAACAGAATTAGCGCAAAGCAATCAGATTTTAGAGCAGCGTGTGGAAGAACGTACCAATGAATTAAAACAGGCTTCCCGGGAATTGGTAAAAACGGAACGTTTGGCTGCAATCGGGCAAATGGCTTCTATTATCAGCCATGAAATTCGTAATCCGTTGGCTGTGATTAGTAACGCTACACGTTTAATTAAAATGTTAGTGCGGATGCCGGATCCAAAAGTAACGAAACAATTTGGTATTATCGAGTCGGAAATACGTCAAGCCAATAGCATTATTAGTGAAGTGTTGGGTTATGCGCGTACGCGTGAATTAATTTTAACGACCATAGACTTAAATAGTTATCTGAAAGAAATTCTTGTGTCTTATCCGTTTGGCCCCGGAATTAAAGTAAAAGAAGTTTTTTCCCAGGATAACGTAAGTGTAAAGATAGATGCGGAGGAAATGAAACAAGCTATTCGTAACATTATCAGTAATGCTGTAGAAGCTATGGGGGGTAACGGCACACTGACAGTTACTACGCGAGTGGGAAAGAGAGTCGCTGGTATTTTTATTTCGGATACAGGAATCGGAATAACAGACGATATTCGGCAGAAAATGTTTTCTCCTTTTTTTACTACCAAAGCTCGGGGAACAGGTTTGGGATTGGCAGTGGTTGGGAAAGCTATTTTACGTCATAAAGGGAAAATTTTTATTACAAGTGAAAAAGGAAAAGGAACGACATTCCATCTTTATTTAAGAATTTATCGTAGGGTAGGAGATACAGTGTATGGAGAAGCAAGTTAAAATCTTAGTAGTAGATGATGATAATAACCTTCGGGAAACGTTGGTAGATTTGTTGGAAATTGAAGGATACCAAGTGTTCCAAGCAGGAACGGCGAAAGAGTGTTTGGATGTGTGCGCCAATGAATTTTTTCATGTTATTTTAATGGACTACAATTTGCCAGATGAAACCGGAATGGATTTGATTCGTAAGATTCGCGCTTTTAACCAGGATTCACAGATTATCATGATTACAGCGTATGCTTCTCTTAATGCCATTATAGAAGCTATGCAAGAGTCTGTGTATGATTTTCTGATTAAGCCGGTTGATTTCGATTATCTTAAACGTACGTTAAACCGTGCTTTGGATAAATATTTCTTGGAACAAAGTAACAAGGAATTATTAGCGGAATTAAAAACTCGTAACGAAGATTTAGATCGTTTAAATAACATGAAATCCAAATTCTTTTCCATCGTTTCTCACGATTTGTCCAATTCCCTTATGACGCTTAAAATGAGTTTTGATATGCTTAAAAAAAGGCTCACTCCGGATGAAGATGAAAAGAAAAAAATGATGTTTATGGATGAGTCAATTGGTCAAATTGAACACTTAATTAAAGACTTGGTAGATTGGGCTGCCATTGAGAAAGGGAAATTGCGTATCGAAAAAACGCCGTTTGAATTAAGTGAAAGTATTAAAAAAACAGCAGAAATTTTTAAGGCCAAAGGGGCTAAACGTAACATCAATGTTACCTTTGAAAGTTGTGGGCCTGTCCCTGTGGTCGCCGACGAGAAACGTATCCGACAGGTGGTTTCTAATATTTTAGAAAATGCAGTGCGACATACTCCGGATGATGGAGCAATTTCAATAGTTGTTAGCAAAATAGATGAAAAAAATGCTAAAGTGTCGGTAATGGACTCTGGGGACGGTATAGAACCAGAACAGGCTCCAAATTTGTTTGCAAGTTTTGCACAATTTGGAGATCGGACGCGTGTGGGTCGTTTGGGTTTAGGATTATCCATTGCGAAAGACATTGTGGTAAATCATGGAGGCCGTATTTGGGCACAGAGTGAAGGAATAGGGAAAGGAGCTTGTTTTAATTTTACTTTACCTATTGCCAATAGTTGATTTTCTTAAGTTAGGAGAGCATCATGAACAAAAAGAAAAAAATAACAGTATTGATTGCAGATGATCAGACCTTATTCCGGGAAGGGATTAAAGATGTGTTGAGCAATGAAAAATGGATGGAAGTAATTGGAGAGGCATCTGATGGTTTGGAAGCAGTTGCTCTTGCCAAGAAATTACGGCCAGATGTAGTTTTAATGGATATCCGTTTACCGAAGTTGGACGGTATTAGCGCTACGCGTAAAATTAGGGAAACTTGCCCGGAAGTAAACGTGTTAATGCTTTCCAGTTTTGAAGACGAAGCCCATGTATTGGACGCTATTCAAGCGGGAGCTAACGGATATTTATCAAAGATGTTACCGGCAGTAGAATTAGTCAACTCTATCAAAACATTTACTAGCGAAGGGTTGATGATTCCACAACAATTAATGGGTAAATTATTGCATGGACTGCGTAAAATGGGGGATAATACAACTCCTACGCAAGCTTCTCTTACCAAAACAGAAATTAAAATTATGGATCTGTTAGGCAAAGGACTGAGCAATAAAGAATTGGCCAAAGAACTAAATTGCAGCGTAAAAACTGTAAAAAATCATTTAAATAATGCTTTCCACAAATTAGGGGTAAGCAGCCGTACCGAAGCAGTAGTAAAAGCTATTGAAAAAGGGTTGATTTCTTCGGAAAGTTCGTCTGTGATTGAAGAAGAGGACGACGAAGACGACGAATAAGTATGTTGTCTTTCATAAAGGGAAATATCAAGCGATTGCGCAAACGCGGTCAAGCCACTATAGAGTATGTCATGATGCTTTGTACGGTGGTGGTTGTTTTGACGGCGGCGCTTACTACGTTTCATAACGATATTGCCCGTTGGTTTTTTACGCTGATTGGTATGATTTTAGATCAAAGACCTACCGCCTAACTTATGAAAAAGCATGGTTGTTTTAAACGGTACTTACATACTTCCAGAGGACAAATTTTACTTCCTTCGGTATTATTAGTGCCGTTATTTATCTTAGTGGTGTATTTGTTGTTTGATTTAACCAACTTATCTATGACAAAAGTGCAGCATCAATATGCACTGGACAACGCCGCTTATACCCAAATGACCACCGTTAGTTCTTATTTAAATTCCATGGCTATGATTAATGGCCCATCTTTATACCGTGTAATGATTGGTTATAAGGACGATAAAATAGAATCCATTGATCCCACTCGTACCCAACCAGAGAACGTTTTTAATCTATTCTATAAAGCGGGAGCATTCCCTTCCGTGGGACAGGATCACGAAAACGGAGGAACTAATAACCCGAGTGCTGAATCGATAGATTGGGACGTAGATTATTATCCTAAGAAGTTTGTTAAAGATGGAGAAAAAGGTGTTGTAGATGATCCCGGGCACAAGAAATGGATGGTTCCACATCCTAAATTACCGGGAAAAGATGCGGTGGTAATCATTAATAGTGAGTTGATTAAAAACGCTAAACTTACTATGGATGCTACTGTGGAAAAAATTGCGGAATATCTTAAATGGGTTTTTTACTTGGGTAGTATTTATGATAATCAAACGTATTCGTATGATCAATTGACACGAAATGCCTATATGTTTCGTGAAGGATATTTTGTCAATACAGGTACTTGTAAACCGGCAGATTGTGCCAAACAAAGTGCGCGTGTATTTGCCCCTTACTTAAAAATAAGGGTAAAACCGTTTGATGTTAATAAGGTGCGCGCTTATTTTAACGACTGGGCGGAAGGCCGTGGGGTTCACGAGCCCATTCCGTTTGATTTAACTTCAGAAGATTTAAAAGCTGGACGCGATATGTTTTTATTTTCCTATTTGACACCGGAAAGTGTCTCTTTATTGCGCAAATTAGATTATGGAATTGTGCTAAAGCAGCCCTATAAGACACGGAAAAATCATTTTAAGCAAAATTTAGACCAAAAATATAAACCATATACCCGGGTTAAAGTTATGTTACAATGCCCGCGTAAAGGGAACAATTGTGTGTGGCCTAATCCGTTGCCTAAATACAGTGTGTTATTGAGACCTTAAACTATGAAACGTTTCTTTTTTCTTTCTAAAAAAGGCCAAGCTACTACGGAAGTAGTGTTGCTATTCCCGTTATTTGTCATTTTTATTGTGTTTATCATTAAAGTAGCAGGACTTTTGGTATTGAACCAAAAGATGCAAATTGCGGCAGTATAT
>JAEELM010000014.1 GCA_016282685.1 Elusimicrobiaceae bacterium | reverse complement strand
TTTGGCGTTCTTTTTTTTGCGCCCACACTAGGCAGGAGCGAACTCCTAACCGTCGCACGAGTGGGAACGAGGGCGAGCGGGCAAACAAGCAAGCGAAATTGAAAATTTTGCGTTTTTGCCAAAGGCAAAAATGCGATTCTCCTAGAGGGCGCCATTTTTAAGTAATTAGAACGCTTTGGCGTTCTTTTTTTTGCGCCCACACTAGGCAGGAGCGAACTCCTAACCGTCGCACGAGTGGGAACGAGGGCGAGCGGGCTTTTTATCTTTTATTTAACAATCTAATCCGTCAAATCCACATCCGGTGTAATTTGCACTTTATAGTCGGGGTAAGCCGTTTGGAGTTCTTTTAGGAGTATTTCTAATGCCTTGTCCCTAGTAATATCAAAACTAAGCACCACATCAAAGCGCATTTTCTTTTCGGCAATACTCACATAGAACCCATGCAGTTGTAAGGCCCAATCGTGCGTCAGTACCATTTTTTGTACGTTGTTGCGTATTAACGCAGCTTCTTCGTCCCTGGTGTTGTAAGAATACACTCCCACGCCCGTTAAAATAACGCCTGTTTTGTGGTACACTCTTTCTTCTATTTTGCGTGTTAAACAGTCCACTTCGTCCACGGTCATGGTGTCGGGCAGTTCGATATGCACGGAAGCATAATGCCTGTTTGGGCCGTAATCATTAATCAGCAAATCATATACCCCACGAATTTCAGGTTCTTCATTGATAATTTGTTTGATGTCTTGGGTAAGTTGCACGTCGGCACGTTTGCCCAATATATCGTTAACCGTGTTTTGTATCATCCCCACGCCCGCTTTGATAATCACGATAGAAATAATTACACCCATATACGCTTCCAAAGAGATATGACAAAATATATGGATAATTGCACAAGCCAATACAGAAGCCGACAAAATGGCATCAAAAGAAGCATCCGAACCCGAGGCCACCAACGCCCCGGAGTTTACCTTTTCTCCCTGTCCTTTTACGTAGCGGCCCAATACTAATTTTACGACCACCGCCACCGCAATAATAATGAGTGAAGTGAGGGTATATTCAGATTGTTCAGGGTGAAATATTTTTTTGACAGATTCCACGAGAGCCGTCACACCGGCATACAGTACAATGGCGGCCACCAACATAGAACTAATATACTCAATGCGACCGTGCCCTAGCGGATGTTTTTTATCCGGTGCGCGGTTAGCCAGTTTGGCCCCGATAATTGTAATGACCGAGGACAATGCGTCAGATAGGTTATTGATGGCGTCTAATATAACAGCAATGGAGTTGGAAAGCAGCCCCACCCCTGCCTTAAAAACGGCTAGCAATACATTGGTAACAATACCGATAATACTGGTTTTTACAATGATTTTTTCGCGGTTGAATTTTAATTCTTGAGCACTCATAATTTTATACTTTTTTTTATTGTAGCACTTTAGGCGGCGTGTGAACATAATAAAATCCCTAGCAAATATCTGCTAGGGGTCGTTACTACAAGAGTAGAATATTACAAACAGCTAACCGTCTGTTCAACTAACCTAAAATCCCCTCGGTTTATAACGAGGGGATTTTTTATTCATACAACATTTACAAAATCTATTTTATTCACCGAAATACGTAAAACAACAACGACATGGAATTATTTTTCCCACCTTATCCGGCGAAAATATTTAGGATATTCATTTTTCCAACCATTGAGACTTCCTAAAACCCCATATTCACTAAGCCCATCACCAAATATTTCCGACAAAATAGTATTTTTCATTTTTATTTTATGGTAGATTTTCGAATCAGATAATAAATTGAAAAAATTGTAAGGAGAGAATTTGTAAAAAATTCTTACATCATCTGGAACCAATTCACGCAAATCCTCTCTCCATGCAACCTCACTGTTTGCCAGCGCATGATAAAGGGGAAGCGTTACACCCGCTCCAACTTCGTCCCATCTTTCTTGATTACGACGGAAAGCAGCTAAATCGTGCACCAAAGAATACTGCCCTTTGAACCTAAGCGCAGGGATTACTACAAAGTCCGTTTCAAACTTATATTCCTCCGGAGCACGTTTGGCAAAATCTACCATCCACTTATACATCGTTTCATCTGTGGCCATATATACCAAACCCGTTACGGCAGCCAGTGCATTTATAAAATTATTTGAGTTAGCGAATGCTTCCGGATTGTAAAGAACTTCTTTATAAAACGCATTTCCCGCATCCTTTTGTTTGGGCCCCAGCTTAAACCCCAAAACTCTAAAGAATGAGGCAGACGGTAGCTCATCTAAATACAATTGTTCTGGTGAGCGTGAGCGCTTAACCATATCATTACCAGCCCAACGATCAAGAAGATACACAGTACCATTTAAAAAATGAGTACCGGCTCTGCGCATTGCCCTTTTAATCCCATCGAGGCTCAAATTAGGGGAAGGGTTCGAAACACCGGTAAATCCTAAAGTAGTCGCTTTCACTCCTGTAGCAACAGACGGATCCAAAACCCCGGTAAGCCCTAAAGTACCCACTCTCATTCCTGTAGAAACGGGCATAGTTGTTGCAGCTTCGATAGCAGCTTGCGCCGTTCTTTCCGCACCAATACCTGCCCCTTTCCCAGTTACTTCTGCGGCTTTTTCCAAACTGCTTACCACAGGGGATAATTGCCCAAACATAAAACTTGGCACAGTACACGCCAAGACAAATAGAAATAACTTTTTCATTATTTTTCCTCCCAAGTTAAGTTTATTTCAACCATTATTATTAAAAATTTGACAATTTAAGAACAGGGTCTTTAGGCCTAATTTTTTTAGATAAAAGGCCTATGCCTCAAAGGACCTTTAGGCCCAGTTCTCTTTAGACAAAAAGCGTCCTGCATGCGGTAAAAGGCGCACGTGGGTCCTTATTCATTCAAGATTTTCTCTTACAACGCAGGACAAGCTTGTAGAAGAGCGCCAAGTGGAAGATGAAAACATTGTTACTGACAAAATCGTCAATATAAATATTGGAACTTTTCGGCTATTTTAAGTGTTTGGGTTGGTCCGTATTGGCCTCTACCACATTTAAAGCGTAATCGCCCATTTTCTTAAAACTGGTTAAAATATCCGTGTAGATTGTGAGACCGGCGGGTAAGGAATAGAAGTAAAGCAAAATCTGTGCCGTTTCTTTCCCGTACATAAGATTATTTTGGCCACAAAAAACCCCGGCACAAGGCCGGGGTAATATGGCAAAAGGTTCAGCTTATTCGCCGTCTTCCGATTCCTCTTTCGCTTTGACTGCTTGGGTGGCCGGCGCGCCGCACGCATAATCCCCCTGTGTAATATTCATTCCGCCGGTGGAACAACAGGGGCCGGTATAAGTGTCCAGGCCGCAAAAATCGGCACAGAGACTTTTCCCATTTTCATTAAGGCCCGTACATAACGTGCCGTAATTGGCATAATAACGTTCCAGCTCATAAGCGTATTGCAATTCACGAGGTGCCGAACGCAACGCACGTGCTTTCCCGCCGTCATAAGATAAATCCGAAGAAAGCTGTATCACAAAACCGTTTCCGTCTCCGCACGCTTGGCTGGTATAAGTGGGCGGTACCGGGGAACCTTTGGTGCAATACTTATCGGTGGAAGCTCCTTTGGGCATTACCGATAATCCGTCATAAGAAGCGGTAAATTGATTGGTTTGCATATATTGGAGCTCTTGCGCTGCCCCGATATTGGCCAACAGAGAAACTGCTTCGCTCATCCGGCTCCGTTCCACTGCTTTCAAATACATCGGCCAGGCGATAGAAGCCAAGATGACAATGATTAATACACTGATGAGTAATTCTAACATAGTGAACCCTTTTTTATTTTGTTTCATTTCTAATTTCTCGCTTTCCGATATCGTTTTTTGGCCGACCACACAGCAACCGTTGATACGCGCCGCATGCAACCCCCGGTTATAGCCGTACACCACACAGGCAGTTCCTTGCGCCGATTTTAATTGCTTCCTAAATTCTTCCAATTCTTGTAAGATAATACTTTTTTGCATACTCTTATAGTAATTGTTTCAGAGGTTTCCGTCAATAGTTTAAATAAGATATAATATAGCCACATGAAACGTTTTTTTTATTTTTTATTCATTTTTACGACGGCCGCTTGCAGTTCCATGTTGCCTTATAAAGACCAAAATTTGGCCTACCTTAACGACATTGAACAAAACCCCCAGGCCTATTACGGGCAAGTGGTGGCTTTTAGCGGAGAAGTAAAAGGCTCTACCGAAGATGCCCGCCATTTGCGTTTGGTGCTTAAAGTAGAAGCTCCGTTATATTACTCCGTTACCGGCAAAGGCAATGCTCTTTCGTACCAATTGTTACTTGTACATTTCCAAAAAGATACCCCCGCTATGACCGGTATTTTGAAAGGCAGCGCACTGCGTGTGTTAGCGCGGGTATCCCAATATGAAACACGCACCAACAGTTTGGGAGAAAAGATGGGCGTGCTGCATTTGGAAGCGTTTGCCGTGTCGGACAAAACATCTTCGCAAGATTTTTTCCATCTTCAATCTCCTGAAAAACAGCTTTACCAATCTTGGAAAGAAGGGCGTTTATTTTTCAAAGAAACACCGCAAGAACTGGAAGCACGCTACCCTGCCGCACCTAAAGCGGACCCCGTTGCAACGCCGAAAACTACATCTCCCGCTAAAGAAGTTACGCCGAAGAAACACATTGTATTTGATGAAGAAGTGGAAGAATTTGTGTTGTAAACAAAAACAATTGAGCTAATCTGCTTTTAAAAAACCCCGGTTTATCACCGGGGTTAAAATAATAGAAAATCTTTTTTAACAAAGGAAACTCAAACCTAAATTGCAAAGCCAATTCCAAATACCACTTCCTGAGCTGGAATTGTTGGACCCGCCGGAATTACCCGAGTTACCGGAATTTCCGTTCCCGTTCCCGTTCCCGTTGCCATTATTACCGGAATTTCCGTTTCCATTACCATTGTTGCTGCCACTGTTTCCGTTACCATTGCCATTGTTACCGGAATTTCCATTACCGTTTCCGTTGCCATTGTTGCCGGAATTTTCACCGGGGTTATTATTGCCGGGATTACCGGTATCGTCCGAATTGTCGTTGGTTGCAGGGTTTTCATTGCCGGGTGTATTGTTTGCAGGGGTAGAATTGGCTGTATTACTCCCGTTATTGCCAGTGTTGTTTCCATCTGAAGTATTGGCTGTATGACCAGCAGAAGTCCCTTCGTCGGAATTGCCTTCTCCGTTGCCAGTCCCTACGTCGGAATTTTCTCCTTCCCCAGCGGTAGGAGTTGTATCTCCCGAAGAAGCAATTAATTCCTTATCATTGCTACCGGCTGAAGCCGTCCGCGGATCTTCGGGCAATTCATCCAACGTGCTCACGCCCATAAAATCCAAGCACAGGTTGACGCTGGGAGCGTGATCTTGATTGGGAATGCAATAAATTTTGCCATCATCAAATTCACGCAAGAAAGTATAATCGTACCCGCCCCAACCAATCCGTTTGGCCACGATATACCATTTGCCGTTTTCTTTTTCTTCAAAGTACATATCGTACCCAGGGCGGAAAGAACCTTCACCGGCAGTTTCAGCACTTCCGTTGGTGTAGTAGTGGGTTTGGTCCGCATTGGAATGTTTTGTATCCAATGTACCAAATGTGTTTTGCGTAGCGGTTACATCCAAGTATCCCCATACCTTGGTATAATGGTGCCTTTGGAGCAAACAGCGCTCTTGGGCAGAAATAGCTACCCCGAACAATTGCAACGCTTCCGCCATACGCATCCGTTCCAAAAAACGGCCGTAGTACATCAAGCCGGAAGCTGCCAAAATACCAATAATAATGGTTACAACCATTAATTCAATTAAGGTAAACCCCGCCTTGGATTTAATCATAGATTTTTCCTTGGTTAAATATTTACTGCCAACAAAACAAATAATCCCAAGAACACCAAGCACAACAAAAGTTTCATTACTCCTAAATGTTTCTTGAGAAAATCGTTGAATCCTTTAGATTCATAACCCAACAAGGCCAATACAAAAACCATTATCAACGGCACAATGAACATCAAATTGTATAATACCAAATAAAATGCGGCTCGTACACGAAATTCTGGATCTTGCATAATCAGCACGCAAGTGGGCAAATATACCTGCCCCGTGCAAACAGCCTCCACCAGCGACACGCCAAACCCCACCGCCAACGCCGCCAGCACCAAACGCGGGGCCGATTTTTGCTTATCGCGCAGGAAGAAACCCATTATTTTATGAATGCGTACTTTTAAATTTTGAGGTAATTGCAACAGCATACCGTCTGCTTTTTTGGTTTTGAAATAAACATAAACATCATAGATAGCAAGGAAGAAAAACAGCAAACAAATTGTAGCCGTACCTATGTAGAACGCTTTGATAACGTAATGAAATCCGCGCAGCGCATAGAGAAATTTGAAGGCTCCCAACCCTAACAAAAAATACGCCGCAAACACAGCCAAACAATAAGCAGAGCCGACTAAAATAATTTCCCGGCGGGTATATTTATAGACGGTAAGAAAGGAAATAAAGAACACAATAACCGCAAACGCACAGGGGTTAATGCCGTCCACCAGGCCGGCCCCCACAATGGCCCAAAATGTAATTTTTTGGAAATCGTTTTTAACGGCTTCTTCTTTATTTTCCTGGGAGGACAACACCAAGTTGGTGTCTTCCTGCAACAGTTGTGCTTTTTCAATAGCGGCTTCCGCATAGAGGCCGATTTCCGTCGGGTATCCGGTTAAATAAGTACTGCCGACTGCAGCAGCCGGGAAAGCGAGATTTTTTTGTCCGTAAGCGTGGGCCGTATCGGAAAAAATCAAATTATTACCCGGAATGGTAATGTCATACTCGGTAAAATTGACGGAGTCTTTGTACTTTTCTTTCAATTGCGGCCAGTATTCTTGTTTCAGTCTGTTGCAGTGCACACAGGTAGGACTGACAAACAATACAAAATCTACTTTTTTAGTTTCCTGCGCAAAAAGACTTACCCATCCTAAAAGAAGTGCAAAAAGTACAACGGCTTTCTTCATAAATTAATAAACTCCGAAATCCCCCCCATCACCATGTTTACGGAGGTTAAAATCAAAATCATACCCGTCAAACGTTCAATGGCCAGTAACCCGCGTTTGCCTAGCACGTTGCTAATCCAAGACGAAGACATCAAAATAGCACTGTTGATGAGCGAAGCTGTCAGCACCACACCTAATGTCATCAGTTTGTTGGGGTGCTGGGCGGAAAGAATCATAATCATAGACAAGGCCCCCGGCCCCGCCACTAGCGGAACGGCCAACGGAACGACGAACGGCTCGTCTTCTTTTTTGGGGTCTTGATTTTTGGCGGCGGTATCTTCAGGCTTACCAAACACCAAATCCAGCGAAATCAAGAAAAGCAAAATACCGCCGGCAATACTTAAGGAATAAGCTTCAATGCCGAACCAACGCAAAAACCATTGGCCCATAAATAAAAATGCAATCATAATTGCCAATGCAATAAATAATTCACGCAATAGAACAATCAAACGTCTCTCCGGCGATACTTTTTTAAGTGCGGTTACAAACAACGGAATATTCCCAAACGCATCTAATACCAGCGCCAGGGTAATAACGGAAGAAATAAAAGCGTCCATAGCAACTCCTTGCTCCCTGAAAAGAGCCTATTATAGTATAGCAAAATTGACGTCTTTATAGGCGGTTTTTCTATTGTGAGGGCCTTGTGAATTTGATAAGATATAAGTATGTTAGACGAATCGGCCCACAGCGTCGTAAATATCTTCAAATGGTTTATTTTGGCCACCTTAATCGGGGTGGTGGTGGGAACGTTGGATGCAGCCTTCCTGAAATTGTTGGACAAAACCCTGGCATTACACAAAGCCGTACCGCTTTTTTATTTACCGCTTCCTTTTGCTCTTTACGCCGTTGCGATTTTGTCACGCAAAGTAGCCAAAAAACACAAAGATTATTCTACCGATACGGTAATCCAAAAAATCAACGCCTACAAACCCATTTCGCTCGTGTCGATTTTGAAAGGATTTTTTCTCTCTATTGCCACTATGGCGGTGGGCGGATCGGCCGGGAAAGAAGCCCCCTGTGCCGACGTAGGTGCCGGGATTAGTTCTTTCTTGGCAAGAATGTTTCATCTCTCCAGCCAGGACCAACGCAAAATGATGATTTGCGGGGTGAGCGCCGGTTTTGCCGGAGTGTTTGGCGTGCCGATATCGGGGGCGTTGTTCGGATTGGAAGTATTATGGGTGGGACATATTTTTTATGAAGTTCTGTTCCCCGCCCTGGTAGCCGGGATTACCGCTTACCAGGTTACCTCTTTCTTAGGCGTCAATTATATTTACCACACCTTGCCGTTCCACCCGATTTTATCGGAACTGGTATTCTTAAAAGTAGTGGCGGCGGGATTATTCTTTGGAATGATTTCCGTTTTATTTATTGAAATCAGTAAATTTATCCGCGTGGTGCTGCGCTACATTACCACACAAACCAGTATGTTTTGGACATGCATGGTAGGCGGTCTGGTGTTGGTGCTTATTGGGTTTACCGTGTCCCCTCTTTATTTGGGGCTGGGTATGGACGGTATTAACGGACCTTTAAGCGGGGCACCGTTACATTCGCCGTTCGGTTTTCTCTATAAAATTATTACCACTTCTATTACCTTGGCTGCAGGCGGAATTGGCGGGTTGGTAACGCCTATTTTCTTTGTGGGGGCGCAGGCCGGGTCTATGTTTTCGGGCTTTTTACAAGTGGACAGCGCCACCCTGGCCGCTTTGGGGCTAGTAGCTGTATTAGCCGGAACGGTCAACACGCCGTTGGCCGCCAGCGTAATGGCCATTGAACTTTTCGGTGCGCAAATTGCCCCGTACGCCACCGTGGCGTGTGTGATTAGCTTTTTGGTAACGGGCCACCAAAGCCTTTACCCGCACCAACGCATTTCCATGGACAGCGGAAAAGAACCGGCCCCTGCGCCATCTTCCCCACGGTTGCGGAGGCGCTCAACCGATTTTCAACAAATGCCACACCGCAAAGCACTGCTCAACCGCGTAAAAAACTCCGCCAAGCATTACTGGCCGCAAAGATATAAGCAAAAAAAATAAAACCCCCGACTCTTGGCCGAGGGTTTTTTGTAAGAAGAGTTAAACTAGTGTGCGTGTCTTTTGAAGAAATCGTTTTGCGCGATTGCTTCACATAAATCCGTTATACATTCACTAGTGCTACCACTTGCATAGAGTAGGGTAGTAGCTCCTTCCGAATCGCAGCTAAGATTTATTCCGTAGCCTCTGTCGCCTTCTACCTCTACACCTTTGTTGGCACGCCTGGCCGTAATTGCATACATGCTAGGCATCAAATATGTTTCAAAATTAAAATTGTTGGTGAAAAATTTTCCGGTACCGGAAATATTGGGCAACGTAATGTCCAGCGCGTTTAAATCCGTAGCATAAGTGCCGTTGGCCATATTGTACATTTCCTGTGCTTTGGCAAAATTACCTATCAAAGAGATAGCTTCGCTGGCGCGGGATTTCTCCACCGCTTTCATATATTGCGGCAAGGCAATAGCCGCCAAAATACCGATAATAAGCACTACTACCAAAAGTTCAATCAGCGTAAAACCGCGCCTATTTCTGTTTTGATTCACGTTACGTCTCCCTGTATTTATAAAAGATAGATTTATTTTATTGTAAGAAAAAAGAAAAGGCAATTCAAGACGTATATATTGGGACCCAAAACTTCCCGATAAAAATGCCTTCTGTCCATTTGCTATAATAGGAGAATGAAACCGATTGTCCTTTGCGGC
>JAEELM010000013.1 GCA_016282685.1 Elusimicrobiaceae bacterium | reverse complement strand
CATACATTACTCACCCGTCTGCCACTAAACTTTACTCTGTATTGCTACAAAGCAAAGTCCCGTTCGACTTGCATGTGTTATGCACGATGCCAGCGTTAACTCTGAGCCAGGATCAAACTCTCCATTAAAATTAATTACCTTTAAATCGCAAGCGGTTTAAAGGCAACTAATCGTTAACAGCGAGCTGTTGACTTTTGACTCTACTTGTTTGAATTAACTTGGTGTCTTATTTTTAAAGTATAAGACTTAACTTAAATGAGCCTTGAATGTAACCTTGCGGTTTCCATTTCAAATTGCCCATTCGCACATTGTGTCAAATTTTCAGAGAGCGAAATTTCCCCATTTGCTGTTTTTCATTTTCGAAAAAAGCAAGTGGAAATTTTTTTAACTTCTTTATAGCCTCTTTGCTATAAAGATATTATAACAAACTTTTAGTAAGTTGTCAAGCCCTGATTTTGAAAGGCTTTTCTTTCAACTGCTTGGCTTGTCAATTTCTTACTACACTACTATTTAAGCATATTTTTCAGGATTTGTCAAGCATTTTTTTTACCCGACGTGCGCCTGCTTAGTGGCTACTTGATTAATAAAGCATTTTTACTGCAAATGTTAAATCTTTTAATATATCTGCTTGGTTATTCAAGAAGATCGCGGCCGCTTTGAGCCAAAAGGGTAAGATTTAACGTTAAGTATTTTTATTTCGTTTATAAAACTAACTTGACCGGCTGGGCTCAGTCCTCCGTTTGAACCTTTTCTATTATATAAGGTGGAGTTTCGCTGCCAGAAAGTTTTCTGTTTATAAACAATTTAGAAGTTTTGTTATTACTTTTAAAGAACAATTCCGACTACCTATATAGTCTAGCAAAAAAAGACAGAAAAAGCAAGACCCACTTTCTTTTTATTTTTGAAAAGGGTTCTTGAACTTCCGCGGAAACAAATCCGTTTTTGTTTCCTATATAATTAGTATAGCAGTTTTACAAACTTTTGTCAACTCTCATTTTTCCCGTCGGAAAAATAAATTTATTTTGACTTGCTTTAAAAGCAGCGGTCAAAACTTGGCGAATTTTCAAACTACATCTACTACTTGTATTTAGTATATCAAATTAAAATAAAATATGCAAACTTTCTTTTTTCCCGTACGCGCGCACGCGCGCACACTATTTATTTTTACACAAAGGTGGAAAAATGCTATCTTATAGTCATGGAAATAGAGACCTTACTTAAAAACACTTCGCGCAGTTTGTATTTAAGCGTCCAAGCACTTCCTCAAAAAATACGTCCGGCCTTTGGCATCGCATACCTACTTTGCCGTTACGCCGATACCATTGCCGACACAGAATTATTGCCACCCGAGCGGCGTATATTTTGGATTTCCCAATTTCCCACAATTGTACAAACACAAAACGCTGCAGAAGAAAAGCAGCTGATTAGTGAAATATCCGGCAAAGCAGAGAATCCTTACGAAGAAGAATTGATTAAACATTTAACAGCGTGTTTAGAAATTTATAACAACATTGAATCTTCTCTACAGCCTTTTATTTTGGAAGTAGTTCATGCCGTTTGCGAAGGTATGCGCATTGATTTATCTTATTTCCCCCACAAAAAAAATTCTACTCCCAAAGCCTTTCCATCCGAGGAAGATTTATATCATTATTGCCGCTTAATGGGAGGAAAACCCGGGCGTTTTTGGAGTCAACTCATTTACCATGCAGCGCCCATATCCATAGAAGAAGAATTGTTTTATCAACTGGGAGAACGGGTGGGAGATTCCTTACAAATCGTGAATATCCTGCGTGATTTACCCAAAGATTTACAAATGGGCCGTTGCTATTTTCCCCAAACCGACTTAAACAATGTTTCTCTTTCTACAACCGAACTTCTTTCTTCATCAAGTTCGCCCCGTTTTGAACCTATCAAACAAAAATGGATTCGGTGGGGAAAAGATAACCTAACCGAGGGAAAACGTTATTTTTCCTTGTTACCCAAAACACAACCGCGTATCCGTACTTCCGTTGCGTGGCCCATGTTATGGACGGCAGACAATTTTGTCAAATTGTCAGAAGAACCCGATTTGCTAAACCCGCAGAAACGCGTAAAAATTCCGCGTTCCACAATTTATAAAACCATGTTCTTGACTCCTTTTATATTACTCAACAATACGTTTTTTCAACAATGGTTGGATAAAAAACTGGCTAAAATCAACTAATCTTCGACGGTAAAAATTTTTTTAAAATTTCCCCTTGAAATTTTTCAAAAAACTCTTATAGTAAGTATGTAAGCAACTTGGGAAGAGCCTGACGTCCTTGGTTGCAGTTGCCGTAAGCACAGCGTGCTTACCGATTGCGTGAAGACCCGGATGCAGAGTTTCCCTAGAAGCGAGGAACATGGAGTCATGAAGATGACCATAATGAGCTAAACCCCCGAACTGATATGCGGGGGTTTATTTTTTGCTTTTTTACTAATAAAAAGAACTAGTTTGTTTCCCGGCTTTTGCGCTTCATTTCTTTCCAAACGGCGAGAGCTTCTTCCGCACTCTTGGCTTTCACGTCTCCAAAAACATGCGGATGACGATAATGAAGCTTGTCATAAAGCCCCTGAATAACGTCGTCAATAGAGAACAATCCTTCTTCCTTGGCAATTTGGGCATGTAGTAATACTTGCAACAAAACGTCTCCCAATTCTTCCTTCATATTGTCGGCATCTTTTTTCTCGATGGCGGCAATTAATTCTTCGCTCTCTTCACGTAGATTTTTAATCAAACTTTCGTGTGTTTGCTTTTTATCCCATGGGCAACCGTTCGGCCCACGTAAAATGGCGAAAGTTTCCACCAAGTCCGCAAAATTATTTTTCATTGTTTCCCCCGGCAAAAAATGTTATACAATTATTATATGAAAAAATTTATGTCCGGTTTTTTAACCGCTTTCTTTTCTCTTTTATCTGTTTCCCTTTTTGCGCAAATTACTATCGTGCGCGTAGAAGGCAGCCAAGTATTTATGGATATTTCTTCCGCCCAGCAACCCATTCAAAAAGGCAATTCTTTTAAAGTTATTTTATCCGAAGAAAAAATAACGAATCCGCAAACAGGCAAAGAATTAGGTGTCCATTATAATTATTCTTCCGAAGGAAAGATTATAGAAGTGCAACCTCTTTTTGCCGTCGGGCAATTACCTGCAACTTCTGCTGTGAAAGTAGGCCAGGAAGTGGTGTTACAAGAAGCTACTTCAACTGCAGACACCAACGAAAAACAGGCAGAAACAGAAAACATTTCGCAAGATTCTCATCAAATTGTTCGCTACAACCCTATTCAACAAATAATTATCAGTGTGAATGAAATAGCGTTACCGGACAACACAAATGCCTTGGTTACTTTGGGTGAGGACAACGCAATAATTGTTTGGAAACGTGGCGAAAACAAAAACTTGGAAAAAGTTTTATCTTACCAATTACCCGTCGGAAAAAAAGCAATTACCCTTTCTGTTAAAGATATAGCCGCAACGGGGACTCCTCAATTATTTGTACCCGTATATGATCAAGCAAGGCAAACCATTTCTACATTGGTATTAGCCGTAAAAAACAACCAACTCGTTCAAATCGATACTTTGCCTTATTTTGTGAAAGAACTAGGATGTGGTTCTCAAAAAACACTTTGGGGACAAAAACCGTTTGTTACTTTTAATCGCCCGGGAAATGCGAAAAACATAATTTACCAAAAAGGGAAATTTTCCGCCGGAAAAGAGAATTTTTCCACGCAACACAATTGGTTGTTAGGGCTGAATTTTTATCCAGTCCAAAATGAAAAATATAACAATTTGATTTATACCTCTTCCAATGGGAAAATTCGCATGATTTTAGAAAATGGAAAACGCACGGAGAGCGCTGATGATTTTGCCGCTACACCCAACCGTATTGCTTATAAACAAGAAATCATTCGCTTTTATCCCTCCCTGCAGGTATTTGGCCCGGCAAACGATATACAAATTGCCGCCGTGGAAAATATTTCCAAACTGGGAATTTTATCCAATACATTCGGCCAATACCAGAATGGAAAAATTCATTGGATCCGTTTTGAACAAGGTCGTTTAAAAACACAAGAAATAACTCCTTTAGACGGAGTTATATATGATACCGCCTGCACGAACGAAGCCCTTTTAACCGCTGAAGTATTGACAGATGGAACAAGTTCTGTGGTGGAAATTTTAAAATAATTGTTAGGAGAATCTTTGTGGCACAATCAATGGAAAAGAAAGACGTTTTGGACAAAGGATTTGTCCGTTTAATTGATTTCATGGGCGGAGATGACCGCGTTGTACAGGCAGCCCGCGTATCTTTCGGCGCCGTATCCAAAGGCCCGGAACAAGACAAACGACTGATTAAATATCTGATGGAACATGCACACCATACCCCTTTTGAACACTGCTATTTTCAGTTTCATATTTGCTGTCCTATTTATGTGGCCCGTCAGTGGATGCGCCACCGCTGGGGCTCTTACAACGAAGTGAGCGCCCGCTACACCGAAGTGAAAGATGAATTTTATATCCCTTCTGCTTTCCGCGGACAAGACACAAAAAACAAGCAAGGCTCCGTGCCCGATTCCGCTTTAGATAATGTAGCTCTACGCAAGATTTATGAAGACAGCATTGAAGCTTCTTATGCTGCGTATCATAAACTTTTGCAGGCTGGGGTAGCCCGCGAAATGGCCCGCGGTGTTTTGCCCGTTTGCCAATATACCCAATTTTACTGGAGTGTAAACGCTCGCAGTTTGTTTAATTTCTTATGCTTACGCACGGATAAACATGCCCAAAAAGAAATTCGCGATTATGCAGATGAAATTGCAAAAATGGTAGCAGAAAAAATGCCGTGGTCATGGGAAGCATTTGAAGCTCTGAATAAGCAATTGCCGTTAGGCTCCGAATAAAGAATCAAAAGAGGAATCTTATGAGAGTTCTTGGTATGATTATGGCCGGTGGGAAAGGGGAACGCCTCTACCCACTTACCAAAGACCGCTCCAAACCATCTGTCCCCTTCGGTGGGAAATACCGTATTGTGGATTTCGTGCTGTCCAACTTTGTAAACTCCGGTATTTTTTCATCTTATGTGTTGGTACAATACCTTTCGCAAAGTTTAATTGAGTATTTGCGCACAACCTGGCGCACGGAAGGGATTGCTTCCGACCACTTCTTAACCTGCGTACCTCCGCAAATGCGTTTAGGGGAAATTTGGTATCGCGGAACGGCTGACTCTGTCCGCCAAAATATAAATTTAGTGCGAGATTTCGCTCCGGATTTAGTAGCTATTTTTGGGGCAGACCATATTTACCGCATGGACATTGGACAAATGATCCAATTTCACTTAAAGAACAAAGCAGATGTTACCGTTGCCGCTAATACTGTACCCATAAAAGAGGCTTCCGCTTTTGGGGTATTAGGGACAGAAAAAGACGGGCGTATTGTCCAATTTGATGAAAAGCCAGCACATCCGCGCGCCATACCGGGAAATCATAAATCCGCTTATGTTTCCATGGGTAATTACATCTTCAATACCGAAACACTACTGCAAGTTTTACAAAAACGATTTTGCGATATCCCGGCTCTTGATTTTGGTAAACATATTTTGCCGAAGATTCTAAAGGATTATCGTACGTATGCGTATAATTTCCAAAGCCAGGTTCTTCCCGGTGCTAAACCATATGAAGAACAAGGATATTGGCGCGACGTGGGGACCATTGAATCCTTCTGGCAAACTAATATGGATTTATTGGGACCTAAACCGAAATTAGACTTAAACAATCCAAAATGGCCAATCAGCACTACACTTAACCGCGTTCCCGCAACTAAATTTTTGGGGGGAACAATCATTAATTCTATCGTTGGAGATGGGTGTATCATCAGCCCCAAAGCAAAAATTAAAAATTGCGTTATCAGCGATAGCGTTACTGTAGGAGACGGTGCGGAATTGGAAGACTGCGTGATTATGGATAATTGTGAGATTAAAGCCGGAGCCAAACTGAAAAAAGTAATTATGGACCGCTTTAATACAGTTGCTCCCAAACAAACTATTGGGCTAAATATGGAACAAGATGCTCAAAAATACTACATTGATCCCTCGGGGATTGTGGTATTACCACGTGGAAAAAATAAATTCTAAATTAAAAGGGCACGGCAAGTGCCCTTTTTGTTATGATAAAAACTATTCGTCTTAAAAACCAAGAAGAAATGTTGCTTGTCTTGGGCATCCAAGATAGCAAATTAAGAGCGCTGGAAAAAAATTATAAAGTAAACATTTTCGTCCAATATAATGAAGACGGAGATGGTGTTGTCTTGAGTATTAAAGGAACAAACTCCCGCGTAGATAAAGCCTTAGCAAAAATTCAAAAAGATCTTACCCTTAACGAGAAGAAATTAGCCGACAGCCTGGTAAAAGACACTCGTCCTTTTGTTAATAATATCATTTACCGCCCGGAACACGGCAAACCGGTAGAAGCCCGCAATGAACATCAGGCCTCTTATATAGAGCAAGTTTTTGAAAATGATTTACTGATTGCCAGTGGACCGGCCGGAACCGGAAAAACTTTCTTGGCCTGTGCTTGCGCGTTACGTGCGTTGGAACTGGGAATGGTAAAACGAATTGTAGTTACACGCCCCATTGTGGAAGCCGGCGAAAAACTAGGGTTTTTACCCGGAAACGTAGAAGAAAAAGTCGATCCTTATCTCCGGCCGATTTATGATGCCTTTTACGCTATGCTCGGTTTTGATAAATTCAATGCTTTTAAATATAACAATGTTCTGGAAATTGTTCCTCTTGCTTATATGCGTGGCAGAACACTGGAAAATGCTTTTGTAATTTTAGATGAAGCGCAAAACACTTTACCCGCTCAAATGAAGATGTTTCTGACACGTATGGGGCTAGGATCGAAAGTTATTGTAAATGGAGATCTTACCCAAATCGATTTGCCCAATAAAAAAGAAAGCGGTTTGTTACAGGCCAAAGAAGTATTGGGCAAAGTAAAACAAATTGCTTTTGTAGAATTTACCGGGGAAGACGTAGTCCGTCACCCTCTGGTAAAAGATATTGTAGCCGCCTACGATAAATGGGACAAAAAGAACAAGAGGACAACCAAATGATTGCACATGTTTTTTATCAAACAGACATTCCGGCTTATTTACGCCGAACGGGACTCTTCAAAAAATGTTTGGAAAAAGGACTGAAATATTTTGCCAAACAAAACATAGAAGTGAATGTAATTTTTGTAAACGAAAAAGAAATTTTGCGGGTAAACAAACAATTTTTAAATCATTCTTACGTAACAGATGTTATCTCTTTCAACAATCAGCGTCCTCCTCTCATTATGCCGGGAGAACCGTGGGGATTTGGGGATGTTTTTGTGTGTTATCAGGTTGCGCGAAAAAACGCCAAACAATTCCAACATACTATTCTGGAAGAAATGATGATGTACGTAACGCATGGAGCGTTACATTTATCTGGGATGGATGATCATAAGCCACAGGATCGCGCAGAAATGGACCGTCAGGCTGAAAAAATCATTCGCGGGTTATTGCCTCATTGATTATCTGCCGGAACGGTAATAATCGTCGGTTTCCCTTTATCAGAGATTTCCAAATATTGTTGTTTACGATGCAATCCTACATCTACCGGAATGATTTGTCGTTGCATATCAACAACTATATTTACCAACGGGGTATGCCCTACTATTTGCCAAATAGGGCTTTGATGAAAGGAAGTTATCAAGTCTTCCAAATCTTCCCAAAAAATTCCACCAAAGCGGTTCGGGCCATTGCGACGCAAACTAATATTGAAAATGGGATGTTTGTAGAATTGATGGGCAACCGATTCTTTAAAAATTAAATTGATTAGAATTGCCAAGTTGGCAGCACTGAGATCTTCCAACTGGCGGTCAAATACCTGGAATAATCGTCTGTTAACACCGGCATGCGTACATAAAAACCCTTTATAGGCATAGGCCGCTTTCATTTTTCCTTCTTTTACATTTTGAATAAATTTCTTTTGAAACAATTCTTGCCGATCTTTAGGAATTTGAGATAAGCTGAAATTCCCTAAAATAAATTCCAATTCATGATTACCCACCAAGCGGATAACTTCTCCTCCCGTAGCAGGCGCTTGCATTTGTAACCGTTCTAAAATTCCATCTACCTGTACGGAAAAAAGACCTCTGTCAATAATGTCCCCGATTTGTAACAACCGCGCATCTCCGCCACACCAATTACTAAAACGATCGATAAGTTGTGCGTGGCGCAAGATGTTTAGAAACGGCCCTATCTGCCCATGTACATCTCCCACTACTACAAACCGACGCGGATGCGTTTTATTTTGCATGAAGTTTATCCCTTACAAATAATATAATATAGTATAGCAAAAACACTTGAGAGCAAAAACAATGCGTAAACTTTCGCCCGCTTTTCTGAAACAGTGCGCCAAAATTATAGGAAAAGAAAACATCCTTACGGATGACGTCTCTCTTGCTCTTTATTCTTACGACTGTTCTCTCTCACACACTAAACCCGAAGGAGTTTTGCTTATTAGAAAAGCGGAGTGGTTAGCCCCGCTGGTAACATTGTTGTATCAATACAAAATACCTTTTGTCCCCCGGGCCAGTGCTACCAATCACGCGGGAGGTTGTACCCCTTTGAACGGTGGGGTTATCTTAAATTTAACCCATTTGAATCATATTTTGGAAATTAATACAGCCCAAGAATATGCGTGGGTAGAACCGGGCGTAGTTACTGCTCATTTGACTGAAGCATTGGCCTCTTATGGCTTTTTTTATGCACCCGATCCGGCCAGCAGCACAGTTTGTACTATCGGCGGTAATTTTGCCCAAAATGCCAGCGGGGCGCGATGTATGAAATATGGGGGAACACTAAACCATGTACTAGAGGCAGATGTAATTCTTCCCAACGGAGAACCCTTGCATTTGTCTCTGCAAGAACCCGGGGCCGATTTATTGGGCCTACTGGCCGGGAGCGAAGGAACACTGGGCCTTATTACACGGCTAAAAGTAAAAATTCTCCCTCTAGCCAAACACATTAAAACGTTTCTCGTTCCCTTCCCTTCTCTGCAAGAAAGCATCCAAGCTGTAACCGATTTGGTAGCGCAAGGCATCCTCCCTCGTTGTGTAGAAGCCCTGGATCAATCAACCATTCAAGCAATAGAAAATTTTGCCCATGCGGGATATCCTATTGCACCGGCTGTTTTACTCTTTGAATTGGATGGGGACGAAGAACAAATCAACAAAGAAACCCAATTATTGCAAGACATCTGTTCGCGCCACCATGCTTTAGATTTTAAAATGGCAGAAGAAGAAACAGAACGCGAAAAATTATGGAAAGCTCGTCGTTCCGCTTATGCCGCCATGGCACAACTGGCCCCTAATGTCCTTGTGGGAGATGGCACCGTTCCGCGTAGCGAATTGCCCAATGCTTTACAAAAAATCCGCCAATTATTAGATGAGCATCACTTACGCGCATGCTTGCTGTTTCACGCAGGAGATGGAAATTTCCATCCTCAAATTGTTTTTAATGGACAAAACAAGCAAGAAGTTATTCAGGTTAAAAATGTTCTAAAACAAATTCTAAAAACATGCGTAGATTGCCAGGGAACTCTGTCGGGAGAACATGGTATCGGCGTAGAAAAACGCAGTTTAATGACCTATCAATACGACAAACAAACGTTAGATCTATTTGCCTGCATCAAGCACGCCACCGACCCGGATAATTTGGCTAATCCCCTTAAAATTTTACCTGTTCACTACGAAGAAGAAGCAAAAAATGCTTCTTTCCCGGCAGAATATCAAGTTATACATGATACTTTGAAGGAAGAAAAACCCTTCCGAATTGTGGGGACAAATTCTCGTTTGGGAACGAAGGAATCTTCTTTATTTTCCACACGGCGTTTTAATCGTATTCTAGAAATTGATACGACCAATTATGTTGCAACTGCCCAAACCGGCGTGCTTGTAAATGATTTAATCCAAACTTTATCTGCCCAACATCTATTTTGTTCCTGGGCCCCGTCTGCCGGAACATTAGGGGGAGCGTTTGCTTCGGGGTGCATGCCAGCTATTTACCAACACATTTTGGGTGTGGAAGCCTTCTTGCCGGATGGTTCTTTCATCCGATACGGCGGGAAATTTGTAAAAAATGCCGCAGGTTATCCGCTTACACGCTTGCTGGCAGGTTCCCAAGGGGAATGGGCACTTATTACACAGTTGACGTTCCGTATTTTTGCCTCTCCCGTTCCCGTGGCAAAAGAAAAACCTTTTAAATCTTTTCAGTGGAATACGTGGTCAAAAGCATTAAAAAAAGAACTGGACCCGAAGGGGATATTCAAATGAATGTGTTTTCTTTCTGTGATATAGATTTCAAAAAACCCAAAAATCATTTGCCCTCTTTGGAAACTCCTTTCGGCACACGCAGTATACGGGACTCTCTTGCCTATTGCAACCGCTGTGGCCTGTGTTTACAACAATGCCCTTTTTATGTTCTTACACAAGAAGAAACATTTAGCCCTCGTGGGCGCAACCAAGCGCTTTTATTGTTGATAGAAGGCAAATTGAATCTCGAAAAAAACAAAAAACAATTCCTGCGTTTGGCAACAACTTGCTCTCTTTGTGGGCGGTGCACACAAAGTTGTCCGGGAAAAATCCCAACTCCACAACATCTATTAGAATTACGACGGTTATTAAAAGTGCGTTTTTTGCCAAAAACGCTCCAACTTTTGCTACAGTGGCGGGCTGATTTCCCTACTCTTTTTTACGGGTTAACGCAAAGCGGTTTGTTTTTACGGCGGTGGGGAGTCGTCAAACTGCTTCGTTTCAGCGGTCTGGCCAATTTATTGGGATGTTCTTGGTTGCATCAAATAGACCGCATGATTCCTCCAACAAAAAAAGCTATTCGCAAAAAATGGAGTATATTGAAAAAAGAGCAAGAGGAAAAACCCTCTCTTATCTACCTGCCGTCACTGGAAACCGAACTCTTTTTGCCGGATATTGCCATTAGCGCATGGACATTGGCGACACAAAAACACCGCCCTGTTTTATGGACACGTACCCCTACAGGGCTTTTTGAATATGTATATGGGAATGTACGGAAAGCCCGCCAACAGCTTAAAAAACTGATTACCCGCCACGCTCAGTTGCAAAAAGGAACGTTGCCATTGGTAACAGATAGTATGGATGTTTACAATTATTTAAAACAAGCTGCCAATTTATTTGAAAATTATCCGGGCTGGAAACGAAAGGCCGTTCAGTTTTCCCAACAAGTCCTATTTGTGACAGATCTTTTCCCACAAAAAAAGATAAATGTGGGGGCAATAGCCACCCCGGTTGCCTTGGATACAAGCGCCCTTTTCAAGACGGAAAATACCCCCTCTAAAAACACACAAAAAATATTGAGTACACTTTTTTTGAAAAATTTTGTATATTGTGATGACCGGCAAGCCGATTTACCTGCTTTCGGGTATGGTTTCGTTTCGAAAAATAACGCCAACCAATTAAGGCTATTAGCGTTTCGCCCGCTGGTCAAAAAAGAAATAAAAACGCTCTTCGTTTTTTCCGGCTGGGCTCTGATGGAAGCATTTGCCGCGGGAAAAAAACATGCTCCTCAGATACAAGCAATGCATATTGCACAATTAAATGGGTAACTTCTATGCAATATTCGCAAACGGCAAAAAAATTAACGGCAGAAGAAAAATTAAAACTGCTCGTTTCTTTCGGCACACGAATTTCAGCTGAAATTCGTTTGGACCTTCTGTTGAATAGCATTGCTCAACAAATCACACAAATTTTAAACGTAGGCCGCTGCATCATCTTCTTAATTGATGAAGATAAACAAGAATTGTGGTCTAAAATCGTGCAAGGAAAAGGCCTTGCTTATACCGAAATTCGCATGCCCCTTAAAACACAAGGGATTACTTCTCACGTGGCCCAAACAGGGGAAACTATTAATCTGCACAATGCTTATGAAGACCCCCGTTTCTCCATGGCCATCGATATGGTAACTGATTTCCGTACGCATTCGTTGTTGGCTATCCCGCTAAAAAACAACGCCGGGAAAGTGTTGGGTGTGTTTCAAGTGCTCAACAAAGCTGACGGCTTGCCTTTTGATCACAATGACGAAGGAATTTTGTTGCTGCTTTCCACACTGGCCAGCAGTTCCATTGAGATTGCCACGTTGTATCAGGAATTGTATGGGGCACAACTGGAAACATTGTACCGCTTGGCTATCACTGCAGAATATCGCGACCAACAAGATACCCGTTCGCATTTAAAAAACATCAGTATTATTACCTATTTGTTGGCAGGCGCTCTGGGCATGAGCAAGCACGATATGGAAGTAATTAAAAATGCCAGCCCGCTGCACGATATCGGAAAAGTGGCCCTGGCCGATAACATTTTGTTAAAACCCGGGAAATTAACACCTGAGGAATTTAACAAAATGAAAGAACACACCATTTACGGCGGTAAAATTTTGGAAGGAGCTAAATCCAAAATTTTGCAAGTAGCGTATAAGATGAGTTTGTACCACCACGAAAAATGGAACGGTAGCGGGTATCCTAAAGGCTTAAAAGGGGAAGAAATACCTCTGGAGGCGAGAATCGTAACCGTAGCAGACGTGTTCGACGCGCTTTGCCAATTCCGCGTTTATAAAAGTGCGTGGAGACCGGAAGACGCTTACGAATATATTTTGCAAGAATCCGGAAAATCTTTTGATCCACGAATTGTAGCTGCGTTTAAAAAGATTTATCATACAATTCGCAAACTATATCTCCCTTCGAAAGCGACGCTCGTTCAAGAGAGTCAGGAACAAAAATCATCTGTTCCAACCGAGCAAACCATTCGCCAAGCCACGCAAGAATGATTTCTTTGCCCCTCCCGAAAAGGAAGGGGCATTGCTTTTATAAAAAAGATAAAATATAGTGTCCTTTTGGCTTTCAACCTTAAGTACAAATCTTTAACGAGAGGTTTTTGATGGAAAAAGAGACCATTCTAGTCGGCCTATCCGGCGGGGTAGATTCTGCCGCTACAGCCGTTATTTTAAAAGAGCAAGGATACCACGTTATCGGGGCCACCATGCTCATTTGGGACTCATCCCTTCCGGTCCCCAAAGGGGAGCACCAAAAAAATGCGTGTCTCGCCCCGGAAAAAGAAGATCTAAGCGAAATAGAATCCATTGTTAAAAAATTAGGAATTGAATTTTTGACTGTGGACTGCCGCAATGAATACCGTACCACCGTATTGGATAATTTCCGCTTAGAATATGCGTGCGGGCGCACCCCCAATCCGTGCGTACTCTGCAATAGCCTTATCAAATTTGGCGTGTTGCCTTCCGCTGCCGCAAAACAGGGAATTAAATTTGATAAATTTGCCACCGGCCACTATGCCCGTGTAGAGAAAGATGACAAAACCGGTAAATATCTCTTAAAAAAAGCAGTGGATCTGTCGCGCGATCAAAGCTATTTCTTGCACCGGTTGAAACAAGAGCAACTCTCTCATGTGCTTTTTCCTCTTGGAGATAAAACAAAGCCGGAAATCCGTGAAAAAGCACGTCAGGCCGGCTTAAAAGTGGCTGACAAAGAAGATAGTATGGATTTTTATTGTGGTGACTATAACGACCTGTTAAACTTTCCCAATAAACCCGGCGATATTGTTACGCTAGACGGAAAAGTAGTGGCCAAGCACAACGGCATTTGGAACTACACAATCGGAAAACGCAAAGGATTAGGCATCAGCGGTTTTGCAACGCCCATGTATGTGGTAAAAATTGATGCAAAGAAAAACCAGGTAATTATCGGCCCCAAAGAGGCGCTTTACAGCGATACACTCACTGCGGATAATGTGTCTTGGGTGGCAGGGGAGCCGCCCGCCAAAGAGTTTGATTGTGAAATCAAAATCCGCAATTTACACATGCCCGCCAAAGCACACGTAACAGTAGAGGATGAAAAGCGTTTTACGGCTAAATTTATGGAACCGCAAATGTCTATTACCGCCGGACAAAGCGCCGTACTTTATGACGGAGATATTGTATTGGGAGGCGGCGTAATTTTGTAGTAAAAAAGCAAATAAAAAGCCCGACCGTTTCGGCCGGGCTTTTTTTATGTTAGATTTTTATTTCCCAAACAATTCTTTGAAGAAGCTTTTTTTACCACCCGTTTCCGCAGCTAATGCTTCCAACAATTCTTTTTGCTTGGCGGTGGGTTTTTTGAGTACTTCAATTTGAACATTTACCAACAAATCGCCAAAACCTTTTTTACCCAAACGCGGCATTCCGTTACCTTGCACTTTGAGAACTTCACCAAATTGTGTGCCTTTGGGAATATTTACTTCTATTTCTTTTCCTTCAATGGTAGGCACTTTAATGCTGCCACCTAATACAGCTTGTGGGTATGTAATAGGGGCATCAATAATCAAATCATCACCTTCGCGACGGAAAATTTTATGATCTTTTACATGCACTTCTACATATAAATCCCCAAAACCGCCGCCGTTGGTACCAATATCTCCACCGTTTGATACACGCAAAGTTACCCCGCTGCGTACGCCGGAAGGAACTTTAACGGTAATTTTTTCTTTCACACGTTTGGTGCCTACACCGCGACACTCCGGACAAGGCTTTTCCACCACGGTTCCTTTTCCGCCGCAATCAGGACAAACTTGACGCATACTGAAAAATCCTTGTTGATAGGTAACATGGCCCGAACCGTTACACGAACGACACGTCTTACGTTGGCTGCCAGGTGCCGCACCGGAACCGTCACAAGCGGAACAATTATCCCGCCGCGTATAATCTACCGGGATTTCTTTGCCGCTGAAAGCTTCTTCCAATGTAAGGGTTACATCCATCTTTAAATCTTCGCCGCGTTGGGCGCGCGGAGTACGGCGCCCCCCGCCGAAACCTCCGCCAAAAATATCTCCAAACACAGAGCCGAAGATATCGTTAATGTCCCCAAACCCGTTTGCATTAAATCCGCCAAAACCTCCGGCTCCGTTTACCCCTTCGTGGCCGTATTGGTCATACATTTGTTTTTTCTGTGGATCGGAAAGAACGGAAAAAGCCTCATTGATTTTTTTAAATTGTTCTTCGGCTGCTTTGTCCCCGGGGTTACGGTCCGGGTGGTATTTCATTGCCTGACGGCGAAAGGCCGATTTGATTTCTACTTCCGTAGCGGTACGTTCAATCCCTAAAATTTGATAATAATCTTCTTTCATAGTTGTAGACATAAGTTAGTTTTTTATATTTTATGAAATTTACACTCTTTATGCCAGTTTGCTATTTTTAAGATATAATAAAAATATGCAAAATCTCCCTTTGATTTCCGTGATAGTTCCTATTTACAATGTGGCCCCGTGGTTGCCCCGCTGTTTGGATAGTATTGTAGGGCAAACCTATAAAAATTTAGAAATTATTTTAATAAATGACGGTTCCACGGATAACAGTTTGGAAATTTGCCAAACGTACGGGGCAAGAGATAGACGTATTAAAATTATTCATCAGGAAAACAAAGGGGTATCCGCCGCCAGGAATGCAGGGTTAGACAACGCACAAGGGGATTTTATTATGTTTGTTGATCCAGATGATTGGCTAACATTGAATGCGTGTGAAAAACTTTTGGATACTCAACAACAAACACAGACGGATGTCGTAATGGGAAACTTTTATTATTCTCGAGAAAATTCTCCCAATGCTTTGGCCATAGAGGTAAAGGAAACACCTGTTCTAAGGATAGAAAAAACGGTTGCACTCTCTCTTTTGTTTTCTTGTCACTGTGTCGTTTGGGCTAAATTGTATAGGCATAGTGTATTAAATAATTCACGCTTTAATTTGGAATATAAATTGGGAGAAGATGTTGATTTCCTTTTTCAAACAATTGAAAAAACCCACACTTTTTCTTTTTCTCCTTTGCCAATCTATTATTATTATTTACACCAAGGAACTGCTGTTTGGACCCCTTCGATTTCTACACGTATTTTAACTTTTAAAACATGGAAAAAAATTGCTCTTTTCTGTAAAAAACACCTTCCAAAGAACCTTGATAAACATATTTTATTCACTTCTATAAGTTCTGCTATTTTGCTAGCGATAACTATTCTGCTGTATGATACGAACAATCAATTTACATCTTCTTTATTAGAAGTCCGTAAATATATGTTCCAACATTTGGGAACAGTATTCGGAGGCCCATTTCGCTTGTCGGCAAAAAGTTTTCTCTTAATGTTTGTATGTTTCCCTTTGTTAACTCGATTTTTTTGCAGGACTTCTCTAGTGCATTCTCTGCTAGAAAAAAATTTTCAAGAAGCAATAAAAAGATATAATAAATCGAATTTTCCAACAATTAATTAACAATATGAATACACAAAAATTCATTAAAACATTACAATTTACCAATTTTCTTTTGTATGCCGGTGGAATTGAAACGATCTTAAAAAATTGGTATTTCTTGGCCGATAAGCAAAAGGTTTCCTTTGATTTTTGTGTTTTAATAAAAGAAGGCGTTGATGTTGATTTCCTGGGGCACGTTAAAAAACAAGGGAACAGCTTCTTTCTTGGGCCTCAAAAAAACAATTTTTTCTTACAATTGTTTTTTTATGTACGACTATATCTTTTCCTACGTAAACAAAAATATGATATTGTACAAGTCCATTCAGTAATGCCTCTTTTTTGTCTTCCATGCATTGTGGCAAAATTGGCCCGCGTTCCCCGGGTGTATTTTTTAATGCACGGCATGCTGCCGGAAAATCCTCCTTGGACAGACAGATTTTTTCGTATGGTTTCACGATTTTTTATAAAATGGTTTACTGATGAAGATAAACGATTTGCGGTTTCCCAAAAAGCAGGCCTTGATATGTTCGGGCCTCATCTCCCTTTTAGAGTATATACCCCGGGAATTGAAACAAAAAATTTTGCTTTTTCTCCCACCGTACGTGCTGAGATGCGCAAAAAATTAAATTTAGAAAATAATTTCGTTTTCGGCTGTGTTGCCAGATTGTCCGAACAGAAAAATTTACCCTTCTTGTTGGATATTTTTCAAGAACTTCACAGACGCATTCCCAATTCCAAATTAACTCTGGTTGGTGATGGTCCCTTAAAATCTTCACTTGAAAAAAAGGCAGAAAAATTAGGAATTCTCCCTTTTGTTCTATTTCTGGGTGCTTTGCCCAATCCTTCTCCCTATTACCAAGCTATGGATGTTTTTATTTTGCCTTCTTTTTGGGAATCTTTAGGCCTTGTGGCTTTGGAAGCTCAATCTGCCGGATTACCCTGCTTTTTCTCTGATAGATTCCCCCCCGAAATTAACGTGTGCAACACCACTTTCCTTTCTTTGTCACAATCAGCAGACGTATGGGCACAAACCATTTTAGAAAATATCCGTAATTTTAAACGCGAAGATGGCTCCTCGGCCGTTGCCCAAGCTGGTTTCGATTTGCAAGATTCTGTACGAAGAATAGAAAAACTCTATCTGCAAGAGGAATAAGCATTCTCCCCCTATTTATGCTATAATTATAGTAGCGGATTTTCCGTAAGTGAAAATCCGGCTGGAAATTATTATGTACGCAATTATTGAAACTGGTGGAAAACAGTACTGGGTTAAACCCGGTCAAAATCTGCAGGTTGAAAAACTGGACGCGGAAGTAGGCGCCAACGTAGAACTGAAAGTTCTTTGGGCCGCTGACGAAGAAGGTACCTCAGCAGATACCAAGGCCGCGAAAGCTGCCAAGGTCACCGCTCAAGTGGTTAAACATTTGAGAGGTCAAAAAGTGATTGTCTATAAACGCCGCCCCAAAAAAGGGTACGAAAGAACCCAGGGCCATAGACAAAACTTAACGCAAATTAAAATCACGGATATCCAGTTATAAATTGGGAGATAAACAATGGCACATACAAAAGCACAAGGTTCTTCCTCTAACGGAAGAGACAGCCACGGCCAACGTTTAGGCATTAAACGCTATGGCTCCCAGTTTGTAAATGCTGGGGAAATCATCGTCCGCCAACGCGGTACCAAGTTCCTGCCCGGAACAAATGTGTCTCGCTCTAGCGACGATAGCCTTTTTGCCCGCGTAAGCGGCATTGTTACCTTTGAATGGGTAAAGAGAGGCAAACAACAAATTTCCGTGTACCCCAAAGTTGCGGAAACCAAACAAGCCAAAGAGCCGGCTAAAAAAGCTGCGGCCCCTAAAGTCGCTGCTGCCAAGCCCGCTGCCAAACCGGCTGCGAAAAAAGCTCCTGCTGCTAAACCGGCCGCCAAAAAACCGGCTGCCAAAAAAGCAGATAAATAAGGCTTCGTAATTTACAAGCGGCGGGACTTGTCCTGCCGCTTTTTTTGTTAGACTATGAAGGAAGATTTATTACACGTTGCACAAGACGAGTGGAGTTATACCGCTACTAAAACTTCTGCACGTAAAAAAGTAAAACGTGCGCGCTCTAAAGCTAAAAGGCAACTATCCAAAAAATTATTGGCTCAAAGCGCAGACACGCAAGGCACTCAAGGATTTTGATATGCAATCAGGCAGTTTCTTAGACCGTGTTAAAATTTATGTTACCGCAGGCAAAGGCGGAGACGGCTGTTTGTCTTTCCGCCGTGAAAAATTTATCGAATTTGGCGGACCCAACGGCGGTTGTGGTGGACGCGGAGGAGATGTAATTTTAAAAGCCGAGCCCAATTTAACCACCCTTTTGGAACTGGCCTATCATCCGCACATTGATGCCCCCAACGGCGAAAAGGGGGGCTCTTACAACAAAACCGGCCGCGCCGGAGAGAACCGCTACGTATTAGTGCCTTGCGGCACCATTGTACGCAATCTGGCAGGAGAATTTTTAGTGGATTTAACCCAACCAGGTCAAGAATTTACCGTAGCTAGAGGCGGGGCGGGCGGACGTGGAAACCAATCGTTCAAAACACAAAAAAATACAGCCCCGCATATTGCCGAAAATGGGCAACCCGGTGAAGAAATAACACTTCTATTAGAACTTAAAATTTTGGCAGACTTGGGCCTGGTAGGCTTTCCTAACGCCGGGAAAAGCACTTTCTTAAGCCGTATTTCGGCAGCACGCCCCCGTATTGCAGATTACCCTTTTACGACATTAAATCCTAACCTGGGCATCACTTTGCATAAAGGAATCAGTTTTGCCACAGCGGACATCCCCGGTATTATTGAAGGAGCCAGCGAAGGCAAGGGCCTTGGTATCCAATTTTTGAAACACATTGAACGTACCCGCGTACTTTTGCACCTGGTAGATCCTGACGGATTCGATGATTTATCTGCCGAAAAAAGTGTAAAAGTAATTGAAAAAGAACTAAAAAACTTTAACAAAAAACTCTACAAAAAACCGCGTATTATCGTCATCAACAAAAAAGATTTGCCGTCGGCAGAAAAAGCCTATAAAGCCATTAGTAAAAAATTTAAAAAGCAAAAAGTATTACTCATGAGTGCAGCCACCGGCGAAGGTGTGGATAAGGTGTTAGACGAAGTAGTCAAAATTTTAGCGACTACTCCGGTGGAACAATTAGATATGACGGAAGAAAAACCGGTGGTACATAAAGTAGAACCGATTTTTACCATCACACGCGACGAAGATGATGTGGTACACATTACCGGTAAAAAAGTAGAAGAATTTATCGCCATGACAAATTTTAACCAACCCGAAGCCGTCACCCGGTTAAAAGGAATTTTTAAGAAAATCGGTTTGGAAAAAGCCCTTCTTAAACAAGGGGTCCAAGACGGCGATTTGTTGGTAGTGGGCGGAAAGGAATTTGAATGGAACGGTGATTTCGACGAAGAAGCGCCCCAATCCCCACAGCACGCCGGCTATAAACGCCGTACTACTAAAGCAGAACGTTTGGCAAAACGTAAAGCACGGCGAAAAAAATCGACAGAAGAATAGTTGCTAAACAAAATCTCACTAAACAAATAAACCCCCGCTTTTATGAGCGGGGGTTTTCATGCAAAAGAGAAGTGAATAAAAAACCAGAACAATCTATTCTCCATCTTCATAAACAACATTCACATTGTTTTTATTATCATGATAAAACAGTAAATCCATCATAATGTCTATTTTATCTTTCCCTTTATCAAATTTTGATAAATTCAAATTATTTGGGACATCTATTTTACAACGACTTACCATTTTATTCCCCGAATATAACGAAATAAAACCATGACGTAAATAGATAGTTAAATCCCAAGACCATTTCCCCTCATAACGTAAATAAGGTGCATTCGTTGGCCTTTGAGAAACAACAGCGTAAGTAAAACCATTTTCTTCCAACCAATTTTTTATAGATTCCAAAAAGCCAGCTCTCGTTTGGGCGTTTTCTACAATTGCCAATGTTTCTTCCGGTTTTAAGATTTTGCTTGCTTGCTCACCGCGCACATAATATTTCGTCGATCCACACCCTATTAAAAAAACCAACAACAAAACACTCAATTTTTTCATTTTCTTTCTCCTCTCAAGAATTTATTATACAATAAAACGTATGCTAGATTAGAAAAGAAATAGCCCACTCATAAGAGTGGGCTATTTTCATGCAAAAGAGAGTTGTTATTTGTTTGTTACAAATACTCCGGGCCCCATGGTAGAGCTAACGGAAATGCTCTGCACATACACCCCTTTAGAGGTGCTGGGTTTTACACGGAGAATCGTGTCCATCACAGCTTTTGCGTTTTCTGCGAGTTTGGCCGCATCAAAAGAGGCTTTGCCAATAATCGCATGCACGATACCGTAAGCATCGGCTTTGAATTCAATACGACCGGCTTTTAACGCTTTGATGGTGTTAGCCAAATCAAAGGTTACGGTGCCGGATTTCGGGTTAGGCATTAAGCCACGCGGACCCAAAATTTTAGCAGCCTTGGCCAAGTCTTTCATCGTATCAGGGGTGGCAACTAAGACGTCAAAGTCTATTTTCCCTTTCAATACTTCTTCTACGATATCTTCACAACCTACTTTGTCGGCTCCGGCTTTTTGCGCTTCTTGTGCGTGTTCGCCTTTGGCAATTACCGCAATGCGTTTGGTTTTACCCGTACCATGCGGCAAGGCCACTGTAGAGCGGACTTGTTGGTCAGCTTTTTTGGTATCAATGCCCAATTTTACATGAAGTTCAACGGTTTCATCAAATTTGGCTTTGGCGTTATCTTTTACGATTTTTACGCCTTCGTCAATGGTGTAAACCTTGGACTTGTCATACGCTTTTTGAGCTGCTTGTAATCTTTTTCCCATCTAAATACTCCTTAGGTTCAAACGGGCTTGCGCCCTCCCTTAGTTGAAATTATTTCACTACATCTACGCCCATGCTGCGGCAGGTACCTTTTACCATTTCCGCGGCTTGTTTAATGTCTTTGGTGTTCAAATCGGGCAATTTGGCTGCCGCGATTTTTTCACATTGGGCTTGTGTAATCTTGCCGACTTTATCTTTGTGCGGAGTCCCAGACCCTTTTGCGAGTTTGAGTTCCTTGATAATCAGCGT
>JAEELM010000012.1 GCA_016282685.1 Elusimicrobiaceae bacterium | reverse complement strand
TTTTGCGATTTTCATATGTTCCTTTTGTATTGCATGTAATCAATACATCGAATAGGAATTATTAACTCTATTATACAATACATCAGAAATAGAAATAAATTTCCCTCATTTCTTCTTAATCTGTTTTTTCGGTGTAAAGTCCGGCAGGGAACTCTTGGATGTAACCACCTTCGTTCCGGTGGCTTCTTCAAATTGTAAACGCGCTTGTTTGGCGAGCTTGCCACCTTTGCGCCCGGCCGCTTTATTCTCTTGCACACCTTCAGCTTTGTCTTTTTCCGCTATTTGGCGGGTAGATAATTCGGCCAATGCTGTAAACAACAGTTCCGCCTCGCTCATGTGCTCGCGCAGATTTTCGTGCTCTAACCCTTTGAGCTTTTTGTGCTGGGCAACCGATAAATCGCTCCATTCTTGATGGATGACGTTTGTAAGCATGGCAAAATCGTCCGATTTAGTTACCCCATGCGTTTGCCAGTAGTCGGTCAGCTTATTGCGGGTTTCCTGCCCCATCATACGCTGTTGTATCCATTTTTGGCTGCGCCCTTGGGCTTTCCAATGGGAACGCGCGCGGTCTAATGCTTTGGAAGGATCTGCGGTCTCTTGGATGCGTTCATAGCCCACTTTGGCTAGCCACAATTTAAACGGTTCGGCTTTGGGGCTGGGAATGGATTGGATAAGGCGTAAAAGCTGTTCTGGATTGGCTACGTCCGTTAGACGCATTTTGCCATCTGAGGCCACCATTTTCAAAGCGTGACAATTTGTCACGGTTTGGTTCCCTTCGGCTTTTAGACGTTGTTTTAATTTGCGCCAATAGGCTAAAGGATCCTTGCTTTGGGTAAGCGCGTAAATCACATCCACAATAGAAAAATACCACGTTTCTGTCTTTTCGTCATAGTGGCGGCGGATTTTAAAATCTTCAAAAATGGCAAGTGCTGATTTGGTCATATAGTCTCCTTTAATTCATCCTGACAAGTTTGGCTAAAATTTGGACGGAATCGTCTGCCGGGAACGGCTCATATTTGGCCTTATTATCCGATACCAAGCGGTAGGCGGGGCCGTTGTCGGTATTATATTGGCCGAGGCGCTTGATTTTAAGCCCGTCCGTTCTGCGGCATAATACTACACTCCCAACAGGGGGTAATTCGCTTGTTTTGCGGAACATCAGCATATCGCCCGCGCTGATAGACGGTTCCATAGAGTCGCCCTTGGCCTTAATAAAAAACAAATCCTGCGTAGGCATCGGCAAAAACTTGGTGGGCATATTCACATAGTCCACCACATTTTCTTCGGCAAAAATGTCTGTATCCCCGCATTGCGCGAATCCGTAAAAGGGGATGGGGGTAAACTCATCCACAGGTCTATGGGTGGCAATCAGTGCGTGTCCTTTACGCTCTAAAAAGTTCTCTTTAATGAGTTTGCGGATATGCACGTGCACGGTGCTGACCGATTTTAAGCCAACCGCTTTAGCCAATTCTGCCAAAGTGATTTGCGGGTTTTGCTGGACGAGTTCTAAAATTTGTTTTTGTTTTGCCGAAAGCATAGTGTTCTCCAATACAGACAGTATAACTCTTTTTACAAAAAGAGTCAATTTCTATAAAAAATAGAAATAATTGACATAAAATAGAAAATATGTTTTAATGTAGCGTGGGTTTTGCCGTTATCGGCAAAGGAAAATTATAAGTTCGAGAGGGATAACTATGGAAACAAATAAAACATAACATAAGGAGCTGTATATGAACGAAACTGAAGTAAAAGAAGTAACCGCGCAAGCGGAACAACCTACCACCGCACCCAAACAATACGAAGTGGGGTACGGTAAGCCACCTAAAAGCACACAATTCAAACCCGGCCAAAGCGGTAACCCCAAAGGCCGCACCAAGGGCAGTAAAAACGGTATTTATACCTATATTCAACGTGAATTAAACTCGTCCATTACACTTACGGACGGCTCTAAAATTACCAAAGAACAAGGTTTTGCAAGACAACTAACCAATAAGGCACTTCGTGGCGATATCCAAAGTCAAAAACTACTTTTTAATATACACCAAAAGGGCCAGCGCAAAGATAAGGCCGAGCTCTTTATGGGCCGCCTGATAAAAGAGGGGTATGTGGCGGAAGAAATGATAGATAATTTCTTGTACCACAATAAAATCATATCTTCTGCCAAGCCGTGCGACCCGATGAAGTGCGACTTAAACTTAAACGCCATGTTTAAGCAGATAGGCGGACGAAAAGCATTTGGCGCCGCGCTTATCCTGTCGGACTTATTATGCACGTATGCGTGCCTGTTTATTTTGGAAAACCTTTGGGAAGAAATATCCCAAGAATATGCCTACTGGCAAGGGGTGGATGATGCTACCGTTAACCTTGCCGAGGAACAAAAGGCGGCGCTCTACCAAACCCTAGCCGCAAACCGCCCCATAGCGCGAATTACAGACGAAGAGTACGAACAAATCCAAAAAGTAATAGAACTGGTGCGCGTTGGGTTTATGCGGCAATTCAAAGAGTATATGGACTTGATGGCAGAGAAAAGCGAGTATGCCACCGTAGAATGGGAGTTTAAGCGCGGTGACATGTTGACCCAAGCGCTAAAAAAGACGCATTTTCAATGGGAAATGAAAGAACTAAACGATAGCTACGAGCACTTTAAAGGTGTATATCAATCGGCGCAAACCTTGCCGAGTGTCGGTCAATGTGCCATATATATTGACGAGTTAAACATCAGCGAAGATGAAGCCATTAGAACGATAAGGGAATTATTGTTACCCTTGCTAGATAAGCTGTACAATTAATAGCATATATTGCCGGATCAAAAATATTTTTCAAGCGACAACACGTTGTCGCGTGGATATGTTATTATATTCTTATGAAAACAATCGTTTTTGATGTAGATGGAACTCTTGCAGATCTAAACGGACGAGAAGATTACCTTAAATCCAATAAGCCGAATTGGAAATCTTTTAATGCAGATATGGACCGAGATTTGCCAAATGCCCCTATTGTAGAACTTTACAAAACGCTTTGGGAAACTGGCAAATATGAAATGATTATTGTATCCGGTAGGCAAGAACGTTTCCGTAAAGTTACGGAGATATGGCTTACTTGGCACGAAATTCCGTTTAAAACGCTTTTAATGCGCGAAGATAGAGATAACAGGCCGGATAGCGATGTAAAGCAAGATATTCTTAAACAATTACAAAATGAAGGGAAAGATATCCTATTTGTGATAGATGACCGCCAATCCGTAGTAAATATGTGGCGTGTCAATGGAATTACTTGTCTGCAATGCAAAAAAGGCGATTATTAAATCAATTAATTAGCATAATGAAAAGCCTCGCGTTTGTGGGGCCTTTCCCCGGCAAGTCGGCCTAGATTTTGAGGATTTTGTATGGGAAAATAGCGACAACCCGTTGTCGCGTGGATATGTTAAGATATATGTGTCAGCGAGGGAGCGCGGGGGATACGTCCCTCAAGTTATGCGGCTCTTGTTGGCTTTAAAAAGTCAAAGGGGTTAGCGGATTCCGATTCCTCTTTGATACCTGTATTAAGCAAAATCTTAATATAGGTGGGGGTGGTAGGGACCAGAGTGCCACCTAATACGGGTCTCTGGGTAGTTGCTCCGCCCTTGTATGAGCCGGATATTATTTTGGTACGCCCGGGTTTTGGACTCGGTAAACCTGCCAAGATAGTGCCCGGCTCCGGGAGAGCCAGCGGGTAATAGCGTTTACAAAATAAACGGTCTAACGCGAGATTCGGCTCTCCACGCTTTCTTTGACGTTGGCGGGTTATGCCCGAGATGACCGTCAAAGTACATCTCGCAAGGAAGCGGGGAGGTAATGCCTCCAACATACTGGTTCTTGTGAGTTGTAAAACAATGGTTCCGGTACCGGGTTGTATCCCGACTTTGACCGAGTCCATTGAGAAAATCAGGCAGCCTGGGTTCTGGACTCAGTGTCTTAACCTGATGGGGACACATTCCGCTCCGGGCGTTGGCGATTGGCATAAGCAAATCGCGTTTGTGTCCCCAATTTTATAAAGAGAGACTCCTATTTATGCCTAAGAAATTTGATGATATCCAGTTAAAAATACAACCGGCAGGAAAATTGTGCTTGCCTTATCCGGATGTGGACCGTGCGATTATTTTAATTAACGGCAAAGATATATTGGATATTGTCCTCAAGGAGCAAGAAAGACTTGGGCGTGAGGAAAAATTTAATTATCATCAAATGCGTGTGTCTGAGCTGTATGACTATTTAGTGGAATCGGAAAAATCAGACGGTAGAAAGGAAACTGCTATCTTGTGTTGTACATGCGATGAAGTCGGTTGCGGAGCCGTTGTTACAAATGTAATAAAAACACAAGATAAAGTTACTTGGAAAAATGTCAGGGATAGGGACAGAGCGGATTATTTTGATTTGACCTTTTTGTTTGACCCGAAAGTTTACGATAATTTCTTGAGTCAATTGCAAAAAGCAGCGTTAGAGGAAAAGCGCGAACAATAGGTATAAATATGAAAGATGCTTTACTTTCTGCCGCAGAAAAAGGCGATTTGAAAACTGTTAGATCATTACTTCAAAAAGGGGCTAAGATTGACTCCCCTGATAGCCGCGGAGTTACCCCTTTGATGATGGCCTGTTTGTACGGGCACAAAAACATTATAGAAGAATTATTACATCAGGGAGCGGAAGTGAAACATATCAGCGATTTCGGTGGGGTCCTTTCCCATGCCACGGGGGCAAGGGGAAAACCGGAAATTATTAAGCTTCTCATCTCTGCCGGGGCGGACGTCCATGAACGGAATTTGATTTATGAGAACGAAACACCTCTTTTTTGTGCTTGCCGCGTAGGCCGCCCCGATTTGGCAAAAATTTTGCTAGATGCCGGGGCTGACGTCAATGCCAAAAATGATTTGGGTAATACTCCCTTATGGGAAGTTTGTGCCACGAACCGGGATGATATCCCCGAAGATTTACAAAAGACATATCCGCAACTTGTCCGTTTGCTTATTAACTATGGTGCTGATGTTTCTCTCCATGATGAATTTTCCAGCATACTCACTACTGCTTGCGATACGGATTCTAAAAATGTGGCAGAACTTGTTGGCATGATATTAAAAGCCGGGAACCGGCAAATGCTCGGCTATAAAGACAGCGATGGTTTAACTGCTTTAGATATTGCAAAAAAGCATAAGAATGAGAAACTAATTCAGATGTTAATCCAAGCAGCAAAAGAGTAAGAGATCTATTAAATAAAGCGACTAAACAGAGTCGCTTTATTTAATATAATAGAAGAAATTTTCATGGAGATTATATGCTAAACGATACCTTAAACAAAATAAGCCGTTTGATGTATATTCTAAATGAGTTTGATAAAGGCGAGGTGTGTTTGCCGGATGTCGCCGAAGAGTTGGGAGTTACTTTACGTACCGTCCAACGGGATTTGCATATTTTGGAAGATGCCGGATTCCCGTTTGCCAACACAAAAAAAGGAGCCTATTGCTTTGTAGAAGGGTTTAGTTTGCAACGGATGCGTCTTACGGCCAAAGAAGCCGCAATGCTCGCTCTAATCGGGGATATTGCCCATAATTTGGGCGGTGGTTTTGCAGATACTTACAAAGAATTACGCAATAAGATAGTGGAGAGCCGCAGAAATCCCTTTTTTATCAAAATAGCTAAGGGCCAAGCATTCAAAGATCCGCAATTGATGAAAATCTTGGAACAAGCTGTGAACGAGCAACGACAGGTACAAATTAACTATGAAAATTCGCCATTGTCCGGAAGAGCCATATCACCCTTGAAAATCGCCTGGTTTAATGGGTTCTGGTACTTACTGGCTTACGGAAAGGATGAAACCATCCTTAAACTACGTTTGGACAAAATAAAAGGGGCAAAATTATTAGAGGCATCCTTCACTCGTCCCCAAAAGCTAGAGAAAATTTTGCGTGACAGTGCCTCTGTTTGGTTTGAGGAAAACCGTAAGATTAAAGTGCGTTTTGCTATTGATGGCGAAGTGTCCAAGTATTTTAAGAAACGGGAATATTTCCCGAAGCAAAAGATAATTAAAACAAATAAGGACGGCAGTTTGATGCTGGAATGTTCCGTGGGCCGTTATGAAGAGATTTTGCCAACGATCTTAGAATGGATACCGCACATTGTAGTGCAGGAGCCCAAGGAATTAAAAACTTCGGTATTCGAAAAGGTGGAGTGTTATAGGAGAAAGATAAAATAATATGTTAATAAGAGCATTATTCTGTACATGGAAAGGATGGAGTGAAATCCTTATTCCGGCTGCCGGGGCTGTTTTTATTCCTCTGTTAATTGTTTGGCTGACTTGGTTTTTCGGCTCTTCCAGGGCGGAAAAATTAAAAGAGAAACAATCTAATGAAGAAAATTTGATATATCTGCGTTCTCTACTTTTTCATGCGCTCAAAGATTTCCTAATGTTTAGAAATAATATCATTTTTAAGCAAAATGCTATTTATAATTATGATACGCTTTCAAAATCTGATGAGAAAAGATTGTTTGCAACCATTCCGTACGATACAATTTATTCCCAATTTGAACCGAAAGAATATGCAACTCTTAGCCGGATCAGACCTAATTTTGTATTTAATCTTTTGCGGACAAAAACGTTTATGCAACATATTTATAACCGTATGGAAAATTTTAACCGGACCGTTGAAGAAAAACAAAATAATATTCCCTATCTAATCGTTCTGATACGGGATAATTTGAAAACTTTTCAACAAGATATTGAAGAAACCATTGGCTACATAATGTCTTCTATGGAAGATATTAATTTTCTGGAGAAGGAACTTAATCTCCGGTTAATTAAATTACAATTAGATGGATTCGAAAAACAGGAATTAAAAGATGCTTTATTTGAGATATCTAATGAATCCCAAAAGTGAATTGTTAATTTTTCCTTGACTTATTACTCCATAGTAAGCCTAAATAGAACAAGAGAGATTATGGATCGTTTAACAAAAGAACAACGTCACCGCAACATGCAAGCAATCCGTTCTTCGGGGACAGAGATAGAACTCATGCTGGCAAAAGCGTTGTGGCATAAAGGATACCGTTACCGGAAAAATTGTAAAAATATTATCGGGAAACCGGATATTGTGTTCAGAAAATATAAGATCGCTGTTTTTTGTGACAGTGAATTTTGGCATGGAAAAGATTTCAAAAAAACTGCCAAAAGGATCGGAACTAATAAAGAATTTTGGAAAAATAAAATTTTAAGAAACCGTGAAAGAGACCGTGAAGTAACAGCCCAATTAAAAAGAAACGGATGGCGGGTGCTACGTTTTTGGGAGACAGAGATCAAGAAAAATCTTTCTTCTTGTATTAGCGAAATAGAAAAAAACATTGAAGAAGTAATGTTCCAGCAAAAAACATCTGATATCCAAATATAAGCCGTAAAAGGTATAATCTAAGAGAGGAATATTTATGAAGGCACCGCAAATATTTTCATTTTTTTCCGGTATAGGATTTTTAGATTTAGGCTTTGAGAAAGCAGGGTTTGTATCTGCTTTTGTGAATGAATTTGATCCTGATTTTTTGCATGCCTACCAGTACGCCAGGAAACAAATGCATATACAACCGCCTTTGTATGGTTATCTTCAGGGATCTGCCGAATCTGTTTTAACCGGTAAAGACGCAAATAATTTTAAGAAGATTTTTTCAGCAGCCCAAAAAAGCGGTTCACCTGTTGGCTTTATTGGAGGACCGCCTTGCCCGGATTTCTCTGTCGGTGGAAAAAACCGCGGCAAAACTGGTTCAAACGGAAGATTAACCCAAGTATATGCTGATATTATTTGCCAGTATAAGCCTGATTTTTTTGTATTCGAAAATGTAAAAGGATTGTGGCGGACAAAAATACACCGGGCTTTCTACGAAGAAATCAAAAAACAATTCGAAAGTAACGGGTATGTGTTATTTGAACGGCTAATCAATGCTTTAGAGTATGGCGCTCCTCAAGACCGCGAACGCATTATCCTGATCGGATTTAATAAAAAATCTAAGATCTTGAAGAATTTACCTAAAGAAATGCCGTGGAATTTCCAAATATTGTTTACCCGGGAACAAGTAAAGAAACAGGCATGGCCGGATACAGAACTCCCTAAAAAAGACCGTACAGCTCCCCAGGGAATTATCAAGTCATTAACCGTTCAGTATTGGTTTGATAAAAACCGGGTCCTAAACCATCCCAATCAAGCCCACTGTTTTACGCCCAGATCGGCTCTAAGCAAATTTAAAACTATCCCGGAAGGAGATGTGGCCAAAAAATCCTTTAAACGCCTGCACCGTTGGCGCTATTCTCCGACGGCTGCCTACGGAAATAATGAAGTACATATCCATCCTTACGAAGCCCGCCGTATTTCAGCGGCTGAGGCGTTGGCTATCCAGTCTCTTCCGAAAGAATTTGTTCTTCCACCTGATATGTCTTTATCAGACATGTTTAAGACGATAGGAAACGGAGTTCCTTATAAAGCTGCATATGGTATTGCAAAAACCATATTAGAGTTTATAAACTATAAGTATGAGGATAACTCCGGAAAACATCGTAAAAGCAATAAATAATCTGCCACGAAACCAATGGTTTGACTATATTGGGGAACACTCAAAAGGGAAGATCCAGGTTGTGTCTGCCCAGTTGCCCGAGGGACCTATTGTCATTAAGCGTTATGATCCATCCCGCAAACAAACGGTCATTAGCGCCAAAGAAGCCAATATTTCGGGCAATATGTTATGGCGGGTGGCTAATGCAATCCAACCCGGAGTTCCAGTAAATATTGACCGTGTGCTGGGAGCCAGCTATAATACCCGGTCTGCATTGGAAACTTTGTTAGCCCATACTCCAGAGTTTTATTGGTGCCTCCCTGGTCGCATTGAACTTGTAGATTCTACTTCCCAAATTAAACGAGGCCATAAACACTTGGTCTGGATACCAGAGAAACCTCACCGTAATGGCGTTGCTGAAAAATATGAAACAGATGTAACTATTTCGGAAATTCCGACAGCATCAGCTGTTTATGAAGCCATTGCATTGCCGGATACTCCTGTTGACAATGGAATGGATATTGAAGCCAAGAGACGGCACTTGCAAATTCAAATCGCATTGGTAATTATCGGACGTCATTTTGGTTTTCGAACATGGATAGCCCGTAATGATCAAGGACTCACGTATGGCGATAAAAAGGTGGGAGAACTGGAAGGGGTTATTCATCGTTTGGAAGATGAAAAAATGTTACAGGCATACCCTGATGCTGTCCATGCCGCATTGTTGATAGACGGTATTTGGTTCGAAGGTGACCGTTTTATGCCTGCGGTAATAGAAGTAGAACATTCTACAGGAGTGACGAGCGGTTTATCCCGTATGAAAAATTTTCAGGACCGCATTCCGTCTTTCCCAATACGGTGGATTATCGTAGCCCCTGATGAAGACCGGGATAAAGTGTACCGCGAAGCAAATAAACCACAGTTTCATTCGTTAAAAGCCTTGTATATGCCATATTCGGCAGTAGATGAGTTATATTCTTTGCTGCAACGCCGGAGTATCACCCCGGATATGTTAAATGATAAATTTTTGGATTGCTATTTGGAGAAATGTATAGTATGAATAAGTCCGTGGAACAAAAAGGAATCTTACAGAAAGGATTGTTAGAGAGCGATAATGATATTTCTTTGGTGAAAGAGTTTAAGGCAACAGTTTCTCCGAATGATTTCAATTTTACAACCATTTGCGATTTAATTAGTAACAATAAAATTGAAATTCCATATTTTCAGCGAAATTTTGTATGGGATAAAAAGCAATCCTCCAAGCTAATTGAGTCTTTTGTTTTAGGATTTCCTGTTCCTCAAATTTATTTATATCGGCAAACCAATGGAAAATTTTCTGTTATAGATGGTCAGCAAAGATTACTCTCAATGTATTTTTTTAGACAGGGTTGGTTTCCACGCAACAAGCGGAGACACGGTTTGGGACAATTAACAAAAGATAAATCCTTGTCAGACGAAAATTTTGAACCGTCCAATTATGAAAAGTTCCAGCTCGTTTTATCTCCTTTTTACGATGGGACAGAAAATCCATTAAATGGGAAAACTTACCAAGATTTGTCCGAAACCGAAAAAGACTTACTTGATTATCGTGCTATTAGAACGATGGTAATTGAAACCAATCCGTCTGCTAATAAAGATGATTCTATGTCACAGGCCTACGAAATATATAACCGCTTAAATACGGGGGGGACAAATTTAAAACCCCAAGAAATCCGCACTAGTCTGTTTCACGGAACTTTTTATAATGAATTAAATGAACTAAACAATGAAATCATATGGAGAAAAATTGTTGGTGAACATTCAAAATTTAAACATATGGAAGATGTGGAGTATCTGCTTCGTATAATTGCCTTGGCCGAAGGATTGGAATTCTATAAACCTCCGATGAATAAATTTTTGAATACTTTTTCTTTGTATGCTTTAAAACCGTCACAACAAGACAAGATAGTTGGCTGGACAGATTGTTTTAAAACTTTTTTGAATTCTTTGGAAGATCCCAGTGGAATATTTGTAAATGAGAACAAAAAATTTTCTCTAGTATTGTTGGAATCTGTGTATGCTAATTTTATACATCATAGATCACAGAAAATATCTAAACGTTTGGTCCAATCTTTGAGAGACAATGACGAATTTAAGGCAAGCATGCATGAGAACACAACTTCAAGAGCTTCAATTTTAAAACGGCTTAATTTAGCGAAAGATATCGTTTTTAAATAAATATGCCAGCAACAAATTCATCTAGAATTCTTGAATTATACAACCAGTTGTGCGAAACTGCTAAGCGTTTTAATGCAACAGATGATAAAGACAGGAGGGTTTTGTTGGATTTTAACCAATATGCAGCAAAACTCTTTCTGATAAGTGTAGCCAGCCATTTTGAATATCGTGTTGTTGCTTTTTTGGAAATATGGATTAAAAATCATTCAAAAAATGATGCTATAGTTTCTTTTATGCGGAAGCAGGCATTGGATCGCAGATATTATACCCTTTTTGATTGGGAAAAACGTAGTGCGAATCATTTTCTGGCCCTCTTTGGAGATGAGTTCAAAAAAAATATTACTGCGGAACTTAAAAAAAAGAATTGGGATGCATCTTCAGGCCCCGTATCAAATTTTGTAGAGCTAGGCAATTTACGTAATCAATTAGTGCATGGAAATTTTATGGAATTTGAAATGAGTAATACGTTAGAAGATATTAAGGTAAAGTATGAGTCAGCTGTAAAATTTATGGAATTTTTAGAACAAATATTCTCATCTAAGAAAAGATCCCATTGAGTTCAATTGCCCATTATGCAGTAAATTTAGCTTGACTTATCTCCCAATAGTAAGCGTGAATATAGCACGAAGGAAAAATCACTTACTTAAGGAGATAAGTTATGAAGAAAAACACTAAAAAATCAGCACCTAAAAACAAACCTACGCGACCCGCTGTTTTGCGAGTAGTTAGTCCTATCACTACCGGAGAAACACCGCTTGAAAACTTGCCGGTCCGGCCACGCGATAATCGCTTGCCTGCGCCGGGTAGCATCATCACAAAAACCTACCGCGGTAAAACCATAGAAGTAAAGGTGTTGGACAATGGCTTTGAATACGAAGGGAAAGTATTCAAAAGCATCTCGCGCGTGGCGATGACAATCGTCAAACGCCAAATCAGCGGTTATGTATTCTTTGGGCTTGCCAAATGACGCCGCGTTCTCTGCCACCGGTATCGGGGCGATTTGTAAAGGGCCGCTCGGGTAATCCTCATGGGCGGCCTCCCCAAAATTTACCTGAACGGGAAATCCTTTTAATAATTGCTAAATTTTTTGAAACTTTAGCCAAGGCCTATTGTAATCAAAGCCGCTCGGTAGAGAAAATCCGTCAGATTAAGGATATTTTGTCATGAGAAGAAAGTGTTATCTACCTAAAAGTTTTGAAGAATTGCGGGATATGCCCAATAAAAAACTTCAATTTTATTGGGACGTCTTTTATGCGTACCCCATGAAAGGCCGCAAAGCCAAACTGCGCCCTTTGTGGTATGCTATCCAATGTGAATTAGGGCGTTGTAAATTGCCAGAGAAATATATCACGCGGCTTGACCGGTATGCGAGCAATCCCGACAAGTATATCGAGCAAGCGCATAAAAAACGCTATGCGTTGGCTGTGGGCACGATACTGACTAAAACCTATAAAGGACGGACGTATCAAGTGACCGTAAAAGGGGAAAACGCCTACGAGTGGCAAGGGAAAATATATCCCAATTTAACAGCACTAGCTGACAAAATCGTACGCGCTCACGTCAGCGGCCCTAAATTTTTTGGATTAACAGGGAAAAAATATGCCCAAAATTAATTGTGCGATATATACTCGTAAATCTACGGAGCGCGGCTTGGAAATGGAGTTTAACTCGCTCCAAAATCAAGAAGAGGCGTGTAAGGCCTATATCCTCTCGCAAGCATTTAACGGGTGGGAGTATTATAAAACTTTTGAGGATGGCGGGATTAGCGGTGGTACGATGGAGCGCCCCGGCTTGCAAGCGCTTTTGAAAGAAATCCGCGAGCGCAATATACAGGTAGTTGTCGTCTATAAAGTGGACCGTCTTTCGCGCTCTATATTTGATTTCCATAAAATGATGCAGGAATTTGCCAAGTACGAGTGTAACTTTGTATCTATAACTCAATCGTTTGATACGAGCAATTCTATGGGCAAACTCACGCTCAATATGCTTTTATCCTTTGCCCAGTTTGAACGGGAAGTATCCGCCGAGCGCGTGCGCGATAAAATCGCCGCCAGCAAGGCCAAAGGGCTATGGATGGGGGGCAATTTACCATTGGGATATGACCTC
>JAEELM010000011.1 GCA_016282685.1 Elusimicrobiaceae bacterium | reverse complement strand
TCTACCGTATCCAAGGAATCGGCACCCAAATCGTTCACGAATTGAGCTTCGGGTTTCACCTGGTCGGCTTCAACGCCTAATTGTTCCACGATGATATTTTTCACTCTTTCTTGTACGTTTTCTACAGACATTTTGTCCTCCAATTAAAGGGCTTCCCCTTGTTTACTATTATGTAAATTAAATATAAAGCCCGCCATTGACGGCGAGAATATGCCCCGTAATATACGAAGCATCTTCGCTGGCCAAGAACATTACTGCTTTGGCGATATCCTGCGTTTTTGCAAATCGTTTTAAAGGAATAGCCTCTAAAGCTTTATTTTTTATATCCTCGGGCAAGGATTCTGTCATAGCAGTTTGCACAAACCCTGGTGCAACGGCATTTACCCGTATCCCGCGCGAACCGAACTCTTTGGCAAGCGTTTTAGTAAGGCCAATGATGCCCGCTTTACTGGCAACATAGTTGGCCTGCCCCGGATTTCCCATTTCTCCAACGACGGAAGAAATATTAACGATATTTCCTACTCTTTTTTTAAACATTACCTTCAGGGCTGCCTTGCACATAAGGAAGGTACCCTTTAAATTTACATTAATGACATCATCCCAATCTTGTTCGCTCATGCGAACAGTCAAATTATCTTTTGTAATACCGGCATTATTTACTACTACATCTAAAGAGCCCAACTCTTTTACTGTACCGGCTATAAAATCTTCACATTGCTGGGCATTGGCGATATCTACTGCTTGAGTGTATACTTTTACGCCCAGTGCACGAAGTTTCTCGGCTGCCTGGACAAGAGAGTTTTCATGCGTGGCGCAAATGGCCAAATTGGCACCGGCCTTGGCAAATGCTTCCGCTATTTCAAAACCAATACCGCGGCTAGCCCCCGTAATTAAAACGGTTTTTCCATTAAAATTCATTTTTCCTCCTGATGCATCTTTTGTTCAATAGCATCAAAAGTGGGTTTCAGGGCTGCCATTTTAGCTTCAATATCTCCGATAAAATTCTTTTCTACCAAAAGGGCGGCATTTTTTAAAGCATTAAAAATAGCTACATCCGTAGATTTTCCATGGGAAATAAGAGCCACTCCGTTGACTCCCACTAACGGGGCTCCACCGTAGGTATCCGCATTGGTAGTTTGTTTAACAGCTTTAAACGCACCCTTTGATAAGAGTGCTCCGATAATAGCCAATGGTCGTTTTTTTACTTCACGTTTAATCATTTGAATCATTGTTTTAGCAAGGCCTTCAGCCAATTTCAAAACAATGTTTCCTACAAATCCGTCACAGACAATTACATCTGTTTCGCCTGTGTTAATATCTCTTCCTTCTACGGTTCCTTTGAAATTTATTCCTATTTCACGCATATGCGGAACCGTGTGCTTAACAAGCATATTCCCTTTGGTTTCTTCTTCTCCGATAGACAATATCCCAACGGAAGGAGCAGGAATATTAAATACCTTTTGCATATACGTGGAACCCATTACGGCAAATTGCAATAAATGAATAGGTTTGCAATCTGCATTGGCACCCGCATCTAATACGAGGCTAAGGCCTTTGTAAGTGGGCATGGGAGTGGCAATGGCCGGGCGTTGTACACCTTTGATGCGCCCCATACCAAATAAAGCAGCTACCATGGCTGCCCCGGAATGGCCCGCCGAAACAAAGGCATCCGCTTTTTTGGTGTGTACCAAATTAGCGCATACCACAATGCTGGCATCTTTTTTGGTTCGGACTTCTTTGGCAGGTTCGGCACCCATGTCTATGGTTTGCGGGGCATGGATAATTTCCAAATGCTTGGGTAAATCGTCATACCCCAATGCCCCGAGTTCACGGCGCAAAACTGTTTCATCCCCTACTAGGATAATATCCAAGTCGAGTTTTTTAGCAGCTTCGAGCGCCCCTAATATATTGGGGCGAGCGCCGTAATCTCCGCCTAATGCGTCTAGGGCTATTTTCATAAGATTCCGTTATTTAGCGGCAGGTTCTTCTTTGGTTTTTTGAGCAACTACCACTCTGTCTTTGTAGAAACCGCAAGAGGGGCACACGTTGTGCGGCAAGCGCTTGGCGTGGCAGTTCGGACATTCCACAAGTTGCGGTAATTCTACCCCGGAATTATGGGATCTTCTCATATCCCGGCGAGAACGAGTGTGTTTTTTCTTTGGATTAGGCATTGTTTTACTCCTGTTACTTAATAGTAAAATGTTAAATTTTACTTAAATTTTCCTTTTAGTACTGCAAAAGGGGACAAACTTTCCGGCTTACAATTACACAGACCTTCGTTCAAGTTTTTACCGCAATGCGGACACAAACCTTTGCATTCCGGCTGACATAGAAAACGAATGTCTTCTGTTAAAGCCAATGTTTGTTTGACTAAAGACATTATATCAATTATTTCGGTCTTCGTGCTACAAGTTTCTACAAATTCTTCCTGATAAGGCTGTTGGGCAAGGGCTAAACAGCGGGCACATTCAATGCGTCTTTGCCCTTCTATTTTGCCACGTATCAAAATTTCATGTGAAGCTATTGAAAAATTAAGTGACACCGTGGCTTTGAGAATTTCATTAGGCTTTTCCAGAACGTCTGTTAAAAGTTGGGGACTAATTTGTGCACTGCAAACAAGCCCGCCCATACGGACAATGTCGGACGTTTTGAATTGCAAATTTTGCGGCACATCATATTGTGCATACGGTGATGAAGAATTCATATTTCTATTTTACCAAATTCTATCGTGTAAAACTTTTGTTTTGCCATTTAAGGCTTTTCCAGCGTCGTTCAAAAATAGCGGCACGGATGAGTTCATCCAACGTCATTGCTAACCAAATTCCAACTAATCCCCAGCCGGCCCAAATGCCCAGTACATAAGATAATAGTGTGGCTACTCCCCACATTACAACAACCCCTGTGAGAAACGGAAACATTACATCTCCGGCTGCGATTAAAGAGTTAACAGCGGTGATGTTGACTGCACGGCCTATTTCCAACAACACATCTATTACTAAAATCAAAGCACCCATTTTTACTATTTCCATATTATCGGAAAGCATCCCGAATAAAGGTTTTCCGCATATTGCTGTAATGAGCGAAATAATCACGGTAACAAGCATGGCCCACCGTACGGAGTATTTTTCCAAACAGAAAGCCGCCCGGGTCCGTTCTTCCCCCACTAAGTGTCCAATCATAATGGAAGCTCCGTGCCCAATGGCAATGGCAAAGACAAAGGAGAACATTACTATATTCATTGCATACGTGCGAACGGCCAAAGAAGCCGTTCCCAGCATAACCGTAAAATATGTGATAATAAGTTGAGATAAATCGTAAGATATATTTTCGCCGGCGGCGGGCAATCCCACAATTAGTAAATTTTTAATTTTATCCCACGGGAAAGGGCGGAAAAGTTTTAAACGTGGGAAAGCCGTTACTTTTTTAAACAGTATGCATAGAAGTAAGACAACGGCCAAACAACGGCACAGCGCGGTGGAAATACCAGCTCCGGCAATTCCCCACTTCGGGAATCCTCCGTGCCCGAAAATAAATAAGTAGTTCCCTATTACGTTAACTATATTAATGATGAAGGCAACATACATTGGATAATAGGCTTTTTTAAAACTGCGCAAAATGGCGCCGAGTGTCATGGCCAATGCTAAGAAAATAGAAGATCCCCCCACCCAAGCCATGTAGGGGATTCCGTATTTCATGAGATTTTCTTTAAGCCCCATAAATGTTAGAAGTTGTGGCGCAAAATAGTATAAACATGTACTTACGATAATACCCATAAAAGTGTTAATAATAAGGGATAGACCTATTATTTGTGATACATTTTTATGTTGCCGGGCTCCCAGATATTGGGCACATAAAACGGAAGTTCCCAATGTGGTAATCATATAAATGAGGCTAATTAAAAAAACGAGTTGATTTACCACACCACTGGCCGCTACAGCTTCATCTGCGTAACGGCTGAGCATAAATACATCTACTGCTCCCGTCGTCATTAAAAGGAGTGTTTCAAAGAAAATGGGATTGGTTAAGTGGAATAACTGACGGCGTAGTTTTTTACCTGTTTTTGTTATTTTAGACGTCATATATATTATTTTAGCAAATTTACATTTTCTAAAAAATTTCGTTTTTTTTGTGTGCAGAAAAAAATAAAATTGCTACAATGTGTGTGTATCTATTTTATAAGGAGATATTTTTTATATGAAAAAATCTTTGTTGTTAATTGCATTATTGACTACAGCTTTTACTGCATTTGCCGCCGTAGATGACAGCCATTTTAAGTGGTCCCTTTGGGGAGATGAAGCCTCCGCTTTTCCTAACAATAACATTCGCAACGTAAGAGGTTTGGACCTGGGAATTGGTTCCAAAACCGATAGAATGAAAGGTGTTCAACTGGATTTAGTATGGGGTGAAACCGATTATATTTTAAGAGGTGCCAGTTTTGGCGGAATGGTTAATATTGCCAACCGTATCAGCGGGTTTCAGACAGCTGCTTATGTGCAAGCCAACGAAGTCCACGGTATGCAATTAGGCGGTGTTAATTTCGCACGTTCGTTAGATGGAGTGCAAGCGGGATTTTATAACCAAGCTGATGAAGTGGTATATGGGTTGCAAATCGGGATTGTTAACCAAGCTTATCACATGGAACAAGGTTGCCAAATTGGTTTGGTAAATATTGCACACAACGGTTTCTGGCCGGTAATGATATTGATGAACGGAAGATTTTAGTAGTATTTAAGTTACATAATAAAGGAGAAAAAACGAAATGAAAAAACTAGCTGTATTGTTAGCTGCTGTGCTCGTAGCCGCTCCTGCTTTTGCAGACAACGGCATCCTCAAATTGTCCTTGTGGGATGATATTGCTGTGGCCTTACCGAACAACACCCAAACCGTAAGAGGTGTGGATTTGGGTATTGGTTCCCAAACAAACTCCATTTATGGTTGGCAAGCCAACTTGCTTTCTAGCAAGGCCGGCGAACTTCGCGGTATCAATGAAGCCATTGGTTACGCCAGAGTTAATGAAGGGTATGGTCTCAATGGTGCTATTTTTGCTCGTTCCAATACCTTCTATGGAATCCAAAGTGGGTTAATTAACATCAATGAAAACAGAGTGGGTGGTCTTCAAGGTGGAGCTGTCAACATTGCTCACGGAGCTGTAACCGGTGTGCAATATGGTATCTACAACCAAGTAGAAGATTTGCACGGCTTACAACTCGGGTTTGTCAACAATGCCCATCACATCAGCAAAGGGTTACAAATCGGCTTAGTAAACATTGCTAAGAACGGTTGGTTCCCGGTGATGGTACTTGTAAACGGCCGCTTCTAATCAGCAACGCTTACAAATTTACCGCGCACTTAATTTTTAGGTGCGCGGTTTTTGTTTTTATGGTATAATAGATATAGGTGTAATGAGCAAGAGTGCGCCCAAGTTTGTAAATCAAAGCACGTCTTGACAACACCCAGGCCAACG
>JAEELM010000010.1 GCA_016282685.1 Elusimicrobiaceae bacterium | reverse complement strand
TTTTCCGCGCGTGTAAAAATGTTGGCTATCCACGGTCCACTCCCGTTCAAGATCCACTAGCGTAATATCTGCCGGTGCTCCCGGGCGCAGTGTACCGCCGGGGAGTCCAAACAAACGCGCCGGAGTGCAACTCATTTTATTAACCAACGTTGCCAAATCGAGCACGCCGGTATGATACAAATCGGTCAGCACTACGCCCAGGGATGTTTCCAATCCCGGAAACCCGTTGGGCGCGTAACGAAACTCCACATCTTTTTCTTCCTGCGTGTGCGGGGCATGGTCCGTGACAATCGCGTCAATCGTGCCGTCTTTAAGTCCTTCACGCAAAGCAAGTACGTGTTCTTCACTGCGTAACGGCGGGCTTACCTTTGCAGCCGTATTAAATCCGCTGCAAGCCTCGTCGGTCAACGTCAAATGGTGAACAGTTGCCTCTGCCGTTACCGGGGCCCCTTGTTTCTTAAAATAACGTATAAGATCCACTGCTCCTTTGGTAGAAACGTGCGCAATATGAACGCGCGCACCCGTATAAGCGGCAATTAAACAATCGCGCGCCACTGCCATATCTTCGGCCACTGCGGGAACACCGGGAATCCCCAGCTGTGTGGAAACAAACCCTTCGTGCATAAAACCTTGCGTATTTAATTCTTCTTCTATGGCATGGGAAATAAGCACTTTCCCCAATGATTTGGCATACTGTGCGGCCAACAAAAACACTCGGGCGGAAGAAACATGATGTCCGTCGTCGGAAAAAGCCATTGCCCCGTGGCGGGCCATATCCCCCATTTCGGCCAATTCTTTCCCTTCTTCACCTTTGGTAATGGCACCAATTACTTCCACGTGTGCGAGGCCACATTGAGTCGCGCGCTCTTTCACGCCATCAAGCACGATAGAAGTATCTATCACCGGCCGTGTGTTGGGCATACACGCAATGGTGGTAAAACCGCCGTGTGCAGCCGCTTGCGTGCCGGAAAGGATCGTCTCTTTGGCCTCGTAACCGGGCTCGCGTAAGTGTGTATGCACGTCTATTAAACCGGGGAATACCGCTAACCCCCGCGCGTCTATGGTGCGTTCACACGCAGCAGAAATATGGGACTCTATTTTTTGAATTTTCCCATCACTTACTAGAATATCGGTCGTAGTATCGAGTTGTTGACTGGGATCTACCACACGTCCGTTTTTAATTAAAATCTTCATTGGGAACCCCTCCTTCCAGTGTAAGTGCCAGTAGTGCCATGCGAATAGCCACTCCGCTTTCCACCTGCGGCAAAATAACCGCTTGGCTACCGTAAGCCACCTTGTAAGAAATTTCTACCCCGCGGTTGAGTGGCCCCGGGTGCTCAATAACTGCGTTCGGCCGAGCCAGTTTCATACGCTGTTCGTTCACGCCAAAGAGTTGGGCATATTCCCGCACCGAAGGGAACATCCCTTTTTGTTGGCGCTCAAGCTGAATACGCAGGGCATTTACCACGCTGGCCCCTTCCAAGGCGTCTTCTATACGATTATGAACGGTGACTCCCAAGCGTTCTATTTCCCGCGGCAGTAACGTGCCGGGGCCGCAAACGTGCACGTCTGCTCCGTATTTTTTCCACAAAGCAATGTTAGACCGAGCCACCCGACTGTGCAAAATGTCTCCCACAATCGTCATTTTGGCTCCTTTCAAACAGATGTTACGTTCCCGGAGTGTGAGCATGTCAAGCAGCGCTTGCGTAGGATGCGCATGGGCGCCGTCTCCGGCGTTTAGCACAACGCTTTGGTGCGCATTGGAGGCCGCAAATGCGGCGGCACCTTCCACCGGGTGGCGGATGACAAACGCGTCGCTATGCATGGACTCTAGCGTAAGCAAGGTATCACGGAAACTTTCTCCCTTTAATAAACTAGAGGCAGATGTTGTGAAATTAATAACATCTGCCCCTAGGTATTTGCCGGCTAATTCAAAAGAAGTTCTGGTTCTGGTACTCGGCTCGTAGAATAAATTAATGATAGTTTTCCCTTTTAGATACGAAGCCTTTTTGTTAGATTGTCTGAGTCGGCTTTTCATAACGGATGCGGTTTTGAAAATCAGTTCTAAATCCGCTAATGATAAGTCGGAAATATTCAGGATATTTCTCCCATAGAGAGGGTTGAGATGATGCACAAGTTGCTCCTTGATTTAGGGCCTGAAAAATTTGCCTAAACTAATTTATTGTACTAAACGAAATCATATAAAGCAATTATTTTTATCATTAGGCGGCCAAGCGTTGGGATTTTGCCAATCAAACTGCGTAGTATCTACTTGGTTGGACCAAAAACATATAATATGAAACCTCTTTAAACAAGAGGAAATAACAGAAAATCAAATAAAATTGGAAAATAAGACCTAGAAAAAATGGGAAATAAGACCCAAAAACATTTAGGTCTTATTTCTTTCTTTTTTAGGTATTAAGACCCTGGTATTAAGCAAAGTAGTTTCTTAGACTATAAATACGCAAGAAGTAGGAGGGTTTGTATCTATGAATAAAAAAATGTTTTTAGTAGCTCTTGTTCTGGGGATGGTACATCCCGCTTGGGCCCAAGGAGGGGCAGTTGTCCCTTTGGCCCAAACGGCACTAAAGCCTGTAGGGAACGGGATGGTAGATGCCTTGGGGCGGACTGTAATCAACGGGGTTACGTTTCCGGCTTTACGAACGGTTCCAATGCTTACCAATGCATCCTTCCCGGAACTTTTGACTAATCCTCCCACGATAACAGAGCGTGTTACCGTTACTCCTGTAGAAGTGAAAAAAGAAGTACTCATTCCATCAGCTCCGGAATTTATTAAGAACCAAACTGCTCTGCCGCAGACAAGGACCATTACGGAAGTTAAAGAAGTCGTGACGAAAAATTTTGAATCTCACGATGATGCTCCCGGCCGTCTTGCAGCTATACAACGCGCAGCCCATGCAGAGATAAGACATCTCCAACTCTTAGAGGCCCTTGAACAAATGAAACATATGAAAAAAGGGATTGAGTATCAACGCACGGATTATCAATTCGCCGATATGAGTTACATAAACAAAAGATATCCCAATCGTTGGGATCTCATACTTAAACGTCCGGAGGCGGTGGCAGACGCAAAAGCATATTGGGAAGATGTTGCCGTTTACCGAGCTACCTTCAATGAGATTCAATCTTTCTATGAACACGTAAAATCTTTAATGGAGAGAAAATCGCTCGGGCAAAAAATGGATCAAAGAACAATTGATACCGTACGGGAAAAAGCGAATCTTTTAAGAAAAAGAATCCAAATTTTGGATGAAACTATGGGAATGCGGCCTTGGGAATTGATTCAAAAAACACGCTATTTACAACAAGTTGAATACTATTTTATGAAATTTGTGGAGGGAAAAATTCCTTGTCAATTGCCTCAACCGATACTGAAGCCAAATCCAGCCAAACCGGACTCTTTTTACTCTTGGTATCTTTCTTCAAAAGACCGCGAAAATGCTCCAAAAAATTTGCGAATAGCTGTTGTCCATGATGATAAAAATGTATATAAAGAAATGAAAAGAGACATTGAAAAATCGCGGCGGAAATGGGAAATCCGCAGCTTTACCGTTCAGGAGTTTCTTAAGGAAAGAGATTATTCATATGACGTTGTGGTTGGAGATTTTTACCCTCCCAAACATCAGTATGCAATCATCCGCAACCCCTATTCACGGTTGCTCCATGAACTTACATTTAGTGGCAACGGAGGGATTTTGATATTATCGGCTCCTACGAAAGAGCCCGGTACTGACCTTAAAGAGTTTGCGAAACTTAGTGTAGACGCCGGTATCGAAGGGACTTTAAAGATGTGGGAAGACTGTGTAGCTTATCGTAGGCATACAGATGACACAATTATAAATTTCTATTGGAATAAGTGGAGAAAAAAATAAACCCAACTGATTGCTGTGGTTTTCTACCATCTGTAACCAGGATACTACTCACGAAAGATCTCCGCAACGCGGAGATTTTTCATGCTGCGTTAAACCATCAAACTTATAACTTGGGAGAAGATCTAAAATATTTTTCTCCTGGTCTCTTTTTTCATTTCTTCCTAAATTCCTTACCGGTTTTTCCCTCCCTTTCAAATAGGTCTATTATTTTTGCTACACTATACGTAGTTAAGGAGGAATTATGAAAGATTTAACATTAGAAAAAACGATACATATTCGCTATTCGGACAGTGACTGTAATAATAATTTAAAACCGTTCTCTTTGCTTAACTTTTTCCAAGATTTGGCGGCAGAAAGTGCCGAAAAATTAGGCTTTGGCTACTCGGCCATTTATCCTCAGAAACTAATGTGGGTGCTCTTGAAATACCGCATTGAATTTACCAATTATCCCATACACGGCAAACCACTTACCATCAAAACCGAGCCGCGCGGCTACAACCGGATGTTTGCGTACCGTCAATTTGAAATGTACACAGACGGCAAACTATGCGGTCGTGCATTTAGCGTGTGGGCGCTTTTGAATGCCGAAACAATGGAAATCGCACATGTGGAAAAAGTAATCGGCGGGAACGAAAATATGCCCAAGTTTACCCCCAGAGAAGGAGACCTTAAATTTGGCAAAATTTTTCCCCTTACACAAACCGATTACGAAGAAACGTTTAAAGTGCGTTACAACGATATTGATGTCAATATGCATGCCAACAACGGCAATTACATTGTGTGGGCACTCGAACCGCTACCTTATGAGTGGAAACACGAAAAGAAACTTAAAAACATAGATATCATTTTCAAAAAAGAAATCAAATGCGGCGAGCAACTGATCAGCAAAGTGCAAAAATTAGATAATCACACCACTTTGCACGCCGTCAGCCACGCACAAACGCAAGAAGATTTGTGTTTGATAAAATGCGAATGGATCTAAACTTATAAAAAACCGCCCCAAACAAGGGGCGGTTTTTATCTTTTGGCCTTTTTTATTCGTTCCCAAAAATAGTATTTAATTGGCGGTTGACGCGGTAAAAAGTGGAACATTTCGGCATATCTTTAAGCCGTTTGGCACCGATATACGTCATACAGCTGCGAATACCGCCTAAAATAGCCAGCAGCGTCGGCTCCACCGGGCCGCGGAACGGCAATTCCACCAATTTCCCTTCGCTGGCACGGTATTTTTTAAGCCCGCCGTAGTGACGCTCTTGTGCGTAAGCGGAACTCATCCCATAGAATTTTTTATACTGCTTTTCCACCAGGGCCAATTCACAGTGCTTATCATCTATTATATTTACTTCCCCGGTTTGGAAAATCTTTGTTGTCATTTCGCCGCCGCTTTCAGCATGCCCGGCCAACATACCGCCCAGCATCACAAAATCGGCTCCGGCGCAAAAACTTTTGCACACATCCCCGGGGACCGTACATCCGCCGTCGGCACAAATCATTCCCCCTACGCCGTGTGCGGCGTCGGCACATTCAATAACGGTGGAAAATTGCGGGCGGCCCACGCCGGTTAATTTACGCGTCGTACATACAGAGCCCGGGCCGATACCTACTTTCACAATATCCACTCCGTTTAAAATCAAATCTTCGCACATATCGCCCGTTACTACGTTACCCGCTAAAATGAGCGCTTTGGGCCAAGCCGTACGCACTTTACGCACGAAATTAAGCAAATAAGGGGAATATCCGTTAGCAACGTCAATGCAAATGTTAGCCACCAACTTGGTTTGAAGAATTTGGTTTACTTTTTCATAGTCCATGTCAGACACGCCGGTACTGATGAAAACCAATTCGTTAGAGCCAAATTCTTTTTTGTTTTTTCGCAAAAAGCGAATGACTTCTTCCACCTTATAATGTTTATGAATGGCGCAAAACAAATGTTCTTTCTGCATAGCACGGGCCATTTCAAACGTACCGGTAGTGAACATATTGGAGGCAATTATCCCGGTAGCTTTGATAGTACGGGGGCACCATTTAAAATTGTATTCGCGCAAAACGTCTACGTCAGACCGAGACGCCAACGCCGAACGTTTGGGCCGCAAAAGCACGTCGCAATAATCTAGCTGAACATCATCATAAATTCTCATAATTCCTCCACATAAAAGCCCTTTTCAAGCATTTGCCTTTACCGAATCCGGTTATTGCGCAGTTTTAGAAATTGGCTCTAACTTCCTATAGTATACCACTTATTCCGGCAACCTGTGGGTGCTTTTATCGGGGCAGTTACCCAATAAAATCCCCGGACTCACCGGGGATTTTAACCAATAAAACTTGAAGTTGATATGTTAGAAAATCAATCTCCACAAAAATACGACAATCACAATCAGTCCGACCCAGTAAATAATGGTTCTCATACTTCACTCCTTTGTAAGAATATTGAGTAGCACTTACAATTCCATTATACATAAAACACGGCATATTGCAAGCAAATCAACATAAATTTTTTATTGGCTTTTTTTGTGCAACTGCTATAATGAAGGAAAAGGAGGAAACATGAACGAAATTATCCAAGCCATGAAACAAAGGCGCAGTATCCGCAAATTCAAGGCGCAACTTCCACGTAAAGAAGATTTATCACAAATTATTGAGGCCGGGCTTTACGCCGCCAGCGGCCGGGGGCAGCAAGCCGCTATGGTACTGGCCATTACCAACAAAGAAATGCGTGAAAAGCTGGCCGGGGCCAACGCTAAAATAGGTGGGTGGCCGGACGGCTTTGATCCGTTTTACGGGGCACCGGCTATTCTGGTTGTATTGGGCAATAAAGCCTGTCACACGCAACTCTATGATGGCAGTTTAATGATGGGGAATATGATGTTGGCCGCTTATTCACTGGGGCTGGGCAGTATTTGGATTCACCGTGCCAAAGAAGAATTTGAGCAAGACGAATGGAAAAAACTGCTGGCAGATTTAGGCGTACAAGGCCAGTGGGAAGGAATCGGCCATTGCGCCGTGGGTTACGTGGAGGGCGAAGCACCTACCGCCGCCCCGCGCAAAGACAACCGCGTATTTTGGATAGAATAAAAGGGAATGTTTCCCATGAAAAGCCCCGCAGTCGCGGGGCTTTTATATTCACAAATTATTTTTTTAGATTTTTAAGTGCGGCGGGGTTATTTTTAATTATTTTACCGACTTTCGTACATTTTTTCCACTCTTCACAATCGCCGCATGTGTTTACGCTTTTTTTCAACGCACATTGGCGAATGTCGCAAAGTTTATCGCAAAATACAGTTTTTACGCCGTTATTACGGCATCCCTCGCAGTGAATATCTTCCGGCAAAATGGAAACGTGGTTTAATTCGCTCCACAATTTGGCCGTTTTCTCGCGCAGGGCAGAATCGTTGTGAACGGTAGCCAAATAAGCGTCGCACTTCTCACAATCCAGGCCGCAATAGGCAATTAATTTCTTCATACGGTTAGAAACGCTTGTTCACGCGCAGGTGGAAAGACATATAACTTAAATGGCGGTTGCCCACGCCTTTTACGGCGGGAGGAGCGTTGCGGGTTAAACGGTCTGTATCTACGCTAAATGCATTGTAGCGCGCTTCCAATCCCATGGACCAATCACTTCCGCGGCCAAAATCAAATTCAAAGCCGCCCCCCACAAACCAACCCAACGAAGTATCGGTAACGCGGTTTTCGTATTTTGTGCCGCCTTTGTCAATATGTAAATGTTGGTGAGACGTTGTAATCCCAATCCCCATCGGCATATACAAGCGAAACACACTGGAGGGATTGGAAGTAAAACGGGCCGATAAAAACGTGTTAAAGAGACGGGTTCTGTCGTTTACTTTATCGGAAGAGACAAACAAATCCCCTCCTTCAAAATCGCCGTACGACACGTCTGCCCCGATACCTACTTTGTCCGTTACCAAATAGTAATAGGATAAACCGTACTCTGCGCCCAACGAGCCCCAATCCACGCGGCTGTAATCGGAATAAGACACGCCGGAATTTTCCAACTGAAACCCAAGCCCCAATCGGGCTCCGATTAACTGGTTACCTTGTGCAAGTTGTGCAAAACTCGGAAAGCAAAATAAGAGTGCAGCCAAAGAGAAGATTAGTTTTTTCATATTACCCTCGTTGTCGTACGTGAATGTTGTTTATTCTACATCAAAATTGAAATATGTGTCTTTGTAGGGTTCGTTCTTGAGCGTAAAGTGCCACCATTCGGAATCGAGTGGTTTGAACCCGGCGTTTACCATTGCATCGCGCAAGATTTTGCGGTTGCGTTTTTGTTTCTTGGTGATTTTTTTGTAATCCGGGTGGGAGCGTTCGCTGAACAAATCAAACGTGCCGCCCATGTCTACAAAAGAGCCGTCTTGCTTGATGATTGTTAAATCAATTGTGCTGCCGCGCGTGTGGCCGGATTTGGGCATAATGTAATCGCCGGCAATCAAATCCGCCTTTTCAAGTTCCGGATAGAAACTTTTGTTGCCCGGGTCGTTGGGGTCGTTAATCCACTCCACAAAGTGGTCCACCGCTTTTTGCGGGCGATACGAATCCCATACCAAAATGCGGTACCCCTGTGCACGCAAATCAGCCGCGGCCACAGCCAGCGCTTGTAACGCTTCTTTGGTCATATACGCCACGGGGGCTTTGTAACCTCTTATTTTGGCACCTGTAAAATTGTAGGGAGAATAATAGCGCAAATCGAATACAGCATCATCAATGACGTTATATATTTTGTCAAAGCCGCTTTTATCGGTAGAAATCGTATCGGCGGCGGCCGGAAACACACTGCACACAAACAGCACAAAAATCCACGTTAGCTTTTTCATAGTCACCTCGTTCCTATTCTACCATATCGCAAAACGAGGCGCGAGTGTGGTAAAAATTATTTTTGTTCGGGGGTGTATATGATAGGACGGTGTAATTTTTCGCGAATACATGCCATGTTGGCGGTAATGCCCGCATCATACGAAATGCATTTGAAGAAAGCGTTGTTGTTTTTTTCAATAAGGTCCTCTTCTTGCACTCCGTAGGTTTCAAAGTTGTCCATCAACCCTGTAAACCCACCATATTTCAGGTTAGCTTCTACAAAAACTTTTCCTCTTTTATATTCATCCGCCACTTCACTTATCTCAAACTCACGGCGCTTACCCGTTATAAAAGAGGTAAGAGGATAGTGTTTGTACAAAACGTATTCTTCGTCTTTTTCCCCGCGTATATAATGCGCAAATTGCTCCAACTCCTCCCAGCAGCTATCCATGAGTTTTAGTTGTTCCTCTACGGTGGGATAATGATACACCCTATGGAACGGGCGAAACTCTTCGTTGATAATCCTTTTAGGAAAAGAAATGGGCGCATCGGGAACAACATTGGCCAGATATCCCCGCAGTTCCACAAACGCACCGTATCCGGCCACCGAACGCACGTTGATAAACCGCTGCAACGCAGGCCAATCTTCCAAGAGCAGCAAAGCATGAGTGGCGATATAATCGCTAAATGGCTGGCGACCTGAGGGGGCACGCAGAGCCGCATCTACAATCGCATCCCCTGCCCCGGGTTGCCCTAACAAACTTAATCCGGTAAATGCATACAATACTTCGGCCCATTTAATGTGTGAATCCGCTAAAGTAGTAAAGTAATAATTACCACCTAAAAATTTGCCGTATATGTTGCGGCCTTTTAAAAATTGTTTGTAAAATTTGTCCGCTTCTTCCACCTGTTCCTGACGCATCGCAACAGGCTTATCAAAAGGTTGAAAGAAAAGGTTCGGCAAATCAATAAAATAAACTTCAAAAATCTTCTTCGGGGATTTTTCCTTTTTTTGGAAAAGAGCATCCGCCGCAGCAACCGGGGAAAGTGCGGCAATCTCTCTTTTCAAAGAAGAAACCGACGGCGCATAGGGCTTTGATGGGAGCGCTTTTACTCCTACCGAAGCAGAAGGAATTATCGGAGCAACCGCTTCCATATACTTGTTGACCCCCAGTGAAGCCCCGTAAGTAACAGGGGAAACTGCAGGATTAGAAACAATTTTCCCCGGCATGCTACTTTTGGTTAAACGAGTGGGAATTTCCGACGTGGCGGGGATCATTACATCTGCCATTTCGGGAACAGTCCTCTCCGCCAGTTGCCGGGCGCTCCCAGCAACCAGTTTGCCTTGTGCAAAACTAATAGCAGGTAAAAACAGGAATGCAACAAGCGCACTACCCGTCTGCCGCATTAATTTTTTATTCATAATCGGCCAAAATGCCTTCTTTCCATTTCCCTTGTGAGTAAATAAAAGGGCCGTTCGGATATTCTTGTTTTATTTCTATGACAAATTTCCCGCTTTTATTCCACCAAAGATTGTTATCATAAACGGTAACGGCAGCATAAAGGGTGCGCTTCCAAATAGGTTTATCACCTTCCCACACAACTGTCTGTTCTTCTGCCATTCCGAACTTCGATAAGACGGTGTTCTCATTCAAAATCATTTTAGGCAATATTTGTTTATCAACAACACTGCTCCAACGTTTGTAGAGTTCATTTTTTGTTGAGGGACGTTTGACACTTTGAGAAGGATCATTTAACGGATGCCCCGGGAATTTACCAATCTCTACACAAGAGGGAACCTCTTTTTTCCCTTCTTGTTTTTGAAATTTATACGCGCGGGCGTGACCGTTTTCCCATGTCTGCACATAGAGTTCGTAGAACCATTTTCCAGGGTGCCATTTTTGCGGATAAAAGTGATAAGTTACCTCTATATCTGTAATACGGAAAGAGGTATCCAATGCATATTTATCTCTGGCCCATTCTTCACATCCTTCCCACTCGCGGCACATTTTCATGACGCGGTTGTTAGCATAAAGAACGATTTTTTGTTTGGCTACCTGGTGTTTGGCTAACGCTTTCACATTATCTTTATTAATAGTCAGGTTGTATATTTGATTGTCTTTTTTCTGCGGCTTGACAATCGGATTTACAATAGGGTCTGTAAACCGGTTGTTCCATTCCTCATCTATTTTTTGAGCATTCGAGGGTAGCGCAACCGTTGCAATAAGTGCTACTATCGTCAACATCATTAATTTCTTCATTGAGTTTACTCCTTTTTAATAAAATTAATTACAAAATATAATGTTTCCATTTTCCCTGAGAGAGAGAAAAAGGCCCACCGGGGTATTCTTGTTTTGCTTCCCGAACGATTCGTTTTTCTACTGTTCTTAAATTGTTATCATCATTGACGACGAACTCAGCATAAAGACGCAGTTTCCAGATAGGCTCATCATTTTCCCACACAACTATCTGTTCTTCCGCAATTTTTTCGCTCAGAATGACACCCATTTTTTTTAGTTTGGGATATATAAGAGCGAGCGGGTAGCTCCAGCGTTTGTAAATTTCTTTTTTCGAGGGGTATTTGGCATGTTGAGAACGTTCATCGGAAAATGGATGCCCCGGGAATTTGTTAATCTCTTCGCAGGAAGGAAAAACCTCTTGCAGGGTTGGCTTTGTAAGTTTGTAAGCGTGTACATGTCCGTTTTCCCATGTTTGCACATAGAGGGCGTAAGCCCATTCCCATTGGTTTGGGTAACCGTACCAATACGTTATCTCCACATCCGTAATGCGGAAAGAGGAATCGAGCGCGTATTTGCCGCGAGCCCATTTTTCGCATCCGCGAAATTCCCGGCACATGCGCATAACACGATTATTGGCATAAAGAGTAATGTTTTGTTTGGCCGCTTTTTTCTCGATGACGGGTTTTAGATCATTGGGCGAAGGATGCCAAATATAAGCAGGCTCTTTTGGAGAGTCGGGCGTACTTGCGACAGGGACATTAAACCAGGAGATACCTCTTTGATCTATTTTTTGCGCGTGTGATGGTAACGCTGTTGTTGCAATAAGCACAGCTGCCAATAGAATAACTATTTTTTTCACAAATAACCTCCTCGGCTCCCTAGGGGTCCGTATAGTACCATTCTATCGGTTTTGCATTTTGTTTCACAAGGGCCTTTGGGCCTAGAAAGGAAATAGGACTTCTTAAGAAAAGTTTTGCAGGTGCAGGCTGTTGCTACAATATCATTCTTTTACTTCAAAACCCATATAATCAAACTTTTTTTGAGAGCCATCTGCCCGCACAACCGTCAAAAAACCATGCTCCGGGCTATCCGGCTGCCAATTAAATATCAGTTTTTTACCGTCGGAGAGGTGATAAGTGTAGATGTCATTTTCTTCGTAACGGTCTGACGGCGTCAAACCCAAAATATTTAATTCGGAATCATAAATGCGATAATTGCAAATTTCCTCTTTACATTCCCGCTGCAGTAAACGGCCGTCAGGTTGTTCAATAGGTTTATCCAAACCGGGGGCAACCGTTTCGCGAATTTTGAAAGCAGTGTTAATTTCCCGCACAAAATCCCCACACAACCAATCGCCCACCACGCAATCGGCTGCAGAAGTTTGTTCTATAAGGTGCCCTTCTTTATCAAAAGTAAAGCCGCTTTTATCCGGCCAAGAAATTTCTACTTGTCCGTATTCCTGGCTACCTATTCTGTGATTAACAAAAATGGTAATTTGAGAATTCCCATCGGAAATTTTATAAAGTTTAGAACCGCCGTCTCTAAATGTTTCCAAACGTACAACCGATATTCCCCATTCTTCCAAAACCGGGTTTTTATAAGTGCACAAATTTTTACCCGCCGGATCGCACACCTTGTTTTCCGTTGGATAAACAATTTCCGTTTGATTTAAGGCCTGCACGATTTTCCAACAAGGTTGTTCTTTTATCATGCAAGTATTTGTTTGCAGGGAAGGTTCCGGTTCAGGTGAAGAAACCGATTGAGAAACTGGTTTTTTACACCCTACAACCAACATCATTATAAAACATAAAACAAGAAATGTTCTTTTCATACTATGCAGGCACGGATTCTTTTAATTGATATCTTTCTTGTAAATTATTTTTTAGCTCTTGTGCTTGGTAGAGCAAATTTGCGTTTGCGGAGCAGCGGATTATTAGCGAGATTTTCGGTTCGGAATTTTCTAAATTCCTCAGCTTGCCACCAAAAAGCCGGATGCCGGTATCAATTTCTTTTTCGGTAAAATTTTCCGTTTTGCGCACAATTTGAAAAGATTGGTAACCGTTTTCCAAACATACCTCACTGGCACGTAAGAGCGCAAAATCATTGGCTCTGCGGGCAGAGGTACTATCGTTACCGTTGAAAAACACCTCATACAGGCCATCTTGCAACTTAACATCAAAATATCCGTCGGCACTTGCTCTCTTAGCCTGTTGATACGGGGTGGCACTGGCAGCAAATAATGTACATGCAACTGTCATAAACGGTATTTAGAAATTCTCCTCACTGTTATTGTAGCACATTTTTGAATTTATCCCAAAAAACACCCCGCAAATGCGGGGTGTTCTTTGTTGTCACTACTTAGTAAACTATTCTTTGATCTGGATTTTTCCCGACAATCCATGCTCTATTCTTTCTTGTTGCCATCGTTGAATTTTGGCAACTCTTTGTCTCGTTCTTTCACTTGCGCCGTCGAATATTACCACCACATCTCCTCCTAACGCACTTCTAAACATCTCTTGGCTTTTGTCGGAAAGATTGGCAAAATCGGGCTTAAAAGAGAAGATTTCTTTCACACCCATTTCCTCGTCGTATCCTTTCATAGGGGAACTCCGAACGACCGTTTCGTAAAATTCAGGAGAAATATACAACGTGGAAGGAGTCGACGTCACCTGCATCGTAAAGCTTTTTCCTTTTACTTCACTGGGAACGGCGTAGTTGGTATTTTTATTAAACAGAGCGACCGGCCCGTGCACAACAATCAGTGCATCCGGGTTGGCAGCTTTCAATTCGTTCAAAAGTTCCGTCCACATATATTGGCGAGTACGGATGGTTACTTCACTGGACATGAAGTTCGTCCAATCTCCCACCAATTCAGTGTCCACCCCCATCTTTTCGCTTCGTTCCTTGAGGTATTGTTCTCGCAACCAGGTTTCAGGTTCCACCCCTGCAATTTCAATTCCTTCGTCCAATACATCCCGCAAAATATCTTCCCTGGAACTAATCGAGTAACCCCAGAGTCTTTGTAATTCTTCTTTGGTGCGTATCATTCGGGCAGTACTGGTGCTTTGATCCCCTACTCTTTCATACAGACTGGGAACATATCCCGTAGCCAAAATAATTTTGCGGTTGGGTTGTTGTCTTTGCAGTTCTTTAATAATGGGTTTGAAGACATGGGCATAAACTTCCTTATCCCACATGCCTTCCCCTATAAAGAAGAAATCCATCGGTTCCGATGGCAAGTACTTATACCACGGAACTTCCTGATAGGTGTCCCGTTGGAGGTATTTCAAAAACTCGGTTTCACGGGCGACCCATTTATCAAAATTTCTGGCCGCGCGTTTAACGGCTTGTTGCATGTAGAAAACATTTTCCCCTGCCAAATTAGGAAATACCTTCGGGGATAGTTCTTTGGCAAAGTTATTGCTCCAAAACCATTTCGCATTTTGCGAAGCCAGGTTGGAGAGTTGTATATTATCAACAGTGACTTGCTGATAAGGTGTGCGCGTCTCTATGGTTGCCGTTTTATTGTCATGATAAAACACTTTATGTGTAGCGGTGCCATCCACCGGTAACAACGCTCTTTCAGCGGCGGTTAACTCAACTTGCCGTACGGCTGCACGACCTATATTTTCAACCAAACCGTCCGTAACCCCTGTAGTTACGGCCCCTTTTACTACTTGAGGCACTTGGGCAAAAGCGGAAGGAACAACCGCCCCCACCAATAAAGCCCCCAACAAATAATTTTTTATTTTCATTCTCATTTCTCCAGTAATTTTTGATACTTCTGTTTAATATTTTAGATAATCAAGTAGCAGTAAAGACAGGGCCTTTGGACCTATTTTTTCCCTTATTTTAGACCTAACTCCTTTAGGACCAAAAGGCCTATAACCGTTGACCTGCAACCGACCAACAAAAAGCCCCGCAATTGCGGGGCTTTTCCCGTGAAAAAACTTTTGCTCCGTATTAACGAACACCGGCTTGTTGCGAAATACAATAATTTCCGGTTGTTCTGTTAAATCTTACCTCTACTTCCACCATTAGCCGGCTTTCTTGTATGGCTGTATGGTTTGACGGAACATATTCGGTTTAACTTCTATCTTCGGAGCGATTCTCCCTCCTTTCAACAAACCGTCCAGCTTAAACGCCTTGGGCATACCACTTGCTCCTTGTAACCCGGTTGACACTTTTTGGTAAGTTTGGTAGAACTCATGTTCGGCTACGCCGTAGATATTATCCAAATCCGTCACGTTGAGAAATCCTCCTTTCTTAACGTGTTCCACCTTTCCCCACGAAGCCATAATATCTACGTCTTGGGAAATTTGCACAAAGGACTGTTTAATTACTTTGGGTCTGTACCATCCTTCTCCCAACTCGGCAGCCAGTTCATATCTGTCGGTAAATTTTTCAAAGGAAAGAATGTACTGTTCGCCTCCGGGGTTCGTTAAAATAATATCACCGGGATTGGCCACGTTTACCGTCTCAACAAGTCCGCCCTTCACCACCGTTGCGATTTTTTCCCCGCCCGCAGCCACTTTCGCTTCAATCGGAGCCACTTTGACGTACGTTTCCGTTGCTCCCTGGAACAGTGGATTTTTGGCCGTATAAAGTTCTTTCAGTGCAGCAGAATCCAACACCTGCCCGGCCGCAATCGTAGCGGTTTCGGTTGCCTCGGCTGCCGCTTGCGTGGCCGCCAGTACTTTATTCTTGAGCAACTTCATCTGTCCTTTTAACCAGTTGGCAGCCTTACAAACAGAACGGTACAACTCCGGCAAAGATGCCACAAAGGCAACTGTACTAACAAGCATAATGGCCTTGTCAATATATCCGGCAAGTTCTTTTTTCGGTTGTATTTTGCTGTAATGCTTTTTGGCAGCAATGTACCCTTCCGACTTGGTTGTCATAAACCTAAATTTCGCGCTTCCTACCCGTGCATTTCCATACGTCATGGCAATATTAAACACACGCAGATAAGTTCCGGCATTTGTATCCCAAAACCCCGGCACAAAAACTTCTTTGATTAAATGCATAACACCGATAATTCCCATATCACCGGGCGCTATGGATGCTGGATTTTTGGCGGCTCCGTTCATAATACCCACCACCAAAGGCCAATGCCCTCCGTAAATTTCAAATTGATTGGTCTGTGGTGTCGGTGCCCAAACGGGAGCTGCCCCCCCTGTAGTAACGGGACGAGGGTTGGCAGAAGCCTTCTTAGGAGTAGCCGTCTTTGCCGATTTATACTCTGCATAGGCGATGGCCGATCTCATAATTTTTTGAGCCAATTCCTTTGCTTTACATTTTTTACATTTAGCGGCCTGCTCCCCAATAAAATAACCGATTTCCTCAAACACGTTGTTATGGGGATATTGCAATGCAGGATTATTGTAAGGATGTTTTAATCCCTGCTGATTGGAAGCCAAGGTATCCAAGTAAGTAAACTGCCGGTTGGAACTGTTGTAATAACGCGTGACTCCGCTGCGCCCCGCCGAGGCAAGATGAATCCCTGCTTCGGTCAGCGTTTCCACGGTCATCAAGTTCAACACTTCTTTTGCGGGATTGGGCAAAGAAGTGGAAGTCAAAAAAGTTTCAATATCTTTCCAAGACGCTTCTGTATCCAACACCGCCAAAGCAATAATCGCCCCTTTTAGGACCGATCCACCGTCTTTGGATTTCCATTTGCTTGTTAAAATTTTAGTGGCGGTTTCCCGCGCAAACTTTCGTGCGTTCGGCCCCCGGCCTTGGGATAAGAAAGCAAGCCCAATCAAAGCGATCATTTCTGAACCGCAGTCGCCATCGCCCTTTCCGCACTTTCCGCCAGTAGCAATTTCCTTAAAATATTTCGTCAAAGCATCCACGTCAGACTTATAATAAATTCCCCACCGCGACACCAATTTGAATACATTATGTGCAGATTCCCGGACAGCATACCAATCTGTTTCTCTTACGCCCGTTGTTTTCCCCAAGAACTTTTTCTGCCTGTAATTATAATACAACCACGGGTTTTTGGGATCCGATACCGCCGCATGTATAGCCCCGTACGCAAAATATTGGGCCTCCATACATACTTTGTTTTTAGTATCGTGTTTACTGGCCGGCACACAAACATTGGCTTTGGGGTTTCCTTCCGCTTTCTCTAAAAAATCAAGTGCACATTTTACGCCGCCCACATCACAGTTGTCTTTTGCCAATTCGGTTGCTTTCTGCACCCAATAATCGGGAGCGTTCTGTTTGGCTTGTTGCGCACGTTGGCCTACTTGTTTTTTTAATCCGCTTTTTGTCTTCGGGGCAGCATAAAGCGGCGAACATTGGTTCGCCAGAAAAGCAAACAGAATAAATAAAGAAATCCATTTCTTTAAACCAGGATACATCATATGCTTCCCCTTTAAAAAAACAGTATGTACGTAAAATAATGTCTGCCATATACTAAAAGTATAAGGTAAATCCCAATAATTTCAAGGTCGTTCGCGTAAGACAGTCTTTCTAAAAACCTGCCGGCACCGCCCAATAATTTGCCTCCGCTTCTGCCAAGGACTTCCTCCAAACAAAAAAAGAGCCACTGTAAAAGTGGCTCTTTTAAATCAAACCCAAACGGTTTTAATCCGCAAACAAGAGAGATGTATACGCCTTGTTTATAGTGGAACCGGGGGTTTCTATCACTTCTTTAATTTGAACATCTGAAGGCGCTTCAAAATCAGGGATTTCTTCGCCTTGTTCTTTCTTAAACTGATTGATTGCGCCGAAAAGCATATCCTCATTGGTGACCGTATAATAGTGCTTGATGAGGTTGTTTTTCTGCGGGCTGTTGGGGTCCACTACCTTAAACGGTTTCCCTTCATAATACCCTTGCGGCAAGTGGGTCAACATGGCCATACGATAGACTTTTTTGGGTTTCAAGGCTACCCCATCAATTGAAACGCTGTACAACAGGGCCTTTTTTTCTTTGGGGTTGCACAAGATTGTCATACTTACGTTTTTGGAATATCCGTAAACAGAGTAGCATCTTCCGTCGCGGAATCCCAACGATTCATTCATAGCTTTTAACAAATGCGTCCCCGTTATGTTAAACGTACCGGCATGTTCTTTGTAAGGGGTCTTTTCCGCAAAATAACGGCCCGTCATATTACCCGGTTCATAATCGCTGCGGGCAGAGTTGAGCGAATAAGCGGCCAAATCTAAAGGCTCTTGTTCTTTAATGCTCTCATACATTTGATCGGCAAAAATACGCGCCACACCCGGGGCACGGTCTTCTTGGTCGGCAGCGGGGTATTTGGTAATCAATTTAGGTACCCGTGCATACAATTTATCATCCAGTTGCGTAGAACGGATAGATTCCAAATATTCCTTTACACTGGGTTCTTCTTTACCGTCTAACGTAATAAATTGTGGCTCTTTTACCGTAATCTTTCCGGTCCGTTTATCTTTGCTGATTACCGTGGCCGATATGCTTCTTAAATAAGATTCATCTTCTAACGCCCAGGGGCCTTCATTCCCATCCACGTCATTGAGTTTTCTGGGAGCCGTGCGGGTATGGGCATGCCCGCCCAAGATTAAGTCCACATCTTTAAAAGAAGGCGCTTTGGTAAGCGGGGCCAAAATATTGCTACGTTTATCAACGGAAATAGTGGAATCGGCAATCAAAGAATCGTGCGCAATTACCACAATCACTTCCGCCCCTTCCGCTTTCAAAGCCAAAATATTCGCTTCAAATTCTTCGGTAGTCGGGGAGTTTACCACGTGCATACGTTCGGTGCCTGCACCGTCCATAGCTACACCGATTACCCCCACCTTGATACCGCCAATGTTATAGATAGCATGGGGTTTAATAGATTTATTGGGAATTTGGAACATAGATACGTTCATGGCTAACACGTCTCCGTTAAAATCGGCGAGCATGTTTCCAAGACCTGCATCCCCAAAATCCGTGTCGTGATTTCCAATGGTCAACGCAGAATATCCGGCCCAGTTCATCAAATCCACTGAGTATTTCCCGTCAGAGATATTGGCTTCGTACGAACCGCTGCTGAAATCTCCGCTATCCAACAGCAAAAACGGAGTTTTGGTGTCTTTTAGAACGGCAGACAAACGTGCAAATCCTCCGTAAGATTTGCCGTCTCCGTCTTTTTTCCCAAAGTATTGTCCATGTATATCAGACGTGTGGTAAATGACAATATCTCTGCCCCATACGCCGCATACACAGAATAAAAATGCTAAACACAACCCTACTGCCTTTTTAATCATGCATTCCTCCTAAAATAAAACTTCCTCCCAAAGTGTAGCAAATTTACTTCAGTACTGTCTATGCAATACTCTGTTGAAAAAATATAAATCTAATAAGGGAAATCCTCCATTCCGAACACTACAACTTAACTTTTGGGCAACACTTGCATAATAACCACCAGTTCACCACGTAGGCCATGGTATAGGCTGTGGAAGACAGCAAATCACCTCTGTTCATAAAAAAGAAGAACATAATCAGCACGGGATATAAGATGCTGTAAGATGTTATATTGCAAGAGCTTCCTTCCGCTTTTTTCCAATAACTTCTATCCAATTTGCCCATCAACCATCCAACAAACAATGCAAACAAAAGATATCCCCCTTGCCCCAAATTGATTAATCCTTCTGCCGGCAAAGGAGCTGACACGTTGGTAAAATACCATCCGGCTTGGGTTGTTATAAAATGGCCCGTGCCCACCGGTTTAGCAATCCACCATGCCCGGGGAATCCAAAAAAGCAAAACTCCCACGAACTGCATTCCCCAGGTAATACCATAAAATTTGATGTGTTCCAATACCAATACCAGTAATGTATAGGCATCATAATCTCCGGACAACCAAGCATCTCCCAAATGATGAAATACATTCGCCACGACGTTGCTGATATTCACTTCTAAAAAAGAGGTATTTCTAAAAGCATTTAAGAAAGGAAGCACAATCAAAAATCCACCTAAAAGAGAAAGAATGAACAGCCGATTGGAACGCAAAGAGCGAAATACAATCAACAGCAATCCTCCATAAATAGCGGCAGTGGCATAACGTGCCATAGATGTTGGGAAGTATGATATCAATAAACACGTCATTGTAATCATGACAAAAAGCAATCCTCGCCGTTTTTGTCTATACGCAAGCAAAGAAAATACAGCCGCAAAAAAAGAAAGAGCTTGAAAGCTATGTCCCACAAACATTCCCGCCGCTGAGGATTCCATCCCATAAGATACTACTGATGTAGCCCGTGCCAATAATGCACTAAAACCTATGGCTACTACACGATACACTGTGTTTGATACCGTAAAGCAAGTGAGACTCAAAACCAACCATTGGGGAATTCTCAAACCGACACTAGCGGCCGCTTCCGCTTTATTTTTTGTGAAAGACCCTTTATATCCCACCCACACAACCGCCGTCCATGCCAACAAAATAAAATTAGTCTGCAACAAAATATCATGCCCCAGGGAACCGACCCACGGAAACACGCCGTGCATATACTGAGTAAAAGCAATTGCGAAAAAAAACAGAAAGCAAAACAACCAGTGAATAATCAACAGGGAATAGGCTCGCTTGCTTAATTCGCAAAAGAGCAGTACCCCCCAAACGGTACCGTTCAGCAAAAAAGATACAACTACTGTCAAATCTTTGGAAGACAAATTTTCCCAAGGAATGGCAATAAACAACATGGCCACCAACCCGGAAAGCAGTGCAATTAAGGAATATATTTTAAGTAGTTGCTTCATATTCGCAAGAATGCGAAAGCTTATTTTGAAGCCTTAAGCAAGAAGCAAACACAAAGGGAAACGGCTATTGCGCAGAAAAAACGAAGAAATCAAAGCGGAAGCAATTTATCAAAACAAACAATCAATTCATTAACTGCATATATTATACAAAACTCTTCACTATTTCCCCTATCGGGTCCGTTTTCATATTTTTTATTTATTTTTACTTTCGAAAAAATACCCCAAAGAAGTTCCTTCGGGGTATTTAAATTTTTCCCAATAACTTGCTATTTAAAAACGGAATTTTTCTTTCAGATAGTATGCTACACGCACAAAGGGACGCGTCAAATTGAAATTAATGCATGCCATTGAAACAAATACTTTTGTGTACCAAGGAATCGGCTTAGCACGCAAAAACGAAGAAAAACGCGGCCGAATGTACTGAGTTAGAAATGCGACATCTTCCGGGGAAGGATTATCTGCGTGTAATAAATGTAACAACCACATAGATGCATGTTTTAATTGTTCTAGGGACCGGGTTTGATAATATGTTGTCAAATTATGATTTTTAGCATATTCTAAAAACTGCTCTACCAATATAATTTTATTTAAATGGGTAGAATGGAACGTATGTGTTAGACTTCCTGCATTAGAAGAACAACAATAATGGTACTTAGCTTCTGAACCTAACGCAACCGAAAAATTCTTTTTAGCCAATTCAAAAACAAACACTTCATCCTCGCCGAAAGAAAGGGCCGGTTTGAAACGAACATCTGTTAACAATTCTCTTTTATATAGTTTGCTCCAAACTTGCACCCAATCAGCCAATTGAAATAAATCAATTGAACGAATTAGAGCATAGGGCTGCTCAATTACACGATCTGGACGAAATCCTTCATCTTCACATATATTACATTGGGCCATGGAAGCATCATCTCTGCAAATTAATTGGTAGAGATATTCATACATATCCGGCTCAATATAATCATCACTATCCACAAAACCGATAAGCTCTCCCCGCGCCACTTCCAGGCCGGCATTGCGCGCATTGGAAAGCCCTTTATTTACCTGGTGTATTACTTTTACCCGGCTGTCTCTTCGAGCATATTCATCACAAATTTTCCCACAATTATCCGGTGAGCCATCATCTATCAAAATAAGTTCCAAATTGGAAACGGTTTGCCCAAGAATACTTTCTATGCAACGCGGTAACTGCTTCTCCGTTTTATAAACGGGAACGATAATAGAAATCAAGGGAGTGTTTATCATAGGAGTCTTTTTCTTTTGCTGTTAAATCTCTCCACGGAGATTATTCGACAACCGCTGGAATAATTTATTGTATAAAATAGTGCTAAAGATAGGAATAAAATCTTTTGTTATTTATAAAAAGAAGAAAGATTTAGGTCAAAAAACTTCAGGGGAAAACGTTAAAAATTAGAGAAGAGAGCTCATTAGAATGGAATTTTCTTCCAGTTCCATTTCCGGTTCATGCAGTTTCAAATCGTACCATATTTCCCGCAAGTGGTTTTCCGCTTCCGAACCGGGGGTACGGTCTTCCACCAGTACTTCCGTTCCTCCCTCTGTTTTTTTCCATAAAGCTTTGCGGGCGTCCAGCACCAAATAGCGTGCCTCCGGATGCAGAATTATTTCCGTACGGATAGCAGATTCCGAATATTTTTTGAACACATCCCAACCACTTCCCAAGCCATCGGATAAAAATATAATATCGTGATTTTCATCCGCCAAACCGAAGGCAGAAATATATTCATCTATATTCAGTTTTGCAATTTTTTCTTCGTTAAGCATCAAATCATATTCGGCTTTTCCGCCGTTGTGATAAGCTTCCACCAATTTGTCAACAAAACTGGCACGTGTACCATAACTGCCGGAACCGCTGTGGAACATTACTACTTTGCCTTGTTTATTAATCCAAGGGCTGCTGCAATACCCTTCACGGCCCCCTTCAAAATCAATACCATTCACTTTCCCGTAAATAAAACCTGTTTTGATTACCGTACTGGTAGTGCTGACAGGTTTTGTTTTTGCATACCCGTAGGAAAGCAATTTCTCGCCCTCCTCTATTTCTGCGGAAATTTCCAACGGTTCCAAAAAGGGCTCTATGGATTTATCGAATTTAACATAACTAATATCTAACATACTCCGGGGAGAAATTTGAACCACTTCCCCAAAACCTGTCTTCGTTGTCCCGTCAGGCAACAAAACGTTTACCTCAAATTTTTTCGGTAGACTCACGTGTTCTTCCACTGAATTAGTCGGCAACAAATGCGTTTGCACGATTCCGCCAATTTCTTCTTTTCCCTGATAATTTCCCTTAACTACCGTAACCGTGAACCCTCCTTTGTGAAATTTCCGCCCAATCCGATCCCAAATCTCACGGGGAGAAAACAACACGCTTCTGCCAAAATTTTTAACTACACCCGGGAATTGATTTTCGCCGACGACCGGCTTATGTTTCATTTCCGCAGCAGCGGCACGCTCAACGCTTGCCACCGACACCGTTGAGGGAATCGGAGCTGTAGAGAATTTAGGCAAAGAGGCGGGAGCCGAAACACGGGGAGAAACCTGAGGAACAAAAGGGGAAGAAGAAACACCCGGTTGCAAAACCGGTTGGGAAGTTCCCGTCTCAACAGCCGTTTGAACTCCCTTTGACAAAACAACATTTCCCGCCTGGGGAAGCAATCCCCTGGATGCTTGTTCGGCTAATCCGCCTACACGGGTGGATAATTCTTCCGTCGACCGTGTTACACCCCTGATAATATTCTTGGATGTTTGCGCCGAAACACTTGATACGCTAAAGAAGATAAAACAAAATAGAAAAAAGTTCCTCATAATTTTCTCTCTATTTATCATAGAAGGTTTAACATCTTAAAACAAGGGCCCAAAGACCCAAAAAGAGCAATTAAAAGGCCTACTTGTTTTTTGGGTCCAATGGCCCTTGTACAACAAAAAGTTGAATAGATAGAATAAATATATCAACCGTTTGAAGAGGTATTTTATGAAACGCATAGCATTGCTATTAAGTATTGTGTTGGTAGGTGTGTGTGTATCCCCCACCTATGCCCAACAAAAAACAAAGGGACAACCCAAAAATTTTTCTCCTTATATTTTGTGTCGTGAGGAAACCGGCGATTTGGATTGGCTTAATCACGGCAAACAAAATTCTGCCATCTACCGCCGGGCAAATGCGCAACGCAATAAAATTCAACTACCTGTCTATGCCAATCCCCGCGTCAAGCAAATGTGCAGTGAGTGGCCCGGGTGTGAAAAATGGGCCCTTTCTAAATATAATCAAGATTCTTCCTTCCGCATTAAAGACGCGGAAGTAGAATATTATTCCGTCGGCATGGCACGCTGGGTGTGGAAATTGTATATCCAAACGCGGGAAAGCAATAACACACACACGTATGAATTTGAAAGAACATTTGATGATGAAACGCAATCTTACAATTATCTATCCCCATCAAGAACGAACTATTTCCCGGGGCATCCCTTCCCTGATAGTCCATCTCAGCACGCCAAATATAATCTTGCGATCGATAAAAACTGGAACCGTGCCAGGGCAAAAATCGCACAGAGATGGGCCGGCGTGCCAAACTTATCAGCGTTGTGTGATAAAGCCAGCAGCATTCTTGAAGAACAACGTGTAATTTGGGATAAAGACGGAAAACCGAAAGGGTGGAAACGCACTCTTCAAATCACATTTCCTAATAAAGGGGTATCCCCGTTCGGAACAAGAGTCCTGTTCAACGCCACCCAAAAAGGACCCAACGGCGCGTATGAATATGAAAGAGAGACAAATTCCAAGCGTATTATTTATTTGCCGGATTTTTATTTCTTAGGTGAATAGAGAAGTGTCCGTCAATGAGCGGATGGCCCAATTTTTAGGATACAGGTTATTGGCCCGATCGCCTAAATTTTTCATAAATCCAAGCGCGTATCCGGCGTAAGTTACTATCACAAATCCCTTGGGCGTACCGGAAGGCAGTGCGAATGATTCGCGGTGCAAATACTTCCGAGCCTGCTCTAATGGAAGTTCTACCCGCGGGTATTTGTCTGTTACCGGTGCCCCCTCCACTGAAAGTGCTTGTGCAGCCGAAGGAATTTGTTCTTTTCCCTTCTGTTCGGGAGCAGCCAGTCCGTCTGATAATAAATGAATCAACAAATGCGTTTTAGCATACCGTCGTGCCGATCCCGGTAAAAGGGTGTGGGCACTCGGCGTTCCTTTTTTGCGGAGCACCGCCATAAAGAGTCCTTCGCTGCGCGTAATCCCCGGGATAAAACGATATACCGGTTCTGTCCACCCTTTCAGCAAAGATCCCGTAATATGCCATTGCGGCTCGATATCAACCGGCAACACATCCGCCCCTAATTGCTCTGCAATAAAACGTACATTCTCTTCATTTTCATGCACATTAAACGTACAAGTACTATAAATGAGCAGTCCCCCCTCGCGCAAACAAGGCCATATATCTTGCAGAATTTGGCGTTGGCGTTTTTGGCAGGAATACACGTTTTGCAAACTCCATTCCTTCACGGCTCCCATGTCCCGGCGAAACATTCCTTCCCCCGAGCAAGGAACGTCTGTTAAAATCACGTCAAAAGTCCAATTGGTTTTAGCAAAATCCCGTGCATAGTTATGTGTAACCAATACATCAGGATGTCCTTGCTTAAGCATATTTTCCAAGAGAATGTTGGCGCGCCGGCGGTCCGGTTCATTACTGACCAACATAGAATTTCCCGGCAAGGCGGCCCGCATCAAAGTAGATTTGCCACCCGGTGCGGCACACAAATCTAACGCCAAAACCGGGGCCTTTACATATTGGCGTAAAATAGTGTCTAAAAATAAAGAACCGGCCTCTTGCACATAATATACCCCCGCGTGAAACAAAGGATCCAACGTAAAACGGGGCCGTTCCTCCAACCAATATCCCCCCTTACACCAGGGAATGGAGGTAACTTGCGAAAAAATCTGTTCTCCGCCGTATTTCCAGGGATTAAAACGAATACTGGTAGCAGGTTCTTCCTCCAACGCTTGCAAAAAACATTGCCAACGTTGCGGGCCAAACAGTGCAGACGCATCCGTAATAAATTCTTGTGGTAGTTGCATATACTTGAACCTAAACAGGAAGTTACGTTACTATTTTACAATTATTCCGCCTTTATGCCTACTTTCTTCCGTAACCTTTCCCTTCTTTATGTTACGTATACATAAAAAATCCCCGGCAATTGCCGGGGATTTTTTCATTACAAAAACGCTTAGTAAGTCAAGTTCACGTTGTAATGTGCCGAGTACTCACCTGGTTCCTGATCGGCTGCCACATGTAGCACACCCCCTACGTACAACTCATTACGAGCATCCGTAATTGTTGTAGCAGACGGAGTCAACTCAACTACCATAGGATCTGAACCTGCTGGCCCCGTAATTTGAACGGAAGTGGGAATATGAACTGTGTATGTAACCCCATTTTCCAAATCAGCTAAATCAAAGTGATCCGCTGTAGGAGCCGCTGTCCCTGCTGCAGCCACCGGACCTGCATACTGTGGCGATGGAGTAGCCGCAGCTTGCAAAGTTACCGTACCTGCCCCTCTAATCAGGGTGCCGAAGTCCAATGCTGCATTTGCTGTATGAGAAATGGAGGCGACTTTCACAATTTTTGCTTTTGCGGTGCCTTCTGCATTTTCGGTGGTTTCTGCCTGTGCCATCACACCTGCACATAAGAACAACCCTAATACAATAATAATTTTCTTCATAATTCCTCCTAGCCCTGCCTTTATTGGCAGGTATAATCTAAGTATAGGTAGTTTTTACCATTTCGTCAAGGGGGATTTTTCTAAAATTGATGAAAAAAGCGGGAAATACGATTCGCACCGGAACGACAAGCATCATACAATTTGCTTAATTTCTTTTGCGCTTTTCTTTTGACAGCAGTCGCTTTTTTGATAATTTTTTGCGAGACTGATTGTGTAGCTTCTGTTTGTTCTTTTTCTTTTGGAGAAGTACCTTGCGCAGAGGAAGAAGTTTTTCCCTTTTGAGAAGAATTGGAATTTTTCTCCGTCGAAAAAGCAGTTTCCTCCGCAATAGTTTCTTTCCCTTCTCCTTGCAATCCTTCCGTTTGAACAGATATTTGTGAAGATAAAACAGAAGTATCTTCACCACGCAAAGCTGGGGCTGACGCTAATTGATTTTTCTCGGCCACAGCAGGCAATACCTCTTCCTGTGTCTTCTTAGTAGGCTTTTTATCTCCTTTTTTAACAGATGGTTTTACATCGATATTACGCTTAGACTTAGAAGAAGATTTTTTTGTTTTTTGATATTTTAAGACAATGTCATGCACTTCCAACTGTTCCATTTCGTGTAGAAAAATTTCCAACGGGCTTGTTTGCGCAATAGACAATTCCTGGGCTTGGACAGGATCTAATTTAATTGTGTAGTGCCCCATGGGTACTTGCGCAAAAGAATAATAACCATCAAATTCCGACACACGGCTACTTACCAGTTGATCTTCTTTGTATAGATTCACCTTCATTCCACGCATGGGCTTGCGCGAACCTTTTTCATTCTGACGGTAAACTGTTCCCTCAATATCCCCCGTTCCCACAATTGGGAAAGATAAATAAACCATCTGTGCCGGACGTAAACGCAAGGTTTGCGGACCGGAGGTATTTAATAAAGACAGAGTTTGAAATACTTGACTGGTATCCACGGACATCTCAAATGGACGATAAGAAGGCAAGTGGGTTAATACGGCTCCACCGGAAGGCACTTCTTTATACGAATCATAAATATTAACCCGTGGGTTTACCGTAAACTGAGCTTCTTCTAAAATTGTTTCCTTTTCATCAAACATTCCGTTGGCGTTTGCATCCATAAAAGCGAATGCACTCACCGCCCCTGTACCCTGCAATTTGGTAGCAGAGGTGTAAACACGGCGATTCAACACATCAGGGATAAGAGAAACATTGTAACCAATAAATGCATAAGAGTTGTGCCAGCTGGACGTCCCCGCTTCTAACGAAATATATCCATAGTGGGTGGACCAACTTAAATTGGCCGAATATAAACTTTCGTAAGCATGTTGTGAGAGATTACGCGAAGTATATGCATAACGAACCCCACCTTTTAAACGTGGTGTCAGAGAGTGAAAAATCGATACTTCTGCGTTAGACATACGGTCATGAACAAAATCATATATCCCGCCTGAACGAACCGTCCATGGACCGTTAAGATAGTTGGCATTTACAGACAAACGTTCATCTCGCTGGCCACTAAACCATTGGCTGTTTTGGTAATTGCCATTGACATATAAATTGCGCAAAAAAGATTTAGAAAGTGAAAGGGTTTGCTCTGTTTGTGTGCCTAATCCATTTACTAAGTCAAAACGCCGAAAAGAATAAGAAAATGGTAAATTTGTAAGGGGCCCTAACGATAAATTTTTATTTAAACGCAAACTAGTTTCATTTTTAATATATGTATCGTTGTACAAATTGCGCGAAGTAATTGCCTTACCATAGTAGGTATGTTCCAAGACGACGTCCCACCCCAACCGTTCCGTTTGACCATAATAATTAAACGTAGCGGCAGAACGATCAAAATCCACCACACTTCCCACGCTAGAAAAAATGCCATAGGCAAACAAAGATAAATCTGCTGCCATAAATTCTTTATCTTTACGGTAGAGCGTCTCGGGAGGCGTAGCAGAAGTCAATTCCAAAGAATTTGCAATAGCCGAAACATTGACCGTCAAGTTATTCGTTATTCCATATCCTGCTTCGGCCAGGGCACTATGCCCCAAAGAAGATTCGCGCGGACTATCATGTGTTTGGATAAGATAACGGTTTTTGTTGATATAGTTAAGACGTAAACGTCCTTTCCCTTTATTGAGGATATTCCCATTAAAGAAAACTACTTGCTTCCGTTCTTTTACCTGACCTTGCGGTCCGTAAAATACCAACTTAAAAGTATTTTTTCCCAACAACAAATTAATATCCGCAAATTCAAAAAAACCGTTCTCTGTTTGATTTTGATATCCCAACAACTCACCATTACGATACAATTCCACTTCCCAGCCTAAAGGCAGTGTATCACGGAAGGTATACGTTTTTCCCTCTGCTTCCAGCGCAGACTCAGTGGACATCTTTACCCCCCATCCATACGGGGAGGCGACATTCTCGGCATTAGCATAAGCATATGTATCACCCAATTCCAAATGTTTGAACAACCCCAATATTTGACCGGTTTCATCTTCACGGACTGTGTTAATAGAGAGAATAGGTGGCTCGTTATTGGTGGATGCATGCGCATTAAATTGCGTATCAAAACCGCCAGTCAATAAAGAGATATTAGCACTGTAATTAAAATTGGGAGAAATTTTTTGTCCTGTGTTTTTGTTAAACCCATACCGGGCAGACAAATCTACGAATGGCCATTGGAGCCAATCTTCTTGTACATATACATCTCGGTTGATATCTTGTTGGCGGGCCAGTTCTTTATTTTTTTGAACCTGATCAAAACGTTGCTGCTTTTGATGGCGGGAAAGTTCTTTTTCAAACGGCAAATTCCCGGCAGTGGTTACGCGCAGCTCTTGACTGGAAGAATCAAATTGGCTATGCGTATCTAAAATTTTATCCACCAGCGCACTGGAAACAAATAATTCTTTTTCGTAATAAAGGAAATCTTCCGGGGAAAAATCGAACATTTTTTTTCCCACACGTCCGGTCAACTTGGCAAAATTTACCGCCACAGTATTTGCTTCATTCTCCAACCAACCGGTTAACTGCTGTGTTGCGGAATTATACGTAACCGGTACTTGCAAATCTTGTGTAATATAACTAAGGGGAAGAAACAACGTATTTCCTTGTTGTAATACTTCTACTGCCGGGTTTAAAAGGATGGGGCCTGAATGTATTTCTATAATGATAAAATTATCGGGTTGTGGCTGAGCACGCAAAGGAGAAATAGCTAGGCTTAATGCCAATGCAACCCCTACTGAAAGAAGAATTCCTCTACTCATACTTCTTATTCGTTCCCCTTTGCCCAACCTCTATAAAGTAACTTGTGTTTTAGCAAAGACAGATTCGGTATTGATTTCGTTCTCTCCCGGTTCGGTCAATAAAATCGTCAACGTCTTTCCTTTCAGTTCCTTTGAAGTCAAAGAATGCGTCTCTTTTCCATCATTTGCTTTTAACGCTATATTTGTTTGCAGTCGCTCACTTCCAGGTAATAAATAGCGTCCTTTGATAAATCCTATTTGTTTGTCGCCATCCCATACAGTCAAATCCCCTCGTACAGAAGTACGTATCTTTTGGGCTTGCCGCGTCATCACAACCGGCAAATAAAGCACTCCGCCCTTTTCTTCCAACGGTTGTGTACTCAACGCAACAGGGGCATTTTCCTTCACATCATATCGCACGAAAACCGGAATAGAAAATGAAGGAACTGGAGTGATTTTTACCCTCGTGGTATTAGGATTAAGGCTTTCCTTGGTAGCGGGTTTTTCCAATACTACTTCGGTAAAAGTAAGATATGTCACATATTCCCCAGGCACCGTATCTGCAGGCAAGCGCTTTAAGAGACGGACTGTTTGTCCTTTAGAAGGGGACAACATCACCGAGCGCGGACTATAACGCAAAAAGGGAATTGCACTGTCAGCCGGAGCCTTATCGGCAGAGATATCCGTATAAGTGCCATCGGGGTTCTGTTTCTTATACGTCAATGATATACGGTAATTGGAACTTTCCAATGGACTGGAATTGATAAGTGTTACCTCGGCTGATTTTGTTTTGTTATCTAAAAATAGATATTTGGGATAAATCATAATCCCCGCCATTAAACGAACAGAAATGCTTAAACACATACTCAACAGTATCCATTTTTTCATAGTTGATCCCCTAGTAAGTAATCCCCACCGTATAATTCCCTACATATTCTCCAACTGCTGCATTGCGTGGAACTGTAATAGTTCCTCCCACTCCAAATTGTTTTTCTCCATTTAGTGTTGTACACCCCATATCACATGAAGATGTAAAATTTTGGACGGTCAACGTATTATCTCCATTGTAAAGAGTAGCCGAGGAAGGCAAAGAAACCGTAAAAGTTTCTGAGGATGGATTATACACCGTAAAACTATCGGCTGAAATATCTGCGCTAGCCGGACACACAACGCTAGCACCACCTACTGTTCCAGACGGAGTAATTGTTAAAGTTTGATCTTGAGAAGAAGATGAACAAAAAGTACCAAAATTTAATTCGGCATTTTCATCATGAGAAAAACTATCGGGTAAAATCACTTTAAAACGAATGATTAAATCTAATGGGCTGTACTTTCCCCCACTATTTTTCTTTTCCAGGTATAAGATTTCTCCCGCCAGGGTTGCATCAAAAATACAGGTTTTGTTCGGCGTACCTTCTAATTGAATAGTAGCACTAAAACCAGCCCCTTCCGGGTAATAGGCAAATGTCGTGCTAGTACCAATCGTATAACTGGAAGGTTTGGTCGAGGGACTAAAGTTATAAGCGGAAAGCGAAGAAACTGCAAGCGTTGCCCCACAAGCAGATACCGGTTGCAAAGTAGCACTCTGCCGGGCAGGCTTGAGCCACACATATTTATTTTTCGGATCCATGCCTGAAAATGTAATATAAGCACGAGAAGTACCCGTAGGAGCAGACAAATATCCCGTACCGGTCGTGCGAATAGTGCCTACAACCCCCATACTGATAGAATCATAGCCACCAGCTCCATAAACCGATTCTCCGAAATCCATCACCGGCGTACTACCTGATGGAGTTGCCGCTTGGCCTTGTTGCATAGTTAAGAGTAAGATAACAAATAAAAAAATTCTCTTCATAGACTCTATTTATAGTATAGCAAACTTGACGACGAAAGACATAAAAAGGCCGGCTCACGCCGGCCTTTTGGATCTTGTGTTTTTACAAATACAGTACCCTAAATCCTATACTTACACTCCAATCCTTGCTATGGGCATTCCCGGCAACATGTGTACCCACGTTGGCATAAAATGCCGTACCTACCGTTATCAAAGTACCGATTTCCAACTCCGGGACCACTTCCATTTTCCCGCTATTTTCAAAATCTTGGTAATAATACAAATTGCTTTGTATCCACCATTTGGTATCTGATAAATATGACACATTTAACCGTACACGCCCCAAATTAATATCTGTGCGGGAATGGTCCCCCACTACAGACCAATAATGCTTATACCCCAGAGCCGTATAAATGCCGCATGGGAAAGACCACAATACAAATGCCGACGGACTTACCTGTAATTGTCCGCTTCCCAAGCGTTTGTCTGTAGCGGTAGGCACAAACAATTCCATTCGGGTTCCGTAACCCAGACCTCCGTTCAAACTTTCCGGGTGCATCCAAGACACAGCCAATGTAGTGTCCCCCAATCCGTTTTCGGATTTTTCCGGTGATTCATACCGTGTCAACGGTACTTCCACGCCCCAATTCCAAGCTGAACTTAGCACATGATAACTTTTAATAATCAACTGGTTAGAAGAAACACCTGCCCGGTCATCTAATACGGTTAATACCGGATTTATTTCCAACGAAGTAATATTTTCCGTGGGCATAACACCATAATCGTATTTTCGTTGCAACTGCCCCCAACTGGGGAAAGCACAAACGCAACACAAGACCAGCAAATACCATTTTCGCATAGCAAACTCCTTGATTAAGATACTTTATCTTAATCAAATCAAGTACACATAGCCAGTTATAAAAAGGATTAGTTACCCGAAGATTTAGTGCGCAAAGATTGGATGCGCTCCTGTATAAAATCAGCGGCGTCACGCGCCAAAGGAGATTTCTTACCTTGAATGATGTGCAGAGAAAGGCACCGTTCGTACCACTCTTTGGCTTGGAGCGCATCTTGCGCAGTGCCGTGGCCTTTGTCATACATTTGTGCCAGCTGCAACATAGCGGCACAATCTTTTTCCTGCTGGACCCAATATTGTGTCCATTTGAATGCTAACGGGTAGTATTCTTCCGTTTCTTCATAATAAAGCATTCTTAATTTATAGATTGCCTCAACATTGTTTTTTTTCGCAGCTCTTTCCCACGATCGGTACAACAAACGGCGCTGCGCTTTAAAGTCAAAATTTTTTCGAAGTTTTTTTCCAATAAAACGCATCCCTTTTTGGCAAAAACGCCACGACGTCTTTCCAAAACGACGCACACTCCGCCAAATTTTTTTTCCAACAATGCGCAACCTTTTTTTCATATTGTTCCTTCTTGCATAGATATTGTACACTATTTAGACCCGTTCGAGGATTTTATGGTTACCGTTACCTCCGTTGCTGTAAAGACGCTTTTGACCCCTTCCAAAATTCCGGGGGCAGATTATGCAATCAATCCCTACGTAGGTTGCACGCACGGTTGTTTATATTGTTATGCCAAATATATGCGCCGGGTTACCCACCACACAGCGCCTTGGGGGTCTTTTTTAGACGTCAAAACTTGTTCGGTTCCGCTCAAACCCTCCCGGTTATTTCACAAACATGTATTGTTAAGTTCCGTTACGGATCCGTATAACCCTTTTGAAAAAAGGTATCAATGCACCCGCCGCATTTTGCAACAACTCGTTTCATGCCAGGCCTATGTTTCCATTTTAACCAAGTCCGCCTTGGTCTTACGAGATATTGATTTACTTTCCCAATTACCTGGTTGTGAGGTAGGTTTCTCGTTTTCTTCTACAGATGAAACACTCCGTCGCCAGTTAGAACCCAACACATCCACAGTAGAAGAAAAAATAAAGGCATTGCAAACGCTACATCAACACCGCATTTCTACCGCGGTCATGGCGGCTCCGTTACTGCCGCATTTATCCGATTGGCAAAATATTCTTACAAAGACCTCTCCTTTTACGGACGTTTTTCGAATAGACCGGTTAAATTTGCGGGCGGTTTCTGTCCCCACTATGTTGGGATATATACAAAAAGAACATCCTTCCCTTCTAGTGCTTTACAAACAAATTTTTATTCAAGGCGATAGCACCTATTACGATAATTTATCTAAAAAAATCCGCACGTACTGTGAGCAAATTCACTTACGTGCGGAAATCTTCTTCTAATACAAATTATTTTTCTATCGGGTCGTCAAATCCCATCAGCCACGTGCAAATTCCGCCGGCAACGGCTGCCGCCACAAAACCGACTGTGTAGAAAATAACGCTGTGCAAATTGGAAAGCGCAATCAAAAGCACTACACCCGAAACGCCAAACGCAATGGCCGAAGTAACCCCGGCTACCGCACCTACCGCTCCGCCTACGGCTCCACCGATACATGCTGCGATAAACGGCTTAAACAAAGGCAAGGTAACCCCGTAAATCAAAGGTTCGCCAATTCCTAAAATCCCTACCGGCAAAGCCCCTTTGATAATGTTTTTTAAATTTTGGTTTTTGGTCATAAAGTAAACAGCAATTCCGGCTCCCACTTGTCCGGCGCCGGCCATACACAAAATGGGGAACAACGGGTTATTACCCAACGTATCCACCAATTGCTGGTGAATGGGAACCAAACTTTGGTGAATACCCAACATAACCGTCGGTAAAAAGAAACCGCCCAATAAACTGCCGGAAATCAAACCTCCGTGTTTCAAACCGTATTGAATACCCTTTGTCAAAGCGTCAGACAAATACCCTGCCAACGGTTGAATAACAATCAAAGAGGCCAACCCCATTACCACCAACGTCAACGTGGGGGTAAGGAAAATTTCTGCCGTACCTTTGATACGTGCGCGGAAAAATTTCTCCACAAAACAGGCTAAATAACACACAAATAAAATGGCAATAATACCGCCGCGGCCCGGCACAAATGTTTGCCCGAACCAATGCAAGTTAGACAACGCCGGGAAATTAAGTGCCCCGGCCAATGCCAACCCCAACGCCGGTGTTCCGCCAAATTCTTTAGATGTATTCCAACCTACGGCTGCATTTAAGTAAAAGAACACCCCTTGCCCCAGCACCGTTAAAAAAGTAACAAGGTCCGCCGGGCAACCGTGAATACTCTTGGCGATATTGGCAATTCCCAACAATAAACCACAACCGATATAAGCCGGAATCAGCGGTACAAAAATTGCACCGATACGCGCACAAAATTTACTCAAACTGGACGAATATTTTTGTTTGGTAATTGCTTTATTTCCTTTCGCATCTCCCACGACTTTAGTATCATTTCCGGCCATGGAAAGCGGCACAAAATTGTGTTGTTCTTTGCAATACGCACCGAGTTTTCCGGCCAAACCGGGCCCTACAATCAGTTGGTGTTGGTTGGCAGAAAACACATACCCTGCCACTCCCGGGATGGCACGCAGTTTATCCCCTTGTGCTTTTGCATTGTCTTTTAACGTAAAACGAATACGCGTCATGCAGTTTCCCAAAGTGGCTACATTTTCCACTCCCCCCACTGCAGCAATTAATTGATCATACATCTGTTTTAAATCAGCGGACATAATTTCTCCTCATATTGGATAACAAACGTCGTACACCCATATTGTATGCAATTTAAGAATACTTTACAAGGATTTTACAGGCATTTTATACCTATATAGCACATAGGCCTTTTTTCTTATTAAAATGGGCCCTTTGACCCATGGAAAAAACACCTTTTTTCCCTATACTATGGGTAAGGGAGGAAGCACTATGAAAACTAATTTTCTAAAACACATTGTCTTGCTAGGGTTACTGACCGGATTTTCCGTTTTGGTACAGGCGCAGACGCTTGTAGAAAAAGCGAGCGAAGCCGCATTTAAGAGCACTGCCGAGATCGCCCCTGCCGTTGTGGACGCAGCGGCCCGGACAGCTTGGCGGGGTTTCACAGGAGGCCCTTTACCGACCGCAGAAGCACTGCGCGTTGCCTCTCTTCCCCAAACAACCGTACCGGCAAGCACTATTACCGCCACAACGCCGTCTTCCCTTTCAGCAACCATTCACCGTTCCATGCCGGGCCTTACTACTGATTTTTACACCCGTATCATGCACATGCCGCGCACACAGGCTTTACGCACAACAATTGAAAAAGGCGGTTCGCGCCTCAATGCCGGCGGTCCCTGGTCTTCCGTAGTAGAAGGAGAAATGACCGTTCCTACATTAAAAGGGCTTACGCTAGACGGTTTTGCCGGTCCCTCTCCGGAGATTCCCCTTCCGAAAGGTGGCAATAAAATCTACGGTGTACGCGGTTTAGGACTTGACGAACCGGCCATCCGCAATATTTTAAGAAACGGCTTGCGCTTGCAGGACTTGGGGAAAAACGCCGGGGATTTAGGCATCCTTCTGCGCACAACCAATCTTTCCAGCGCCGCACCGGTTACCCGTTCCATGATGAAAAATGCCATTGAGGAGTCACGAGTAACGTGGTTGACTCCCAACCCGCAAGTGGCAGCTTTCTATGCCAGAAGAAACTCTTTTGAAGACGGGAAAATCCCGGTACTGGTCACCGTTCGCAACGAACGCACCATAGGCACAGATGCAAATTTTGAAGTAGCACACGATATCCCGGCTGAAAACATTGTGGAAATGTCCGCATTGGTCAAAGGGCCCGATGGAAACCCCATTTGGGTACGCCTTTCCCTCATGCCGGATCAGAGCTTCCGCATCAACCCATACCGTCTTCGCTTGGAGCCCTAACTTTATAACTGCCCGGCGCACTTAAAGAAAACGATATTTTAATCCCCCGCACAAGCGGGGATTTTTGTTGTTGCCAAAATAAAACCCCCGGCTTTGTGAGCCGGGGGTTTATTCTACTTTGCAAATTAGCTCAAGTGTTTGGAAAGATATTTGCTCATTTCAAACATGCTGATTTGTTTTTTGCCTTCAAAGATAGCCGAAAGTTTGCTATCGGCATTGATCATGCGTTTGTTGGTTTTGTCTTGAAGGTTGTTTTTCTTAATATAATCCCACATCTTTTTCACTACTTCCGTGCGGGGAAGAGCGTTGTTTCCTACAACCGCTGCCAAAGAAGTGCTGGGGGTTAAAGGGGTCATAAATTTTGCGTTTGCTTTTGCCATAGTAATTCTCCTGTAATATAATTTCTTTTCTTTATTGTAGCATAGTAGCAATGGCTAGACAAGCCCATTGCTACTACGTCATAAAAGGGGCTGCTTACGCGGCTACTTTTACTTTGGGGGCGGCCGCAATTACTTCTTTGCTGCAGCCGGATTCGTATTTCTTGAAGTTTTCCACAAAGGATTTAGCCAGGGCTTCGTATTTAGCCATGTACTCTTCTTTGTTTTTCCACAAGTTCATCGGGTTCAAAATCTCAGACGGCACCCCTTCGCAGGAGGTCGGGATTTGGAAACCGAAAATCGGGTCCGTAATAAATTGGGATTTCGCCAATTTACCATCAAGCGCTGCGTTCAAGAGCGCGCGCGTATATTTAATGCTGATGCGGTTGCCTACGCCGTAAGGGCCGCCAATCCAGCCGGTATTGACGAGCCAGCAATCCACATTATGTTCTTTGATTTTGGTTTTCAAAAGTTCAGCATACACGCTGGGGTGCAAAGGCATAAACGGCCCGCCGAAGCACGTAGAGAAAGTGCTGGTCGGTTCTTTAACGCCTTTTTCCGTACCGGCCACTTTGGCAGTATAACCGCTGATGAAGTGGTACAAGGCTTGGTCCGGTGAGAGTTTGGAGATAGGCGGCATCACACCGAAAGCATCACAGGTTAAGAAGATGATGTTTTTGGGGTGCGTGGCACGTTTGGATTCTACCGCATTGTCAATATAGTTAAGCGGGTAGCAAGCACGGGTATTTTCGGTCAACGTATCGTCGTCTAAATTGAGTTTGCCGGTTTCCGGGTCAAAAACGACGTTTTCAAGTACCGTGCCGAAGCGGCGGGTGGTGGAGTAAATTTGCGGTTCGGCTTCTTCATTTAGCTTAATGACTTTGGCATAACAGCCGCCCTCAAAGTTAAACACGCCTTCGTTATCCCAACCGTGTTCATCATCTCCGATTAACCCACGGGTAATATCGGCAGACAAAGTGGTTTTACCGGTGCCGGACAAACCGAAGAAAATAGCGCTGTCGTTTTTGTTACCCACGTTGGCAGAGCAGTGCATGGTCATAATTCCTTTTTGCGGCAAGAGGAAATTCATTACCGTGAATAAAGCTTTTTTATTTTCTCCGCCGTATTCGGAACCGATAACCAAAATAATTTTCTTTTCAAAGTTGATTAAAATGGCCGTTTCGGAAACGGTACCGTCGGTAACCGGATCCACGTGCATTTTAGGCAAGCAGATGAGGGTAAATTCCGGTTTGAAATTTTTGAGTTCCTCTTGCTTGGGTTCAATGAACATGTTTTTAACAAAGATATTGGTCCAGGCACATTCGGTAATAGCACGCACTTTAAGGCGGGAATTTTCGCTCGAACCTACGTAAGCATCACGCACAAAAAGGTCTTTGTCCGCAACGTAGTTTTGTACTTTTGCAAAAATTTTGTCAAAATATTCCGGTTTGATCCCTTTGTTAGATTTGTTATAAAAGAGTTTTCCTTCAATATCTTTGGTTTCCACAAAGTAGCGGTCATTTGGGCTGCGGCCGGTGTGTTTGCCGGTGCTTACACAAATGGGCCCTCCATAGACGATATTGGCTTCGTTGCGTTTAACGGCTTCTTCGTATAATGCCGGAGTAGATAAGTTCCAATAAACCGTTTTATTGGTTTTAATGTTGGCATTTTCAAGGCCGTATTCCGGTTTAAAATAATCCGGTTTTGCATTTAATGTTTTCATGGTTAATTCCTCGTTACAATTTTATCCCCGATTTTTATTTCATTCGGAGCGGTTTCATCCAGCGCCCAGCGAATCCGGCGGACTCCTTCTATAATAGCATTTTTGTCCGCACAAAAACTAATGCGCAGGTACCCTTCCGCCCCAAAAGCAGCACCGGGTACAACAGCCACCAACGCTTTTTCCAATAAATACGCGGCCAGCGCGTTGGAATCCGTGTTGTAGTGGCTAAAATCTACGAAAGAGTAGAACGTACCTTGCGGTTTTTCTACCCTAATAAAGGGAATTTGCGATAATTCTTCCAGTAATATATTGCGGTTTTCTTTTAACACGCGGCATAAATCTTGGATACAATCTTGATTCCCTTCCAAAGCAGCGGCAGCCCCACATTCGGACAAATCACTATTGCAAGACGTGCTCTGTCCCTGGATTTTTCCCATAGCCGCTATCAAATCGGTATTACCACTCACAGCCCACCCAATACGCAATCCCGTCAATCCGTATAACTTAGAAACGCCGTTGAGCAGTACCAGGTTTTTCCCTTCTTTGGCATACGTACAAGGGTTGGGCGTTTGGGCTCCGTCAAAAACCAGTTGATGATAAATATCATCCATTCCTAAAAAAATTTGTTTTTCTTCCGCCAAACTAACCAATCGGCGTACAAAATCTTCACTATAAATTTGGCCGGAGGGGTTACAGGGACTATTAAGTAAAATTATTTTAGTTTTGGGCGTTACGGCATTTTGCATCTGTTCAAAAGTTACTTGCAAGCCTTTTGTCGGGCGCACAATAACCGGTGTTCCCCCCGCCAGTTTTACCATTTCCGGGTAACTCACCCAATACGGCGCAGGGAAAACGACCTCATCTCCGGGCTCTACTACTGCCATCAAGAAATTAAATAAAGCTTGTTTGGCCCCGGCGCTGATCAATACATTTTTCGGTTCAAATGTCCGCCCGTAATAACGCTGCGTATAATGCAGTACCGCTTGTTTGAGTTCCATAGTGCCGGAAAACGGCGTGTATTTGATTTGGCGGCTTTGCGCCTTCTTAATAATTGCTTCCACCGTAGCTTGTGGGGCAGGATAAGTAGGCTCCCCCCCTCCCAGGTGTATCACAGGTTTGCCGGCGGCTTTTAAAGCGCGTGCGGTAGCATTAATTTTTAAAGTAGGGGAATCCCCGATTTGCGCAATACGTTTGGAAAGTGTCAACATAAATAACTCTTATTCTATTGTATCATTTCGCAAAGGTTGTGTGCTGCCTTACTTTTGTTTTTCTTGCGGCGGCACATAGATACGGTCTTGTACCTGTGGGGCAAGCGTTAAATTTTCGCGGTGAATGGTACCCGCCAAAAACGGTACGGCTTTGTGCACGTAGTATTGGGTTACCCATTGTTTTTTACCGTTCACTTCCCGCAACAGTTTTACTTTTTTAAGCGGGTAAAAATCCGGCGTAAAAAGTGCCAAATACCCCGCTAGTCCGCCGCCATGCATATACGGCACTTTTTCCGGGTGTGAAATACGCCGCACCGGGTAAATGGTCGCACGCAAGTTGGGAACATTGGCCAGTGCTTTTTCTTCCTGTTCAACGGTCAGCAAATCGCGCGACAAATCAAGCCCGTCGCTCATCATGGTACTGGCACGTTCCCGGTCTACATCCGGTTTCTTCAAATCTTTCAGGTACGATACTTTATCCAACGTTACCACAATCGGCGTCAGGTTTTCCATGTCAAACACCACTACTTCCACTTGGTCAAAAACGTGCGATTCAAAGCGCGGAACCGTAGAAGTTCCATCATAGCCGGCCTCTACCGGGCCTGCATAGCCCCCGTCTCCAAAGGACATTTGGCACACGCCGCCGATTTTTTCAAAGTTATTTACTTTAACGGTGTTTGTAGAAGGCGGAATATCACGGATGTTCATTTCGGCCGGGGACATTTCTAACCCTTTTTCCAAAATAACACGGGGCGCATTGCCGTAGCGGCTGAGGAAAGCGGTCCGCATCACGTTGGCAAATTGTTCCAACGTCATGTAATCTTCCGGATGTTTGAGCGCCCGCTTGCGTTGCCAACGGTTGATAAATTTTTCATCCTGCGGATTGGAAACTATTTTTTCCGTAGCACGCAAACTGCGGCGTTCATTTTCCCACGCCACCCATTTGGGGCTGTTTAAGTAGAAAGAAGGGGCCACATCTTCTTCATACACAGCCGAATGGCGCACTTGTGTGAAATAATCGCGCAAGCTGACATTAATCACTTTCTGCCCATCGTGATATTGCACTGGCTTGTGCCACAGTTTATTGATATAATTGCGGTCGGCCCGTAACCCTTTCTTTTCAATTTGAGTCACCATTTCTTCCCAGTTGCGCCGCAGCCCTTTGGTAAGTTCCGGGTGGTTGCGGTATGAAAAGCCCTGTTCAAACGTATAATCACGCATGCCGATTACCAAATCTTTTAACTCTACGTTGTGTGTATAAATGGTGCCGTCTTCATCAGCCAATTCCACAAACCGGGCGATATTTTTATTGAATTTGTTTTTGTAATATCCGTGCGGCAATCGCTCCGCATCGGGAATTAAACCCGCCGTATACATAAATTCCGGCAAGCGGCCCGTTTCGCGCAGCGGTTTTAAAATCAGTTCTTCCGCTTCCTCCATGGTCATATAATAAATATATTCCATTACGTTATTGGCCTTGGCAGCAGACATACCTTCAATTACTTCAATTTGGTTGCGCGGCTTGAAATAGCCGTGTTTGTAATAATCCAACCAATCGCGCACCAACCGTTCCTCATCTGTTCTTGTCAAGCCGGAAGGATACTTCCGGTTGAAAAGAAGCTCGGTCCGCGAAGCAGGTTTTGCAACAGCGGCTTGTATATCGGGCATTTTGGCAGTACTTTCTTTGCCTTGCAACATGTTGCGCCATTCCATGAACGTATCGGTAGCTAAAGCGGAAAAATCAAATAAAACAACGCCGGAAGGATCCGTTTTTTGCACCATCGGCTTCCAAGCGGCAAAAGAAGGGTCCACCTGTAAACGGTTCTGCAGTGCCGGGAAACGGCGCTGTTCAAACAGTTCAAATTGTTTTTTGAAATTGGAAGAGGGTGTTTGTTGGAGCAAAGAGTGTGCCTCTTGGTTGGCCCCTAAAGCAAACAGCGAACGCACCACCCATGCCATTACAACGGGTTCCAAAACGGAGTGTTGTTCCTGTGCGTAAATTTGTTGTAAAAATTTTACTTCCTCTTCTTCGCCGTAAAGCCCCATAGAGGTTAAACAAAATCCCAGCTGTTGCAGGGCAACTTGCTGCTGCGGTGTTTTGATATACGACAGTACCGACCTTGTTGCCGCGTCCGCTTCCGGCAACTCCTCCTGCTCTACTTGAGCCTCCATCCGATACAGCGGTGCGTCATCCGGTTGGCCGCTGCCTTGTTGGGCAGGACCTTTTTTGACTTCTGTAAGCAGTCGTTGGGCTTCCGTGCGCAGATAATTTAATAATAACTTCTTATCGGCAGGGGCAGGCTGCATTCCTTGCAATGATAAACTTAGAAAATTTTGGTACAAAAGCTTTTGATAGGGGAACTGATTAATGTGGTGTACCCAAGAAGAAAACAATTGCGGTGTATATGCTTGGAAAGTAATTTGACGTTTAATCTCATCTAACGAAAGCGTAGCCAGCGGTTCCTGCAGAGGGAAAATAACCGGTTGGTAGGGCAACGAGGTGCTTATTCCGCTGCGAAAAGAAGTATCACGCACCATTTGCTCCAACATCCGTTGGGCAGGGGTGCTCCGCGCGGCTGTGGCAGCGCGTTGTGTAGCTTTCATTATCGTCTGTGGAGATGGCGGCAGCGCGTGCAAGGCAATACTCAAGCACAGTACGTTTGCGACCATTACATAATTACGTTTTTTATTTTTCATTTGCTACCTGTAATTCTTCAAGCTCCTGCACCAATGGGGAGAGCTGCGTAAGATGACAATTTTCTATTTTTCCTTGATCTGCCAGAGCGGACACTTGCGGGTCAATGGGCAAGCGTACAACGGTAGGGATAGAAAATTCCTGTTTCATTTTTTCGGCTTGGCTGGGGCCAAACACTTCCACTTTTGTTGCGCACTGCGGGCAAGGCAGATAACTCATATTTTCCACCAGTCCCAAAAGCGGGATATTCATGGTTTTAGCCATTTTAAGGGCTTTACCCACAATCATTTGTACCAACTGTTGTGGAGTAGATACCATTACAATACCATCTAAAGGTAATGATTGAAAAACGGTTAACGCCACATCCCCTGTGCCGGGGGGCATATCAATAAATAAATAGTCCACATCCCATACCACATCTGTCCAAAATTGTTGTACGGTTCCGGTGATAAGTGCGCCGCGCCAAATGACCGGCTGGGTGGGATCTTCCAACAATAAATTTAACGACATTACCTGCATTCCCTTTTCGCTGCTGACCGGATAAATACCCATATTATCCCCCATAGCGCGTTGGTTAATACCAAACATTTTAGGAATAGAAGGGCCGGTAATATCTCCATCTAAAATACCGCATTTCAAACCACGGCGTGCCATTTCACAGGCCAGCAAACTGGTCACGAGTGATTTTCCCACACCGCCTTTTCCGCTCAACACTCCAATTACATGCCCGATACGGCTTACTTTATGGGGAGCTATTTTTTGCGGAACGGTGTTACGACTATCACAATTAGCACTACAAGTTTCACAATTATGGGAACAAGACTGACTCATCTAAACACCTGCTTACACAATACAAAGTTATTTTTATTATACCACTTATAAGGCCTCCTGCAAAGCCCTTTGTATTGGGAAAAGTGAAAAAAATTTCACTCTTTTGCTTTTTTTTGCTAGGATATGTGCATGTTCAAACAACATTTACCTCTCATTTTACTACTTATTTTACTAGCAGCATGGGCGTTGTTTTTAGAAAAAACAGCAGACGTGTTTGTCTTTGGCTTTCCACGAAACGAGTATTCCTACCAGGCGGCTTTCTCGGAAGTAATGTTCCCGGCCCAAGATGGCAGCATTCTCTCCGCTCTCTATGCACCGGCCCGTAAAGGGCACCCCACTTTCCTTATGTTCCACGGTAATAAACAAAATGTCTATACTGTTCAAAACTTCATGGTTCCCTACATACAAGAAGGCTTTGGCGCACTGTTATTTGACTACCGCGGATATGGGAAATCCGAAGGGAAACCGTCTGAAAAGAATATGAAGGAAGACGGACAAAGCGCCTTAAACTTCCTCATGGAAAGGAAACTCATTTCCCCGCAAGAAATTATTTTATGGGGCGTTTCTTTAGGCAGCACCCCGGCCATTGACTTGGCTGCCGAACACAACGACTGGCCGTTCAAAGCCACTATTTTGCAAAGTCCTTTTACCAATACCACGGACATGGCTTTTTTCACTTTGGCCCGGCGGGAAAAAGACCGCTTTCTCGCGCCGATTTTATCCGTTTTATTAAAGCCGTTCTTGTGGGACAAACAGTTTGACCAAACAGCCCGCATTGGGGAAATCCGCACCCCGTTGCTAATCGGCGCTTCCCGGCAAGACAAAGTGGTTCCTGCTTTCTTAACAACTGCCTTGTCCGCCAAGGCCCCGGCCCAAACTGAAGTTTTTATCGCCGAAGGGGGCGAGCACGATAGTCCGCTATGGTTCGAACAGGCAGTATTAGATTTTATAAATAAGTTATAAGGAGAGATTATGAATTACGCAACTTTTTGGAAACGCGCCGCAGCGTATCTTTTGGACAGCTTTATTTGCTCGGCTATTACCTATGCCATCCAGTTCGTGGTAGGTTTGATATTGGTACTTGTTTTTGTTTCCAACGGGGATATCTCCAGCACAAAAGAAATGCCGATGGGAATGACTATCTTCACTAACGTTTTTTCAATCCTGCTTTCTTTGGCTGCTTTCTTGGTTTATTATGCCTGGCCGGAATCCTCTTCCTGGCAAGCCACTATCGGCAAACGCATATTCAACTTAAAGGTAACGGACCTCAATGGTCAACGTATTACTTTTTTGCGTTCTATCGGGCGCAATGCCGGTAAAATCTTGTCCGGGCTTATTTTAGGGATCGGGTTTCTCATGTGCTTGTGGACAGAGAAAAAGCAGTGCCTGCATGATATTATGGCCAGTTCTTTAGTAATAGACCCCACCCCACAAGAAAAAACCGGGTGTGTGATTGCCGTGCTGATCGGTTCGGTGGTTGTTACGCTACTTGCCGTCTTGTTTTTGTTCCTCTTCTTGGCGGCGATTATGCCTCACTAATAAAGCTATCTTTCCTTAAAAGGCTCCTTAACGGGAGCCTTTTTTACGGGCAAAAACCTATACAACCACGCGCACATCCGTCTTATAATTTGCTATAATAAAAAGGTACCGCAATCCTTTATAAACATCCCTTTTGGAGAGGTGTGTGAGTGGTTGAAACAGCAGGTCTCGAAAACCTGTAAACCGCAAGGTTTCGAGGGTTCAAATCCCTCCCTCTCCGAAAAATTTGCCCCCGTATAGGGGGCTAATTTTTTGGGGAGAGGATCGATACCAACTGCTTGGTATCGCGTCGGGATTTGAAGCCCGCAGCAATGTTTTTGTTTGAGGGCGCAGTCCGAAAGGCAAAAACCGCGAGGGCGGGCCCGGGCGCAATTTCCGTCAGGAAATTGACGTAGGGCAAATCCCTCCCTCTCCGTATAATTCAAACCCCGCAAACGCGGGGTTTTCAATTAATAAAAAATAGAAATAAATTTTCCCAATCGTTCCCTTTCATTTTGCTAAAATAAAAGCATGTCAAAACTCAATACAATTTTTTTCGGCACTCCTGAAATTGCCGTTCCCTATTTGGAACTTACACATCAGCTGACTCACTTGCAGCTTGCCGTTACGCAGGCCGATAAACCGCGCGGACGCGGAATGGAAATTTCGCCCTGCCCTGTTAAAAAACGCGCACAAGAGCTGGGACTAACCGTTTTATCGCCGGAAAAACTCAAAGACAGTTACAATGCAATTGCCGCCACTCCCTTTGATTTGGGCGTTGTCGTAGCTTATGGAAAAATTTTTCGGCCGGACTTTCTGGCCTTGCCCAAACTGGGACTTCTTAATGTCCATTTTTCACTTCTACCGCAACTGCGCGGAGCCGCACCGGTGCAACAATCTCTTATTCAAGGCCTTACCAAAACCGGCATTTCTATTTTTTGGATTCGTCCCGGAATGGACGACGGCCCGTTGTTTTTGCAAAAAGAAATAGCGATTGATCCGCAAGACAATGCACAAACACTTTTTGAAAAATTAATTCCCCTGGGGTTGGAAGGGTTACAAGAAGTTTTTACACAACTTGAAAACGGCCGCATGATACAAACCCCTCAAACGGGCGCGCCTACGTTAGCCCCCATGCTCACCAAAGAAGATGCATTCTTGCACCCGGAAAAACTTTCCGCGCAAGATTTACACAACCGCGTGCGCGGCCTTGCGTGCGGCCCCAAACCCAAAATTCCCTTTACACGCAACGGAAAAACCGAATGGCTGACCGTCGGGCGTACCCAACCGGGGCCCGATACTTGCGCCGCACAACCGGGCACAGTGTTGGCCGTTGAACGCAACAAAGGAATTTTGGTGCAATGCAAAGAGGGATGTGTTTGGTTGTGCAATGTGCAACCGGCCGGTAAAAAAACCATGCCTGCTGATGCATTTGCCAATGGCTACCAAGTACACCCTAACGGATTATTTTTTACGCAAGAAAAAACAAAATGAAAAAAATTTTGCTTACCTGTTTGGCTTTGTGTAGCGTGTGGGGTTTGTCTTTGGCTGACGAAACGCTTTTTCCTACCGCCACCGGTTCTGTAACAGACGAAATAAATTTACTCTCGCCTTCCGCGCGCACGCACATTACACAAACACTTCACGACATTTCCAATTTTGAAGTAGCCCTGGTTATTTTATCTTCCACCCGCGGCCAGCCGGTCAGCATTTATACGCAACGATTGGGAAACCATTGGAAAGTGGGCAACAAAGAGACCCGAAACGGTATTTTAATTACACTAGTACCTTCTCAACGGGAGGTCCGCTTGGATACTGGCTACGGGACAGAAACCATCCTAACGAATGCACAAGCCGGTGATTTATTAGACCAGTACGCAGTCCCATATTTCAAATGGGACCAATATGAAGAAGGCCTTATATCCCTTACGGACCATCTGGCTGAATTTTTAAAAGACAAGCAGATAGAAAAAAAGAAAGCGTTTTCAGGGAAAGCGTCACACTTTCCTTTTTTACCTGAAGGAGTGGAATTTATACTGATGATGGGTGTGTTGGTATTGGGGGTTGCTGTGATGATTGTGGCTGCCAACTCTTACGCATTATCTTTTCGCGGAAAGATTCTTTTCTTTCTAATAGGCTCTTTATTTCTTATCACAGGGCTGGTTTGGATTTATTCTTTTATGCCCGAATTAAAGGGCTTGGTGATGTTGTTTGGTGTGTTTGTATGGGTAGCTATCAGCGGCAGTATCAGCGTAGGCGTAAGCAGAAGCATACGCAGAGGTGGTGGCGGTAGTTTTTTTGGCGGAGGCGGTGCCGGACGGCACTTTTAACAGTTGAACGCACCTTCTAAGTTTGCTACAATACAATTATGGCAAATACAAACGAAAATTTTGATGAATTTTTGAAAAAGAAAAAAAAGAAATCTTCTCCGCTTACCCGCTGGGGTATCGTGGGACTAGTTGTTTTATTTTTTATTGCATTAATCGTTCTATCGGCTGATTGGGCGTTGGGGGCCCTCATTCACACCCGCAAAGAAGTTACCGTGCCCGATTTGACCCAAAAACCTCTCTCTCAAGCGTTGGGGTTGTTGGCCCAACAAAATTTAGCCTTGAAACAAGCCGGCGTAGAATTTGCCCGCGATATTGCCCCGGGGTCCGTGCTTCGTCAAATTCCTTCCGGCGGTTCTACCGTACGGGAAGGGCGTGTAATCCGCGTATGGATCAGCCAAGGGGACGAAATGGTATTTGTACCCAACGTAGTGGGTTCCGCTTTGCGTGACGGTCAATTAGCCATTCGCCAAGCCGGCTTGAATGTAGATCGGGTGGACAATGCCTATTCGCTTACATACGAAAAAGGAGTCATCATTTCTCAAAATCCAAAAGCAGACAACATGGTGCAAAAAGGCGACAATGTGTCGTTGGTATTATCCAACGGAGCCCCGCCGGCCAGTGTAGTATTAGTTCCCAATTTCAAAAGTAAAAAATTGGCCGAAGCTACCCTTTGGGCCAGTCACCATGACATCAATTTAATCATCAAGGAAGATCCTTCCTCCGTGTTCCCCAACGGAACAGTAGCAGCCCAATCTCCGGCAGCAGACACGCAGATTGCTCCCAAAAGCAATGTGGAAGTTACCGTCAGCCGGCGCGAAACGGCCGATAACGAAAAATCATATCACTTGCATTACGAAATGCCGCAAGGAAAGAATGCCAGCCGCGTGCGCGTAACGGTGGAAGATGCTTCCGGTGAAAATGAAGTATTTAACGAAATGAAGCAACCCGGCTCCAAAATTGATATGGAAATTCCCTATGCGGGGCGCGGAACTATTCGCGTATTTTCAGACGGTATTTTGGTACGGGAACGGGAAGTTCTATGAAAAAAACTTCCAAAATGCCCGCAGTAAATGGTAAAATATCTGTTGCGCCATCTATCCTGTCTGCTGATTTGTTTTCACTGGGTACCAGTGTACAAACGGTAGAAAATGCAGGAGCCGATTGGCTGCATGTGGATATTATGGACGGGCATTTTGTACCGAATTTAAGTTTCGGTCCGTCTATTGTGAAAAGTTTAAACGGAAAAACCCGCTTGGCATTGGATGTCCACCTGATGGTAGAGCATCCGTTATTATTTATTGAGCCGTTTGCCAAAGCCGGGGCGGATCTTTTGACCGTGCACGCAGAAGCCAAAGATGACGTGCAACAGTCATTAACCGCTATCAAAAAGCTAGGGGTAAAAACAGGCCTTTCCATCAAGCCCGATACGCCCCCGGAAAGAATTGTTCCGTTTTTGAATGAATTGGATTTGATTTTAGTAATGAGTGTTTATCCGGGCTTTGGCGGGCAGGCTTTTCTGCCCCAAAGCGAAACGCAACTGAAGCAAGTAAGGCAACTCATTACCCGTTCCGGCCGTGCGATTTGGCTGGAAGTAGATGGCGGCATCAATGTTCAAACTGCTGCGCGGGCTGCAAAAGCCGGGGCAGACGCATTGGTAGCCGGAAGTGCGATTTTTAACGCCGCGGACCCTGCAACGGCCCTCAACCAAATCAGACAGGCGGCCTCGGATATTTAAACCGCTTTTGCAAAGCAAAAGCAATACAAGGAGAAACAAAATGGCAGTAGCAATTAGATTACAAAGAGTCGGCAAAAAAGGTGTGGCTCAATACAGAGTGGTAGCGATTGAAAAATCCACTGCGGTAGGTAAAGAAGCCAAAGAAGTACTCGGCCAATATCAACCCAGCAACCCCAATGCGGCCGACCAAGTAAAATTAAATATGCCTAGAGTAGAATACTGGTTGAAAGTAGGTGCAAAACCTTCTCAAACCGTTGCCAGCTTAATCAAAAAAGCCAGCGCGAAATAAGCAGATAAAAAGTTATGAAAGAACTTGCCACGCTCTTATTAAAATCTCTTTCTTCTACGCCCGATAATGTAGTCGTGGAAGAAAAGATAGAGCAAAATAAAATTTACTTATCCACAAAAGTGGATGCCGCCGATAAAGGTAAAGTGATTGGAAAAGACGGTTGTATTATCAAAGCCATTCGCACGGTTTTGACGGCAGCTGCCTCCAATCAAAATAAAAAAGTTACCCTAAAGCTGGAAGATTAATGAAAATAGACGTTATCACCGCTTTTGGTCCGTTAGTAGAGCAAGCGCTTTCCCAAAGTATCGTGGGGCGTGCGCGCAAAGCGGGGATAATCAAACTGGGTACGCTTAGTCCAAGGGATTTTACCCAAGACAAGCACAAAACGATTGACGACCGTCCTTACGGCGGCGGGCCGGGAATGTTGCTGAAAGCAGAACCTCTTTACCAGGCCATTAAAAGTCTACGTAAGAAAACGTCTTTCGTTATAATGACCAGTCCGCGCGGCCAAGTATTTAGCCAGTCGTTGGCTAAAAAATTGGCAAAGAAAAAACACTTAATCATTGTGTGCGGTCATTATGAAGGAGTAGATGCGCGGATTTACCCGGAAATAGATTTAGAAGTGTCCTTAGGGGATTTCATTTTAACAGGTGGAGAATTAGCCGCCTGCGTAATGATAGACGCATTAACGCGTTTGCAACCCGGGACGTTTAAAAAAGACGGGGTGACCTCGTCGGAATCGTTTGAAAATAATTTGCTGGAAGCGCCGCAATATACCCGGCCGGAAGTTTGGCGCCGGCGCCGCGTACCGCAAGTACTTTTGAACGGTAACCATAAGGAAATAGAAGCGTGGAAACACGCAGAGTCTTTAAAAATTACAAAAAAGTTTAGGCCCGATTTACTTGCCAACGCCTCTCAAGTCAAAGTGAAAAAGGTCCAACGCAAAAAACAGATTCGGAGGAAGTAAGACGTATGAATATCAACGAAATTAAACACAATCTTAAAACCAATGTGCCTACTTTTAAAGCCGGCGACACCGTGCGCGTAAAAGTAAAAGTAGTGGAAGGCGACAACGAACGCTTGCAAACTTTTGACGGCGTTGTGATTGCCCGTAAAGGCACCGGCATTGGTGAAACTTTTACCGTGCGCAAAGTATCCTTTGGCGTAGGTGTGGAACGCATTTTCCCGATCCACTCCCCCCGCGTGGATAGCATTGAAGTACTCAAAGTCGGTAAAGTACGCCGTGCAAAACTCAATTACTTAACCAAACTCTCCGGTAAAGCTGCCCGCTTACAAGAACTCAAAAAACAAGTTCCGCAAGAAGGCACTGCAGAAACTGCCGAAGAACCCACCGCAGAGGCGAAATAATCGAAACGGAAACCAAAACTCCGAATATACCCCGGGCAAAGCGCTTTGCCCGGGGTTTTTGATGTTTCCTTATTCCTATTTATACCCAATTGCTCAATAGGCCCTTTTTCCCTTTCCAACTAGGTCTTTTGACCCTGTTATTAAAAGGATTTTTTTTCTATTCTAAAAATATGAAGATCAAACAAACCTTATTTTTAATATCTGTATTTTTTTGTTTAACAGTCGTGGGATATGCGCAAGGCGGGGCGGTAAAAATTATCCGCAACGCTATGGGTGAGGCAACAATGCTAGTTCCCCCGGCTATTGTACCCAGCTCTCTGTCCCGCACGGCAGCTGCAGGAATGAACTCTTTACTTCAATCTCAAGTGGCAAAAGCGGCTACCACTCCCCCTACATTAAATCTCACTTATAAAATTGTTCCGTCCGGTCAGGCAAAAATTTTTCTCCATCATTCGCAAATAGATCTCTATCTTAATTATGCCTTACCGCGCGCACCGATAAGCCAAGTATTGGGAAATGTCCGTTTATTACAAAAAGCGGTAAATAACGAAAATAACTTTTTCGTCCCACTGGCTACAAAGTATTTTTTTAATACGTTTCACCGCAAAGGCTCTCCGGAAATGAAAGATTTTTTCAAAGAAGTGGGAGCCCAAAATAACCCGGCCTTAGAAGAACAAGTTTTAAACCGTTTGGAAACATTGGCCCAAAGCCGGCAAGAGATAGGAGCCGCTTTAAACGTAGGTCCTTCTTCCTTGCTTGTAAAATATATGGGGAAAACTCCTATTTCTTTTCAAACTTTTAATCCGGATGATCTGGTATTAACTGTTGAAAGAATATTATCTTCTCAGTTCAAAAGCGATTTCTTTCCGGACTTATTGGCATCTTCCGCCGTTTACACCCCCAAAGGAAAATTTCCCACACAATTTTATAATAACGTCGAAGACATGGTCTCTCTCTATTCTTTCTTACTCAACGGATACGGCCCCCAGAAAAAGATGTTTTTATCTACCCCCACTCCAAAGAATTTTTTCCTTTTTAATGAAGATAAAACATCTTGGATTCGTGTTTCCGACCATGAATATGAAAACGTCGCTCCACACGTTCATTTAGAAAAACTGGTGCCGACTCAATATACCGTAAACGGTAAAACTGTAAACGATTACGTCTTGTTTAATTTAAGAATTCAGCTTTCGCGCCCACGCTTTCTTAACACACCAGGCGTCGACGAAAGCATTTGGCGCACGTTGCTGATTGACAAACCTCAGCGCATCCTTACCGCTAACCCGCTTGTAACGGTAGAATAAGCCCAAAAGGGAGGAAAAAGCACAAAACGCCCTTTCTTGCCAAAGTACTTTTTTTGTGCTATTCTATAGGTATGAGATATAAGATTCCCCCCTGTTTTAGGATTATCCTTTTTTCCGTTTTCTTATTAGCCCCTGTATCCGTTTTCTCTAATGAAACGATTGTATCAGGGGCTAAATTATGTTTACGAAAGACTGCCCAACGCAAATTACTTCTTCAACCCCCGCCACTGATATCGGCAGAAACGATTATACCCACAGCCGCTTCAACCGCAGGGAAACTAACCCCCGTCGTTGCCACAGAAACTGCCCAACTGCAACGCAATATCACGCAAGCGGTTGTCGCCCCTCCGTTACTTCACTTAAAACGTGTTTACCGCAATGGGGGTTCAATGCGCATTCTGCCCAGAGATCAGCTGGACCTCTATTTGGATTATGCTTTCCCGCGTGCTTCGCTTACTAAAATCCACCAAAATGTACGGGTGTTACAATCACAAGTAGATAACACAAACAATTTTTTCCTTACGTTGGTCCGGGATTATTACTACCGTCATTTTACCATGGGCACCCCTCACACAAAAGCCCTTTTTGAACGCATAGCCAGTATGCATAATCCGGGCGTAGAAATAAAATTTTTACGACGATTGGAAGAATTGGTCGCCCAAAAGACGCAAATAGCTGAGATGTTCTCCAAAGGAAAACGCTCTCCCCAAATCCGTATCCGTTATATTCACGATCTTGATTTTCTAACTGCCGAAAACTTCCGCCCCAACGAGCTTTTAATTTCTGTAGAACAGCGCATGTCCACCTCTATGAAGCGCGGTTTGTTTAGTTATTTAAACGGTGGCAGTTCCATCCTTATCAAACACCGTCCATACCGCATTTACCGCTTTAGCGGTCCCTTAGACCATTTGTCTGATTTTTACACTTACCTGGTCAACGGGGATTACCGTACCCATGAAATGCTGCTCACGATTGATTATCCGCGCCGCGCTCTTTTCTTACACAATGCCGACAAAACCGTCTGGCTGCGCGTTACCCCGCACGAATATGAAAAACCCAATCAGTTGCACGTACATTTACACAAGGAAATGCCTCTCACTTATTTCAACGGAGATCACGTAGTAAAAGACCGTTTCTCGTTAAACTTTGCCATTCCCCTTGAAAAGCCGCGTGATTGGTTTACTCCTGAAGAAGCTTTTAAGATATTTGTACAAAATCCGGCACAAAAACTGCGCACGTTACCCAATGTAACAATCATAGAAAAAAAGATAAAATAATAATATGCTAACTCCTTTAGTAGAATTTGACAGGCAACAAGCTTTAGACACCGGTACCAATTTTGTTATCGGTATTGATGAAGCCGGCCGTGGTCCGTTAGCAGGGCCGGTAGTAGCAGCAGCCTGTTTTATTCCCCCCTCTCTTGTGCAAAATTTTTCTGATGTAAACGATAGCAAAAAACTGACGGAAACCAAACGGAAAGAAATTTTTAGACGTTTGCACGAAAACGGCGTTTTATTCGGGATTGGTTTTGCCAGTGCCAAAGAAATTGATGAATTAAATATTTTGCAAGCCACTTTCTTAGCCATGCGCCGTGCCGCACAAAAATTGGAAAATCTGCCGCACGCTTTGGTATTAGTAGACGGCCCGTATCCGGTAGCACAACTGCCTTTTACCCAGCGCCCCATCATTGACGGAGATGCCAAATCATTGGCCATTGGGGCGGCCAGCATTTTAGCCAAAGTAACGCGGGACCAATACATGACGCAACTGGACCAACTTTATCCCGGATACAATTTTGCAACCCACAAAGGTTATGGAACAGCCAAGCATTTGCAGGCACTAAAAGAATTAGGCCCCTGTAAAGAACACCGCCGCTCTTTCGGACCGGTCCGCCGGCTACTCCCCCACGAAGATTTATTCTTACCATGAACACCACCTCTCAAGGGCAAGCGGGCGAACAAAAAGCCGCTTCTTACTTAATTGATAAAGGATACCGCATTCTGGCCCGTAACTACCGGGGCAACGGCGGCGAGATTGATATTGTAGCCTGCCTTAGAAAAACCCTGGTATTTGTGGAAGTAAAAACACGTGCCTATCACGCCTACGGAGGGCCGTTGGCAGCGGTAACTTCCTCCAAGCAACGCAAAATTGCACAAGCGGCACACCAGTATATTAAAGCAAACGGCTTAAAATTTGATAGTATAAGATTTGATGTAATATGTGTGTTGCCGGAGAAAACGGAACATATACAAAATGCGTTTTCCCCCCTGCGCACTACTCTGTGATAAAGGAGAGTATATGACCCAACTCGCACAAGTAAAAAAAGCGGCTGCTTTTTTGAATAAAAAAACAAAAAATTTCAAACCGGAAATTGCTTTAATCACCGGTTCCGGCCTGGCCGGTTCTATACCGCCACTTGAAAAAGAAATCAAAGTACCCTATTCTTCTATTCCCGGTTTCTTACGCAGCACCGTACCGGGGCACACCGGCAATCTGATCTTCGGAATTTACAAAGGAAGAAAAGTCGTCATCATGCAGGGCCGTTTTCATTACTATGAAGGCCATCCCATGAAAGACCTGGCTATTTCCATTCGTACACTCAAATTGTTAGGCGTACAAAAACTCCTTGTTTCCGCAGCGGTAGGATCCATGGACTTAAAACTCAAACCCGGTTCTCTGTGTGTTTTAAGGGACCACATTAATTTTATGTGCAATAACCCGCTTATCGGCAACCACGACCCGGCCTTCGGCCCCATGTTCTTTGATCTAAGCGAAGCTTACAATAAAAATATGCGCAAAGTAGCTTTGGCAGCTGCCAAAAAAGTACATGTCAACGCGGGCGAAGGCGTTTACTTGGCTACTACCGGGCCCAACTTTGAAACCCCTTCCGAAATTCAAATGTTTAAAAAATGGGGTGCTACGGTTGTGGGAATGTCCGTCGTACCGGAAGTGCTTGCTGCCCGTCAATGCGATATACAAGTATTAGGCTTGGCCTGGGTAAGCAACATGGGTTGCGGCATTGAAAAGAAACCGCTTTCACATGCACAAACCATCAGCGAAACGAAAAAAATTGAAAAGAAATTCCGCGACTTATTGGAAATTTTGTTTGTAAAACTATAAGGTAATGGGCGCGGCTTAACATAC
>JAEELM010000009.1 GCA_016282685.1 Elusimicrobiaceae bacterium | reverse complement strand
TGGCGCATATCATGCTTGCGTGAGGCAGAAACAGGCGTTAGCAAGTGTTTTCTGCCGGCTTTTCTGTGGGTGAATTTACCCGTAGCGGTTTTGCGGAAACGCTTTTTGCCGCCACTATGGTTTTTTAATTTAGGCATTGTTTTTTTACCTCTGTTTAATTAGTCCTTATTTATCCTACCTGCGGCAGGAGCCGGTCCGCCCCGAACGCAGTCACTACAAAAAGGACCTAAAAATCTGTTTGCGTTTTGTACGCTTACATCTTAGGAACAAACGTCATAGACATGCGGTTGCCCAAGGATTGGAGCCCGCCGTCAACCGTGGCTAACGGTTCTAAACGTTTGGCGGCATTGTTCAAAATTTCAATGCCGATATCTTTGTGTTGGTTTTCACGTCCGTGAAAAACTACCACAAAACGCACTTGGTTTTTCTTGCGCAAGAATTCTTCTATTTGGCGCATTTTTACTTCCAAATCATGCGCGGCAATATGCGATTTAATACGCAATTCTTTCAACGTAACTTTGGTTTGTTTTTTCTTGGCTTCCGCCGCTTTTTTGTTCTGTTCAAAGACGTATTTGTTATAGTCTAGAATTTTACAGACAGGCGGAACAGCGTTGGGAGAAATTTCAACCAAGTCTAATTCTTGCTCACGGGCTAAATCTATAGCCTGGGGTACAGTCATCACCCCAATCATGCTACCATCGGAGTTAATCACGCGCACTTCCGGCACGCGAATGTTCTGATTCCGGCGGTAAATATCCTTTTTTGGTGTTCTTCTGTTATCAAATCTTGCCATTTAATTATTCTTTGCAAAAAATTGTCCCTTTTGGGGACTACTAAATTATATCAATTTCCCAATACAAGTGTCAATTTACAGGGTTTTAGAGGTGTATTGTACAACTCCGTTGTTTTCCAGCTGCCAAGCAGACGGCTCCGGCTGGATAAGTTTCCAACCACTGACATCCGTAGCGGACCATTGCCCCTTTCCTCCCACGTATTGCTGAGACAAAGAGACTGGTGTCGTACGCCCCGGTAAAAACAATTCCGCCTGATTTTCACCCATAATAACATAAGCCGCCATCACGGCAGCATCTTGTTTTTGGGCAGGAAGAAGTGTAATTCCCTCTTCCCATAAGCGGATACATTTATTTTTCAAAGTGCTAAATGTATATCCCGCAGAACCGATACATCCGTGTGCATCACGGTCGGCCCCTACAGCCGGGGCATTGTCCGAAGAACAACCGATTGTCCATAACAACAAACTTAAAAAAATAATTTTCTTCATAAAAATATTATACCAATAATTGCTATAGAGCAGATGATAAATGTCGTTTTATTTTCACCCCCTACACGTACGGAAGAAAATTTGCTAGAATAGAAACAACTTCTTTTACAATTTTTATTTTGAGAGGAATGTATGAGCAATAGAAGAATGGCTCGCGAATGTGCGCTTCAATCACTATACTATGCGGACAGCACTTCTCTGGAACAGGGCGCTTTGCCACGCTATACGGCCGATTTTAAAAAAGAACTGGGGGAATGTTACCCCTTTTGTGAAGATTTGGTAAACGGAACCACCCGGCACCTGGCCCAAATTGATACGCTCGTTTCCTCTTATGCCAAAAACTGGACCATTGCCCGTATGTCGGCAGTGGATCGCTCCATTTTGCGTATGGCTGCTTACGAAATTGTATTCAGCAAAGAAAAAACGCCCATCCCTGCTATTATTGATGAAGCCATTGAACTTGCCAAAAAATATTCTACGGAAAATTCCAGCAAGTTTATTAACGGTCTGTTAGACCAGTTAAAGAAAGAACGCAAAAAATAATATGCATCCAAAAGACGAAATTGAGCAACTTAAAAAGTTAATCAATTATCACAACAATTTGTACTACAATTTGGACAATCCTGTTTTGTCCGATACCCAATACGACGAACTTTACAAAAAACTCAAAGATTTGGAAGCTGCCTATCCTCAATTTCGCACAAAGGACTCTCCCACCCAGCGTGTAGGCGGCAAAGCAAGCAACACGCTTACGGCAGTTACCCACCGAGTTCCTATGTTGTCGTTAGACAATTCCTATTCTGCCGACGATATTCGTGCTTGGCATGAACGCACAGCCAAAACATTGCAAACGCATTCCTTTGAAATGGTGTTGGAAAGTAAAATTGACGGGGTTTCCTGTTCTTTAACCTACCAAAACGGCTATCTGGTCCAGGCAGCCAGCCGTGGGGACGGACGGGTAGGAGAAGATATCACTGCCAACATTCGTACTCTTAAAAATATTCCACATCAATTACCGAACGCTCCGCAAGGTTTTTTGGAAATCCGTGGGGAAGTTTATTTAGAAAAAAAAGATTTGGAAAAAATCAATGAACAGCAACGCGCCAAAAACGAAACGGTCTTTGCCAATACGCGTAATGCTACAGCCGGGTTTTTACGTCACAAAAATACGGAATCAATGGCCACACGCCCGCTTAAATTTTTTGCTCACTCCTTTGGAATAGGCGATATCCAAACGGATACTTTCAGCGGATTTATTAACTTGTGCAAACAGTGGGGTTTTTCCGTTACTCCCATACGAACCCAAACAACCAGCATAGAAGACATTATTCGTTTTTACAATCAATTTTCTCAGTCCCGGCATCAACTCCCTTTTGATGTAGATGGACTGGTAGTAAAAGTAAATAACTTTCAGCAACAACAACTTTTAGGCTCTACAGCCAAAAGCCCCCGTTGGGCCATTGCTTTTAAATACCCGGCCCCGCAAGCGACCACCACGCTTAAAAATGTTACTTTTTCCGTAGGTCGTACCGGTATCATTACTCCCGTAGCGGAATTGGAACCGGTAGCCGTAGGGGGTGTTATTATTTCCAACGCTACCTTACATAACTTTGATGAAATCAAACGCTTACACGTGCGCGTGGGAGATAGTGTTATCGTAGAACGTGCAGGAGAAGTAATTCCTAAAATTGTGAAAGTAGTCGAACAAAAAGGAACACAGGAAATTGTCCCCCCACTTACCTGCCCTTCTTGCGGCGGGAAAATTTACAAAGAAGACGAAGAAGTAGGAATGTATTGTGTAAACCCCTCTTGCCCGGCTCAACTGCGCGCCAGGCTTTTGCACTTTGCCTCCCGCGACGCAATGGATATTGACGGCTTGGGCGACGCCGTAATGGACCAACTGTTAGAACGCAATTTTATTAAAGATATTGCCGACATTTATAAATTAACGTTTTTTCACGTTCTCAATCTGGAAAATTTTAAAGATAAGAAAGCACAAAATTTATTAGATGCTATCGAAGCCAGCAAACAAAAACCGCTATCTAAACTTTTGTTCGCTCTGGGAATTGGTTTTGTGGGAGAAAAAACGGCCGAGATTTTAGCTGATCATTTTACTACTTTAGATAATTTGAAAAACGCTTCGCTGGAAGAATTGCAAAACATCCGGGAAATCGGTGAAACCGTCTCTCAAAGCATTTACCACTTTTTCCGTGATGAAAAAGTATTGGCCCAACTGGAAGAATTGCGCCAAGCCGGTCTCAATTTCACCCAACCCGAAAAGCAATTATCCGGTAATATATTGGAAGGGAAAACTTTTGTTTTCACCGGAGAGCTACATGCTTTTACCCGCACCGAAGCCGAACAACTGGCCAAACAATATGGCGGACACGCTAGCGCAAGCGTATCTAAAAAAACATCTTTTGTAGTGGCTGGGGAAAATGCCGGCAGCAAACTAAATAAAGCACGTGAGCTAAATATTCCCGTTTTGACAGAGGAAGAATTTTTGAAAATGATTGGGAAAAATTAAAATCTTACATTGTTTATTATCAAGTCTTTTTCTTTATTTTCCCGCAGTATAATAAAAAAGGGCACTTTGAAAGTGCCCCTTAATTTGTAAAGTTTACAGCTATTTTTTCTTTACCGCTAAATATCCCATCAAACGGTAAACAAGTTTGGCCGTATTAAACTCCGTAATTGTATCGGCTTTGCGTTGGCAGGCTTCTACCACATCCACCGCTACAATTTTTTTATGTTTAATCACTTCACGGAACAAATCCAGCGCTTCATACCACATAAATCCACCGGGCTGTGGTGTACCGGTGGCCGGAATAACCGACGGATCAAACCCGTCTACATCAATCGTAATATAAACGGTATCGGTCAGTTTTTTCAATACTTGTGGAATCAGTTTTTTAATGTCACGGTGTTCGTGCATTAAGAAGGTGGTTACTTTCCCAGCGTTGCAATATTGCTTTTCTTCACTGGCTACGCTACGGATCCCCACTTGCACTACTTTGACTTGGCGACTGGCCGGATAAAGCGCACACGCGTGTGATTTGGGAGTTCCTTCAAATGTTTCTCTTAAATCGGCGTGGGCATCAAAATGCAAAATGCTCAAATTCTTATATTTTTCAATATAAGGTTGCGCCAATGCTTGTGTAACCGTATGTTCCCCTCCCAAATAAAAGGGGATGGCCTTGTATTGCATTAATTTGCGGACAGTTTTATCAATGTTTTTAAAAACGGTGTTCGTAGAGCCTTTACAATTGATGGCAGGTTGTGTGTTAATACCTAACTCCCAAGTTTCCGTTTTGGTTTCTTCATCCCACAATTCAATTTGAGTAGAGGCTTCGATAATAGCTGCCGGGCCTTTGGCGGTACCGTGCCCGTAACAAACCGTTTTTTCAAACGGCACCGGCACGACCACGAAATGACAAGAGGCTAGAGCGCTTTTTTTGCTCTCTAGCCCCATAAATTTATCAATTTGTACGTTATCGCTCACAACAAATTCCGTAATTAACTTACAAATACAGCCGCGGCTACTACCGTGGTCCAAAGGCCTTCCACGCAAATAGCAGACTGTGTAATGTTGGTGGTACGTACAATTTTGCCACTCATTTTCCAAATTTCTTCTTTTTGGTCCCAAGTGGTGTTGTTGTCGAACTCAATACCTAACGTGGTAGAGAGCATCAAGGCAGCCAAGTCTTCCGCATAATCGCCGGCATGCTTGTCCGTCTCTCCGAAACTGTGGTGTTCGGAAATATAACCGTGGGTAGTTTTCCCTTCTTTGGGAATGGCCAAACCGACGGAAGCGGATATCAAACGGCGATATTCGTTGCTGGTGTTTCTGCTGATGACACAATGCAGAATTTGGCCCGGATGCAATTTCTTAAGCCCTTTTTCTACAGGCACGGTTTTACAGCCGGGAGGGAAAATACTGGAAACAGGCACCAAGTTAAAGCTGGCAATTTTGGCATCGCGCAAGGCTTCTTCAAAACTGGCCAATTTTTCTTTGTGTCTGCCAATTCCTTTGGTAAGGAATATTTCTTTGGGTACAAACGGTTCGTACATTTTTATTTTTCCACTCTTTCCTTTGATGTGAATTAATATAATATACATTATAACAAATAACAACTGGAGTTGTTATTATTTGCGAATTTTTTGTACGCGCTCTAGCGCGCGGGTACAATAAAAGTGTAAACTATTAATATGAGAAAAACAATACTTATTTTTATTTTCGTCTTTATCACATTCCCCAAAGGAGTTTTTGCTATGAGCAATATGTTTAAGAATGGTGTTTTGCATTTTGATTATCATGCCGAAGAACTTGCCCCGGCCGAAGCCGCTGCACGGCAACAATTAGAAAAAGATTTAGCGGATCTGATTGCAATTCCCGCCGAAAAGCGCACTTTTGAAAATACTATTATGGGCTACCAACGGGCTTTTGATAAATATTCGGATGCCCTGGGAATGAGCGGTTTTTTATCTTACGTGTCCACAGATAAAAATTTTCGCGATACGGCCAAAAACCTGCAAATGCAAATCTCCCAATATATGGTAGATGTTGCCACTCGCCGCGACGTATATCAAGCCATTCGTCAATATACCGACACCAACCCTCAATTAGACCCGGTACAAGCAAAACTTGTGAAAGAAATGCTTATCGGTTTTAAAAATAGTGGTATGGAACTCAATGACAAAGATTTGGAAACGTTCAAAGAACTGAATAAAAAAGAAGCAGAAGATGTTATTAACTTCGATAAAAATATTCAAGAATATAAAGATCCATTGATCGTAACCAAAGAACAATTGCAAGGGTTGGGTGAAGATTACATCAGCAAATTGGAAAAAACAAAAGACGGCAAATATGTCGTAACATTAGATTACCCGGATTACGTACCCTTTATGCTCAACGCTGATGATGAAAATGCTCGTCGGGAATTGGAGTATAAATACGGTCGCCGCGGCGGTCAAGACAATGTTGCCCTTTTGGAAGATGCCCTTACCTTACGCCGACAAGTTGCACATTTGTTGGGTTACCCCACGCATGCCCATCTAAAGTTAAAAAACAGAATGGCCAAAGATCCCAAAAATGTGACCGTATTTTTAAAAGATTTGGAAAAAAAGTTACAACCGCTTGCTAAAAAAGAAGACAAAGAATTGCTCTCTTACAAAAATCAAAAAACCGGCAAGAAATCCCGTACCATTTATCCGTGGGAATCCGGTTATTGGAGCAATAAATACCGTAAAGAATTTTTAGATTTGGACAGTGAAAAAATCAAAGAATATTTTCCTTCTCAGGTTGTCATTGACGGAATGCTTTCTTTGTTTGGCAACTTATTCGGTATTGTATTTGAGCCGGTAAATATACCCACCTGGCACCCGGATGTAAAGGCTTTTCAAATCAAAAACAAACAAGACGGGAAACTGGTTGCCTACTTTTATATGGACCTTTACCCGCGTGAAGGCAAATACAAACATGCAGCTTGTTTCGATTTGGTAAACGGAGAAGAAAAACAAGACGGCACCTATCAAACCCCGTTTGTAGCTATCGTAGCCAACATGAATAAACCGTCAAAAAAAACCCCTTCTTTGTTAAAACACAGCGAAGTAGAAACTCTTTTCCATGAATTTGGGCACGTGTTACACAATGCGCTAACCAAATCAAAATACAGTGCTTTCGCAGGGGCAAATACCAGTTGGGACTTTGTGGAAGCCCCCAGCCAGCTGCTAGAACGTTGGGTTTGGAATCCTACCGTACTTAAACAAATCAGTAAACATTATAAGACAGGCGAACCCTTGCCCGACGATTTAATCGAAAGAATGATTAAAGCCAAAAACTTTGGTGCCGGCGGAGCTTATTTACGGCAGAACTTTTTTGCCCAATATGATATGACGCTCCACACGGCCAACAAAACGCCCGATACTACCAAAGTGTATTTTGATTTAACAAAAAAAATACGCCATCTCCCCCTTACCAAAAACACAATTCCTCAAGCGGCTTTTGGCCATATTATGGGTGGATATGATGCCGGTTATTATGGGTATCTGTGGTCGGAAGTTATCGCGGAAGATTTCTTCAGTGAGTTTGAAAAACAAGGTCTTTTCAACCCGGAAATAGGCCTTAAATACCGCCGGGAAATTTTGGAAAAAGGCGGAACTTTGGAAGAAGAAAAAATGGTAGAAAATTTCTTAGGACGCAAAGTGGACAACAAGCCGTTCTTAAAATCCATTGGGCTGGAGGTTAAATAATGGACGTAATCATTGGGATTGATGTTGGAGGTTCCACCACTAAAATTGTGGGATATACCGAAAAAGAACACCTGATTTCCATGCTCAAAGTGGAAGCGGCTGATCCGGTTACCTCCGCCTATGGGGCATTGGGAAAGTTTATCAACGAAAATAAATTGGCTTTATCCAGTGTTAAACAAATTATCTTAACCGGGGTAGGGTCTTCTCGGTTCAAAAACAAAATTTACGGAATCCCCACTTCCAAAGTAGATGAATTCCAAGCCATCGGGCTGGGCGGGTTGGCTTTGTCCGGGAAAAAAGAAGGCTTGATTGTCAGCATGGGAACCGGTACTGCCTTTGTACGCGCCGGCAAAACAGGAATCCAGCATATTGGTGGGTCCGGTGTAGGCGGCGGAACCGTGGTGGGTCTTTGCCACCGGTTATGTGATATTAAATCGTTCCAAAGTATTGTGGAATTGGCTGCCCAAGGGGATTTATCAAAAGTAGATTTAAATATCGGAGATATTACTGCCGGAAAAATCCCTTCATTGGCTCCCGATATTACTGCTTCTAACTTTGGGAAAATGCAAGATGGCCTTTCCGAAGAAGATTTAGCTGCAGGTGTGCTTAATATGGTCTTCCAAACCATTGGAATGATGGCTGTATTTGCGTGTCGAAACGACAAAGTAAAAGATGTTATTTTAACCGGAACACTTACTCTTGTTCCTTCAGCAAAACATCTTTTTGATATGCTCAAACAAATGCATGGCGTCAATTTTATTATTCCTAAAAATGCTATTTATGCCACCGCTATGGGGGCAGCATTGTCTTACTTACAAAAAAGAAAAAAATGACACCAAAACAAAATTCTTATAAAAAATCCAGTTTCGGTCCGGCTTTTTTCTTTTTATCTGCCAAATGCCGTCGGGCCCTGGCTGATTATTATGAATTTTGTCGTTTGATGGATGATATTGTAGACGAACCTTGCAAAAACCCTGCCGAAGAATTAAATAATTGGACCGCTGAAATAGAGCGTGTTTATCAACAAACTCCCCAAACCGAACTGGGGAAACGATTGCAACAAAACGTACTTTGTTTTTCTGTCCCAAAAGATCGTTTTTTACTTTTAATTGCGGGAATGCGAGATGATTTGGAGGGAAAAAAATACTCCTCCTATGAGCAATTAAATATTTATCTACACCGCGTAGCCGTCGTGGTAGGGCAAGCTACATTGGATATTTTGGGCGTGCAAGGAGAACAAGCCGATCAATTAGCCTGGGCATTGGGCAGCGCCGTACAACTAACCAACATTGTGCGCGACGTAAAAGAAGATGCCCGATTGGGACGTGTCTATTTGCCGTGTACCCTTTCTCCGAAAGAAATTTTAAACGATACAAAGAAAAAGGAACTTTGTGCCTTACTACATCAAGCCGCACAAAAAGCATACGAAAACTATACCCAGGCTTTCATCCTTATGACGAAAATGCCCCGTCTTAAAATGCTTCCCTGCCGGATTATGGGGTATGTATATTTGAAAAATCTTGCTAAAATAGAAAAAGAAGGCTTTTGTTCTCAACGGCCGATTAAATTAACCAAATTTGAAAAATTAATGATGGTGTTTTATGCAATTTCCAAAACCTTTGTTTAATTTGTGTTTCGCAGTTGGGTTAAGTTGTGTCGTTGTGCCCGCTTTACAGGCTCAAGGCACAGCCCTTTCTTCTTGTCTGGAAAAAGGAAAAGAATTGTTTTCCCAACAACAATACGACAAATCTTCCGAACAATTTGCTAAATGCGTAGCACTTAATCCAAAAGATGTGGATGCGCAATTATCGTTAGCAGGGTCTTTACTCACACAAGATAAGTTGGACGAAGCCAAAGAACATTTTAACGTTGCTCTAAAAAACATGGAGCGTACTTCACCCTACTGGTCTTATACTTACTCCATGCTGGGAGATATTGCTTTGAAACAACAGCAAAACGACCAGGCTCTTGAAATGTATCAACAATCTTTGCAACACAATGCGGCAAATGTTAATTCACTAATTGGAAAAGGCGTAATTATAGAATACCAAGGCAACAAGAAAGAAGCCGCCAAAGCTTATACCTCTGCCCTGGCTGTAGAACCTCTTAATTTAGTGGCCCGCAAACGCCTGATCAATCTGGAACCAGATTATTTTTCTGATGAGGCAATTTTGAATGCACTAAAACAACGCTATGCCATTGCCCCGGAAACGACTAAGTTAACGGATAAAGACCGTGAGTTGTTCCGCCAGATTCATTCAGCCGAACAAAGACGCGGTGTGGAATATCTAAAACATAAATATCCGAAATTTCCTCCGGAATATACTATCACGTTAAATAAAGATACGGATTTCGCGCGGGAAATTTTATCCTATTCAGGCTATCAAGCTTTACAAAGCGGATTGGGGCAAGACGCCGTTAATGCTTTTCAAAAGATGAACGTACCGCTTAAAGATGTTTTTTCATTACGTGACAAAACAGGGCAACCCGTTTTTGACGAAAACAGTTTCTTAACCGAAGCAGGCATTCCCGTTTATAGTGAAGCATTAAAAGGCAAAAAAGCTTTCTTGCTTCCTAACGAAGATGTCCCCCCCACGGAAAAAGAAATAATGAAAACACAAAGTATAGCGCAACGGTTAAAAGACGAGGGATATATTGAAATTTCCCGTTCGGAATTTGCCATGTTACAACAGACTACTAAGTGCCCGGCCGAAACATTAAAAACCGATTTAGGAGTGCGTGTAGTACCCCTTACGAAACACCGTCTGCGTTACTTTGTACAATCTAAAACGCTCCCGGCAACAGACGCCCTCAAAACAGTTCCGTATTATTACATACAGCTGGAACGTTCGAAAAAGAATCCGTCTATCCAGGTTCCCAAAAACAGTGTGGTGGAATATCACAAATACTTTGGCCATGCCGCTATTTGTTTAGATGACGGAAAACCTCTTTTACAGGAAAATTACTAATAAATGTTTTGAAAAAGCCCCGCGCTTATCACGCGGGGTTTTATTTTATAACGGAGGCAAGGGCCCTACCCCTTGCGGAGGGACTTTGTAAGGTTTCTTAAGCAGTGGTTTGGCGACTTCGTCAAACCCCCATTTATCTTTGAAAGAAAGAACATATTTGTATTGCTCTTGCGCTTTTTCACGTTGACCCAACACATCATATACTTGGCCCAATCGCAACACATTCCAGACACCCCAACGGCTTGGCTCCTGATTTTTTATTTTTTCTTTTCCTTCTTCAAAAATTTTAGCGGCTTGTTCAAAGTTTCCACGAGCCATTTCGGCCGTTCCCAAAGCGGTATAAGCCCGAGGAATATAGATATCTTTGAAAAAAGAATTGGAGCCGATTAACCCCAAAAATTCCCGTGCTTTGGCTGTAACGCTATCCAAATTTCCTGTCTCATACAAACAAATAATTTCCACATAACGCATGAGAGGATTGTTAGGAAATTTTTTGTGTAATTCCCGTATATACTCCAACGATTTTTCCGGCGCATAAAATTTGCTGCCGCGAGTATTCTGTATTTGAATAAGGATTAATTTTGAACTGTCTTGTGTAAAGCGGGCCTTTTCTTTGGAACGATTTAACAACTCCACCCCTTTATCCGGGTTTCCTTTTATAGCTACAATTTTGGCCAACACTTTTATAACAGAAGGAAGCGTTCCCGCAAAATATTCATAAATTCCTAAACCAAAATAGGCATCATAATAGGTTGGATCCAGGGAAAGGGATTTTTCCAAATTATAAATAGCTTTCCTTCCTGAGAAATACGCTGTCACCCAATTACGGTTACGCATATTAAACAGCGCTCTTAATCCATACAAGGCTCCTATTCCCATATAGGCATTAGGGTCTTGCGGATTTTGTTTTAACCACCGTTTAATACCGGCAATAGAATCATCTAAAATTTTTTCAAAAACTTTCCGTTGGGCTTCATCACTCGTTTCAAACTCATATTCATAACGCGACCACGCAATCATAGCGTTGCCAAAGTGAGCAAAAGGATGATCCGGGTATTTTGAAAACACTTGTTCAATGTTTTCTTGGGCAGTGGCGAAGTCTAAGCTATATACTCCGTTAATGCCTATCGTAGCGGCTTGCATCACGTCGGGAGGGAGCGTAATTTCAGCATGTACAGGAGTATTTATACAAAAGAAAAATACTCCTGCAAAAAACATCCGTAAAAACTTACCCATTATTTTGCCTCAATCTTATCTTTGCCAAAATAAGGGCGCAATGCTTTGGGAATGATAACAGATCCGTCTTTTTGTTGGAAGTTCTCTAAAATAGCTGCAAAGGTGCGCCCTACGGCCAAGCCACTCCCGTTTAACGTATGCACGTATTCCAATTTTCCTTGGGCGTTTTTAAAACGTAGTCCCATACGACGGGCTTGGAAATCCAAGCAGTTAGAACAGGAAGAAATTTCACGGAAACGGTTTTCGCTGGGCATCCAAACTTCGATATCATACGTTTTGGCAGAGGAAAAACCAATATCTCCACTGCACAATTCCACAATGTGATAAGGAATTTCCAACTGGCGTAACACGTCTTGCGCATCTTCCAACATAATTTCCAACATTTTATAAGACTCTTCCGGTTTAGAAAGCATTACCAGTTCTACTTTATCAAACTGATGGTTGCGAATTAATCCGCGTGTATCTTTACCATATGTACCCGATTCTTTTCTAAAACAAGGGGTATAGGCGGTTAGTTTAATAGGTAGTTCCTCTACACTTACTGTACGGGTACGGTTTAAATTTGTTAACGGAATTTCAGCTGTAGAAATCAAAAATTGTTTAGGTTCTCCCGTCAATTCATACATGTCTTCACGGAATTTAGGCAATTGGCCGGTTCCTACCAAAATATTTTCATTCACAATCACCGGGGGCATAATTTCCGTATATCCTTTTTTGGCATGTAAATCTAACATAAACGATAAAATCGCACGTTCTAAACGGGCTCCGTCTCCTTTGAAAAGAGCAAACCGGCTTCCGGAAAGTGCGGCCGCTGCCTCAAAATCCAAAATACCTAATTTTTCCCCCACGGCTTGGTGATCCAGCGGTGTAAAATCAAACTTAGGCAAAGCAATTGAACAAGGTTTGTATTCCGGGTTATCTGCATCCGATACACCCACCGGAATATTTTCGTTGGGCACGTTCGGGATACTCAATAACAAGTTATCAATGGCAGCTTTTTGGGGTTCCAATTCTGCTTCTTTTGCCGTCATTTCTTCCTTTAATTTTCCTACTTGAGCCATGGCTTCTTTGGCCGCTTCATCTCCCTGTTCTTTTTTTATTTTACCGATAGATTTAGACATTTCGTTGCGTTTGGCACGTAACTCTTCCACCTGGGCCAATACTTTTTTGTAAGCCTCATATTTGCTCATCACTTCATCTATTTGCGCCGCCAATTCCGGTTTGCGTAAAGACAAGCGTTTTTTTATTTCATCTGTATTTGCAACGATTTGTTTAATATCTAACATAAGTCCTCTTTTATTTTGTATTAAATTCTATTAAATAGGGTTCGGGGAATAACGGCCTTACCGGTTTTAACAACACTACCGCATATTCCATTCCGTAGGAAGTAATCAACCGTACACTTACCGGAGCGACGGAACTTTGTGCGGCAATCAACGTTCCCACCACAAAAAACAGCATAATAAAAACAATTTTTACTACACCAAAAAATAATTTAAATAAAACGGTAGTGGCCCTTGAATCAAATAAACTTTTGCTCATTTTCTTCTTTGTAATTTCTCTAATTCTTTTGTAAAACTTTTAATTAAATTGCGGGCTATGTAATCAGCCGCACTCAGCGCACTGGAAAAGGAAGCATCTTCCGAGCCGATCCAAACAATTTCTGCCGTTTCCACATCTATTAATTTCGCAATTATTCCCACTTCCGCATTTATCGTGTACTCTACCGGACGTACATCCATGGAACGAGAAACCTGTGTACCTGCCGGTTGAGAATAGCCTACGTAAGTTCCATCCGGAAGTTTCTTTATTTGCTGCGCCATTACAGGAGTGGTTTCCGTCTTTCGGGAGGAAGTCATTTTTACTTCTCTGCGCGCAGGAGAATAAGAGCTTACTTCTCCTACTAACAATAAATCTACACCCAAGATTCTTCCTATTTCGCGTGTGGTTTGCGGAGACAAATACCCGGTTACGGCAATATTGTGCTCTTCTAATATATCCTCTAATTGGGCCCGTTCTACCACTTTAAATCCGGAAGACATAAGATATTTAGCGAAAAGGTTTTCCACCCCTTGCACGGATGTCGAGGCATTGCTAAAAGCCATAATACCAATACGGTTTACTTGAGAGAAATTATACGTAGGACTAATTACTGTTTCCGGCGTACAACCCGCGAGTAAAAAAGTAAAACTTACCAAGAAAGCAAAAATATTCCTCATATTATAATTATATAATTTTTAAGTACTAACAACTGCGTACAAAATGGATATTGTAAAAGCATGGGAAAAATTTTACAATATAAGTAAATTGAAATTAAATTAAGGAGCGTTATGAAAAAACTACTTTTAGTTTGTGCTTTGTTCTTATCTGTGCCAGCCCTTTTTGCACAAGGGTATTCCCCCTTGTATGAATATGGCCTGTTCAGAGATACCACTCGCGTTGAATTATACGGCGGGATGGTTCTTCCCCGTGATGGTTGGAAAGATAGAAGTTCCGACACCGATTTTGGAAAGATGGGTTGGTCTGCCGGCATTGGTTTCCAACGTAATCTTGTAAACTGGTTCTCCCTCGGATTAGATGCTAACTATGCTCAATTGGGAGACACTGACAAAGCTGGCGATAAATCCTATTATCGTACCGGTATAGCCACCGGGTTGGTAACAGGCCGAATCAGTTTCTTCACTTCCCGTCCCACACGTCTGTACATTCCTTTCGGAGCCGGGATTGGCCATACCTTTGCTCGTCATCAAAAAGCCGATCACTCTCACGAAACGGTGTCCGGTACCGATTGGGCCCATATGGTGGGTTTGGGATTGGAATTTGATATGGACGAATCTATGATTTTCGGCTTGGAAGGGCGCATGTATCGCGTTACTACCAGAGACGATTTCAAGGCTACTTTCAACAAAGACCATATCTACTATTTGGATATTATGTTAAAGCTTGGCTTCCGCTTCTAATTGAAGTTTTGACCAATACCCCGCATAAAGCGGGGTATTTTTTTGGAAATTTCTTTACTTTTCGTCGGTAGATATGATAGCATAGTGATATGTACGAATTATCAATTAAAATTTTATTTTCTCTGTTGCTCGGCGGTTCTTTGGGTATGGAACGTCAATACCATGACAAACCCGCCGGTTTTGCTACCAACTGTTTAATCTGCGTGGGAGCAATGATGTTTACGATTATGTCCGAGTATATGGGATTAGCCGGAGGGGATCCGGGCCGTATTGCTGCGCAAATCGTAACCGGTGTAGGTTTTATCGGAGCAGGTGCCATTTTGCGAGACGGAAACAAAGTATCCGGCATTACTACGGCTGCCAACGTATGGTTAGTGGCAGCTATCGGTATGGCTGTTGGTTATGGGGAGTTTATTTTGGCTTCTTCTTGCACGGTAGCCATCTTGTTGGTACAGTTAGGCTTGCGCAAGACGCTTCGTTTGGTGGAAATGATCAAACATTATGACACGTTCTTTGTAACGTGTGATGCAAATTGGGAAATAGTAGATAAAATCATCAAACAAGTGGAGAAACAAAACATCACCGTTCTAAAAAGTGAAGTCACAAAACAGGACAATCTTTTCCATGTTACTTTAGTAGGCACTTTTACTGGAAACGATTTCCAAAATATTACTAAAGACTTATTGGAAATGCCGGAAGTCCACAGCTTATACCGGTAAATGTTTATAAACGATAGGTTAACTGTTGAAGGTATTGTTTGATTTCTGCTGAATTTTTAAACAAAATCCGTAAATTTTTGTCGTTTAAAATAAAACGATGAAATTTACGGATAATTTTTTTCCTCCCCCACCAAGCCCAATACTGTGCCAGCGGGATCCAATCGGTACATCCCAAACCATCCACCAATATCCATTTTTCCCCTTGAAGAGTTTTTTGTACCAAAATATTATTTCTATTTAAATCACAGGGCAAAACATTATAACGGTAGCAATAACAAAATAAACCCTCCAGTGAGGCTTTTTCTATCTTGCCCCCTGCAGCCAAACTTTGTTCTAGTGAAACGGAAAGCTTGCCGTCGTTATCCCGAACCGCCTGTTGTGAAAATCCAATATAAGAAGGGCTTTTTATTTCTTCATAAAAAGCAGGAATATGCAAAAAAGGAACTTCTCTTTTTCGTAAAAAAGAGAAATAAAGAATCTCCCTTTTGGTTTGCTTTGCCTTTTTTCGTGAACTTAGTTTTATTAACTGGTTTTCATCTTGGGAGGATATAAAACAGGTTCTCTCTTTTCCTTTGGCAATAAAATGGGCCGTAATTGCCTCCTCAAAAAATACGCCGTCTATTTTTTATAACATTTTGTTTTTTAATCGCCCGGCAATGTTATCTAATTCATCTAATGAATGATAGTGGATGACCAAAGTCCCTTTTTTCATATTTTTGCCAAACTTTAATTCCACTTTTGTACCTAGGGCCGTTTGTAAATCTTGCTCAAAAGAAACGGCTTCCACGGGTCTCTTGGCTGTTTTTCCTTTTTTGGCCGGGAACAACATATGGCGGGCAGCGTCTTCCGCTTGACGAACCGACATTTTGTGGTGGTTCATCTTTTTGAACAGTTCTTCTCGTTTATTCTTATCCGTCACCATTAATAAGGCACGGCCATGTCCTTCCGAAAGAGTCCCTTCTTGCAACGCTTGCTGATATTGGGGTTCCAGTTCCAAAAGGCGCAAGGCATTGGAAATAGCTGCTTTTGATTTGCCGCAGTAGGAAGCCAAATCGTTTTGTGTAATATAGAACTTATTAATTAAATTGCGATATCCAAGAGCTGTTTCGATAGGGTTTAAATCTTCTCTTTGAATATTTTCAATTAAGGCCAATGCACAAAGTTCCTGATCCGTTAAATGTTTGTGAACAATCGCATCTATTTCCGTTAATCCTGCCAACTGTGTAGCACGGAACCGGCGTTCCCCTACTACAATTTCATATTTATCCAAGCTTGCATCATATGTTACAACTATTGGTTGAGTAAGGCCGTGTTCTTTGATAGATTGGGCTAATTCCTGCAATCTCTCTTCGTTAAATACACGACGGGGTTGAAATCTATTGGGAACAATTTTGCTAAGTTCAATTTTAGAAACGCTCATTCCTTCTTTCTGTGCCACTACTTGGGCAACTTGTTCCATAGGTAAATTGGAAACTTCCTGGGTTTGTTTGATTAAGGCATCTAAACCTTTTCCTAATGCTTGTCTGGCCATCTTTTTATCCTCCAAAATCGTAATTCATCGGGATGTCCCCGGTTAATTTAAAATCTTGATAATCTTGTGCGTTCGCGCCGCGACGCACCAAAAACTCTATCGCTAAATCGATATAAGCATCGGCTCCTGCGCAAGCCGGCTCGTAATCAAAAATAGCTTGCCCAAAACTGGGAGCTTCGGCTAATCGAATATTTCGCGGAATAGGGGTTTTATAAATTTTTTCACCAAAATAACGGCTTACTTCTTCTTTCACTTGTTTGGCTAAATTCATACGCCTGTCAAACATGGTAAGGATTCCCCCATCCATTTTTAATTTAGGGTGGAGATACTGTTTAATTTTTTGGACCGTTCCCATAAAATGGGCTAATCCTTCCATTGCATAAAATTCACATTGGACCGGTGTAATAACACTGTCCGCCGCCATCATAGCATTTAATGTAAGCAGCCCCAATGAAGGCGGGCAATCAATAATAATATACTTATACATCTTTCTCAATGGATTTAACGCATCTCGTAACATATTTTCCCGGCCACGAACGTTTACTAATTCCACTTCAGCAGCAGCCAAATCTTTACAAGCCGGTATTACATCTAAAAATTCACTGGATGTTTGGCGAATTACTTGTTCAAAAGTTGATGATTTAATAAGTAAATGGTAAACAGATTTTTCGCCGTTTTTTACTGTTACTCCTAAACCGGACCCGGCATTCCCTTGTGGATCAAAATCAACAAGCAATACCTCTTGATTTAAACAAGACAATGCATATGCTAAATTGATAGCAGTGGTGGTTTTCCCCACCCCCCCTTTTTGGTTGGCAATAACAACAATTTCTCCCATACTACCTCCCTTATGATATACTTATATTAAACATTAATTAGTAAAAAAAAGCAAGAGGTTTTCACGTGGAAACATCACTTGCTTTTTCAAAATAGTTTTCACGTGAAAACTATTTAATAAGATGTATTTTATTTAAGGGCCAATGTACAAACCAGGCTTTTCCTTTTATATTTTCTCGCGGGACAGGTCCCCAAAAGCGGGAATCACATGAATTGTCCCTGTTATCACCCATGGCAAAATAGGAGTTTTCTGGAACAACAACTGGACCAAAAGAATCTCTTAAATATGCTCCGGGTACATAATTATCCAATACATGGTTTTCCCATAAGGCTTGATATTCCAGCTCTTCTTCCGGGCTCATGGTAAAAGAGGCTCTCTCTATATTTTCATAAAGCTCATAAGGTTGTTGCGAAACCTGCTCTCCGTTCACCCATAATCTTCCCTCTTTTGTTTCTACAGTATCCCCCGGCAAAGCAACTACCCGCTTTACAAAGTCACGAGCATATTGCGTTTCGTTACCACAATTCAATTGTTCTCTATTTTTTGCAGGGAATCTTAATATAATAATATCTCCAACTTTTATATCTTGAAATTGCCCAAAACGAATATTTGTAAAAGGTATCCTAAAGCCATAAGAAGCTTTATTAACAAATAGGTGATCTCCCTCCATTAATGTATTTCGCATAGAGGCAGAGGGTATTTTAAAAGCTTGAATAAAAAAGAACATGACAATAGAAGCTACAAATCCGGCAAAATATACTGTATTACTCCAATCCAGATCACTTTTTGTTATTTTATCTTGTAGGGTAGCATCCGCTTTTTTTGCCCTAAAAAAGCCATAGCAGCAAGTCCCCGCTACCAAAATTTCCAGCATCAAAAAAGGACCCCACTGAAGAGGAACACTTTCCCCCCCATTTTTTACAAATAGCAACATGTATGCTGCTGATGACAAAATAAGGAAAAGAAAAATCGTGTGCCACCATGCAAAACGGTAGCCAAGTTTTATCTTTTTTTTCTTTTGCAAATAGCGGGTAGCTAATGTAAAACTATACATAATACAGGCAATAATAAATAAGCGTTGTTACATTTAATTAAAAGTTTTCACGTGAAAACTTCCCTCCATAACTTGTTGATATAACTGCTGATAACATTGAAAATCATTTTTTATTTCTTTGGTTTTCTCTAAAGAAGCAGTTGCCATTTTCTTCCTCAAGTCCGGATTATCCGCTACTTCAGAAAGGAAACAAGAGAGCAAAGTCTTGTCTTTTGAATTTAAGACAAACCCATTCTTTCCATTATTAACCCATAGCGGCATATCTCCCTTATTCGAAACAATACAGGGCAATCCTGCTTGCAGTGCTTCTAATAAAGAAAGCGGTAAAAGTTCCGCATTAGATACAAGCACAAAACAATCGGCTAAATTCAACCAAGGCTGCACGTTTTCCTGTTCACCGGCAAATAATACCACATCCTCTATTTTTTCTTTTTTTACCAGTTGTTTTAATTTGAATTCTTCTGCACCTTTTCCCACTAAAACTAAACGCACAAAAGGGCGCTTTTTATATACCTGTGCAAAAGCTTCTAAAAGAGAAGAATGATTCTTTTCTACGGATAATCTTGCAACTGTTATAAACACGACTTCTTCATCTGTAAAACCCCATTTTTGACGCATTTCTTGCCGGATATTTATATCTGGAAAAAATGATCCGGTAGGGGGGGAATTTCCTATATAAATTGTTTTTTCTTTTGAATATTTTTGTTTATCTACCAGATATTTTTTATTTGTTTGTGATTCTGCTACTGTTACGGTATCTACTCCTTTTAAAAATCGGTCAGCAGTGCGAAATAAAAAATTCTTTTTTGATAAATCAAAATGAGGTGTTGTAACTAAATGAATGGATAAATTTTGACAGGCTAATCGCGTGTACTCAATAGCGCGCAGCAACATAGCATGTACAATATCCGGTTGAAAATCTTGAATATTTTGCGTGATCCAGCGGATACTTCCTTCTCGGCTTTTTCTTTCTGCGTATGAAACAACTTCCACTCCTGCTTTTTCCAATAAATGAGCGATCGGCCCTTTGGAACGAAGGGATAGCACTTTTACGATATGCCCGTTTTGAACCATCCTTTGGGATAATGATAACAGGGCTTTTTCAGCGCCTCCCATATCAGTTGTAGAAATTACATACAAAATTTTCATAGCTTACCAGCAAATTTTCTGCAAATATATCAAAGAGAAGGGGGGAATAAAAAGAAACCCTTCTCTTTTCAAAAAAATACTTATTTTTTAAGCGTTTTTTTCAAAAAAGTCCCTAATTTTAATTTTCAGGTTTGAATTGGTCCTTTCCTACCCCGCAAACAGGACAAACCCAATCTTCTTTTATATCTTCCCATTTTGTTCCTGCTGCAATTCCGTTGGCCGGATCACCTATTGCAGGGTCATATACATATCCACAAATTTCACATACATATTTTATCATGGTACGCTCCTTTAAGGGTGTGTTGCTCCCGGCGGAGTTTTACCCTTTAATACATTTTGATAGTACGCATAGGTAAGAGGTTTCCCGTCGGGATTTAATACTTGTGTATGAGTCACTTGACCTATAAACAAAGTATGCGTCGGTAAATCAACGGTTTGACAAACGGTTGCTTCTATGCTGGCCAAAGTATGTTCTAGTATCAAAGGAGATCCGTTTTTACCGACGGAGTTTTGAATATTTTCAAATTTATTAAAAGTTTTTCCTGTACGAAAACCAAACCGACCAATAAACACAAACGGGGTTTGTTCTTCTAACGGAAATACTGCAAATTTTCCGCTTTTTAAAATAAGCGAACGGGTAAAACTGTTTTTATTAACGCTAATTGCAATTTCCGCCGGCTGATCTGTCACTTGAAAAGCGGTGTTGACCACCAGTGCGCTCTTTGTTTCTCCGTCGGAGGAAGAAACCAAAAAAAGGCCGTACGTTAGTTTGTTCAAACCGTCAATAAAATTTTCTTCTGCCATAAATTTATTGTACTTTTTCCGTCAATGTTTTACCAATTAACCGTCCTAAATCCCGACAAGATTGGTACGCCGCTTCATCCGGCACGAAAGAAGTTTTTAAAGCGGGCGCAATAACGGAAACTCCCATCTCTTCCAATTGTTTGTTTAATCCGTCAATAGGTGCGCCGTTCCAACCATACGAACCAAAGACGGCTCCTATTAGATTTTTTCTACGCAACCCTTTTAAGTAACAAAGGACATCTGCCATCGACGGAAAAATTTGATTGTTTAATACCGGTGCCCCCACTATTAATGCTCCCGCATGTAATAGTTCCGTAGCTACTTCACTACGGTCACAAGCATGCATGGAAAGGACTTTTACTTCACAGCCCTCTTCTCGGATAGCATCTGCAATATGTGTAGCCATTTTTTCGGTACTTCCCCACATTGTATCGTACACGATTACTGCTTTCTTTGTAGGCTTTTGAGTGGCCCATCGGCCGTATAATTCTATAATCCTCGACGGCTCTTTTCTCCAAATAAAACCATGGTCCGGAGCAATCATGCGAGGTTGAATGCCCATCTGTTTTATTTGTCCTAAAAACCGTGTAACAATATCGGAATAAGGAAGCACAATGTTTGCATAATATTTTTCTGCTTCGCGCAACCAAAGATGTTCATCATTCTCGTCGTCAAATAATTGCGCAGTAGCATAGTGCATTCCAAACACATCATTGGTAAACAAAAGTTGTTCTTTTTCTAAATAGGCCAACATGCTGTCCGGCCAATGAAGCATACGGGCTTCCACAAAACACAAGGTGTCTTGATCTATAGAAATTTTGTCTCCGGTTTTAACTGTTTTTAATTTTAAATCTTTGTGGAACTGTGCCGTAATATGTTTCATTCCCATTAACGAAACATACACTTCTTCCGGCTGTATTGCTTCTACCGCTTGAACCAAAGCTCCGGAGTGATCCATTTCGGAATGTAGCGAAATAATTGTGTGAATTTTTTGAGGATCTATAACGCTTTTAATTCGTTCCATCATTTCCCCAAAAAATTCTTTTTTAACGGTATCTATCAAAACAGGTTTTTCACCTAAAATCAGGTAAGCATTATACGTAGTACCGCGTTTAGTGGAATAACCATGAAAATCTCGAATGTTCCAATCAATAACCCCTACCCAATATGCTTTTTCCGATAATTGAACTGCCTGCATGCCTGACTCCTTATACATATAATAACCCCTACCCAAAAAATGGGAAGGGGTTTTGTCTTAATTTTCTGCTTGCCACAAACCGTGTAAATTACAGTATTCTCGAGCAAGAACCTTTTTTTCTTCGCTTATAAATTCAACTTGAGGTTTCTCCCCGGGTTTTAAGTATTTACGTTGTACTTTGCCGGATTCTACCCCAATCAACTCTATCCATTCAATATAATGGGCTTGGGTGGAGGGATGCTCTACGCTTCCCACTTTAACCAAAAAGCCTTGAGCTGTTTTTTCAATAACCGGAACGTGTTTTTCCGCCGCACCATCAGAGGTCCCTGCTTGCATTTTCTTCATCGGATGCCCGCAACATACCAATTCTCCGGCAGCTGCATGGATTACTTCCACCATGTTTCCACATACTTCACATTTATAAACTTCGTGCAGATTTGTCATACATTCTCCTATGCTAATTTTTCAGCCATTTCCAGAATAGGCGCATAATTCGGCTCTTGCGCCATTTCTGATACTCGTTGAATATAGGCTAATTTTCCTTCTTTGTTTAAGATGAAAACTGCCCGGGCTAACAACCCTAATTCTTCAATGAGCACACCATAATCTGCTGCAAATCCAAGGTTGCGGTAATCTGATGCCATAATCACGTTATCAATACCGTTTGCTGCACACCAACGCGATTGAGCAAACGGCAAATCTTTACTGACGGTAATAATGCGAATATCTTTCGACATTTTTGCTACCGCCTCATTAAAATGACGCGTTTCCATGCTACATACCGGCGTATCTACCGACGGAACACACGATAAAATAATTACTTTGCCATAGAATAAATCATTGGTTAACAGATTAAATTCATTCCCAATCAATTGAAAAGAGGGGGCTCTTTCTCCTATTTTTAACTTTTTTTCTCTAACGGTAATCGGTTTTCCACCCATGGTATATTTGTTGGTCATAATTACTCCTTAAAGTGTGGGGTAAAATAAAACAGATACTCCCTCATCTTTTATTATACTATATCAAGGCAATATCTAGACAATTTCAACTAAATTTAATTAAAATTAGTCAAAATTAAGTTTTTAGGCCTTTTTTTATCTTTTAGATAAAATACCGCTTTTTTTAATAAAAATGCATTAAATAGCCTTTTAACTGCCTTTATGAACGTTTTTATTATTTTAACCATTGACCGAATGGCTCAATAAGTGCTAAAATCAAAGTAATTCATTTTTATGTGTTGGTGAAAAATTGTGGAAAACTTGCAAAATAATTCGATACTCCTTCCTATCTTTCAAGAAGTAGAACAAATTATCGGTAAAGATACTTATGAATTGTGGTTTAAAACAGCTCAAATTTCTTATGAAACGCCTGTTTTAACTATTACAATTCCTAATCCTGTTTGGGGAAAAACAATCCGCGAACGGTATCAATCTATTATTACAGATGCTTTTTTAAAACATTTAGGTGTTGAAATTCAAGTAGTTTATCAAGTGATTGCTACCGAACCTTCCCCCGTCGTGACAGATGCCCGGCAAGTGCTACCTACTGTCATGCCTGCTACTGTGCCAAACAATCCGTTTGCTGCGCGGCTAAGTTCGGAATTTACTTTTGAAAATTTTATTGAGTCTTCTTCCAACCGTTTCGCTTACAAAACAGCAGAGTCTGTTTCTCATAAGTTGGGAGATAAAGGATATAATCCGTTAGTAATTTTTTCCGCGCCCGGATTAGGAAAAACCCACTTATTACATGCTATTGGTAACCAAATTTTACAAGAAAATCCAAGAGCAAAAGTATTGTATGTATCTGGTGAAGAATTTGTAAGTGAATATATTTTATCACTGACGAATAAATCTTCTAATGAGTTCCGCCAAAAATATCATACGCTTGATTGTTTATTAATGGACGATATTCAAGCGGTAGTAGGAAAAAAAGCCTGTGAACAAGAATTCTTTTTCATATTTAACAAATTATTCGGCGGGCAAAAACAAATTGTTTTATCATCAGACAGAACACCTCAACAGCTAGAAATGGAAGAACGTCTTTCATCCCGTCTTTTATCAGGCATTGTAGCGGAAATTAAACGCCCTGATCTAGAGACACGTATCGCTATTTTGCGTAAAAAAAGTGATTCTCTTCATTTTATAGTAGGAGATGATGTTTTATTCTTAATTGCGGAAGGAATTCAAACCAATGTTCGAGAATTAGAAGGCGCACTTACCCGTTTACGTGCATTCTGTAATATGCAAAGAATAACGCCTACTATTCCTGTAGCAAAAGAATTATTGTCAGATATGTTAATAAATGAAGAACATACTTTTGCTAATGTTAATGCTATTAAAAAAATTGTCGGTAAACATTTTAATGTAAAGATGGAAGATTTTAACTCCAAGAAAAAAATTCAAACAATTGCCTGGCCACGTCAAATTGCCATGTTTTTAACTACCACTATGACCGATTTATCTTTGCCTGAAATTGGACGGGAATTTAACAGAGATCATAGTACTGTAGTACATGCCAGAGATTTAGTGAAAGAAAAAATAAATGCAGATCCCTTTTTTACAGCTGAAATTAACCAAATTATTAGTGAAATTAAAGCTGTGGATAATAAGTAGTTAGTTGTGTATAAGTTGTTGGAAAAAGAAGAAAAAGAAGTGTATAAATTAAATAAATGTGGATAATGTTATTAAAAAAATAACGTTATGCACAATAAGTAAAAAAATTGTGTATAGGTAAATTAACAGTATCCACACAATCAACAATACATAAATATAAGAGATATAAAAAATGAAAATAAATATTACAAAGGCCACTCTTTTGGAAGGAATACAAATTATTTCTACAGGGATATCTTCCCGTACAACTGTTTCTATTTTGCATAACTTTTTAATAGAAGCAAAAAAAGGCAAATTAAAATTAGTACGTACAGATATGGAAATGGCTACGGTTCATTTTGTACCGGCAGAAATAGAACAAGAAGGAACTATTACAGTTCCGTTAAAAGAATTTTCCGATATTATTAAAAATTTGGCAGATGATAAAGAAATTACCTTATATTCTGATGAAAGCAATAAATTTCACATTAAGTCCGGTAAGAGTAAATTTTGGGTAATAGGTACCCCCGGATCAGAATATCCTGCTATTCCGGAAGTAGAGCATACGAATAGTTTATCTTTAGATCCTCTTCGTTTACAAAAAATGATTGAAAAAACGGCTTTTTCCGCTTCTACGCAAGAAACCCGCTATATTTTAAATGGTTTGTTATGGAATAATATGTCTGACAAATTTGAAATTGTAGCAACAGACGGAGGCCGTCTGGCGGTGGCTACCCATGATGCTTTACCGGGTAGTCAAGAATTTAAAGTAATTATTCCTACAAAAGTATTAAATGAAGTATGCCGTTATATAGGTATTGCTAAACCGGATAAGGATGCTAAAATAGAAGTAAATGTGGGTAAAAATCAAGTAAGTTTTATGATGAATGAAACCACATTTATCTCTCGCTTGATTGAAGGTAATTTTCCAAATTACAATCAAGTAATTCCTACAAAGAAAAATATTACATTTGACGTATTTACCAAAGAATTATTAGCTTCCACCCGTCGGGCTGCTTTGTGTGCGGGTGAATTTGGCAGTGTGGTAAAGTATAAAGTAGAAAATAATGTTTTAACGGTAACATCTAATTCACAGAATATGGATTTTTCCGATGAATTACCTGTAGATTATAAATTAGAAGCCTTTGATGCTGCTTTTAAGCCGCAATATATTATTGACGTTTTGAAGAATATTCAGACGGAAAAAGTATCGTTTTCTTTTGTAAATTCTTCGCAGCCGGTACTCATGGAACCTGTTGGTGAACTTTCTTTTAAATACGTCATTATGCCAATGAGGGCGTAATGAAGTTTGGACAAAATCCTAAAAAAGAATGGAAAAGTGCCAGTGAATTAGGAAATGTGTTTAATCCGCTAGGAAAGAAATTAAACCGTTTGCTAATTCTGGACCATGTGTGGAAAAAATTAGTTGGAAATAAATCTAAGTTTTGGGTATTAAAAGCTGTACAAGGGGGAACGTTGTTTGTAGAAACAAAAGCAGCTGTTGCGAAAAATGAATTAATTGCTCGTCGTGAACAATTGATTAAAGAATTAAATAAGAATTTCAATCCCCCTTGGATAGAAAAAATAGACGTAAAATAAATTTTAAATCATATAGAGGAGTTCGGAATGTTAATGGAAGAACAACAAGAAAAAAATTATGATTCTTCTAAAATTACAGTTTTAGAAGGATTAGAAGCCGTACGCAGACGTCCAGCCATGTATATTGGTTCGACGGGATTGCCCGGTTTACATCATTTAGTGTATGAAGTAGTAGATAACTCTGTAGACGAAATTTTAGCCGGTGGAGCCACTACAATAACCGTTACGATTAAAGATGATATGACGTGTTCTATTAGTGATGACGGCCGTGGTATTCCGGTTGATTTAATGAAAAATGCCAAAGATGCAAAATTACGTAATAAATCCGCTTTAGAAGTAGTTATGACAGTTTTGCATGCCGGCGGTAAATTTGATTCCGGGGCATATAAAGTGTCCGGTGGTTTACACGGGGTAGGTGTTTCGTGTGTAAACGCCTTATCCGATACCATGGAAGTGGAAGTACGCCGTGACGGAAAAGTTCATTTTCAACGATATCACCGCGGTAAACCGGAAGACAAAGTAACCGTAATCGGGGATACAAAAGAACACGGTACAAAAGTTACTTTTCATGCCGATAAAGAAATCTTTGGGGAATTGGCTTTCTCCTACGAAACCATAGGCAACCGTTTACGTGAATTAGCCTTCTTAAATGCCGGTGTAAAAATCATTTATACAGATGAACGGAAAGAAGATAATCAAACCGTTACCTTCCACTTTGAAGGGGGTATTTCTCAGTTTGTAAAATACTTAAATACCAATAAAACGGTTATCAATCCGGACCCGATCTACTTAACCAAAGAAATAGGCGATAATTATATTTCTTTCGCTATTCAATATAACGAAGGTTATTCGGAAAACGTCTTCTCTTTTGTGAATAACATTCACACAGTAGAAGGGGGAACCCACTTAAGCGGATTTAGAAGTTCTTTGACACGCTTGGTGAACGAATATATTAAAAACAATAACCTGGGGAAACAACACAAAGATATTTCTGTTACCGGTGACGATATTAAAGAAGGATTAGCCGCTGTATTATCCGTTAAAATCCCGCATCCGCAATTTGAAGGGCAGACAAAAACCAAATTGGGAAATAGCGAAGTGGAAGGAATTGTGCGCTCGGTCGTGAGCGATACGTTGGCCACTTTCTTTGAAGAAAACCCCAAAACAGCCCGTGCCATTTGTGAAAAATGTATGGGAGCGGCCGTCGCCCGTGAAGCGGCCCGCAAAGCGCGCGATTTAACCCGCCGCAAAGGTGCTTTGGAAGGAGGCGGATTACCCGGCAAACTAGCCGATTGTCAAGAACGCGCTGCTGAAAAATGCGAATTGTTCTTGGTGGAAGGTGACTCTGCCGGTGGTTCTGCCAAACAAGGTCGGGACCGTGTCTTCCAAGCAATTTTACCGTTAAGAGGTAAAATTTTGAACGTAGAAAAAGCCCCCTTAGTACGTATCCTTTCTTCTGATACCGTGCGCGATTTGATTGCAGCGGTCGGTACAGGGGTAGGAGAAGGAGAAGGTGGTTTTGATATTTCCAAACTACGTTACCACAAAATTATTTTAATGGCTGATGCTGACGTTGACGGACAACACATTTCTACATTGCTGTTAACATTCTTCTACCGCCAATTAAAACCCTTAATTGAAGCAGGCCATGTCTATTTAGCGCAACCGCCGTTGTACAAGGTCAAAAAAGGGAAATCGGAACAATACTTACAGACCGAAGACCAAATGCAACAATGGTTAATGAAGGAAGGGCTTGCTTCGGTCACAGTCACAGATACCAAAAAGAAAACAGATTTGACCTCGGCCCAATTAAAAGATTTGCTAAAAGCATTAAAAGATATAGAAGATATTTTAATTAAATTAGAGGTGAAAAACATTACCCTAGCCGATTTCACTGCTTTCTTGAAAGAAGGCCAAATTCCAGTCTATCGTATTCCTCTTAAGAGTGGTGGCTTCCGCTATTTCTACACGGAACAAGACTACCGCGCTTATGAAGATCAATATATTCAAGAAAAACGCGAAGAACTCTTGGCCGATGGTGTAGATGCGGAAACCGTTGCAAATGAAAATTTTGTACCGGAACATCAAAGCTTGTTTGAATTTGGCAAATTGTTAGCGGACGAAAAGAAATTGGAAACGTTTGGTTTTACCTTTGCCAACTATCCGTTAATAGAAAACGAGAAAGAAAAAGTAAATCCGCTGTTTAAGGTAAACAACGGTAAAACAGATGTGTTGGTATACAGCTTGGCGGAATTATTAAAAGCCGTCAAAGATGCTGCTACGGCAGGGGCTACCATTCAACGTTACAAAGGGTTAGGAGAAATGAACCCCGAACAATTGTGGGAAACCACCATGGACCCAGCCAAACGCAAACTGATCCAAGTTAAAATTAACGACGCTACAGATACAGAACAGGCGTTTACTATGCTGATGGGAGACCGCGTGGAACCGCGCCGCGATTTCATTCAATCCCACGCCTTGGAAGTAAAAAACTTAGATATTTAATAACCGGGGCCTTATGCCCCGACGGATTTGCTTAGTTAGGAGATTTTTAAATGAGTCAAGAAACCAACAATCAACCAGCAGCCACCGCCAGTGTGGACTTGTTTGGAAATATTCAACAGCGCGACATTGCCGGAGAAATGCGCTCTTACTATATTGATTACGCCATGAGCGTAATCGTCGGTCGTGCTTTGCCTGACGTACGTGACGGATTAAAACCTGTACACCGCCGTGTTCTTTATTCCATGAACGAAATGGGGTTAAAATACAACAAACCCTACAAAAAATCTGCCCGTGTTGTGGGGGACGTGTTAGGTAAATACCATCCGCACGGAGATACCGCCGTTTACGATACATTAGTGCGTTTAGCGCAAGATTTTTCTATTCGCAAACCTTTGGTAGATGGGCAAGGGAACTTCGGTTCTATTGACGGAGATTCTGCCGCTGCCATGCGTTATACCGAATGTCGTTTGGCCCACATTGCTGACGAAATGTTGGCCGATTTAGACAAAGACACCGTCAAAATGATTCCCAATTACGACGGATCTTTGGAAGAACCTTCTGTTTTGCCGGGCAAATTGCCTGCTTTGTTGGTAAACGGTTCAGCCGGTATTGCGGTAGGTATGGCTACCAATATTCCTACCCATAATTTAGGGGAAGTGTGTGACGGTATTATAG
>JAEELM010000008.1 GCA_016282685.1 Elusimicrobiaceae bacterium | reverse complement strand
TTTTGATAGCAGCCGATAATGCCTGCTTTAATATGGGCCGGTGTTGAACGGATTCTGTTTCCAACAATTTAAATAACGCGCGAATTTGTTCTTGACTGATTGTGTGCATAATTAATGGTAGCAAATTGAACTGTTATTTTCCACTATTTTTTGACGAAAAAAGGGGCCCTTTGCGGGGCCCCTTTTTGGAAACAGTTATTTTATTGAGCAATATCTTTTTCGTTAGCAGTGATAGCTAATACGACGCGGCGGTTTTTAGCACGCCCTTCTTCTGTATCATTGCTAGCAATCGGATTGGCTTTTCCATAACCCACGTAGGAGATGCTCAATGTTTTCAATCCCGTGCCGACTAAGTAGTTATATACGGCTTGTGCACGTTGGGTGGATAATTTTTGGTTCAATTCATCAGAACCAGTAGAATCCGTATAACCTTGTACAACAATGCGGTTTTTGGGATATTTTTTAAGGACCTTATTAAGATCGGTTAATGTTTGAATGGCCCCGGCAGATAATTCGGCACTGCCGATATCAAACAAAATATCGTTTTTCAAGAATACTTGAATGCCATTTTCCCCTTTTACCACATCAGCAATGGCGGCCAATTCTTTGGCTTGCTTATCGTAATAATTTCCCAATGCTCCGCCAGCGGCTAAACCAGTTAAGCCACCGATCAAAGCGCCTGTACCGCTTTTACCACCTGTAGAGTGAGAGATGATAGCACCAGCAGCGGCGCCTACGGCAGCTCCGCCGGCTGCTCCCCAAGCAGTTCTTTTACCAGGGGTAGTACAAGCAGAAATTAGCAAAGCACAAGCAATGCCAAATAACAACGTTTTTTTCATACGGTTCTCCTTTAATAGATTAGATAGATATATTGTACTTAATTTTGAAAAAATGTATATAAATTTTTTACAAGAGAAAAAACAGAAGAAAAAAATTAAAAGGGCCCTTCTCAGGACCCTTTTAAACTCTTTGTTGGAAAGGAAGTTATTTGTTGGTTACTTCCAATTCTACACGGCGGTTTTGAGCACGTCCAGCGGCGGTCTTGTTGGTGGCAATCGGATTAGCAGCACCACGACCTTCGGAGGTTACGTTACCGGCTTTTACACCGTCTTTTACGAGTTGCATTTCAACGGCTTTAGCGCGGCGTTGAGAAAGATCTACGTTGTAATCGGCGTTACCTAAAGAATCGGTGTAACCGACGCAGTGAACAGTAGCGTTCGGATATTTTTTCAAAACATTGGCTACTTTTTGAATGCTTTCCAAAGAATCTTCATTGATGACATCGCTGTTATAAGCGAAGTTGATCGGATCTTTGAAGTTCAAAACGACTTTGTTTTCGGCTTGTTGATTGACAACAGCCACTTCTTTAAAGTCGTTGGCTTCCACTTTCGGCTGCGGTTTAGGAGCAGGCGGTAAAGGTTTCGGAGCAACTACTACTACTGGAGCCGGAGCAACCGGCGCTTTTTGGCACGATTTTTTCGTGCATTTGGTGCAATGGCAGGCGCCTAAGAAAAGAGCGGCTACCAAGATAGTCATTACTTTTTTCATTTTTTATTTCTCTCCTTACTAAAATGGTACAGCTAATCTACAACTATATTCTACAATATTTTACAAGTTGGTAAACCCTTTTTTTTCATAAGTTCGCGATATAATTTATAAATAGGTTTACCTAATTTGGGATGAATGTAATCGGGAAGAATATAGGAAAGGGGTTTTAATACGAACTCTCGTTCTTGTATTCGCGGATGTGGAATGGCCAGGGTGTATTCTTCCGTATCTTCAAAAATGACCATATTATCATAGAACAAAATGTCCAAGTCAATGACTCTAGGCCCGTTGGGAAAAGTAGGAGTGCGTCCCAATTGCTTTTCCAATTCTTTTAATTTTTTTAGTAAGGGCATTGGCAAATAGGGAGTGCTCAAGACCAGAACTGTATTAATGAAATCAGGCTGGTGGGTATATCCTTCCGGCTTTGACACGATATAAGGAGCGATTTCCTTTACATTCCCCACACTGGACAAGGCTTTAATGGCCTTATCTATATTTTCTTTAGCCGGATCTAAATTACTGCCAAGTGCCAGAATAGCGGTAGCCATATTATAAATCTCCTACTTGAATCCAACGGTCAGGTTCTTCCGCCACACGTACACTTTTAACATACGGCATTTTGTGAGAGGCTTGGTTGTAAAGCCAAATGCAAATGTTTTCAGTGGTGGGGTTTTTGAAAAATTGACTTAAATCCTTATTTTTAAGAGGAGACACAATTTTTTCCAGCTGTTGTTGTACATCTCGAAAATCTAGCAAATATCCTTCCTTATTTAGGGGACCATAAAAAGTAACTTCATAGATGAATTGATGCGTATGGGGCCCTTCAGCCAGGGTGCCTTGGTGGCTGTGCTGGGCGGTAAAATTGCCCGCTTGAGTCAAATAGACATGGGTCATTTTGCTGCCTCCAATTCTTTATAGAAATCTACTATTTTACGTGTGTCACGTACGTCGTGCACGCGCAAAATATCGGCCCCCTGTTCCAGAGCAATTAAATTAGCGGCCAAAGTTTGCGCCTTGCGTTTTGGAGGAAGTTCCCGTTTTTGCGCCAGGAATGTTTTGCGGGATAGTCCGATTAGAAGGCGCACTCCCAATTCTTTGAGAGAGTGCAAATTTTTTAGCAGTAAATAATTTTGTTCACGCGTTTTGGCAAAACCAAAGCCGGGATCTATAATAATTTGTTCGTTTGTAAGACCATAATTGTGGGCTTGTGCGATTTTTTCCACCAGAAACTCTTTAATTTCGCCAATCAAATCGTTATAAGAGGTAAGTGTTTGCATATTTTGAGGATTGCCACGTGCGTGCATGACGACAATTTGGGCGTTGAAGTCTTTTACGAGCTGGAACATTTCTTTGCCGGTAGTGCCACTGACATCATTTATAATGGACACGCCGTTTTTGAGTCCTTCCAACGCAACAACTGGTTTGGTGGTGTCTAATGAGAGCGGAATTTTCGGCCATTTTTTATGGGCTGCTTTAATAAGCGGCAATACGCGTGATAATTCTTCCTCGGTGGATACTGGAGATGCGCCGGGGCGAGTGGATTCTCCACCAATATCTAAAATATCAGCGCCGTCTGCAACAAAATCTGTACACTTTTTTACAAGCGCATCTAAATTATTTTGTGGATTCCCGTCGTAAAATGAATCCGGTGTGGCATTGATAATGCCCATTAGTTGTGTCGTCATCATAAGAAAAGAAACTTTACTATCTTTTATCGGTCGATATTATATTTACTGTGTCTGATGTGTTGGAAACACGTCCATAGTCTCTTAATTCAATTTTACAAGAGGAGCCAAAGGCGTCAATGTTAGACAAAGTTCCTCTTGATTTACATACTTTAACAATTGTTTGGCCTTTCTCATTATACCCAACAATATTTTCCGAAGTATGTGCGCAGGCACTTAAAAAAAGAATAGGAAAAATGAGTAATATATATATTCTCATATTGCAATCTCCTATTTAATCATTTCTAAAAATTCACTGCGTACTTCCATTTTCTTAAACGCGCCACGGATGGCACTGGTAACCATTACAGCGTTGTGTTTTTCAATTCCGCGTGAACTAATGCACATATGTTTGGCTTTACACACTACCATTACGCCGTGGGGATGAAGTGTTTCCATTAAGCTGTCGGCGATTTGGGCGACTAATTTTTCTTGAATTTGGAGACGGCGTGCAAACACTTCCACTAACCGTGCCAATTTAGAGATGCCCAGCACACGTCCGTTGGGCAAATATCCAATACTGATTGTGCCGAAAAAAGGTTGCAAATGGTGTTCACAGGTAGAATAAAACTCAATATCTTTGAGTACCACCATTTCTTCACAAGAACCTTCCACAAACGTTTTCAAAACGTCTTGCGGTTTTTGAGCGTAACCGCCGTAGAGCTTTTTCCAACTTTTTACAATACGTTTGGGTGTTTCTAAAAGACCTTCTCGGGAGGGATTATCCCCAATATAGGCTAAAATTTCGCGCAGATTTTGCAGCACTTTTTCTTCTGTTATTTTATGTTTATTAGTTTGTGCAATTGTACGCTTAGCCGGGCGCTTGGATGTTGTTTGATTAGTTTTACGCATAGGTCTATATTCTCCTGTTTGTTGCTTTCGGGTTGAAGATAAATTTGGGTTTTTTCATTTTCATATTGATAATATTTTTGCAAATCTTCTAAATCTGTTTGTTGGCTGATAACCAATTTGATTATATCTGCTTTTTGAAGCATTTCTTTGGCTACGTATTTTTTGGGAGAAACACAAACGAAGTCTGCTTTGCTTACATCTGTATCTTTGGCACCGTTTGTTTCAATGTGCACGGTATGGCCGGCACTTTTTAATGTATTAATCAAAGCAGGCAAATCCTGTTCGGTGGGTTCTCCTCCCGTGATAACAACGGTTTTACAGGGATATTGGGCTAATTCTACCAAAATTTGCAAGCTATTCATAGTTTTTCCGTCGGTAAAAGCGTATTTGGTATCACAAAATGCACAGCCCATTGTACATCCTGCTAGACGTAAAAAAACAGCGGGCATACCCGTGTGGCGGCCTTCCCCTTGAATGGAATAAAATATTTCATTCACCTTCCACAACAGCGGCGGCATAATCACTCTCCCATATTTCCAATGTTTTTAAAATTAAATTCTGTTTCTTTAGTTCGTTTCCTATCTTCTTAAAGTAGAACTGAGCTAAATTTTCCGCGGTAGGGTTGGGTAAGATGTCGTTTAGAAGTTGATGATCTGGTAATAGAGAATCAAGTAATTTTTTGATTTTTTTAAAGTCACAAACCATTCCATTTTCTTGTACCGGTCCCTCAATAATAAAAACGGTTTTCCAGGTGTGTCCGTGTAAATCGTGGCAAGGCCCATCATAGTGGGGTAAATGATGTGCGGCCGAAAACGTGCGTATGAGTTTAATGCGCATGGGGGGGAACCTCCGATACAAAATTAAAAATTTGTTGCATATAAATGATACATAAAATTACCTGGGCCAGGGAAAATAACGGAATATTTATCCAGAGGCGAATATACCACAATACGGACAAGGGCCCTAACAGGAAAAAAGACCAGCGGACTAAAATGGAATAGGGAATATCTATTCTTCGAATTATTCGAAAAACAATTGCTGTTGAGAAAGCCAAACAAAAAGAAAAACAAAGTAAAAAGATGATTAAAAATAAAGAAACTACAAAAAAAGCTAAACGCAAAGATATCAAGATTGAATTTTGATAAGTAGATAAATTTTCTTGAGAAGTGGTAAATGTTAACTCGGAAGGAAGTATTTGTTTTTGAACTTGATTGTTCGCAAATATGTAAATGAGGTTGTTATTGACCCAGATAAGCGGCGTATCGGGAGCGGATTGAGGGGGAATGGCATCTTTTGCTGCATCGAATATTAATTCCGCTTTGTCGCCCGGCCAAGAGACAGAAACAGGCTTTTCCGGGGCAACAAGAACACCTTTTTCAAAAGTAACTTCCGGAAAATTTTTCAATAAAAGCGGAATATTTTTATTAAGGTAGGCCCCTTGTGCAAAGTAAGCCATTAGCGCAGATAATAAAAATAAATAAACTCCAAAAGCGACCAAGAGCCCCTTTTTGGCGAAAGATAATTGATGATAAAAAGCAAAAGATAATATCGTACGCAAATGAACTAGTAACATATATCTATTATAGCATTTCAGGTATAGTACCCTAAAATAGATACTTACAATCAGTTTTTGTTTTTACATGTGACGGAAGATCCAACGAAAAAGGTTTGTTCTTTTCGATATACACAAGTTAATTTTTTGGATTGTGGGGTGTTTTCGAGGGGATGGGGGAGAGGAATCCCACAAGCAATACGTGTACAAGTATAGGTTTGACTGCACTGTGCGAAAGCAGAGGAGGGAAAATTGGCAATAAACCAGGAAAAATCTAGGTTGTAATTTAAGGACATTAAAAAATTAGCACAGGTGAGTTCTCCTGTAAAATTACAGGTAGGATCGGCACTGTTAAATTGTTCGGAGAGGGTTTCTTCCAATAAAGTATAACGTTGAGTGGGAATAGGGTCTCCTTCTACTTGGTATACGTCAAAGCAAGTAAATCCTTCGGCTTGTTTTTTTGTACAGGAAAACATGTGAAACGGATCTTTCCCGGGGCAAGTATCCTCTACTTGCGATAGTTGAGTAGACAGGTATTGGGGATCTTCTCGAAACGTGAAGGGTTTGTAAGGTTTGGCGCACAAAGATCCTACGAACAATATATAAGATAGAAATAGAATTATTCGTTTCATAGGATCATCCTAGCAAATCTATGTAGTATGTTTTTAAGAAAAATAGGTTAGTTGATTAGACAGAAAAGGGATTGCAAAATTCTGTTACTTTTATATACCATATAACCAAGCTATACCAAGAGAGGTTCTTATGCCAATACCGTTTTTCTCTTCTAAAAAGAAGCCATCCTTAGAAGTGCGTTATTTGTCGCCGGAGATGTTGTCGTTTTTTGATCAATATCCCTATCCCGTGTTGCTCGTTAACCAAAAAAATAAGATCGTAATGGCCAACCCTGCAGTTGCGGCATTATTGTCTTGTACAGTTGAGCAAATGTTAGATACCGGGGTAGAACAATGGGGCTTGTCTTTTTCTAAAGTAAAGAAAATCGCTAAGCAGACTACGGCAGAACCGCATCTTTATGAGGTGATTACTCCTCAAGCGGACACTATATTAGTAAATATGACGGTTACACCGTTGGCACAAACAAAGCTTTTCATGATTACTTTGGATAAGCAAACGCAGACACCGATAGGAACTTCTTTCTTGGAAAATTGTTTGCATGCCTACCCGATGGCAGTTTCTTTACAAGATGAATACGGCAAGGTAATTTTGTGTAATCGTTTTGCCGAAACAATGTTTGGCATATCGTCGAAGAGATTACATGGACAATATATTTACTCTTTTCTTCCAAAAGAATTGGTATCCTCTTTGCAGCGTTTGGATGATACAGTGTGCCAAACGCAATCGTTTGAGACGGCTTCTTTGTCGTATCATAACTCACAGAAAGAAGAGATTTTTTTACAAGTGACAAAAGCATTTGTCCCTGCGGAAAATGGGGCCGAAAATATGATTGCTACCGTTTACCGAAATGTGACAAATGAACGGAAGGAAATTGCGGATTTAGAGAAGACAAAAGCTATTTTGAGCACTATTTTGGATAATATTCCGTTAGGTTTGTACGCTCGTGATGAAAAAAGTAATTTGATTTTTTATAACAAATCTAGCACTTTGGTTTTTGATGAGCCGGCAGATTTGTCAGAATATCCGAATTTATTCCAAGATCAGCAGCAAACCAAAGATTTAGCCAAACGGGAAATCAAAATACTCAAAGAAGGTAGAAAATGTGAGTTTCCAGAAGAAGAATATACAGATGCTTCCGGCAATAAACGAATTTTGCGTTTAATAAAAGTACCTTTGAAGGAAAAAGGAGTGGCTCCGTTGGTGCTGTCTATTGTTGAAGATGTAACACAAATTCGTCATCAAGAACATGAGATGAAACGTGTTAATACTATTTTGAGTGCCATTGTTCAAAATATGCCAATTGGATTGTATGCCCGTGGAGAAAATGGAGAATTATTATTGCGCAACAAACAATGTGAGTCGATATTTAACGTAGCTTCGATTACTTTGTTTGATAAAACAGGGACATTGCCCCATGAAACGCCTGAACAAATTGAAGGATATATGTCTCGTGAAAGGCAGTTACTTGCTTCGCGCAAAACATTGGATATCCCGGAAGAAGAATATGTTACCGGCGATGGAAAACGTAAATTATTGCACATGGTGAAAGTCCCGGTAGTGGAGGGAAAAGAGCGATTTGTTATTACTTTAACGGAAGATATTACGCAGCGTAAGATGCAAGAACAAGCTTTGATAGAATCTAAAAATTTCTTGCAAACAATTATTAACAACTTACCTGTCTCTTTGTCTGTAAAAAATAATGAAGGGAAATATATTTTATGGAACAAAAAGAGTGAAGAAATTTTTGGGGTTTCTTCTTCTGCCGTAATTGGTAAAAATTCGTATCGTACGGATCTTAATAAAGATCAAATGGAATTTTTGCGAGAAAAAGAAATTCGTGTCTTTGAAAGCCATCAGGAACAAGAAATTCCTCAGGAATTGATTTCCTCTGCGGCAGAAGGCGTAAAAATCATGCATACGGTACATACTCCTGTTTACCACGAGGATGGAAGCCCGGATTGTTTGCTTACGGTTTCCGAGGATATTACGGCAAAAACGCGTATGGAAAAACAGATTCGCGAAGCTAATGACAAAAATTCATTACTTATTGACCATGCGCGAGAAGCTGTTTTAATGGTAGAGAATCACAAGGTAATGTATTCTAATAATGCCTTTTTACGTATGTTAGGATATGATAGTTTTGAAAAAATCAAAGGACGTTCTTTGGAAGAGTTAGTAGATGGAGATTTTCATCTTTTTCTCAAGGAAAAGTATGAAGAAGCGTTTTCCTCTTCTCAAGGAACGGGGAAACCTATCTCCTTGCAATTGATAAAGAAAAATGGACAAAAGATAGAAGTGGAATTTGATGCAATGCCTGCGCGCTATTTGGGCAGAAGAATTGTATTGTGTTTCTGCAAAGATATTACCTCAGACAATCGCATTTTGCGCGAGCTTCGAGAGGACAAAAATACACTAAAAGCTGTTTTTGAGGAAGGGTTAGTTCCTGCTTTTAGGTTGCAAGAGAATGGGTATATTCGTGTAATGAACCGTGCTTGCCGTGAATTATTAGGGTTTACGTCAGATGATAAGAATTTTTATTGTAATGTGTATATTCGCCCAGGTATCCGGTTGAGCAGTCGTAAACAACTTAGACAAGGGCAACGCAGTGAAATGGATTATACTTTAGATTTTGACAAGGCTGCTAAAAAATTCCCGGGGCGAATTAGCAAAAAGGGAAAGCTGCCGCTGCATCTTACCTTTGTGCCTATCAATAAAAGGGATACAAAAGAGGGCGTAGCAGCTGATTACGTGGTTTTTGTAAATCCTCTGAAACAGCCAGCCAAGATTGAAGGGGAAGAAAAAGAGAATCCTATTTTACAACAACAGTTAATGTATATTTTGAAGGAACGTTCTGCTCAGTTGAATGCTTTGTTGGATGCAACAGACGGAATTGTATTTTCCATTTTTATTGAAGATGATAAATTTGGAAAAGTTGCCCATGGTAATAAATTTTTATTGGAAAAACTGGGTATTACAGCTGAAGAATTGGTGGATAAAAAATTCCAAGAATTGTTCGAAAATACGCCGCGAAAGAAAACGACACATGCGTTTGCTCAGTATGAAAAAGAATTAGCCCAAAAAGGGAAAGTGCGCTTCCTGTGGAATATGTTGGGAAAAGATGGAAAATCTTTCGAAGCGGAAGTGACGATAACGGCTCTCGATTTGCCAAAACAAGGGGGAGCTTTGGTAATCATCCGTGATATTTCTTCTAAGAAAAATGAATATGTGCGAAACTCGGAGGAAGCTTTAGAATTAAATAGTATTCGTCGTTCTTTACCTGGAATTTACATTAAAATGAGCAGGGAAGGAACAGTACAGGATATTTGCTCTAATTTATCTTATTGGGACAATAGTCAGGCGCAGTCTTTATTAGGGAAAAATCCGTCCGAGTTTTTGGGAGAAGATATTGCCGGTCGTATTATATCTTCTGTTAAAGAGGCTCTGTCTATTAATGTGAGCACTCATTTTGAGATTCCTTGGAAAATAGCCGGTAAAATGCGTTACTTTGAGATGACGGCATCTCCTATTACGGAAAAAGATGAAGTGGTATTGTGGGGAACAGATGTTTCTTCCGGTCGGGAAACGGACCAACATCTTCACCGGGTTTATCGTCTTTTGGATGAATCGAATATATCTTTGTCTAAACAAGTAGATAAGATTATGCAATTCGGTGTGGGAGCTTTTCACATGCAGGTAGGTTGCATTTTGCGTTTCGATGAAACAGATAATGGGATGGAGACGTATGTAATGCATGTAACTCCCAACGAACAACATTTGGAAACGGCTATGTCTTTTAAGCTGGATGAATGTTTGCAAGGAGTATTAGAGGGAAATGTATTATTGTGGTCTGACTTGGAAAATTGTTCCTGCAAACAATGTATTCATTGTAAAAAAGGATGGAATTCTTTGGTAGCTGCTCCGGTATATGTAGGAAATGAAGTAATCGGAGCTTTATGTTTTGCCTCTACGGAACCACACGGACAATTTTCTACAGGAGCGGAGGAATTAGCCGGTATTTTGGCCCGTTGGTTGGGATTACGTATTGAATTGCGAAAAACGGGGAAAATGCTTAACGAGGCTTCTCGGTCCTTTGCTCGTACCCTGGAATATGTGGACAGACCGGCCGTCATGTTAGATTTGAACTATCGCATGACGTTTGTGAATCGTCCTTTTTTGGAATTTACAGGCCGCCGTACCGATAATTTGTTAGGTCGATCTTTCTTCCATGAAGTAATTCATGAAGAAGCTTTTTCCTTGCAACGGTTCAAAGAAGCATGTGAGAAATCATCCGGAAATATGTTCAAAATTTATTTGGAACTATATCATGATAATGGACGTTATGAAAGCAAGGAATGGGAAGTTTTTATATGTAAAGACGGTGAAGGAAAAATTGCCGGATATGGCCTAATAGAAACTTCTCGTTAAAAACCCTCCTTAGGGGATTTGGTATAATGAATAATATGAGGAAATGGACCATCCCAATACTGTTTTTATTGGTAGGCTTTGTGGCGTCTTTTGCTCAAGAGGCAGAAGAAAGTTTAGAAGTGGATTCGTCAGCGGTTGCAAAAACAGTCAACAAATCTTCCCTTGCTGCCAAGCGTGCCGATAGCAAACTGAATGAAACTTTGTTGCATAAGAGTGTGTTAGATTATACGCTCCCGCCGGAAATTAAAACGGTGGCAGAAAAATGTGTTTCGGGCAACATAGATGAGTGTTATTTTTCACTTAAAACATATGAAAATGATCCACAAAAAGAGGTGTCTTCTGCTGCGAATTTGGAGTTGGCAATTCTATCTCTCCAACGTGGATTGGTTTCCCAAGCTGTAACGTATATTCAACAAGCCAGTTCTCTCAATTCAGAAGATCCTTTTATAGAATTAACCAAAGGTTGGATTTTGTTATCGGCTGGAAAATACAAACAAGCACGCCAGACTTTTGACCATTTATTGTATTTGACGGCGGATTTTGAATATGTTTCATCAGCTAAAATGGGAACAGCTTTGGCATGGTATTTTTCTGGGAATAAAGAAGAAGCCGCAGCCGCATTTCAATATGTGTATACCTCTAATCCTTATGCAATTTCTTTTGTATCGTATATGTTAGGAAAAATTGCTTCCGAGATGAAACCTTCCCGCCATTTGGCCCCTGTTTTCCTACAACAATCTCTTTCTCATGACGAAAAAAATTATCCGGCGGTAGCTCTTTATGCTAAATTGGTTGAGAAAGAAAAAGATAAACGGCAAGCTTGGCAATACTATGCCACTTTGTTCAGTTTAGATCCTCAAAATAAAGAGCTGGCGGCTAAAGTAGAGAAATACGGGGAATCGTTAGGGGATAAAAGCATTGATTATTTGTTTTATTTACGTTTGGAACAGCCTATAGTTCACGAGCTTGAATCTACTCCTTCCGAGTCTGTCCGTATGGCATTATATGCCAACCGTGAGCAAATACCACAACAATTAAAACAGGTGGCTTTTATGTCATCAGGAACGGCCCGTATAACGGATGAAAAACTGGGGGAAGTGTTACGTTTTCCAGCCTACATTGTTAAGACCATCGAATTTAATCCACAAACCAAAGGGGTGGATTTCAAAAATGCGAAAGGGCAAACTGAATTTTCTTCCGTACGTCCGTTTCGTATCCAGGCTGAACAATCTCACAAAACATTGTTGGTAAAAGATATTCATGCAACAAGTATTTTTTCAGCTGATTTGAGCGATAAAGAACTGAAAGGGACTCTAATAGTGGTTCCCACTGAAGATGGATTCCAGCTTATTAATGACGTATATGCTGAAGACTTAATTCCCGCTCTTTTAGCCACAAAGGTACAACAAATTACCAACGAATCGGCTTTGGAGGCTTTGGCGGTTGTCTTACGATCTGCTTTGTCGCAAGCGGTAACAGAACATGCACAAGATTCTTATCATATTACCGATAATGATGAACAGTTTAAATTTAAGGGGATTAACTTAATTTTTAAAACATTACTGGAGGCTTCAAAGGAGTCTGCGAAAATTCGTTTAACGCAAACGCAAGCCGGTTCGTATGATAGCTGTGGAGTGGTAGCAGCAAATGCCATTGAAAATACGGGAAATAAACCTGCCTATGTATTTTCTCCCGCCAACATATCTAAATATATGTTATCTAATCCCCCGGCGGATTTGTACGCCCGTCCTCAAGATCCTACTCAATGGGCCAGTATAAAGTGGATCTATCTTTATCCGGCAAAGGATATTCAAAGCCGCATTGCTTACAAACAAAATATCGGGAAATTAAAGGCTATTACACCTACTCATTTTTCTCCCAATGGACGTATTTTGGGAATGCGTTTTGAAGGAACAAAAGGAACCTATCAAACTACTGACCCACAGGAAATTATGTTTATTTTGAGTGCCGGATCCATGCGTTCAAATTTTTTCGATATAGTGCCTTTCTACAAAGGGAAAACAATAGAACATGTGTTGGTCCGCGGGTATGATACGGGATTGGGAGAAGGTTTATGTTTACAGGGAGCCAATGGATTGGCCAAGCAAGGCCAGGACTACATGGCAATCATCAAGTATTATTTCCCGGAAGCACGAATTATAGATACAACAACAGGAACGATTAACTAATGGAAAAAACGAAAATTTTATATTTTATTACTCGTATGGACCAAGGTGGGGCCCAAGCCAGTGTGCTTACTACGATCAAAACAATAAATAAGCAACAGTTTGAGGCTTTTTTGGCTACAGGAATCGGTGGACGGTTGGACAATAAACTACAGCATGATAAGCAACATGTCTATTTTTTATCTGCCCTAAAGCATGATATTCGCTTCAAATATGTATTTCATGATTTTTTTGCATTTTTGCAGATGGGGCGAGTATTGCGGAAAGTAAAACCGGATATTGTTCATACTAATTCCCCTAAAGCTGGGGTATTAGGAAGGCTAGCAGCGCGTGTATTTTGGCGTAAGGCGAAAGTTGTACATACGTTTCACGGTCTTGGTTTTGCTAAAGAACAAGGAGAAAAGCAATTTAAGTTTTTTGTTTCGGTAGAAAAATTTTGTGCTAAATTTACTCAAGTGCTTGTATTTGTCTCGCGTAAAAATGCACAAGAGGCGAAAGAATTAGGAATCGGTAGGGGAGTGCGTACCGAAATTATTCGAGCGGGGGTAAATTTTAACCCCATATTGCCACTTAAATTTGACGTTGTTGCTAAAAAAGCATCTTTCAATATACCGGCTAATGCCAAAGTAGTATTGGCATTGGCCAATTGTAAACCTCTCAAGAATCCCCTTCACTTTGTATTTGCTGCCTATAAAGTATTAAATCAGATGAAAAATGTTTACTTTATTTTTACGGGAGAAGGACCTCTTAAAGAGCAGGTATCACATTTAGTAGAAAATCTGAACATTGAAAAACATGTTTTGTTTCCGGGATGGCGTAATGATGCCCTTGAATTGCTGGCTATTGCAGATGTGTATGCCAGTGTTTCCTTAAGGGAAGGCTTACCTATGTCTTTGCTAGAAGCTATGTCTATGAGAGTCCCAGCCGTTTGTTATGATGTGGACGGTATTAGCGAAGTAATTACGAATAATAAGACAGGTTTTTTGGTTCGCCCGAAAGATATTGATAAATTTGCTGAGAAATTAAAAGTTTTACTGAGACATAACGCATTGCGTGAGCGGTTTGAGAATGCAATAGACCATCGGGATTTTTCTGAATTTACAGCCAATACAATGGTAAAAAAACAGGAACGTCTATATAGAAGTTTAGTTCCTCCAACCAAGAAAAACAAAGGTCGTCGCCGTTTCTTTAGGCGTTATCGAAATTTTAAAAAAAGCACTAAGGGAGCTTCCAATGGATTACGCGATTAACGAAATGGAACAAGAAGTCCTTAACACAACACGTGAATTTGCTCAAAAGAAGATAAAACCGATTCGTGCCGAGATGGATGCCAAAGAAGCTTTTTCCTATGAAATGTGGGAAGAATACCGCAAATCGGGGTTGTTTGGTTTGTGGCTGCCGGAAGAATATGGCGGCTTAGGGGGAGGAATTACTTGTTTGGCAATGGCTTTTGAGGAACTTTCCCGCGCCTGTGCAGGACTTGCTTTGACGCCGGGGACTTCCGCCTTGGGTGCTATTCCTATGTTTTTGGCGGCTACCCCAGAACAACGAGAAAAGTGGTGTCCGGATTTGGCAAGTGGTAAAAAATTGTGGGCGTTTGCCTTGACAGAACCGGAAGCCGGTTCTGATGCGACTGCACTTAAAACTACTGCCATAAAAGATGGCGATTTCTATGTTGTAAACGGAACCAAACATTTTATTTCTACCGGCAAGGAAGCCGATTTCTATACGGTTGCCGTAAATACAAATCCCGCACGTGGAGCGAGAGGGATTTCTTTGTTGGTCATTGAAAAAGGAACGCCCGGATTTTCGTTTGGTAAAAAAGAAGAAAAAATGGGAATCCGTTCTAACCCTACTTATGAATTGATTTTCGATAATGTGCGAGTACCGAGAGAAAACCTGTTGGGTAGTGAAGGCCGTGGCCTTTTGTATTTACAGGAGACATTAGATTATTCCCGGCCGGGAGTGGCTGCTCAAGCTGTGGGTATAGCTCAAGGAGCATTGGATACCACGATTCCTTTTCTTCGTACACGCAAACAATTCGGACAACCTATTATTACGTTTCAAGCCCTGGGGCATAAGGTGGCTGAATTAGCAGCTAAGACGGAAGCTGGCCGTGCTCTTGTATACACATTGACGCATAAAATGGATGCGGAGTTTATTCCGGCGGTTCGAAATGCGATTGCGAACAATACCGTTGTGCATGAAGAATTGAAAAAGTTGAAAGGTGCTCGGTGGACGAAATACAGTGCCGAAGCTAAATTGTTTTGTTCGAATGTGGCTATGGAAGTGGCAGATGAATGTGTAACGCTTTGTGGGGGAATTGCGTATATGCGCGATTTTCCATTAGAAAAATATATGCGGGATGCAAAAATTACCCAAATTTATGAAGGAACTGTGCATATACAGAAAAATGAGATTTTAACGGCACTTATCAAAGAATATGCAGCCAAAGCAGAGGAGGAGTAAATGCATATTTTAGTATGTGTAAAACAAACCCCTAAATCTGATAATGTAAAAATTGATCCCGCAACGGGATGTTTGATTCGTTCCGGCTCGGAAAGTGCCATCAATCCTTTTGATGAATATGCATTGGAAGAAGCGGTAACATTGAAGGAGCAAGAGGGGGGGCGTGTCTCTGTTATTACCATGGGGCCGCCGCAAGCTCAACAAGTATTGCGTGATAGCATTGCCCGTGGGGCGGATGAAGTGTATCAATTAGGGGATCGTGCTTTGGCAGGTTCAGATACGTGGTCTACCAGCTATGCTTTAGCTAAAGGAATCGAAAAAATTAATGGTTTGTCTCCGGTCGATTTGATTATTTGTGGCAAACAAACCAATGATAGTGATACCGGCCATATCGGTCCGCAAATTTCTGCTTGGCTCAACCTTCCTAATGCCGCATTTGTAAAGAAAGTAATACGCGTAAGTAAAAAATCTATTGTAGTAGAACGTTTGACGGAAGATGGAAGTGAAGTGCTTGAATTGCCTTTTCCATGTGTTCTTTCAGTTGTCAAAGAGATTAATAAACCGCGTGTTCGAAGTGTCAAAGGTCGTTTGGCAGCCAAAAAAGCAACCATTGTTACGTGGAACGCAGATGATATCCAAGCGGATAAAACAATGTTGGGAATTGCAAATTGCCCAACGAAAGTAGTGAAATCGTTTACTCCTAAACATGAAAATACAGCTACGATTGTTGAGGGAAATAACGGTAAAGAAAAGGGAACAAAATTGGTAGCGTTGCTTAAGGAAAATCATTTTATTTAAGGGATTCAACTATGGCGAAAGCGGATTATAAAAATGTATGGGTTCTTGCGGAAGTTCAACGTGGAAAATTAAGTCCAACAGCGTATGAATTGTTAACGGCTGGACGTAAATTAGCGGATGAATTACATGAAAAATTATGTGCTGTACTTTTGGGTTTTGAAGTAGAATCATTTGCACAAGATTTAATAGAGCGTGGCGCCGATTGTGTATATATATGTGATGATGTTCATCTGGAACATTATATAGATGATGTTTATGCAAAAGTGCTCAATTCTCTTGTGAAAACATACAAGCCAAATAAATTTTTAATTCCGGCAACCAATCGAGGGCGTGCTCTATCGGCCAAGACCGCTGTTTTTATTGGAACGGGATTAACAGCTGATGCAACGGATGTGCAAATTCACCAAGAAGATGGGCAGCTTTATGCTACACGCCCTACTTTTGGCGGGAATTTAATGGCTACTATCACATGTGCCAAAACAAGGCCGGAAATGTGTTCCTTACGTCCCATGTCTTATGAAAGAGCGGTGCCCCAACCAGGGCGGAAGGGAGAGATTATCCGTTTTCCGTTTGATGCGACCCAACATACCTCTTTGGCAAAATTCATAGAATTTATTAAAAACAAAGGGAATGATTTGGATTTATCAGAAGCAAAGGTTATTGTGGCTGGTGGCCGCGGTATTGGAAAAAAAGAAGGCTTTCAATTATTGGCACAATTAGCAGAACGTCTGGGAGGAACAGTTGCTGCTTCGCGTCCTCCGGTAGATAATGGATGGATTGATTATCGTTATCAAATTGGACTGACTGGACGTACTGTCAAACCTAAACTTTATATTGCCTGTGGTATTTCCGGCCAAATTCAGCACATGGCAGGTATGAGTGGTGCGGATGTTGTTGTGGCAATTAATAAAGACCCCAATGCTCCTATTATGAAAACAGCGCACTATGCGGTGGAAGGGGATCTATACGAAGTAATTCCCGCCATGTTGGAATCTTTATAAAATCTCAACGGATTTGATAAGCGGTAGCCCCGTTCAGTTCAAGGGGGGTAGTGTCGTTTGCTTGAGATTCGCAAAAATTTTGCCCAGCACTATTTTCTGGAATACAAACTAAATGGCGGAAGTTATCTGTAGTTTGTATCTTGTATTGTAGGGGTTCATTTGGATTTATCTTCGTAAATTCTGCTTCCCAACATAAATCTTGGGTGTTTTCGCGACAGAAGATACGTCCCGTAAATTTCTTCAATTTTCCTTCTTGCAAGTGTTGCGTTAATTTATCGGCTTGGGCTGAATCCATTTGATTCCCGGTAATAAAATTTTTTTGGCGGCCCCACAATACAACTAATTCCGTTAATTGGGCACTTTCTGTTGCATTGCGATAATAGGGAAGAGCCACAGCAATTAAAATGCCAATAATGACCACTACGACTAACGTTTCAATTAAAGTAAAACCTTTCATTCTTTTATTTCCTTTAAGCAGTTATGTACCAATTGCGTAATGGTTTCTTCCTTAACAATCATCCCCAAAGACCAAGCAACTTCATGCAGAATATCCTCTAACAAAATCTTCAGTCCGCCTTGTAGATCGGTTAAAGAAAGAGACCGATCCATGCGTAAGTAATCTTCTAAGACGGTGGCTTGTGTGTTCCCCAATAAGGCACGTACGGCCCGGATATTATTTAATTTGAAACGGAATACAAAAGTACCGCCGCTGGGCAATTGTTCTAAAAATTTTCGTGCAGTAAGAAGAAATAATGTCAAATTCTGTCCCAATGTTTCCAAACGAATTGTTTTGGAAGGGTGTCCGTTGACAGGTTTCTCGGCGGAAACAATTTGTTTATTCATCAAAAGTCCATAAGCGTTGAATTCTGTCATTTTGTATATGCCGCGTTCATTAGAGATAATAGCCACTCCATCTTGCACGGAAATTAAAGGGTAGACCGGGTTGGCCATTACCCCGTAAGATGCTTTTGCAGAAGCTGTTTGCACAATTTTGGGTAGTTTTTTATAGTCTGTTAATGGTTCTTCAGGATACATAGGAACAACGGACATGGTGCACACGCTTTGTCGTTCTACATTAGCTGTAAGAGTCTTTAAGTAGTTCTCAAAGTGGCTTTCCGCTTTGTCGTATAAGATATGACGCAATCTTTCAGATTTTTGACGATGATCCAATAACCAAGGCAACTTTTCCGGATGTACGATTGTTTCCGGACGGCTAGATTGCCCTGTGCGGATATAAGCGCGTTTCAGTTTCCCTACCAAATGAGGAGTCAAATTACTTTGTGGAATATTAATAACAATAAACATACGATCTTTTGTTTTGTTAACGCAAATATTAATATCTACAAATACGACCGGATCTATATAGGTTTGGATGATGTCTTCGATAGAATTACGGATTTTTTCGTGGTAGGCAATGCCTGTGTATGGAGGGCAGGGTTTATCATTTTTGTCGTCTTGAACGCCCACGATAATGGTACCACCCAAGGCATTAGCAAAAGAGGCAATGGTTTTGGCAAATTTCTCATGATTTTTGGGCAGCATATATTTGTAATCCAACTGTTTGTTCTCCGGGAGTTGGCGTTCACAAAAAGCTACGACATCTTCAAATGTTAACTCGTGAATCGGTTTGTTAAATAGCATAAAGTCCTCTCGTTATTGGCCCTTGGGCTTGTTAATTTATTATAATAAATTATATGAATAATCCTATGCAGAATTTGGCCTCCGTAATGACCGAAAAGTTTATTTCGGCTGATCCTTCACAGGCTGCCAAGGCTTTAGAAACCTTGGCAACGCATGAGATTATTTTGTTGGTAGGAGGTTTGAAGGCACATACATTAGTAACGTGTATGAATCAAATGACTCCGGCAAAAGCGGCGGCTGTCTTACGTCGATTACCTCTTAAACAGGCATCTTACATTTTGGCACATTTGGAAGTAAATCAAGCTTTGAAGCTATGGAAAGAATTTTCATCTCCCTACCAAACTCGCTTGCGTGCAGTATTGGATAAATCTTTCGTGCAATTGCTAGAACAATCCAGTCAATATACCCAGCAGAGTGTAGCCCGTTGGATGAACACAGATTTTGTGGCAGTTCGTACAGAAACTAAAATAAATTTGCTTATTGAACGGCTAAAAACTTTACCTCGTAAAAAATTGCCTTTAATCTGTTTCGTAACAGATAAAGAAGGCGTTTTGAAGGGGGGTATTCGTACGGCGGAACTTGCGTTTTATAGCAAAGAATCTGTCTGTGGATCTGTTATGGCAACTATTCAATCACTCCATTTGACTGATACAATTGAAAAAGCACATAAATGCTTTGTAGAAAGAGGCATAGACTCTTTGCCGGTTATCAATGAAAAAGGTATTCTGATGGGGTGGATTGAGCCCAAGCTTCTCCCTCAAAAAACAAAATCTTTTTGGGAAAGAATTACCCACTAAATTTAGATGCGTTTTAGATAAAAACTCTCCAAAGTTTTTATTTGGAGAGTTTTATTGGATTTAAAGATGCTATTTGTGGTGTTGAAAAGGCAATTCGGATCGTTTTAGTAATGGCCTTCCTTTCCGGACACTCCTAGCCCAATCTTCAACGATAAAACGAATTTTTTCTGATACAATGGTATATATAACGGGATCTCCCGTTGGTTCTGCAGAAGGATTCCCCGCAACCGTAGAATAAAAATATCTAAATTGCGACAGAAGGATATCCAAATGCACTATTTTTCTTGAGGCACCTTCGGTTGCATAGTAGTTATCTAGAAGATATTCAATTGCAAAATTTCGTAAAGCGGTTTGTGTTTCTAAAATTCTACCGAATTGTACTTCCGCTTTAACGGGGGAGATAGTTGTTTCGTGCGTGTTTTGCTGTTTTAATTCTTTTAGCATTTCTTGAATAAATGATAAGCTGCCTTGATAAAGTTTTACATATCTATCGTTTATATCTTTCACAAAAATAGACCTTTTAAGGGTGATAGAGGGCTCATTAGAAAATTGCCGTGCCAAGATGTCATATTTTGCGGTAGTTTTACGTAAGGTTTCTTTTGCTAAATCATCAACTATCGGTCGTTGTATTTCTTTAAAATCGGTTGGGGTAAAAGGTAAAATTATACGAAGAGAGCGTGCCATTTGAGCAGATAAATAATTTGCATCTACAGAATTGTTTATGGAAGGAGTAGTCAATGCTCCATTGGCAAGAGATTGTGGGTAAGAAATGGTTGAAGGATTGGGAATAGTCGTGGATATTTGTGTTCGAAAGTAACTTCCGGCCGCTGGCGCCATGGCGATTGACATTGTCGGTAAATTTTCTTCAATAGCAGAAAAAGCGGTTTTTCCGGTAGAGGTAACAATTTTAGAGACTTGAGCATAGCTACCGGTACCAATGGAAAAAATGAATAGGCAAAACATTAATAATTTTTTCATATCTTACCTATTATTTAATCAAATGAAAAAAGAGAGAAAAAGGGTCTTTAGACCTACAATATAGAAGAAAAAAGACCTAGAAAATACTAGGTCTAAAAAATCCCCGGAAAAACCGGGGATTTTGCTTTTGTTGGAGAAATAGTTATTTGTTGTGTTGATAAGGCAGAATTTCTTTTGGTGTAATCAATAATTTTTTATTATTAGAACCCCAAAAAGTGTCATTCCAAGATTGGAAACGTGCTTGGGGGGAAACCGGTTTGTTAGAACGGAGATAAGTCCCTGGAATGGCAGTTGGATTACCCGCCAGAGTAGAATAATAATACCTAAACCAAGAGAGTTTTGTGTCGATAGCTAAGACTATTTGCGCATCTTTTGGTTCTAAGTATAAAGCGGCTATTGTGCGCAATCTCGTTTGAATATCTAAAATTCTTCCTACACGAACTTCTGCTATAGTGGGAGTGATAGAAGGATTCTTCAGTTGTGACTCCAGCTCTTGTGTCATTTCTTCAAATGCAGATTGTAAATCTTGTCTTAATTGGGTTGATAGCATGTCCGCTTCTGAACTCCCCGCTTTAAAAGAAAAAGCCGCAGAACCGGGAAAAGGTTCTTCCAAAAGGTGAGTACTTCCTTCCGTCTTTTGAAGCACTTCTTCTGTTAAATTTTTCTTTAAGTATGCAGGAATTCCCTGAAAATGAGGGGGGACTAACGGCGGGCGGATTTGAGCAGTAGCAACTCGGGAAATTTTATTGACTAAGGCCCCTGTATCCACGTTTACATTTGGCAAAGTAGGAGCAGCGGCCGATTGTTGGGATAAAGTTGCTGGGCATGAATATTTTTCCATTTGAGAGATGAAAAAACATCCCATAAATCCACCTGTGGCCGAAGGTACCATTTCCGGGATTAACATTTCTCCTGTACGAACAGATGCTTTTCCTGCCGATGATAAAATTTTACCGCCTTGGGCATAGGTGAATAGAGAAACGAGGATACATAAGCAACATAACACAAATTTTTTCATTTTGATTTCCTCACACTTTTCGCTTTTCCTTTATTTAATCAAAACAACAAGCAAGAATAAAAGGGCCCTTGGGCCTATGATAAGAAAGAAAAAGGACCCAGAAAATTTTAGGTCCTATAAAAATCCCCGGTAATAAACGGGGATTTTTATTACAAAAGAAATTTCAATTATCGTTTATAAAATTTGACAATTTCTTTCCAGGCATCTTCCGCAGTATCTACAATAGGAAGAGCGGCAGCATCTTCTTTTGAGATAACTCCGTATTGTGCCAATGCTTTAACATTAATCACTTTATTCCAAAAACTTTTTCCAACCAGGATAACAGGAATACGTGATTTTTTACCGGTTTGTACCAATGTTAAGATCTCAAAAAGTTCGTCGAAAGTTCCAAACCCACCCGGGAATACCACAAAAGCTTTGGAACGCATAACGAAATGAATTTTACGAATGGCAAAATAGTGGAATAAAAAAGCCAAGTTCGGGGAAATGTATTGATTGGGAAATTGTTCATGTGGCAAAGTGATATTTAACCCGACGGAAGTCCCCCCGTTTTCAAAAGCCCCACGATTGGCAGCTTCCATGATACCAGGGCCTCCTCCGGTTACTATTGTCAGGCGGTTGTGCGATTCTTTTACAACAATTTTGGCAAAACGGCGGGCTTCGTCGTAATATCTGGATAAAGAAGAGAGGCCTTTAATGGCAGCCAGTTGTTGTTTTAATTTAACATTGGAGGGATCCTTTTCCAAGGCTTTTTGAGCTTGTTGAATTTTCTTTTGAACATCCTTTCCTTGAGGAATGCGCGCACTTCCAAAACAAACGATTGTTTCATTGATGCCAAAATGTTTAAAATACAATTCCGGTTTGAGGACTTCTAATTCCATACGCACCGGGCGCATTATATCTTGTTTTAACAGTTCGACGTCTTCATATGCCTTGATATACGAAGAACCATGTTTGGTAGCGGAAACTTTTTGTTTTTTCATATAACCTCACTTGATATGGGCTTGCATAATGCGTTGGACGATACCCATAGCATCTAAGCCTAATTGTTCATATAATTCTGTTACTTTACCATGTTCTACAAATTTATCTGCAATTCCCAAACGAATCAATTGCACTTGGGATTTTTTGTCAGCCAGATACTCAGCTACGGCCGAGCCGAATCCCCCAGCCAGCATATTGTCTTCTACCGTTATGAGATGCGGGGAATTTTTAAGGGCTTGGTCAATAATTTGTGTATCTAATGGCTTCACAAATCGCATATTGACTACGCCGCAGTCTATTCCTTTTTTCTCCAATAATTCAGCGGCTTCCATAGCTGGATAGACTCGATTTCCAATGGCCAAAATGGTAGCATCCTTCCCTTTTCTCATCCAATGGCCTTTTCCAATGGGAAGTGTTTTTAATTCTTCTTCGAGTGTAATTCCTACACCAGCTCCTCTGGGATAACGCAAAATAAAAGGGGCTTTCGCTTCAAAAGCTGTTTTAAGTAGATGCTGAAGTTCATTTTCATCTGCTGGAGCAGCTAAAATTAAATTGGGAATAGAACGCAGAAAGCTTATGTCAAAAACGCCGTGATGTGTTGGCCCGTCTTCTCCGACGATACCACTTCGGTCTAATGCAAATACAACCGGTAAGTTCTGGAGACAAATATCATGTAAAATTTGATCGTAGCAGCGTTGAGAGAAAGTTGAATAAAGTGCTACAATTGGCTTTACACCGCCGGCGGCCAAACCAGCGGCGAAAGTAGCAGCGTGTTCTTCCGCAATACCCACATCAAAATAACGAGCAGGAAATTTTTCCCGAAAAGCATCTAAACCAGTTCCTTCTGGCATAGCGGCTGTAATTGCCGTAATGGAGGAATCTTTAGTCGCTAACTTTACAAGAGCTTTTGAAAAGGCTTTAGTGAAGGTTATGGTATTAGATTTTCCCAAGGGATCTCCCGTATCCACATCAAAAATGCCAACGCCGTGAAACTTAGTGGGATTTAATTCGGCAGGTTCGTATCCTTTTCCTTTTTTTGTAACGGTGTGGAGGATAACGGGCCCTTTTACATCTTTAAGGGTCTCCAATACCTCTAATAGAGCATTTAAATCATTCCCATTGACCGGCCCAAAATAGCGAAACCCCATTTCTTCGAACAGAGTGCCGGGAAACAGAATAGAACGAGCTCTTTTGGCTAGTTTGGCGGCGTTATTACCAAATTCATCAAAACGTTTTAAAAAATTGGTGGCTTTCTCTTCGGCTAATTGTACATATTTTGTGGCGAGTAGTTTGGTAAGAGCCTTTCCCAAAGCCCCGACCCGTTGTGAAATAAACATTTGATTATCGTTCAAAATTACAAGTAAATCAGTACGTAACAGACCGGCATTTTGCATGGCCTCATAAGCCATTCCACCGGTTAAGCAACCATCTCCCACCAGAGCAATTACTTTATGATTTTCTTTCTTTTGGTCACGTGCAATTGCCAGGCCTAGAGCAGCGGAAATTGCAGTAGAAGCATGGCCTGTGCCAAAGGCATCGTATTTGCTTTCTTTACGTTTTGGAAAACCACTTAGGCCTCCCTTTTTACGAATAGTAGAAAATTTTTTTTGCCGTCCAGTTAATAATTTGTGAGCGTATGCTTGGTGTCCAGTGTCAAAAACAATTTGATCTTCCGGGGTATTAAATACGTAATGTAGAGCGGTAATTAATTCTACAGCCCCTAAACTTGAACCCAAATGTCCCCCATTCTTACTGGCCGTCTCCAAAATGCTGGCACGCAATTCTTCACATAAAGTGGGAAGAAGTTCCTTTTTGATTAGGCGTAAATCATGAGGTGTTTGAATGCTGGGCAATACTTTCATAGATCCCTCTTAGTAGGTGCGGGTTTTGAAAAATTCGGCCATTTCATAAAGGGGCCAAAGATTTTTCTTTTTTACGTTTTTCAACTTTGCCAGTGCTTTTTGTGCGTTGGCAATAAGCAGTTGGGCATGTTTGCGGCTACCCTCTAAACCGTACAAGCTAACGAAGGTCAGTTTTCCGTTGGCTTTATCACTGTTAGATTTTCCCAATTGTTTGGCAGAAGCTGTTACATCCAAAATATCATCCACAATCTGAAATACTAAACCAATGTTATTGGCGTATGTTTTGATGTGTTTAAGATCTGATCCTTTGGCTCCGGCCAATAAGGCTCCAGTTTCTACGCTGCCACGGATGAGAGCTCCAGTTTTGTTGGCGTGAATGTAGTTCAAAATGGTTTCAGGGGTTGTCTCGGCGGTGTAAGGCGGAAGCATGAAATAACGAAGGGATTTGTCTGCCAAGAGTTTGGAGTGTTTGCGAATTTTATCCGCCCGCGTGCTATGCGCTTCCTGTGTTCCCATCCCTTCAGCGTATACGTCGGCCACTTGACCCCCTACCATGCCAGCGGCACCGGCACAGTTGGCAAAATTAGCCAGTGCTGTTAATGTGTTTTGGGCACCGATATTTTTGACATTCCCGTTTTGGGCAAAGACTTCAAAAACATATGTTAACAAGGCATCTCCGGCTAACAAGGATAAATCTTCCCCAAAAACTTTGTGATTGGTGGGTCTTCCACGTCGCAAATCATCATTATCCATAGAGGGAAGGTCATCATGGATAAGGGAATAAGTATGAAGCATTTCCACCGCGCAGGCAGCCGGAAGAACATCTGTGGCTTTTTTCCCGAAGGCCTCAGCAGTGGCCATTAACAAGATGGGACGTACCCGTTTCCCTCCGGCCTGGAGGGAATAATCCATAGAATCGGTTAAAATTTTAGGGGCATTTTTGATTTTTTTAATATATTTGGAAAGGTTTTTCTCAACGAGTTTTGCTCGTTGTTTTTGATACGATTGAAAATTGTTCATAGAATCCTCTATCAGTAAATTCTTATTTTATTATACCTTAATTTATGCACTTATGCCTCCTTTTTTATATACTTAAAATATGGTACAACTTAACAGACCTCACATTGGATTTTTTGGCAAGATGAATGCTGGAAAAAGCTCCATCATAAATGCGTTAGCTGGGCAGCAAGTTTCTGTTGTTTCGAATCAGCCTGGTACGACGACAGATGTTGTTAAAAAAACAATGGAAATTTTGGGCATTGGCCCTGTAGTTTTAATGGATACGGCGGGAGTAGATGACACTTCTATTCTTGGAACTAAACGGGTCCAGCGCACACAAGATGCGTTGGATCAAGTAGATTTGGCCGTCCTTGTTTTTGCGGGTAATTTTGATGAGTACGATAAGAGCCTAATGGTAAGTTGTTTATCTCGGAAAGTTCCCTTCTTTGTTGTGCAAAATAAAACCGATTTACAACGTACTAATGTAGAGATAAAAGGGACAGATGTAGTGGATTTTACTTGTTATCAACCCAATGTGCCGGCACTTATAAATGCTATTCAAAGCCATCTACCAAAAAGTTCTTATTCCACGGATGTGATTTTAGATGATTATGTAAAGGCTGGAGATGAGGTGGTGTTGGTAGTTCCTATTGATGGTTCTGCTCCGGAAGGCCGTCTAATTCTGCCACAAGTGCAGACAATTCGCAATTTGTTAGATATTGGAGCAACTGCCATTTGCGTTAAAGATACGGAATTGCGTGAATGTTTACAACGTCATTCTCCTAAATTAGTAGTAACCGATTCTCAAGTATTTAAATATGTTAGCTCCGTAGTGCCGCAAACGATTCCTTTGACTAGCTTTAGTATTTTGTTTTCTCGGTTGAAGGGAAATTTTGATGCTTTTTTAAAAGGGACTCCCAGTATTGAACGATTGCAAGATGATGACAAGGTTTTAATGTTGGAGTCTTGTTCGCATAGCGTCAATAAATGTGATGATATCGGGCGCGTGAAAATTCCTAATCTCTTACAGCAATTTACAGGGAAAAAATTGCAATTTACCATGGTCAGTAATTTAGATGCTTTACCGGCTGATTTATCTTCTTTTCGTTTGGCTATTCAGTGTGGTGGATGCATGGTAACACGCACACAAATTATGCGGCGGCTTGAGATTTTACAAGAAGCGGGAGTCCCCGTTTCTAATTACGGGTTAACGCTGGCATATTGTCACGGAATTTTCGATCGAGTTACGGAAATTTTTCGTAAAAGGAGAGGGTAGATCCCTTTAAGTTTGCAAAAACCCCCGCTTTATCAGCGGGGGTTTTTGGTTGTAAAAACTTATTTTACACGGCCAGCCGAACCGAATACTTTTTCGTTCTTTTCGGCATACATTTTGATAAGTTCTTCACGGGCTGGGCCCAAATATTTGCGTGGATCGAACTCAGCCGGTTTTGTGGCAAATATTTTGCGGATAGTGGCGGTCATCACCAGGCGGCCGTCAGAGTCTACGTTGATTTTGCACACGGCTGATTTGGCAGCTTTGCGCAATTGTTCTTCCGGGATACCAGCTGTGTTATCCAATTTTCCACCGTACTCATTGATTTGTTTTACAGCCCATTGTGGTACGGAAGAAGAACCATGCAACACAATTGGGAAACCAGGTAAGCGTTTAGATACTTCTTCCAAGATATCAAAACGGAGTTCAGGAAGTTTTTCACCCGGTTTTACTTTGAATTTATACGCCCCGTGGGAAGTTCCAATAGAAATGGCCAAAGAATCGACACCTGTGCGTTTTACAAAATCTTCTACTTGAGCAGGATCGGTATACGTGTGGTGTTCGGCAGAAACTTCATCTTCAATACCAGCTAGCACTCCCAATTCACCTTCTACGGTTACGTCATGTTTGTGTGCATATTCCACAACTTTTTTAGTTAAAGCTACGTTTTCTTCGTATGGTAAGCTAGAACCATCGATCATTACGGAAGAAAAGCCGTTATCAATGCAGTCTTTGCAGAGCTCAAAGCTATCTCCATGATCTAAATGTAAGCACAACGGTACCGGTTTGCCCAGTTCGGCCATCATTTCCACCGCACCGCGAGCCATCCAACGCAATAACGTGGAATTGGCATATTGACGTGCACCCTTGGATACTTGCAAAATTACCGGAGAACCCGTTTGTACACAAGCAGTTACAATTGCTTGTAATTGTTCCATGTTGTTAAAGTTATACGCCGGAATTGCATACCCACCGGCCATGGCATCTTTGAACATTTGGCGTGTATTTACCAGGCCAAGTTCTTTATAAGAGACAGTCATTTTCAATTCCTCCAGAGGATAAATTAAAGTCCCTTTTATTGTACTTTTATTTTACACATCTTGCAATGTAAGTGCGCCGAGGACTAAACGCGCGTACATGGGATGAGAAGAAAAAACTTGCAAAAAACAAAGCTTCGGAGTATAATGTAAAGACCCGGATTGTCAGAAAAATAAGAAAAAACTTTATTTTTTACGGATATTTCGTTTTTCCTGTGAGGAGAAAGTATGAGCCGAACCTTTTCAATTAGTAAAAAGCGGGCTGTATATTTTGATGTAACCGATTACTTAAATAACCCTTCTTATGCGCTTCCGATACAAGAAGAAAATCAACTGACCCGATTGGATGTAGTGTACCGTGCTTTGGTTTCGATTTTATTTAACTATGTCCCCACGTCGGGACATCCGGGGGGGAGCATTTCTAGCGGTCGTTTTGTGGAGCACCTTTTGTACAAACACATGATGTATGATTTTTCAGACCCCTTGCGCTTGGATAACGATATTATTTCTTATACGGCTGGACACAAAGCATTAGGGTTGTATGCTATGTGGGCATTGCGAAACGAGTGTGTGCGAGTGGCAGATACGGCTTTTTTGCCTGCGAACGAAAAAATGCAGTTGCGATTAGAGGATTTGCTTGGTTTCCGTCACAACCCGGTGCAAGGGACACCGTTATTTAATAAATTTCATTCCAAATCATTAGGTGGACATCCGGAACCGTTAGTTCCTTTTGTGCGTACCAGCACGGGAGCTAGTGGGGTAGGTATCGGTAGTGGGGTAGGATTGGCCTTTGGTGCAGCAGATGCGTATGGAGAAAATTGCCCCCGTGTCCACATGGTAGAAGGAGAGGGGGGGCTAACAGCAGGACGTGTGAGTGAAGCTGTGGCCATGGCTTCTACTGCCCAGCTTAAAAATGCTATTTTCCACTTGGATTGGAATGAGGCCTCTATAGAAAGCGAACGTGTTACGGCGGAAAATGGAAATCCGGGGGACTACGTACAATGGACCCCTCTTGAGTTTTTCTATATACATGACGTTAACGTTATTTATGTGCCCAATGGACATGATTTTAAACAAATTCATATCGCCCACCAACTGGCACAAGAAATAGATAACCATCAACCTACGGCCATTGTTTATCGTACTACGAAAGGGTGGAAGTATGGAATAGAAGGGAAAGCTTCTCACGGTGGCGGTCATAAATTCGCTTCTGACGGTTTTTATGCTTCTTTGGCGGAATTTGAGAAAACATTCGGTGTGAAAATGGTCCGTTTTGAAGGAGAAAAAACACCGGAGAATATAGAAAAATATCTGTGGGAGAGTTTGCAGATAATTCGGACTGCTTTGGAAAAAGATAAAGAATTGTCCGCTTACATTTCTACTCAACTTCGCTCTTCAGCTCAACATTTAGATGCGAAAAAACGTACCGTTCGTGCAGATTTGGGTGAAGTAGAAAAAGTTTATAACGTAGATCCTAAGAATGTGCCAGCTCCATTTAATTTTAAAGTGGGGGAAAGTTATACCACCCGAGGTGTGTTAGGTGATGTGTTGGGGTATCTTAACAAATATACCCAAGGCGCTATCCTGATGGCATCTGCTGATTTGTATGGTTCTACCGGTGCTGCCGGAGTGGCCAAACCTTTTGCTCCAGGGAATTTTAACACCCAAACAAATCCTCAGTCCCGTCGGTTAAGTGCGGGGGGAATTTGTGAGGATGGTATGGCAGCTGTTTGTACGGGAATTTCTGCATTTGGAAAACACATAGGGGTAGCTTCTTCTTATGGGGCTTTTCTGGCTTTTGAACATGTGGCTGCTCGTTTGCATGCGATAGGGGTTCAAGCTGCCCGCGAAGCAGGGCAGTTAGCTAACACATTTATCTTGTTCAATGGCCATGCCAGTTTGCCCACAGGGGAAGACGGCCCTACGCATGCAGATCCGCAAGCGTTACAATTGGTGCAGGAAAATTTCCCCAAAGGGGCCTGTATTACGATTACACCCCTAGAAGTAGATGAAATTTGGCCGTTAGTGGCTCGTGCTTTGTCTTTGAAGCCGGCGATATTTTCTCCCTTTGTTATTCGTCCTTCCAATAAATTGATGGATCGCAAAGCTTTGGGAGTGGAAAATGCCGAAGCGGCAATGAATGGCGTATATTATTTGCGCAGAGCTCAGGGAAAAGCCGAAGGAACCATTTTTGTACAAGGGGCGGGGGTAGGACGTGAAATAGTAGAAAAAGTTCTTCCCTCACTAAAAGAAAATGTAAACATCATTTATGTTACCAGCCGTGAACTTTTTGAGCAATTGTCTCAAACGGAACAAGACAAACTCATTGATCCGGATTTGTTTAAAACATCTATGGGTATTACAGATTTTACCCTGCCAACATTGGATTGTTGGGTAAATAGTGTGGCAGGGCGAAAACATTCGCTGTATCCGCATAAAGGGGGAAAATTCCTTTCCAGCGGGTCTTCAGCCAAAGTGTATGAAGAGGCACATTTGGACGGAGCTTCGCTGCTCACCGCTATTAAAGCGTATGTGAACGATTTAAAAAAGGCGAGCCATTGGTGCTAAGCCTTATAGGAGAAAATTATGGCAGAAGAAAAACCTTACTTAACCGGCAGAACCTATTTGTTTCGTCTTCCTAAAGGAAAGGACCTTTTGGAAGAACTAATTGATTTTTGCCACGACAATCAAGTGAAATGTGGTATTGTGCATGTAACGGGAATGCTATCCAATGCCACTATCGGTTATTACAACCAATCCGCAAAGAAATTCGAAAAATCGATTTTTGAAGAAGAATTGGAACTTGTGCATTGTAGCGGTAATATCAGCATTCAAGATAACCGACCTATTGTACATGCCAGTGTGGTAATTGCCGATAACGAACACAATACCGTTGGCGGGCAGTTATTGCCGGGTACTAAAATTTACGTGTGCGAGGCTTATATCCAAGAATTGGTTGGAGAGCCAAAAGTACGTCGTTCAGATAAAGTAACAAAATTGGCTCTTTGGAATTAGTGTAGTAGTGAATCTTTTCAAACCCCCGCTTCGATGACGGGGGTTTTGTTATGTCTTATTATTAAAAAGAAGAAAAACGAAAAATTTAATCCATTGTTTTTCCCTGTCAAGTGAAATTTTTAAAAGATATTGAAAATACTTTCTAAATAAGTTTCAATAATAAAATAGTTTATTTAAAACTTTACACAAGGAGAAAATGAATGAAAAAACTTCTGGGCTTGTTACTCGTAGCTGCTATCGCCTTCCCGGCCAGCGCTGCAGTAATTAAGAATGTAGAAATTACCGGTGAGATTCAAACGATTGCTTCCACCACCAAACACGGCGGGGAAACTGACTATATTAACCACGCCGCCTACAACCGCAGTGCTTGGACGCGCGCTATTGCCGGTTTGTCCCTTGACGTTGTAGAAGACGTTAAAGCCAACTTGTTGTTCCAATATGCTTACAATTGGGGCAATCACAACTATACCAACAACGGTTTTGACAATGCCAACGGCATGTACTTAGCCAATGCCAATTTGGTATTTTCCAATTTGTTCGGTGCCTTAGAAGCTACCATCGGCCGCCAATTCTACGGCGATGAAAACAGCGCTGTCATGTACTTTGGTCCGAACCACTACAACGCTGAAGGCGGTTATTATGCCCGCGTGTTGGATGCTGCTAAATTTGTCTATTCCAACGACACTTTAACCGCTACCGTAATCGGTGGTAAAGTTGCCGATATGGACGAAATAGATTGGGACTATAACAATGATGAACCCACTTCCATTTTTGGTGCGGACGTAAAATTCAATGTTACCGAAGATTTCACCGCCCAAGCGTATATCTACGATTGGAAAGGTAACAATTTCAGCTATTACTACGATTATACTTTAGGAAATGACTATATGGGTTTCTATGGTACCAAACTTACTTTTGCGCCGGAAGCGCTCACCTTGGGTGCAGAATATGCCCGCAACTTTGCCGGTGACCGCTTGATCAAAGAACACAAAGATACCGGCTACATGGTAAGAGTGGACGGTAGTGTGAAAGCCGCTGATGCTCTCACCGTGCGCGGTTTATTCCACTATGAAACGCCTGATTTCTTTGCGTTTGGCAACTTTACCCCGGGGCTTCTCGTGGGACACTTGTTGCGTGAAGAAATGGATGAATATGCAAATGGTTTGCGCTTATTCAACTTGGGCGTAGATTACAAACCGGCCGACCAATGGACATTGTCTTTTGATGCATTTTCGTTCCAAGATCGTTTTGGCCGCCATGCTGCCACGTATGAGTTTGACGTAACCGCCAAATATGACTACAACGACTACGTACAATTGTTTGCCGGTTTAGGCTATGCAAAATACAGCCAAACCAAAGGCGACGGTTTCTACGGAGATGAGGACCGTGTCTATTGGGACTCTTTGGGTAAAGAAAACACCAAAGCTCAAATCGGTATGCTCGTTCGCTTCTAATCTAATTTAGAACAACAGTATAAACCCCCGCTTAAAAGCGGGGGTTTTTGTTTGTTGCTTTGATTAACAGGATGATTTTTCTATAAAAAAATAATACAATAAAAGAGACGTATTTACTTTTAGTGAAGGAGACAAAAATGAAGAAGGTTCTTTTTTTGTTATCATTAGCAGTGCTTGTATCATTCCCGGCTAATGCGTCTGTCTTGGACAAAGTGCACCTGACAGGAGAAGTTCAAACGATTGCCACCAGTACGGACCATAATACAACCTTTAATTACAATATTTGGGGCGGAAATTATGATGTGTTCCGTGGTACCCGGACCCGCGCAATGGCTGGTGTTACGGCAGACGTAAAAGAAAACATAAAAGCCAATCTTTTATGGCAATATGTTTATGATTGGGGAGATCGTAACTATACCAACAACGGTTTCCAAAACGGGGACGGCATAAAATTAGCCAACGCAAATGTGGCAATTACTGATTTGTTTGATGCGTTTGATATCACGGTTGGCCGTCAGTTTTATGGTGAAGAAGATAGTGCCGTTATGTATTTTGGTCCCACCCATTATAACGCGGCTCCTCGCATGTATGCAAAAACGTTGGATGGGGCTACATTTACCTATCACAATGATTTCTGGAAAGTTACGTTAATGGGCGGAAAAATTGGGAACGCAGAAGAACTTTATAATCAGGGGTATGCTCATTATGTGGACGAAGCAGATACTTTTGGTGGAGATGTAAAATGGAAAGCGTCGGATGAAGTTACACTCCAAGCTTATATGTATGATTTCCAGGCCCGTTACATGACGATTGTGTCACATAAACGCGAATATAGACACCATGGTTTGTATGGTGCTAAATTGAATTGGACGCCTGCTATTTATCGGTTTAGTGTTGAATATGCACGCAATTTGGCATATGATCATCTGCCGAAAGAACACCATCAGGGATCGTTTGATTCCACCTATATGGTAAAAACAGATGTGGCAGCCGACTTGGGCAGTACCCTTACGGCACGCGGAACGTTCCTTTACTCTAATGGTTTGACCTATGTGTATGGTAACTATACACCGGGGTTAATAATGGGTGAACTTTTTTCCGCCAATCTGTGGACGAGCGAAAATGTTTTTGGCTTGTTCACGGCGCCTCATTCTTCATATGGTTCTGTTCGTTTGTTTAATTTGGGTTTTGATTATAAACCCGCGGACAAGTGGGAGATCTCTTTGGACGGATACTCTTTCCAAGACCGTTTGGCTGAAAGAAGTGCTACGTTAGAGGCTGATTTAGTTGTTAAGTACGATTACAGCAACTATGTACAATTTTTCGCCGGTGTTGGATATGTAAAAAACGGTGGAAATAGTGTTCATTATAGGATTGGCACAATGAAGGAATTGTACGGAAGAGACAACTCCAAAGTGCAGGTTGGTTCAATAGTTCGGTTTTAAGTGAGTGATATAGAAAATCCCCGCTGTAAAGCGGGGATTTTTCTGTGTATAAATTATTTTTTCCCAGTAGAGCCAAAACCACCTGATCCACGCGTTGTGTCCGTCAATTCGGCTACTTCTTCAAAAGAAGGATAAAGCGTTTGCAGTACGACTAATTGGGCTACTTTTTGACCTTGTTCAAACACAAATTCTGTATCGTTCAAATTGTACATGCACACAATTAACTCCCCACGGTAAGGGGCATCCACCAAGCCGGCCATGGCCTTAATGCCTTTACTCTCCACGGAGCTCTTTCCCCAAATAATGCCGGAAGTGTTTTCAGGCAATTCTACGGCTACTCCCGTGTGTACATTGGTAATTGCGTGTGGGGGGAGAACGGTGCGCTCAACAGCGAACAAATCTGCCCCGGAATCTGTGGAATGTGCACGGTTAGGAAGTTTGGCGTGTGGTACCAGTTTTTTAACTTTCATAAGAATCCTTACATTAATTTCTCAAATTGAAGTAGTGCATTATCAGCATAAGTGCGTTCAATTTCTGTACCCGATTTGGAAAGGACTCCTAATTGGGGGATAAAACTTTTAAGCAATTGTACATCAAAAGTTCGATCATTAGAGTAAGCAAAAGCATCCGGATTGGAGAGTATGTTGGCCATATACGCTAAAGCACGTAAAGAATTGATACGTTCGTTTTTGTTTTTGCTTACCAGGCTATGACGCAAAGTAGGAATTGCGTTGCCCGTCATAAATCCAAGCGCTAATGCATAAGTGGTGGAAGGGGCGGAAGTGTATTTCTTGCTTAATCCTTTGGCTGTTTGTTCCAGTGTCTCGGCCTGATTTAGTGCCAAGGCTATAGCGAGTTGTGTTTGGACTGCAGGATCCTCTTCCGTTTTGGCCATTTTCAATAGATGTTGGTTGGTTTGTGTTGTATGAGAGTTCCCTAGCCACATGGCGGCAGCTGCACGGGTTTGGGGCTCTTTAGCAACGGATGCTTTTTTGAAAAATTTGAATTGTTCAGACGGAGTGATAGCCAACACATTCATAGCCCGTAGTGCGAATTGGGGGTCAAAAATATACAAGCGTACGACATCATCCGTATATACTTTACTTTCCGGATTTAAAATGCCGTAAGCTCCTGCGCAATAAGAACGCAAGGCTAAGTCTTGGCTTTCTAATCCTTGTTCCAAAAGGGGGAGAAATTCTTCGTAATGCGCCCCCATAGCGGTAACAATAATAGCCGCAAAAATACTTTTAATCGGCTGATTTTGCCGCATGATTAAATTAATGAGAGAGGCCTCTTGTGTTTTAGCAGGCGGAATTTTAACCAAACTGGCTCCGGCTGCAAAAATTGTACTTGGGTCTGTAGCGGTGCGAAAGAGTTGAAGAACTTGCTGCTCTTCTGCTGCCGTTCTTTTGTTTTTTTGTAAGAGCGGCAGGGCATCTGATAAAGTTTGGGCCGACAAGGGAATGGCCAATGATAACACTAACAATAATGTACCCAGTTTTTTCATAGATACATTATATCATATAAGCCAGATTGTACTTAACGAATTGAGGTTACAGCATCCAATACACGATCTTCACTGACTGCGTGTTTCGTGTCATCTTCGTGTTTGGAGTATAATTTAATTTCTTGGTCATCTTCAACGAGTACAATTTTCGTGTTTCCGAGAGCCAAGAGAAAACGTAAATTTGCATTCTTTTTCATATAGTAATTTCCTTTTTATTACGGGATCTTATATATACTATAACTATTTACTTGGAAAGAAACAAGGGCATTTTGGCCCTAGAAAAGAGATAGGTATTTGTTATAGGCCCTCCCCATTTATGATACAATAAAAGCATGAAAAAAATACTATTTTTATTGACGATAACAATGCTCTCTTTCCCTTCTTTTTCCGGAGAGGAAAGCCGTATGTTTGTGGCTCCCGGCCGGGAAACTTTCTTTGCTTTCCCTTCCGAAATTTTAGGAAATAAATATACCCTTACCGTTTTTTTGCCAACGCAAATAGCCCCCATTTCCCAACATTATCCGGTTGTGTATTTTGTAGGGTTGGACCGTTCCGATCGGGAAGCTTTCCAGCGTTTTGCACAACAACATAAAGTGTTTTTAGTAGGGTTGTCTATACCGGAAGAAGATTTTTTGGCTCTTGCTGAAAAGCTTGCGCAATTTGTGGAACAAGAGTTAATCCCTTATATAGATACCAATTATGCTACGGTTGCCTATCCCTCGGGGCGGGTGTTGGCTGCAATGGGAGAGAAAGCAACGAAAGCCGTGTTACCTTTGGCTAACAAAGAATATTTTGGGGCACTTTCTTTACAAAGTCCGGGGAAGGCGATTAATAAAATGGGAGAGACTTTACCTAAACGTGTTTTTATTATGGGTTCTCAGGAAGAACTAGCCGCTGCATCTGCTATTTTGGAATCGGCCGGAGCCGTGTATGGTTCGCAGTATGCCTTTGAATATGCCCCCTTTGAAACCGACTGGTTGAAAGGATTAAATTTGACTTATCTATTTGCTTCTCCTGAAGAAGTAAAAGTAAAAAAATTGAATCTAAAGACGGGAGTGAAAAGTTTATCTGTCCAAGCCGGGAAAAGTTTATCTTTACAGGTATACGCGACGTTGGCTAATGGCCTGAAGACTGTTTTGGTTCCTTCTTTTGTGCGTACTAGTCCTCCTTATTTAGATTGGCAGCCTTCTTTGGGAATGTTGCGTGTCCGTTCTGGGGCAGAACCGGGATCTATCAAATTAACTGTACATGTGGATAATGTGGAAAATACAACCGAAATTTTGTTGAAAAAACAATAAAAAAATGGAATTTTTGGGATTTTCTTAACATAAAAATGATAGGTTGTCAACAATTTTTTTTAAAAAACAATAAATTCCTTAAAATTACGTACTTTTTTTATCATATCGACGATAAAATAATTATTAAATATTAGATTTATCTTATTAAAATTGAAAGTTATCCACAAAAAAAGAGAGTTATCCACAGCTTTTATCCCAGTGTATATTAAAAAACCAGTTGGACCCAAGAGTGTTAAGAGAGTATAACGAAGTTATCCACAGCTTATCCACAGGCTGTTGATAACTTAGGGATAGAAAAAGGTGGGAACTACTAACTTGTTTTGCTATAATGATGGCAGGAGGATTTGAGTATGAATTTGAGAGTTTTTCTAGTAGCGATTTTGACTTGCGGTATGTTAGTGGGATGTTATAGAAGACAAAAAGATGAGGATACTATCCCTCGTGTTGCGCAAAGAGATCCCGCTATTGAAGTGCAAGCCAGAAATAATGCAGCTTTGTATAACCAGACGCCAGCACGGATGTATAAGACTAAAAAATTACCGTCTATTACGTATGAATTTGACTCTGTGCGTCCTCCGGAGTATGCCTATGAGTTATTGGATAAAGTGGCTACAGTAATGAATGAACATGAATCTATTCATTTGATTATGGAGGGACATGCCGACCTCATAGGAACAGATGAATATAACTATTGGATTTCTGGGGCACGTGCCGCTGCTCTAAAATCGTATATCGTGAGCCGTGGAGTTGCCGCAGATCGTATTCGTATCCACGCTTACGGGAAAGAACGCCCTATTACGTTGGATACATCTAGCGAAGGACGTCGAGCTAACCGCCGGGTGGAACTGCAGTTTACCAACCGAGAGTGGAAGGCTATTTTTTAATTTTGTGTTGTTAAATTTTAACCCCCTCTTTGGAGGGGGTTTTTGTTTACTTTAGATTGTTAATGAAACTATAATTGTGCTATGTTCTTTGCTTTTTTATCATAAGGCGTTATGGTTTCTTCAATAATATTGACCAGCCATTTTCCACAAGGGAAATCCGCTGCTTTTAAATTTGTTTCATCCACACCCGTACGTGCTTTTGCGTGGCAAGAAATCAAATAAGTATTTTTATCATAAAAAGCAGCTTGGAGCAGGCGATCACTTAACAAGAAAACGGCACCTTGTTTGTTGTAAGTTTTATTCATTTGATAGAAGTAAGTATCAATTTGTGTTCCTTTGGATAAATGTAGTAATTCTTTTGCCTTGTCAGCCTCTGGGGATGATACAGTTTTTACAGGGGCGGCAGATTGGCTAATAGTTGTTTTTGAAACAACTTTTTTCTGTCTAGTTGTTTTAGAAACGGTTGTGGGAGCAGTATAAACCTGCTCAGTAGATACGGATTTACGATTTTGTTGGGCTAAGTGAAGTTGTGCCAACCGGGCAGGGTTTTCCACTTCTTCATAGGATAATTTCAACAAGCCTTTATTGTTGATGGCTCCGTGGGGAGAAATAGTTACTTTTGTCAGATTTACAAAATTGGAATGAGTTACCTTAAGAGTAATCTTGTCGGGAGAATATTTCCGGGCTCTTCCTTTTAGTGCTAATTCTTGTTCAAAATCCTTATTAAAATCTAATACTACTTCATTTTGTTCACTCCTCCAACAACAGGCCGTGATACAGGATTTGGATAGATTGATACGTTCAACGGCCTCTTGCGGCCAAAGCCGAATATTAAATTGGAAGCAAGAATCATATTGGTCTCCCCTAAAATCCAGCCGCGTACCGGATACCTCCAACCAAGGTTTATTGGTGGATACCCCCGAATTGTTCATGGGAGTATAGCAAGCGCCGATTAGTAGGGTAAAGATTGCAAGCAATAGGCTTTTTTTCATACACTTTAATTATAATAACTTTTTAAAGGAGCGGTTATGGATTTTATTTTACATTGTGTGCAAAAGATGTCTTGGATTCCACAGACACACCATACGTTAATCGCACAAATTATATCGGCACTTGTTTTTGTTTTTTTGTTGTACGTACTAGCAAAAATTTTTACTTGGTTTTGTAATCATTATCTATCGGCTTTTGTGAAATTTTTGCAAGCGGAACGATGGTACAGAGCGCTTAAGGATAAAAAATTTTTTACTGCTTTAGGCATTGTTATTGCAGCGATGGCCGCCATTAATTTTCATCCCATTTTTATCAGTAATAAAATTGAATGGTTAGCTACGGTAATGACGAAGGGGCTCGGTTTATTTGTATTGTTTAGTTTCTCTTATCTAATCAACACATTTTTAAATACGTTAGATCGACTTTATGGTAGAAATCCCAATATACCTATAAAAGGCTTGGTGCAAGTAGTAAAAATTATTTTGTTTTTAGTGACGGGATTATTTTTCTTGTCTTTGGTATTAGGGCGCCGGCCTATGTATATTATCACAGGCCTTTCTGCATTAGCAGCTGTGTTCTCCTTGATATTCAAAGACCCTATCTTAGGTTTTGCCGCCAGTATCCAACTGACAACAAACAATTTAATTAAAATTGGGGATTGGATAACTGTTGATTCTGCAGGTGCCGATGGAAATATTTTAGATATCTCCCTTGCTAGCGTTCGGGTGCAAAATTTCGATATGACCATTGTCAGTGTTCCTACTTATGATTTGATTTCTAAACCGTTTAAAAACTGGAGTGGTATGTATGAAGCAAAGGCACGGCGTGTTCAGCGTAGTATTCTCCTGGATGTAGATACGGTAAAATTTTTGGATAAGACTATGTTGGAACGACTTAAAAAAATAGATTTATTAAAAGACTATTTGGAAGAAAAAGAAAAAGAAATTACTGATTTTAATGCTTCACATAACGTACATGAAAATTGGCTTAATGGACGTCACTTGACCAATTTGGGAACATTTCGAAAATATGCGGAATTATATTTAAAATCACGTCCTTATGTAGTGGCCAATGATCCTTCTTTTACATTGATGGTACGTCAGCTGCCTCAACATGCGCAGGGATTACCCTTGGAGATATATTGTTTCTTAAATACTACCGTATGGACAGATTATGAAGGGTTGCAAAGTGATATTTTTGATCATTTGTTCTCTGTTCTACCGGAATTCGGTTTGTATGCCTATCAACAACCCAGTGGGCGTAATTTGTCCCAAAGTATGGAAGAGTTTAAGAAAATGAAAGAGAAATAAGGGATATAGATTTGACTGTATATTTGCTATGATATAGGAAACTCGTAATAAGGAGGTTGTATATGATTGTGTTAGTGGTTCTATTAGTTTTGGTAGTTTTGGCGATTGTTTATGTGGTTAGCATGTATAATAGTTTTGTAACGTTGCGGAACGCAACAAAAGAAGCATGGAGTGATATTGAAATTCAATTAAAACGCCGATACGATTTAATTCCTAATTTGGTCAATACGGTAAAAGGATATATGCAACACGAAAGTGGAACCCTGGAAAAAGTGGTGGCGGCACGTTCCGCAGCTATGAATAATTCTTCTGGGCAAATGGAAGATGTGATTCAAAATGAAAATGCCATATCTAGTACCCTCAAAAGCCTTTTTGCATTGACGGAAAATTATCCTGAATTGAAAGCGAATACCAACTTTTTGGAATTGCAACGTGAATTACGTGATACAGAAGATAAAATCCAAGCTTCTCGCCGATTCTATAATGGGAATGTATTGACTTTGAATACCAAGATAGAACAGTTTCCCAGCAATATCATTGCAGGTATGTTTAATATAGAAAAGAAAGATTTCTTCGAATTAGAGGCATCTGAAAAAGAAGCAACCAAAAGTGCTGTTAAAGTGGAATTCTAATTATTTGTTATGGCAACCTTGTACGAGCACATTGCGGAAAATAAACGCCGAACCGTTTTACTTGTATTGGCCTTCCCTGTAGTATTTGCTGTATTTACATGGATTGTTTTCGCAGTGTTCTTTTGGTTTACAAGCACATTTACCCAACCGGATACTTATCAAGCTGCTTCCGCTACTGCTTCTGATTGGATGACACAGTTGCACGGTACGTTATTAGTGTTGCTTCCGTTAAGTTGGGCAGTGGCTGTAATATGGATGCTTATTTCCTTTTTCTTTGGCGATAAATGGTTGATGAGTGGTGCTGGTGCCGTTCGTGTAACGGAGGCTAGCCAACCGGAGATTTATCACCTAGTAGAAAATTTGTGTATGTCACGGGGATTGCCTATTCCACGCATTTTTATCATGGATGACAATTCCTTAAATGCATTCGCTACGGGGAGAGATCCTAAACATGCTTCTCTTGCTTTAACGAAAGGAATTATTCAACGATTGGAACGCGTGGAACTGGAAGGAGTGATTGCACATGAACTTTCCCACATAGAGAACCGTGATATACGTTTGATGCTGATTACGGTAGCGGGAATTTCGTTTTTTACATTTGTAGGAGAAATCCTTTTGCGAAGTTCTTTTTCTCGTTCTAATCGTTCTAATCAAAAAGGGAAAGGACAGTTGATTTTGTTGCTTTTAGGCCTTGTTTTTATGATATACGGATATGTTATGGCACCATTACTTCGCCTGGCTGTTTCCCGAACACGAGAATATCAAGCAGATGCTACTGCTGCCTTGATGACCCGCCACCCAAAGGCGTTGGCTTCAGCATTACGAAAGATCTCTTCTGATAGCCGGGTAGAAGCTTTGGATGCTCATCCCAGTATGGCTGCTATGTGTATCGCCAATCCATTATCCAAAATGCAGTTGTTTTCTTGGATGAGTGGTTTATTAGCTACTCACCCGCCCATTGAAAAGAGGATTGCTGCCTTATTAGAGATGGACAAAGGTTATTAGTTTTTTGATAAATACATTTTTGCGAATATAAAAGAAATTTGTACAATAAGAGCACGGAGAATATGAATATGACAGAAGAGAATCGTGTGAATGTTATGGAGCAAACGTCTGCCAATGTCCCGGCAGAAAAAAATGCTGAACCTGAGACAAAAGTAGAGTACGCTTCTATCTTGGAGCGTTTCATTGCATTATTAATTGACTACGGGGTTATTTTTATTCCATTGCAATTGTTGGCAGGTGTTGTGTTGAAAGTATTACCTGCTAGCCGCATACTAGAAAATTTAATAATAGTTATTGTACTCATTAACGTTATATTTATTCTCTATGAAGCAATTTTTTCCTGTGGAGACAGAGTATCTTTAGGAAAAGCGTTGGTGGGTATTGCCGTAATGAAAGAAGATACAAGCGGTCCTATTTCATTTGGAAAATCTTTTTTGCGTGCAGTTGGATACTACATAAGTGCGGGATTATTAGGTTGTGGTTTCCTGTGGGCTTTTGTGGATGATCGCCATCGTGCTTTGCATGATATGTTATGTAAAAGTGTGGTTGTACGCGTACGTCGTAAAACTTCGGCAGAAAAGGTATTGGTTCATGTGGTTGGATTAGTTTTGCTGTTTGGATTGGGATATGTCTTATATTCCAATGTTTGGGGAGGAACAGCGTGGCGTGAAAAAATCAAAGTTCGTCAAGCAGAAGAATTTTTATTTGATATCGGCTTGTTGGAAGATGCTCACAAAAGATTGTATGGTTCTTATACCACGGATTTTTTGCGTTTAGTATTGTTGTCGGGAGATCCAGTACAATTTCAAAGAGACATGAATAAAGTGCTTTCCAATAAGGGATTTCGTATTGGCGTGAAAGATAATCATTACAAAATTATGGCACGTGCAAAGGATGAAAAAGCAACCCCCGTTGTATACGAAAAGAAACATTGAATGATATAAGCAGTACATAAAAACCCTCGGTTAATAACCGAGGGTTTTTAGTTTTCCAGAAAGAACTAGTGAATTTTCTTCAATGTTAAAATACCGTCTTCAAAAAACCACTCTTCAATTAGATCACCCGTCTCGTTATATTTTTTAGTGACGCCATGTGGTTTTCCATCTTTATGAGGAGAAATCAAAGCGATAGTTCCGTTGGGGTGATAAATGATTTTATCCCCAATTAATTTATCGTTTTTGTAAGTGCATTCCGAACGCAAATCTCCGTCGGGAGTATAGATTTTACAAGGTCCGTTTAAAAAGCCTTTCTTATATTCAGCAGTTTCTAAAATTTTTCCATCAGGATAATACTTGGTTTGTTTCCCATCTTGAATGTCGTCTACATAGGAAAATTCCTTGTATAGTTTCCCTGTTGGATGGAAAATGCGTACTTTTCCTTGCAACATGCCAAAAACGTAACTTTTCTCGATATTTACTTTCCCGTTCTCAAAATAAATTTTGCATAATCCGTTACGTTGACCATTTTTTACTTCACATTCAAAATAAACTTTTCCATTATCAAAGAATTCACGCACGATACCATCGGGCAGCTTTCCAGAATGTTTTTCAATATCTAAATTTTGGTTTAAAGTTTCGGAATAAACTTCTTTTCCATCCACGTAGTACGTTCGAATAAATCCGACGTGTTTTGGGTCGTTTAAACTGGTGGTTTTTCGGACCATATCTGTCATAACTATTTCTCCTTCACTAATTCCTGTGCTGCTGAAAAGCCAGATGCCCAGGCAAAATGTAAATTGTATCCACCGCTGATTGCATCTATGTCCAATAGTTCTCCTGTAATAAATAAACCTGGACATAAAAGGGACTCACAAGTATTATAATTTATTTCGCGTGTATTTACACCCCCTGCTGCTACCATAGCTTCGTTCCAAGGACGTAACCCGGTTACAGTGATGGGCCAATGTTCGAGTGTTTCAAACGCATTTTTTAAGGTAGAAGGATTTTGTTCTTGCAAAGGCTTGTTTTTGCGCAGCCCTTTGAAATCTATGAGTAGATTGGCGATCGACTCATGAACAATCCCTGCAAAAAATTCTTTTGGCTTTCGAAAGGGAAATTGACGAAAACGTTCTGCTAAAAAGGCCTGGACATGTGGTACTTGTGCGAGAAAGTTAATCGTTACAGTAAGTGCCTGTTTGGATAATAGTCTTGTTAAAATTGGAGTCATGTTAAGTGCGGCGGGGCCATTAATTCCGTAGTTGGTGAAGATGATTTCTCCCTCTGTTTGATGCTCTTGAAATGTTAATTTGACTTTTGCGCGGATACCGCTCAAGCGAGAAAAATTTTCCTTTAATGTCCAGCCACTTAACGAGGGAATAGGGGAAATGATGGAATGGCCCAGTTGTTGGGCTAGAGTATAACCCAAAGTTGTTCCGCTTACTTGTGGGTAGGCACAAGAGCCACAAGCCAGGACTAGCTTTTTAGCTTTAAATGTTGTTGCTTTAGTGTAAACTGTAAAAAATGAGGCATGCTGAATCCGGGTGACTTCTTGGTTGTATGCAATTTCAACGGAAGTTTCAGCTAAAGCAGCTTTGAAAGCATCTGTGATGGCGGTAGCCTTGCCGGTAAATGGGAAAAATCTTCCTTGTTCTTCCTCCACGTATAAGATTCCCAATGAAGAAAAATAATCTACACATTTTTGAAATGGAAAAGAAGATAATGTGTTCTTTATCAATGGGGAATTTGACGGATAATATTTAGAAGGAGAAACAAAACGGTTTGTAAAATTACAACGGCCATTTCCACTTACTAAAATTTTTCGCCCGGCGATAGGTTGTCTTTCAAGAATCAGTACTTTTTTCCCTGCACGCGCACATTCCAGTGCACAGATAAGTCCACTAGCGCCTGCTCCTACAATAATGATGTCGTAAAAGGAAGAATTCACACTAATAGTTTAGCATAAAAGGGGGAAAATGATGGAGTCCAATTTATTACGAAATAGAATTTTGTTACCTTGACTTTTTTACGTTAAACAATATACTATAAAAAGTAAGGAGAAAATTATGAAGATTTTATTATTTGTGGCATGTGTAGTGATGAGTTTTCCGGCATTTGCATTTAATGCGGGCCCGTCATCTCGTTCCAATTTTGGTTCAGTTACCCAAGCGAATGATTCAACTGGAAAAAATAATTCGCCTGCAACTCGTACGGCAACAACATATAGTTCTCGCTATAAATTGAGTCAAGGAGTGCAAGCCCCGGCAGTTCCCGGTCAGACGGTTGAAGCTGACATGAAGGGATTAGAAGATGTCCCTTCCGCTGTGGTAGAAACTCCCAAAGTGGTAGCGTCTGATTCTGTGGCAGAAAAGAAAACAAAAATGGCAGCCGCTAAAACACCTTCTAAGGCTGTGCCGCAACCGATAACTGCCAAATTGAAAGAAAAACCTAAAGAAGATACTCCTGCTGCCACGCCTGCAGCGAATGCTCCTGTTGCTGGAGCTCCCGCAGAAGCTGTTCCTGCAGAGGCTACAGCTGCTATGGCGCAATTTCAAGGGATGATGAAGTCTTTAGGAATGGATGGCGCTGCTGCAAATGGCGGAATGCCGGATTTGTCAGCATTGATGGGTGGTGCGGGTGCTGCCCAACAACCTGCAAAAAAATGAGAGAGTTTTTCATGAAAAGAATATCTTTTTTCCTTTTTCTTTTTTTACTGGCCGATAGTGGGGGATATGCTCGTCCCAGCACTCCAATGGTGCCTTCTCATCCTGTAACAGCTAATGTTGGGGGAAAACCTACTTCGACTACGGCGGTAGTTCATCCAGTTACGGTGGTAAAGGAAGCAAAACCGACTACTCTTTCCCCAGTGAATCATCCTGTTACTCCTGTAGTGGGGGGGAAAGCAATATCTACTCACACGGCCGTTTTCCACCCTACTACAACGCAGCCCGTTTTCCATCCGGTAACACAAACTCAGGTAGTTCATCCAACTACTACAGTTGTTGTTTCTCATCCTACTACTATTTTAACTTCCTCAACCGAGGGAAATGCGACGCAACCCGGTTCAGGGAAGGGGGGAAACAGTAAAGTTGCTTCCACTAATGTGGGAGGAAGTCCGCTTCCACCTGCAAAAGATTTTACACAAGGAAAAGCATTCTCTTTTACACCGAACGTCGGTGGACTAGCTCAAACGCCGGATGTATCGTTTAGTAATTCAGCGATTGATGCTTTAAAATCCACGAATGAAAAATTCTCTGCGAGCGATTCTCCAGAAGAACTCAAACGGAAAGCCATGCAGGGCGTGAAAGTTGATGGGCTGGGGGAAAATGTGAGAGGACAGATGCCCGGACAGTCTCCTGAACAAAAATAAAGAATATATTTAGTTGATATTCCCCCTCGGTAAATGAGGGGGATTTTTTTAATAATTCCGAGGAGAAAAGGTGGGGGGAGAAGCCCCCTCTTTTCTTCTTTTTTCGAAAAGAAGAAGTCTCCCCCCTAACAAATTTTTCGACGTATACTATGGATTGCTGCTCATGTGGAAGTTCTTTTTATTGTTTAGCATTCCTTAAAATAACATTCCTTTGCCTTATTGCAACCCATTAAAATGGTCCATTTCCCCCTTTGTTTAGCACTTTTAGATCATAAAAGGAACAAAGGTTGTTTGGTTTTGCCGGAAATTGTGGGCATGATTAAAAACAGGCAATGGGCTCATTCGTTTTGCCCCATACCTTAGGTACCCCCAAATTGAATTAGGGCATCTGTAAAAAACGGTTTTTTGCGGTAAATGGGGGAAAAGTTATAAATTTTTTAAAATCAAAATATACACCAAATTTGCATTTTTAAAAAATCAAAATTTAATTAAAAATTACAAAGTTTATTTTTAAAATCAGCATTGTTTTTATAAAAAATTTAGAATAATTTGTTCTGCTTAGAATAAATATATAATATTTTATATAAATTATTATGTAAAAAATCTTATAAAATAAATATAAAACAAAGAAATTTAGTTTCAATTGTATATATAGAAAAAATGTTTTTTTATCTATTTTAATTAACATAATAAAAATTATCGTTAGTTGTGCATATAAAAACAAATACTCCCCCTTTTCAAAATTAAATATTATATTTTGTTAAATTTTAGAAATTTAAAAAATAGAACTGGGAAATACTCTTTATTTATAAAAGGGAGGGAATCTTTTTGGTTAAAAAGTTAGAGGAAAATGGGAAAATAAAAAATATATATAAAATAAGCGTTTTATTCTTATTTCTCTTCTATAGTTCTTATTTTGGGGAGAAAATCCTAGAGATGGGCCAATTTTTCCCCTAAAACGAAGGCTTTTGTAAAGCCGCTTTCGGTTAAAGAATACGTCCGGCTTCGTTTTGTTCCCATGCTGGAGAGAAGACCTTGCTGGATTTCCCCCGCTAATAGGCGATCTAACCGGCCCGGCAAATTGATGGCAGATAATTTGCAGGCGCGTGATAATTCCAAGGCACTACAGGACTGTTTTTGCAATAGAATGCGTGCTCCTGCCAGAAGAACGGAGATAGCTTCTTGCGGGGAAATCTTGGGATGTTTACGAAATACGACGATATTCCCCTCTTCCCGTAAAATTCGTTCCCACAAACGGACAGGAGATAAGGAGGATTCGCTGTCGGTTATAAGAGGTTGCTGCTCCTTTACCGTGGGTGTTACAACAACAGGTGCCGGGGCAGAAGGGATTTGGTTGGCGGAAGTGTTGTTGCCCCCTCCCTTCCCAATCAAATTTAAAAAATAATTGCGTTGATATTCTATGAATTCTTGGGAGCCTTCGGCCTCAAATTCTTCTCCGTTTGGTAAGCGAAATCGAATTTTTAGATTGTTCTCTGTTGTCATACAAATTTACCTTGAAAAAGAGGGTTATCAACGGGTTTATACCCGGAGATAGACATATAATACTTATTTTTTTATTTTATGTCAATATAAAAAATTATATGTCAATTATATGTCAATATATGTGTATAAGTCTATTTCTACGACGAGAAATGGGAAATCTCACCAAAAAACATCATTCCAAAAATGAATTTTTGATCTATTTTTGAAAGGGAAAAAATCTAATATAACAATTCGAATTAGATTTTTGGGGTACCGGAGAAAGCAAAAAAACGGTAATTTTGCATTTTTGCAAAAATTGGCAATCGACCCGGTTAGGCTATTAAAAAGCATTGTTTGCAAAATTGGCCCTGATTTTGCGGAAGATAAAATTGTGGAGGATGGGCCTGTTTTATGCGGTTTGGAGGTAGTAGGAACTAGGGTCTTTTCAAAAGGGGGTATCTAAAAATAGTAAAATGAAAGTATGAAAAATATTTCCACCCCCCTCCTTAACTGGTATAGCCACTATAAGCGGGATTTACCGTGGCGCCACACAAAAGACCCTTATAAAATTTGGCTTTGTGAAATTATCATGCAGCAAACGCGTGTTGCCCAGGGGTTGGCTTATTACAACAAATTTGTGGAAAGATTCCCCTCCCCCTCCGCTTTGGCTAAGGCCTCCGAAGATGAAGTTCTTAAACTGTGGCAGGGGCTTGGGTATTATTCCCGGGCACGGAACTTGCATGCGGCGGCTAAAAGCATGAAAGGGAAATTCCCTTCTACTTATGAAGGAGTGCGCGCACTTAAAGGCGTGGGAGATTATACGGCCGCAGCCATTTGTTCCATTGCTTACAATATGCCTTATGCGGTGGTTGACGGGAATGTGTATCGAGTACTTTCGCGCGTGTTTGGAATTGACACACCAATAGACAGCACGGAAGGTAAAAAACAATTTGCCCAACTTGCGCAAGAACAATTAGATCAAAAGCACGCCTCGGACTATAACCAAGCTATTATGGACTTCGGTGCGACGGTATGTACCCCACAAACACCGCAATGTGCTGGGTGTCCCCTTTCAAAGCAATGTATTGCCCGACGGGATAACCGTGCGGAAGAATTGCCTGTAAAAGAGAAAAAGACAAAAATTTCCACACGCTATTTTCACTATATATATGCGGTACAAGGAGATTTTATTTATTTACACAAACGCGGGGCGGGCGATATTTGGCAAAATTTGTATGAACTTCCTTTAATAGAAACTCCAACGGAGGAGAAACCGAAAGTTGCATGGTTAAAAGGGGCCAAACTTGCTGAGGCGGGAACGCTTAAACATGTACTGTCCCACCAGGTTATTTACGGTACTATTTATAAAGTCCAACTCCCCCCCTCGGTCAAGTTACCATCGGAGTTTATCAAAATCAAGTCGGCGGACTTGAAAAAATATGCAATTCCCCGTCTAGTACAGAAGTTGCTTGCCAACATAAAAAAAATATAGATAATTTGATGAGTTATTAGGTAGGACCTATATTGTATATAGGTCTAAAGGCCCTTGTAGGGGTATTGACGGAATTTTTAGAATGGTAAATAGGAGGCTGTTTTATGAAGAAGTTATTATTAGCAATTTTATGTGTTTGTTTTGCATCAGCAAGTTATGCGCAAACTTCACAAGTCAGACGAGCATTAGAAAAACTGATTGGGGCCAGTATCTCACAGGAGCTCACACCTACGATTTCTGTCCCATTAACAGGAAAGGGAATTGTATTTGATATTGCTCGAATGAGGCAACTTATTAGCACTGTGGCAAAACGAAAAGCATATATGAATCAATTTACAACTGGTACCATAGAGGCTTTAACCAAACAAGCTATAGCTGCGAAACGTTCCACTATTCCAGAGGCATTACTGGCGTACGAGATATTAAATCAGATTCCTGTGAAGTTCTATAATGCCGGCCAAGATGACGGACATTTGTGGTATGCCTATAGAAAGGGCATATATAGTGAAAATGGAGAGGGCAGATTGGTTCACTCGCTTGATGCAACCTACCGCCAATTGCGAAGGGAAGTAGAGCAAGCAATTGAAAATATGAAAAATGAATTAACGTGGCAAACAACCAACAGTAAGCCTTTGTTTAGTGACAGATTTGATGTGCTTCCCCGACTTGCTACCATTCGTGATTTACGAAATAGATTAGGAAACTTTGCCGATTCTTATTTAAATAAGAGACATTCTTTCTTTTTGGAAGGGCAAGATGCCCTTTCATGGTTTGAGTATTATTACCTTTCTGTCACTGGTAATAATTGTACACTCCCCATTTCCCAATGGAATACGTGGGAACCTAAATATAGATGATGAAGATAAAAATATTGAGGAGAGAAAATCAAAATGAAGAGATTATTATTGGGGATTTTATGTATCTGTTTGCCGCTGGTGAGCCACGCCCAAACCGCGGCAGAAAAAGCGCTTGAAGCGCTACTTAAACCGGCAGTAAAAGAAGTATCGGTTACGGTTCCCGTTACGGGGAAAGGGGCTGCGTTTGATTTGGCGCAGGCAACTTCGGCAATTAAGAACGTTATTTCCCGTCAATACGGTTCCAGAGTCACAATGACGAATTTGATTCGAAAAGCAAAGGCGGAAAAGCGTGCCACTATTCCGGAGGCACTACTGGCGTATGAAGTGTTGAATACAATGGCTTTGGAGTTTTATAATGTTGGAAAAGATGATGGCAGTTTATGGTATGCCTATAAACCAGGTCTCGTAAAAAGTGGCCAATACCATGCACCAGATAGCATATATCGTATACTTCGTCCGCAAGTTGCAGGATATATTGAAAACCTAAAAGAGGAGCTGCAATTGCAAACTACAAGCCCTGTAGTGCTTTTTAATACTGAGACGATCTTGCAAAGAAAAATTGATACTATTGAAGAACTACAAGCGAAAATGAACTCATTTGCGGTCCAATGGTTGGATCCGAATAGAGGACAAAGTTTCTTTACAGATGGGTACGAAGCACTAGCGTGGCTGAAGTATTATTACAGTGCGCTTAACGGAAAGGTGATAGATGTCCCTGTCAGCGGATGGAGCGGGAGAGTACGCAAATGAAAAAGATAATATTATTTGTATTTTGCACATTTTTGCCATTGGCAAGCCACGCCCAAACCGCGGCAGAAAAAGCGCTTGAAGCGCTACTTAAACCTGCAGTAAAAGAAGTATCGGTTACTATTCCCGTTTCGGGAAAAGGTGCTACTTTTGATCTGTCGCAAGCTACAGAGGCAATTAAGAGGAGTATTGCCAGTCAATATGGCCCCACAATGGATACTTTAATTAAAAAAGCAAAAGCAGAAAATCGTTCTACTATTCCGGAAGCGTTACTGGCACATGAGATTTTAAACAAAAGTGTTATGACGTCTTATAATTTTGCCAAAATGGATAGCCTTTGGTGGGCGTATAAATCGGGCATTATGCAGAGTGGTATTGGCACAGGCCTTGACAAACGATATTTTAGAATTCGGCCGACGGTTGAGACTGTCATTGAACAAATGAAGGCGGAGTTACAGGCACAAACTACAAGCCCTATAGTGCTTTTAAATGATGAACAGGTGCTGAAAGATAGACTTTTTAGAATTGACTATTTGAACTCGCAATTAGCATCTTTTCATCCGTATTTAAAGACAGGTCCAACTTTCATTTTAGAAGGGCAAGATACGTTGGCATGGTTGAAATATTATTACCTGGCTCTGTCAGGTACACCTAGTGATGTTCCTGTCAGCCTGTGGAAAAACTGGAAACCTAAATAGGAGAAAAAGTCAAAAGTGAAAAGATTATTATTAGGAATTTTATGTATCTGTTTTCCACTAATAGGCTACGCTCAAACAGCGGTAGAAAAAGCGCTTGTCAATTTGGTTAAACCCACTGTGGCAAAAGAGGCAACAATTGTTATTCCCGCCACAACGGGTAACGCTATTTCTGATATGGCAAGAATAACCCGTGCTGTTAGTGAAGTGGCCAACAGGCAATACTCTGCGAAGCAGGTGCTGGTGGGGTTGACCCAAAAAGCGCAGGCGGAAAATCGTGCCACTATTCCAGAAGCATTACTGGCACATGAGATTTTACAAAAAGAGCCTGTTATGTTTTACAATGCCACACAAGTATCGAGTTTATGGTATTTTTTTAAAGATGTTATAAATGAAAGTAGGTATTGGCTTGTTAAATACAATAAGCAATATTTTTTTAAGATTCGCCCCGGAGCTGAAGGTGCTATTGAAAAAATGAAAGCGGAACTTAAATTACAGACGCAGAGTGCGGACAAACGTATCTACAGCCAAAAAGAGTTAGACGATAGATTGACTTCTATCCGCGAATGGAAAGCATCCTTGAAGGGTTTTGCCGATAACAATTTTAAAGAGAAATCCACCTTCTTTTTACAGGGATATGATGCCCTTTCATGGCTAGAGTATTACTACCGCACTCTTAACGGTGAGAATTGTGAAATACCGGGTAGTTTGTGGAAAACGTGGCAAACACAACATCGTCACGTATGGGGTGAAGGGTGGTAGTAAGAATTAGAATCTAAATGTTGTTAAAAGCCCTCGTAAGAGGGCTTTTTTGTGGAGTAGATATGTTTTGTAGCAGACCGGCAGATAGGGTCGGAAGATTCTTAACATCTCCTGAAAAAAGAGATTTTAAATAAGAATAGCAAAATAAGAATGCCCCTGGGTTGACCGGGGGCATTGTTTTATTTTCAAATTATTCTTCGCTATGCCAATTCATTACTGTATCATAAACAAAGGGAGCATACACCTTTGTACCTTTTAATCCTGCGGTCATAACGTCAAAATCTAGGGATCTAGAGAACCCAGGCTTTTTCCAGTGGCACTAATTGGGCACTGGATAAAACCGGGATAAAAGTTAATAGAGTAAATAAGAATTTTTTTAACATAAGTTATTGCTCTGTTTTCCTTATAAAAGAGGTATCTGTAAATTTACTTCTTATATTCTCCTTCATAGAAATCAAAGTCGAAATATGCAGGATAATAATAATCGGCATCATCGTCGAAGGCACTACCCGGTCTGTAGAATTTTTTTGCTTTCAACGCTCTAATCCATCCGCCGATTCCGACGTCATTCCCGATTATTTTTTCCCCTAACGGGCATATTTCTGCGGTGAAATTAAAATACTCTATAAAACGATTTCCCTCAATAGTCATAATGGGAATGGCCGGAAAGCCTAATCGTTCTGTGTTCCACTTGGGGAATACAAGCGGCCAACCTTCTTTGGCTTGATTGGGAAGAAATTTTTGCAAGTGATTGGTTAAAAATTCCAATTGCATATATGGCATGATTTTGCGCCACATCCAACTTTGTGAATTAGTAATAGTGGCCATTTGGTTTAACCGTTCCATAGCAAGGTTGAGAAGATCATACTCTCCCAGCATTATCAAGCAGCGTGCGCCGGTGAGTTCCGTTTCATAAGGGAAAAAACCTACATCGGCGGCCAGTTCGCGGTCCATCAAATCAGTAAGCCTTTCGTAAATTGCTGTATTGCGTTTAACTATGTCTGTAACGGCTGCGAATTGGTCCACTGCGAGAGAAAAACGGTCCAGCGGGTCCATAGATTGGGGAATTTCTTCCAGCAGCTCATTGGGAATTTGTTCGAAATTCGGGTTTTGCATCAGTGTGGCTCTGGCTTGACGTGCACCAATAGCACTTTTCACCATCAAGAAAGCAGTATCCCGTGCTTCCGCGCTGAGGTCATAAGAAGTAAGGAAATCAAAAATGGCTTGGCCGGAACCATCCCCCGTTTTGCCCAGGTAGGCCAACATCATCATAGAAATTAAATAATTGTGGTGCTGCGAAAAATTATAAGGCATAGCCAAAAAATTCTGATAGAAAGTCTTGGCCTCTTCTATTTTCTCCGGTGTCATTCTGGATTGGAAAGCGGCATCAGTGGTGGTAGGAAATTCCTCCATATAGTATTTGAATTGTTTTTTAAATTTTGCATTTTCCCACGGTCTTTTAATTTTGGCCCAAGCTGCTTGAGCTGCCCGTGTTATGGCCGGTGTGATTCCTTTAGCCTGAGACGTTGCCGTGACAGCCGAAGTTTTATTCGCCGGTATTACGGTTTTGATGGCCGAATACGTGAGAAGCTGGTCTGCTGGGGTGATTTCATGAAGTGGAGCCGGTGGTACATCTACTGGAGCGACAGGCATTCTTAACGTTAACGGTGCGTGCATTTGGGCTGCAGCTGCAGCTTCTAAAGCACTACGGGTCGTTCCTTCCACTACGGCAGATGTTGACACTTTGGCAGCTTGGTCTGTTAAAGCTTTGCCAGCAGTTTCTCCAAGCGGGGCTAATTGTGCTTGAGCCAAAACCGGGACAACAGTTAACAAAGCGAATAATAATTTTTTAGACATTGCTTTTTCCATTTAGTTTCTATTTTAAAAAGATGTTTATTTTTTGTACCCACCTTGATCAAAAAAATCACCTGAAAGGTAAAAAAGCCCCCTCTTAAAGGTTACTCCAAGATTTCCGCCAAAATCTGTGTCTTGAAAAAAATCTCCTTTTCTATAAAAACGCTTTGCTTCTACGGCGCGTACCCATTCGGGTATATTATTACCAAAGGCCATGATTTTTTCTCCCAACGGGAAGTTATCTTGATGAAAATGAAATACCTCTAAAAAACGATTCCTTTCTATTTGGGTTACGCCAACGGCAAATCCTAAGTTATCCGTGTGCCACTGCGGGAAGGAAAGTGGCCAACCTTTTTGTGCTTGTCTGGGGAGATAACGGTCCAAATGATTGGACAAATATTCCAATTCCATATAGGGCATAATTTTGCGCCAGATCCATTTATGAGGATTGCTAATTGCAAACAGATCCATAGGTTTGGAATTTATAGCTACAGTCATTTTGCTTAATCTTTCCATGGACATGTTGAGCAAATCAAATTCTTCCAACATAAGCAAGCAACGCGCTCCGACAGATTCAGTTATGTATGGGAAAAAACCTATGTCAGAATCAAGATGGTTTTGTAAGAGATTAGCTCGTTTCAAAGCAAGAGCTGTACCATGTCGCAGACTTTCTGTTGTGTCAAATTCCGGATGATAAGCAGTCTCAGTTCTTATACTTTTTATGTACTCAGCACCTGAATAAATAGAGTTTTGTATCATTAAAGCAGCAGTAGCCTGTGCTTCTTCACTTACGTCGTAAGAGGTGAGGAAATTAAAAATAGCTTGGCCTGAGCCGTCCCCCGGTTTTCCCAAGTAACCCAGCATAATCATGGATACAAGGTAGTTGGAGTGTTCGGCAAAATCATAAGGACGAGCTAAATATTCTTGATAGAATTTTTTGGCTTCGGCCAATTTTTTGGGATTCATTTTATCCGGGAAGGCCGCTTCTATGGTAGTTGGAAATTCTTCCATGTAATATCTTGATTTTTTGGCATTTCCAACAGCTTCAAGGGGTTTGGTTACTCTTGAAAGAGCAGTAGTGAGGGTATTCCTTAAAGATGATGTGTTCTCCCCCCCTTGAGGTAAAGTTGGAATTTGCAGTATGGAGGAAGGACCCGTTATCCGAGTGGCCGGCGTACTAGCAACCGGTACTTGCGTAGGTGGTATTTGAACAGCTGTTTGCGCTGGGGTTACGGTTACCGAAATCTGCGGACGCGCGTGCATTTGTGCGGCGGCAGTAGCCTCTAATGCGCTACGAGTTGTACCTTCTACTATGGAAGAAGTAGCGGCATTTGTTCCTTGTTCAAGTAAGGCTTTGCCAGTAGTTTCTACCAAAGCTTGTGCCTGGGCGAAGATTGGGGCAACAGTTAACAGGGCAAGTAATAATTTTTTGGACATAATAATCCTCCTCAAATATATTTCTATTCTAAGATAAGTAAGAGAGAAAAAGACAGGGTCTTAAGACCTAAAAATGAAAAAATAAAGGCCCAGGTTTTTCTGGGCCTTTTGGGTATGAAAAAGGAAAATGAAAACTATTCAATCCCCGCACTGGCAGCTGTTTTCTTGAGCAAAGAGGCAGAGTCTTGCAGAGCTTTTGTCTCTTTGTCATCTAACGTGATGGGCATTTGTAGTTCAATGCCGTTACGGCCTACAATGGCAGGCATGCTCATGGTAATGTCCGTAATGTCAAATGCCCCGTGCATCATGTTGGATACAGGCAGGACTGATTTTTCATCCCTCACAATACATTCACAAATACGTTTGACGGCCATGGCAATTCCGTAGTAAGTAGCTTTTTTACGTTCAATAATTTCGTATGCACTCATTTTTACTTCGTGCGCAATGCGTTCCATAGCTTCTTGGTGAGCAAAATGGCCACGAACTTCGCAGAATTTGTTAATCGGCACACCAGCCACGTTGGCAGTGCTCCAAACGGCAATTTCACTGTCGCCATGTTCGCCAATGATAAAAGCATGTACACTGCGGCTGTCTACACCCAAGTGGTTTCCCAAATTTTCGCGGAAGCGGGCAGTATCTAATACAGTGCCGGAACCAATTACACGTTCCTCTGGCAGACCGCTTAATTTAAAAGCTGTGTAAGTTAGAATATCAACGGGATTTGCCACTACTAACAGGATCCCTTTGTATTTACGTTTGGCAATTTCCGGAACGATAGATTTAAAAATGTTTACATTTTTTTGTACGAGGTCCAGGCGGGTTTCACCAGGCTTTTGATTGGCCCCAGCAGTGATAATAATAATGGCGGCGTCTTTGATGTCATCATAGTTGCCAGCATAGATGTTCATGGGGCGTGCGTAGGCCTCTCCGTGGGAAATGTCCATAGCTTCGCCTTCGGCTTTGCGCTGATCGGCGTCAATTAGAACCATTTCACTAAATAGACCGCTCTGCATGAGTGCAAATGCACTGGCAGACCCTACAAATCCACATCCGACGATAGCTACCTTACGGTTATTGATTTCACAATTACTCATAAATTCCCCCTCTCTCTGTATATTATATAAAAGAAAAAGGCCCGCCCTGCGAGCGGACCTTTTAGTTAGTTTTCTTTTTAGAATTTATAGCCGAAGGTAAAGGAAATAACGTCACTAGAACCATCGGTATATTTAGCGGGTAAGTTGCTATATTGTGCACTGGTAGTTCCACTTAAATCTTTAATGAAGATATGGGAATAGCCCAGATCGGCACTCCACGTATCCGTACGGTATCCTATGCCGGTGCTGAGGAGGTGTCTGTCATCAGCGGGAACCAAGGTGTCCATGTAGTGGTCATTAATAGGAGATTGATCAAAGGTGTATCCCGCGCGGACTGTCCAGTTCTGGTTGATCTTATATTCCGTACCGAAGTTCACACGGATAACATCTTTGTATTTTTTTTGGTTCTTAATATCCGGGCTGGTAAATTCATTTTTGTATTCAATCAAAATTTGGTCATAAGAACTCCAGAAAGTGCCCACAATGCCAGCTTCCAATGTCCAGTTATCGGTTGCGCGGAAAGCGGTACCAAACGAAATACTGTCAGGCAGGGTAATATAACCCAACGCATCTGCATTTTTCATATTCAACGGGGCCGGGTATGTGTTACCGCTGGCCGTACGTACATAACCAGAAAGTTCTTGTTTGACCTTCGTGCGGTACATACCTCCGATAGACCAACGTTCCGCCCAATTCGGACGATAGGTGAAGGAGTAATTTCCCCCCCAGGCCACACCCGTACCGTGGATTTTAAATGAATCGGACAAGGCCTGCATATACATCTTTTGGGTAAAATCAATGGTCATGGCCTCTAATCCCATAGCCAAAGACCATTCATCACTAGCGTGTACGGCAATAGTCGGTGTAATGGAAATGGTTTCTAAATTTACTTCGTAGGCCAAGTTGCTGCCGGTCCAGGTTTGATAATTTTTATATTTTCCGCCTAAACCATAACGCGTAAAAGCTCCAATACCAAAGCTAATTTGCTCACTGAGTTTAGCCGTAGCATATGCACTAGGCAAAAAGAAAGTTTCATCTTCAAAAGAACTGGTGTTGCCAGCGATAGTGGTAGTGGCTTCCGGGCGTACCAATGTGGCAGATGCTTGCACCTGTACACGATCTAATTCGGCAATGAGGGACGGGTTCGTCGCTAATGCTGCGGGTTCGGCATCACTAGCCATTACGGCTCCACCCATAGCGGTTGTACGGCCACTGTATTCATACAGGGCAAATCCAGCGCCGTAAGAATTAACGGCTAGGACGGATAAGACGAGTACTGCTAGTTGTTTTATTTTCATAATTGTTCTCTTTGTTTATTACATAATACACCCCGCTTTAATGATAAACGGGGTGTATTATTTATTTTTGTTTTTGCAAATCAGTAATTTTATCTTTAGCGACGGAACCAAAATAAGTTTTAGTGTAATTTTCCAGCAAGTATTTATAAGAATCTAATGCTTCTTGTTTTTTGCCGGCTAATTCTTGGCTCATAGCTAGCGTTAAATAAGCTTGCGGCAGAGCAAAACTTTCCGAATTATGCGCAATGAAATTAGAAGCAGTATCAATGGCACCTTGATAATCGTTGGTGGCTTGTAAGGCGGCTGCTAATGATAAGGTTGCGGCGGTACGTGCCATTTCTTGTTTAGCGTTTACAAGCGGTTTATATACATCTACTGCTTGGGCGTAATTCTCGTTGGAATACAAGATGTCTCCCTTCAATAACTGACCATAGTTGGCAGCTGCGGTACCCGGGAAATCTTTGGCTAGCGCGTCAAATTTTTCCAGCCCGGCAGCTTCGTCGCCACTCATTAAGGCCAATTGTGCTTGGTAATAAGCAGCCCAAGAATCTTCGGTGCGCTTATGTGTGTAAGCTGTGTATGCATAACCAAGGATTCCGGCCACTACCAAGATGACTAGTGCAGTTAAAACAGCATTTTTGTGTTTTTTGCAAGATTTCCAAATGTTGGTAAAAAAGGAAATGATAATATCTTTTTCTTCAGCCGGTTTTTGAGCAGCAGAAGAAGGTGTGTTATTTTTTCTAATTCTTTTTGTCATATACTTACATTATATAAAAATATGGAACATTACGCGCAGATAAGTGTCACCACTTTTTGAATACAAAAAAGACGGCAGCTACTAAACAACAAAATCCTATGAGATGGTTCCATTTAAAGCTTTCCTTGAAATACCATGCCGAAAACCCGGAAAACACCACAAGTGTAATTACTTCTTGCATTACTTTAAGTTGTGTAACGGAAAAATAATTGCTGCCAATGCGGTTAGCGGGTACCTGGAGACAATATTCAATAAAAGCAATGCCCCAACTAATGAAAATGACCAACCATAGCGCGCTGGATTTAAATTTTAAGTGCCAATACCAAGCTATCGTCATAAATAAATTGGCTGCACCAAGTAAAAGGACTGTTTGCCACATATGTATCATTATACCAAAACAGAAATTGGGTTAGAAGTGCAATAAAAATGTAAAGGAAAGGGTTAAAAAAAAGTAACGCTATTAATTGGTACAATATTATGAATATGAATATTTTTAAAAAAATTATTTGTTTCGTGGCGGTTTTTACCGCATTGAACTTACAGGGTAAAGTAATTACAGCCCCGGAGAGTGTTTCTAACACGCCAGCAAAGGAAGTGTATGGGGTACAGGCTACCACTGGATTGGATGGCTCCCCCCTTCCAGATATTAACGGGACATTATCTTTGCAGGATTGTATCAATTTGGCCCTTGCCAACAGTACCTCTGCGGTAAGTGCTTCCTTGCAGAAGAAAATGGCACAAGTGGAATTGAATCTGGCTAAAGGAAATTTTTTACCGACAGCTTCTGCCAGTGCAAGTGAAACTTACACGGCACATAAAACGTCTGGTTCTCCAACGGTGGAAGACCACTATGGAAATGTGGCCGCAGAGGCTACTCTTTCAATACGGGGTATTACCGATTTGGTCCGTAATGTAAGAATGAAACAAGTGGAAGTGGAACAGGCTGAATTAAAATTTAAAAATATAGAAAACGATATCATTCGTGATGTAAAGAAAAACTATTACAATTTGCTGTCTGCTTTGCGGACGGTAAATATTCGTATGCAATCGCGTGATGTATATAAAGAACAGTTTGACCGCACTTCTGAGTATTATCGTTTGGGTTTGCGTCCAAAAGTAGATGTAACAACGGCAGAGGTGAACTTGAATAATGAAGAATTACGCCTAATTCGTGCTAAAAACGCTGTTAAAACGGCCTCGGCTACGTTGGCTAACACGTTGGGAATCACAACCCCTAATACATTGGATATAGAAGAAAATATTGAAGAAGAAAATTTTGAATTGTCATTTGATGAAACGGTTAAAACTGCTTATGAAAACCGGCCGGATGTTGATTCCTCACGTTTGGATATTAGACTAAGCGAAATGAGATTAAATCAAGCCAAAGCGGCATATTTACCTACCTTTTCTTTCTTGGCAGGTTTTTCTAAAAGCGGAGATGATTTCCACTTAGATAATGAAGATACTCGTTTGGCGGTAGGAGTCGAAATACCCATTTTTAATGCTTTTAAAACGTACAACGGGGTAAAACAAGCGCAGTTGAATTTGGAAAACACACAAAATAATACACGTAGTTTGCTCAACAATGTCTTTTTGGAAGTGCAGAATGCTTTTATTAAGATGGAAGAATCAAAAGAAAGTATTCCAATAGCCCAATTGAATGCGGAGAAAGCTAAAGAGAATTTGGAATTGGCTCAGGGACGTTATAATGAGGGAATTGGAGATATTATTGAACTCAAAGATGCGGAGGCTGCCTATACCGACGCTGAATTGAGCCTGCTGACGGCGCGTTATGACTATGCCTCTGCCGTAGCTGATTTAAAACAAGCAATGGGGACTTATTAATATGGAAAAAGTAAAGAAGATACTGCAAATCATTTGGGAAAAAATCAAATGGATTTGGATTAAATTTAAAGCAATGCCTTGGTGGTTAAAAGTGATTGTGGGTATTGTGTTAATAGCCTTGTTGGTAGGGTTAAAGTCCTGTGTGACACCACACCGGCAATTGCCTCCCTTTCGTTTTGCAAAGGTAGAAAAAGGCGACATTGTGGATATTGTGGAGGCCTCAGGGCCGATTAACCCAGTTAATACCACACAAGTCGGAGCATTGGTGTCCGGCGAGATTTTAAAAATTTATGTGGATTATAACTCGGAAGTGAAGAAAGGCGATTTAATGGCTGTTATTGATCAAACGCAAATTTTGGCTAGTTTGGAAGAAGCAAAAGCATCCTTGTCTTCAGCCAAAGAAAATTATGCTTCTGCCAAAAAAGGGTATGATCATGCAAAACTTAATTATGACCGTTATAAAACGCTTTATGAAAAAAACTATGTATCTAAAGTAAATTTGGAAGAATATGAACTGTCCTATATAAATGCGAAGAGCTCTTTAAATTCTGCACAAGCCAGTGTGGTAAGGGCACAGTCTAATTTAGATACGGCCGAGAAAAATTTGTCTAACACTAAAATTGTTTCACCTATTGATGGTGTGGTCCTCACCAAGAAAGTAAGTGAAGGGCAAACGATTACCGCAGGTTTTTCCACACCGGAGTTATTTGTGGTAGCACAGGACTTAACCAAAATGCAGATTGAAGCCAAGGTGTCCGAAGCCGATATTGTAAAAATTCAAGCTGGCCAAAATGCAGAGTTTACATTAGATGGTTACATGGGTGAAAAATTCAAAGGAACGGTGCGTCAAGTGCGTACGAACTATGTGGATTCGTCCGGCTCATCCGGTTCTTCCGGCAGCACTTCTTATACGGTAATTGTTGATGTTGATAACCAGGATCTGCGTTTAAAACCGGGTATGACCGCTACCATGACGATTTACACCACTGATAAAAAAGGGGTACTTACCGTACCTAATGAAGCTTTGCGCTTCTCTCCTTCCAGTAACAAAAAAACGTATGAAAATACGGGCGTGTGGAAAATGGAAAAAGGGCAATCCCCTAAACGGGTGGACGTACAAATCGGTATTATCGCCACTAAGAAAACCGAAATTATCGGTGGGGACGTTCAAGAAGGCGATATGGTGATTGTTGGTGAAAATAATTTGAAAGCAACCGGTATGGCCGGTGGGATGACTCCGCCGCGAGGTGGCATGGGTGGCGGCGGAATGCGCCGACGTTAGGAGAGTATATGGCACTCATCGATACGCGCGATTTATACAAAATTTATACCGTTGGGGACGTGGAAGTAAAAGCCCTCAACGGTGTAAGTGTTTCCATTGAAAAGGGCGAATTTGTGGCCGTGATGGGGCCATCTGGTTCGGGAAAATCTACCTTCATGAATATTTTAGGGTGTTTGGATAAACCTACCCACGGCACGTACATATTGGACGGCATTGATGTAACGGCTACCGACCTGTCCAAACTAGCAGGTGTGCGTAATCATAAAATTGGGTTTGTATTTCAGGGATTCAATTTAATCAAACGTACGACGGCCATTGAAAATGTGGAACTGCCGATGATTTATAATCACACGCCGGCCACTGAACGCCACAAAAAAGCCATGGAAGCGCTGGAAGCCGTTGGTTTGGCCGCGCGTGCTCATCATTTGCCAAATCAACTTTCCGGCGGGCAACAGCAGCGTGTAGCCATTGCGCGCAGTTTGGTATGTGATGCCCCCATTATTTTTGCCGACGAGCCGACCGGTAACTTGGATACTAAAATGAGTATTGAGGTAATGGATTTGTTCACACGTTTGAATAAAGAAATGGGCAAAACCATTATTCTTATTACACACGAGCCGGATATTGCGGAATATGCTACTCGTCTAATTAAATTCAAAGATGGACAAAAAGTCAGCGATGAGGTAAAAAAATGATTGATTCATTGTATGCTATTTTTAAAATTTCATTAAAAGCCATCTTCGCCAATAAGATGCGTGCAGCGCTGACTAGTTTGGGTATTATCATCGGTGTGGCGGCTGTCATTACGGTATTAGCTGTTGGATCCGCTACGAAGAAAAGTATTTCCGATCGCTTTTCCAATATGGGAACCAACATTATTTTCTTACGCCAACCATGGAATTTAGACGATAGCATTTCTTCTCCTAAAGATGTAACAATGGATGACGTTATTGCTATTCGTCAAATTGACGGGGTGGATGCGGCGGCTCCTTACATTCAAAACAGTTTCAATGTGAAGTACAAAAATACAAGTGTGGGACTGAGTGTATTAGCTACGGATACTGATATTTTTAAAGCGTACGGTTGGGAAATAGAGAAAGGTCGTGCTTTCACCGGAAAAGAAATTGCTGATTACGGACAGGTAATGGTAATCGGAGCTTCCGCCGCACAAACCATATTTGGGGATGTAGAACCTCTAGATAAAACAGTTGTGTTAAATAATATTCCGTTTAAAGTGGTTGGAGTTACGAAGAAAACAGGTTCAAGCGGATTTGGATTTAATATCGATGAAGGCGCTCTTATCCCTTATACTACCGGGAAAGTTAAAATGGACACGGGCTGGGGTAGTTCCAATAGACGTGCATTAGACCGTGTAGTCATTAAGGTGGCTGACTTTAACCAAATTGAAAATTCTAAGGTAGATATTCAAAATGCTGTACGAAATACTCATCATATTCACCCACTTGGAAAGGATGATTTCCAATTGGATGATATGGCTTCTTTTGTAGAGCAAGCTAAAAGCACAGCTACTACAATGAGTTTATTTCTGGGAATTATTGGAGCCGTTTCCTTAATTGTAGGCGGTATCGGAGTAATGAATATTATGCTCGTATCTGTTACGGAACGTACGCGTGAAATCGGTATCCGTATGGCGATAGGAGCTACCAGCTGGAATATCCGTTTACAATTCTTGGTAGAATCTATGACGCTTTCGTGTTTAGGCGGATTGATAGGGATTATTTTAGGAATAATATTTACTCTATTTGTGGCAAAATATATGTCGTTATCAGCTCAGTTATCTGTTTGGGCTATCTTGGTATCGGCTGGATTTTCTGCTGCAACGGGTATTTTCTTTGGCTATTATCCGGCTTATAAAGCTTCAAAACTTACTCCTATTGACGCTTTGCGTTATGAGTAATGAAAAATTATTTAATTAAAAAGGTGCCTTTTAAGGCACCTTTTTAATTGGATTTCCATAAACTCTTTAACCAATTTCTAAATCGTTCCCAAAGATGTAATTTGGGAAACCCTTCCATTTTTCTAAATAGAGAGACAGCCGCTACTGATAATAACGCCGGAATTCCAATGAGAGATACGGCAGTAGCATCTGTTGCAGAGAAAATGCCGGCATCTATGCAGCGTTGAGCCAAATTACTCAAAATGTAGGGAACAGCCGCACAAGCTGCGGTGCTGGCCATTAGTAAAGAGGTAAGTTTGTCTTGTGTTTGAGGGGTTTTAGCTGCCCGGGCGAATGAGAGAGTGTAAGCGGAGGAAAGCCCTAACTCTGCAGTAAAAAGAGCCGCTGTAAGGGCATAAACATTGCCGGTGAAAAGGGTGGCGGCGAGAGCTCCTGCTGCAGTCAGGGTAGTGGAGACCGTTAAATTGTGATTAGGGAACCATTTTAGAAATTTACTTCCCAAGAAACTGCCCAATACAAAAGGAAGCGCAAATTGGGCAAATCCAAACATGTATTGAGAAGATGGATTAGAAGTAAGAGAGGGAAGCAATAATAAAAATCCGCTATTAACGGCCATTTCAATCCCGTTAACTAATACTAACCCTCCCAACAGCGGCAAAATAGAACGATCTTCCTTCATTAGGCGCAAGTAACTATTGTTGCGTAACCTCTCTAACAAAGAGAGATTTGAAGAAGAGGGTGTTGGGGAAATGGTGGGGCGAGTATTTTTGAGCCTAGAGATATTGACTCCTAAAGCGGCCGCTCCTACCAAGGGGAATGCCATCATGAACGGAGCACTCCAGTCTAACCCTAATACACCGGTTGCCAAAAAAGGAAAGAAATAAGAAGCCATGAGCCCTGCTGCTTGACCTAGTTCGGTATATGCGGTTCGCTTTTGGCGAATTAGACTGGATACATTTTTGCTCAATTCACTCATCATAGGTCCTACAGACACGTGAATAAATGTGGCACCGAAACTGGCTACTGTCAGAGCTGCTAAAATACTATAAAAATGGGCCGAAGTGTTAGCCCATGGCACGAAGTGACCATTGAGCCCTAAGGCGGTTGCTCCTGCTAAAAAGCTTCCTCCTGTTAAGGTTAAACCTAAATTAAGACTGGCCTTTCGACCAATTTTGTTTTTGAGCCAGTCGGCAAAGAAAGCACCCAAAGAATAGGGCAAGAAAGCCGCAACAGGGACTAAGATATTTTCTTCTAAAGAAAGATTTAGAGTTTCTCCCAAACTGGCCATAACAGGAGGACCTACTTCTAACCCGATAACAAAAGAGGCTAAATATAGGCTGGCTTTCTGTAGGAAAGAAGCATCTTGACGCACCTGTTGTGGTAAAAATTGTTGGCCATCCGTTGTTAGAAATGTATAAGCTTTTTGTTGAAGCTGGGTGGAAGAGAGAGTCTCCCCGTTTATTGTAATTTCTCGTTCTGTTGAAGTTGTGTGATAAGCCGGCAAATTAGATAATTGAAGTGGTGCAAAAGAAGAAGTCTGGTATAAATTGTTGCCAGGGATGGGTTTACTCAAAGTAGAGGTAAAATTTGTGGGCTGATCCATATACCACTGTGTGGCTTCGAAAGAAGGGTCAAAAGCATTTGCAGCAATTTTTCCGCCGGGAGTCAGTAAATTTTTATCTAATGCTAAACCAGACGTGGTTTGTGTTCCACCTACCGATAGATGAATCGGTAATTGATGCATCTTGGCATAACGATCTATTCCTCCCCATAGAGAAGTTTGTTCGGGCGTTTTGTCAGCCAGAATTTTTAATTCCGGATAAGCTTTCATTTTGAATAGCGCCCGAGCAATGGCTGAAGTGAGTATGGGGCGCAAAGGTGTATTTTCAAAAGGTTGGAATTGGTTTAAAAGTAAAGAAGCTTTCTCTTGAGAAGTCAAAAATCCTAACGAGTAGATGTCCGAAAGAGTATGATAAAGCGGTTGGAGTTGCTGTTTAGTTAGCCCGTGTGTGGCGGCAATTCCACTTGAAAAAGGTATTTTAATTAATGCGGAAACAGAACGTGTCAAATCCCTTTCCCAAAAAAGTGTGGCTTTGGGTAAGTCTTCTAGAGAACGTAATCCTGCTCGATAGAAGAAAGGGTCTTGCTGAGAAAGCCAAATGGCCGGATTTTGAGATAAGGTGCGTGTAATATTACTTCCTATTGAATAAGTATTAGAAGATAAGGAAGATGAAAGCGTTGCTAATCCTGCCTGATAAGCCGTCTCCCCCAATGCGTAAGAAATGGATGAGGGAGAATCTTCTATCGCTTTCTCCAATATATAACGCCCTTGAGCCCATGCAGGGATCAAGTTACTACAAAAAAATAATCCAGCCAGTAATAATGGAAAAATACGAATAGAGACATGTTTTTTCATATCAATTATATTCTAGAAGAAATAATTGATAAGACTCAATGGGCCAAAGGGCCCAAAAAGAAGGGTATTTTAGACCTAGATTTAAAGTTTTCCCCTCTGCATTTCATAAAGTTTTATAAAATGAAAAAGAGATGCAATAAAAACTAAAAGGAATGTGTTAAAACTATGTGGAGCCAATCATATGATGGATAAAACAGACGATGAGTTAGTATTGCTCTTTAATAAGGGTTCCAATGAAGCTTTTGAACAACTTGTATTTCGGTATAAAAATTCGTTGTACCAATATATTTTGTCTATGGTACATGACGAAGGCGCAGCCGGAGATTTATTTCAAGAAGTATTTTTATCTTTTTTCCGGCACGCAGCAAAGTACGAAGCAAAGGGAAAATTCAAAAGTTGGTTGTTTTTAACAGCTCGTAACAAAGTGTTGAATTATTTGCGAGATGAGAAAAAAATAACCTCATTGGATCAGACAGACGAAGAGGGAAATGCTTTTCTGCACGATACATTGCCCGATGGCGCGGTACCGTTGCTAGATAGTCTTTCAAGTCGCGAAACAGAGGAATATATCCGCCAAGCAGCGCAACAACTTCCCCCTCGTCAAAGAGAAGTAATTTATTTACGGCAATATTTATCGTTTAAGGAAATGGCCGAATTGCTGGGCCGCCCTCTAGGGACTGTATTAGCTGACTGTCACAGGGGAATACAAAAGATGCAAAAAATGTTGCAGGCACAATTAGATGCGCAAGGAGAAAATATATGAAATGCGAACAAGTAATTTTGTATGCAAACGGGGAGCTGGACGAAACAGAAAGAACCGCGTTTGAAACGCATTTGAAAGATTGCGTCCAGTGCCAAAGGGAATTGCAATTTTTGCGAAAAGCAGAAGAAGCGTTGGCTGTCCAGGCTGTACCTGAAAAAGTAGTAGATTCTCTGTTTGCAAAAACAACGAGGAAGAAAAAATGGTTTTCCGGCTGGAAACCAATAGTTGCGGGGATTTGTGCTGTAGGATTGATTGGCATTATGGTTGTTCCTCGCTCGGACAAAGATACTCTCCATGCGGAAGTAGTGGCGTATATGAGTGAGGATTTGGACGCAGATTATCAATCTTTTGAAAGTGATTTGATTATGTTTGAACAGCAGTTTAAGGAGGGAATATTATGAAGAAAGTAATTTGGATGTTGGCAGCTGTACTGATTACAGCTCCGGTATTTGCCCAAGAGGGGCCGGGTGGGCAAAGTGAAGGTTTCCCTGCCATGGATCAACGCCATGAGGCTTTTCAAGAGGCACATAAAGCCCAAATGGAAAAGATGAAAAACACTCAGGCAAAGGTAGAGAAACTACTGAAAGAATACAATGGGCTTAAAGCAGGGAAAAAGAAAGATGCCAAGAAAGCCGAGCTCGAAAAATTAGTTGCCTCTATTCGTGAAGAACAATTGTCCTTCAGAGAGGATCAATTGAAAAAAGGCGAAGAACGTTTGGAAAAAATGAAAGAGTTTGTAGACAACCGGAAGGAGCTTTTAACAACGCTCAAAACGGATGAGAATAAAAAAGAATGGGTATCGTATAAAACCCAAGAATTGATTGAAGCGAATGGCGACTTAAGAGTTCTTTTTGAACGTAATGATGGGTATTACAAAGACCGAGATGGCAAGAAAATACCGGCAGAAATGAGAAAGGCCAAAGAATTCGGTAAGGGACCTGAGCATTTTGGTAAAAATGGGGAATGCCCCTTTGCCAAGGACGGGAAAAAATGTGAAGGAGGTAAAGATTGTAAATGTGGTAAACACTGTGGAAAATTCCACAAAGGGCCGCGTGTTGGAATCAATCCTCCCCCACCTCCGCCTACTGAAGAAAAATAAAAATCTTAAAGCCCCCTTTCCGGGGGCTTTATATTTGCAAAAATCCCGATGATACCATCGGGATTTTTCAGTAAAACAATACTTATTTTAACAATTCAGCCCAAGCGTTCTTTTCTGCTTCTAACTGATTCGTTGTGGTGTTGAGTTGTTTTTGAATTTGGTCTTGTAAAGCTTGGGATACCGTTTTGGATCCAGTGGCTATAGCATTTGCTGTTTTGGCCGTTTCATAGGCTTGTTTGGCCTGTTGAATTTGTTGGCGTGTTTCTTGTGATTTTTGTAAGGCCTGTTCCAACGTCATCATTTCATTGGAAGTAGTAGAGGCAGTGGTCCCGGTAGAGGCACAGGCTCCGGCAAACACAGCCGCAATCATTAGACAGAACAAGTTCTTTTTCATGTGGATGCTCCTTAATTGTATTTTTTTTCATTGTATCAATTATTGCAGATAAAGTGCAATTGAGGTAAAAATTCTTTGCTATAATAAAATCATGACGGATAAGAATATTCCTCCATTCTATAAGGCTCTCAAAGCATTTGCTAAGAAGAAAAATACACTTTGGAGTACCCCCGGACATGCAAGTGGAGTCGGATTAAAAAGCAGTCCATCCGGGAAGGATTTTTATGAGTTTTTCGGCCATAATTTGTTTCTATCTGATATTTCCAGTAGTGTGAGTGAATTGGGGTCTATTTTAGAACATCAGGGCCCCCCCGCCCAAGCCGAAAAACGTGCGGCAGAGGTATTTGGGGCAGATACTACGTTTTTTGTACTCAATGGGACTTCCACTGCTAACAAAGTGGTATTTTTTGCGACGGTTGCTCCTGGGGATTTAGTGTTGGTAGGGCGTAATTGTCATAAATCTATTATGCATGCTATCATCATGAATGAAGCTATCCCGATATATCTTACGCCGAAACCGTGTTCATATGGGATAATCGGACCGGTAGGTTTTGAACAATTCACAAAAGAATCCATTCGGTCAAAAATTGCTTCGAGTCGATTGGCCACTAATAAAAAAGCTGCTAAAGTTCAGTTAACTGTTTTGACGAATTCTACGTATGACGGAATTATCTACCATGCCGATAAAATAAAATCTGCATTGGCAAGTTTGACCCGCTTCTTGTTGTTTGATGAAGCTTGGTATGCTTATGGGGCTTTTCATCCTTTCTATGAACATCGTTATGCTATGAGTCCCTCCCCCAAAAGACGGCTGCCCATATTTGCAAGCCAATCGACTCACAAACTGCTATTGGCTTTTTCTCAAGGATCCATGCTGCATTTTAGACAGGGAAATGAAAAATTGGATTTACAGGGACTTATTGAGGCTAATTTGATGCATGCGAGCACCTCTCCTTTTTATCCATTATTTGCTTCTCTGGATGTTAATACGCAGATTATGAAAGATAATGGATATGATTTGTTAAACAAGGCTTTGGGTACGGCGTTACGTTTTCGTCGTGCAGTTTCGCGGGCCTATAAACGCTATGCCAAGAACGGAGAATGGTGGTTTCGAGTATGGCAACCGAGTCAAAAAATGGAATTGGATCCGGAAGATTGGAAATTAAAACCGGGGGATAATTGGATTGGGATGGAGATCAAATCACAAGATGATTATATTCTAGACCCTTTAAAAATTACTTTATTAACGCCCGGTGTACGCGAAGATGCCTCTATGACGGAAGAAGGAGTGCCGGCCTGTATTGTTGCAAAATACTTACAAGCGAGAGGTATTATCGTAGAAAAAACGGGGTTTTATAATTTGTTATTTTTGTTTGCCCCGGGAGTTAGCACGGAGCGTTCTGCAGAGCTATTACGTGTTTTGCACGATTTTAAGTGGGAATACACAGATAATGCTCCTGTGAAAAAATGGTTTCCAGAAATTTACAGACAATATCCAACCGTATATCAAAATATGGGGTTGGCTGATTTGTGTAAAGTCATGCATAATCAGCTTAAAAAGAGTGATATTATGCGTCGTTGTGCCAATCTTTATACAGTATTGCCCGAACAAGCCGTCGCTCCGCATAAAGCCTATTACGGCCTTTCTGATGGGAAAACAGAATATGTACGTTTGCAGGATGCACCGGGCCGGGTGAGTGTGTTAATGATTTTGCCATATCCCCCCGGGGTGCCTGTTATTATGCCAGGGGAACGTTTTCCCGCATTAAATAGCCCCATTATGGAATTCTTACGCTTGAACGAACAGTTGGATAATTTATTCCCCGGATTTGAGACGGAATTTCACGGCATTAAAAAAACATGGGAAAACGGAAAGGTAACGTATTGGGTAAGTGTATTGAATAAAACCAAAAAAGGAAAAGCCGCCTAAAAATAAAAAGGAGAAACGCAAATGAACGAATTAAAACAAGCTGCTAATTTGATAAAAAATGCTCACTATGGGGTGGTTTTTACGGGAGCGGGTGTGAGTGTGGAGAGTGGGATTGCTCCGTTTACGGGAGCCGGAGGGTTATGGAACCAGTACGATCCTAAATTTATAGAAATAAATTTCTTTCTTTCTGATCCAAAACGCAGCTGGGAAGAGATGAAAAAAATTTTTTTTACAGATATGGATGAAGCTGTACCCAACAAAGCCCATAACGTGATTGCCAAACTAGAAGAAAAAGGAATGATCAAAGGAGTAATCACACAAAATATTGACGGTTTACACCAAAAGGCAGGGAATAAAAATGTGCAAGAGTTTCATGGAACGATTAAAACGCTTTCTTGCGGTGTATGTGGGCGTAAGTATAACTTAGAAGATGTAAATATTGAAAAAGTTCCCCCACTTTGTATGTGCGGGCACGTTCTTAAACCGGATTTTGTTTTTTACGGGGAGGGTATCCCCCCGCAGGCGTATGAAAAATCACTGGAAATGGCCCAAAATGCTGATGTAATGATTATTGTAGGAACGGCAGGACAAGTGATGCCGGCGTGTAGTTTGCCGCTGACTTCCAAGCAGTTTGGTGCTAAAATTATTGAAGTAAATCCGCAACCGTCTTCCTTTACGAACTCGATTACTGATTACTATTTCCCGCAAAAGGCGACAGAATTTTTTGCGGAATTAGAGAAAGAGCTGAAACTATAAAAAGAATTAAAAATTATAAAAAGCCCCTTTAAGGGGCTTTTTAAGTGGTTTGCATTTTCTGTTGTATTTCTTTCTCGGTGTGTTTCATTGCCGTCAACGTTTTATCAAACAACTCTTCTAACGTCCAGCCCAGCATTTCGGCTCCCTGTTGGATAATGTCGCGGGAACAGCCGGCAGCGAATTTTTTATCTTTGAATTTCTTCTTTAGACTAGAAACTTCCATATCGCTTACGCTTTTAGATGGGCGCATTTTGGCAGCTGCCCAAATGAGGCCGGTTAGTTCGTCACTGGCAAATAGTACTTTTTCCATCATATGTTCCGGTTTAATATCTACACAAATACCATACCCATGACTGCAAATGGCGTGGATAAATTCCGGCGTGGCGTTGATTTCTGCCAGTAATTCGGGGGCTTTTTGGCAATGCTCTTGTGGAAATTTTTCAAAATCTATGTCGTGTAAAAGGCCACATAAAGCCCAAAAATCAGCTTCTTGCTCAAAACCGAGGGAGCAAGCTAAATCTCGCATAACGGCTTCTACCGTTAAAGCATGTAATAAATGGAAAGGCTCTTGATTGTATTTCTTCAAGAGGGTAAAAGCTTGTTCGCGCGTAAAAGATGTTTTCATAAGTTTAACGGGACATAATAATGCCGCTCTTTTCAGAGCGGCATAAATTCAATTTATCTGCTGGGAAATAAACACAAAATAAACAATACCAAGATGGCGATGCCGCCCCAGAAAGCACCAAAGATGTTACAGAAGAGAGCTAAGCCAAGCAAGGCCAACCACGGAGAGAACTTAGCATCTCTTAAACGACGGGCAGACATACAGATAAACGGGCAAATAATAATTAAGTTGTATAGCCAGTTGATCCAAGCGCTCGCAAAAATTCCTAAAATGAATCCGACTATAACTAATAACAACGCAAGTATCCAATAGGAACCGCGAGAAAGTTTTCCTTTGTAGTCAAAGTAGTGATGTGTGAATAAATCAATAAACCCAAACATACAGCCTCCTTTTATCTAAGATACTTCTAGCATATAATAAAAATCATTTAATTGGCAATATTTTTTTGCTGTATTTTTGATGCCAATTCCAAAGAGAATGTATTTCTTGTGGTGTTAGATGGAATAGACCACAAGCGTGAAGAAAAATCTGTTTTTCTAGGGAGGAACTATCCGTTTTTAAATTGCTATGCTTTAGAGTCAAAATACGGCGGACCAGTGTTTCTAAGTTATGGCGTGTGTTTGCGTCAATATCGGGAATGGGAAGATTATTTAGCGGTTGGGCATACAATTCTAAGAGAGCTCCTTTGCGTTTGCCTTTATAGTAAAGCCACAAATGATAAAGAGGACTGTTTAAAAGAGATAAAAGTGCCAATAACGAGATATCTTTTTTGGACTTGGAGATAAAATAAACATCACTGCTGGCATACCAAGGTCCAGGTGCATAGGCAAAACAGGGCCGGATAGCTCGTTGCGGAATGACTAATTTTTCCCCTTCGAAATCCATTTTTCTTCGTACAGAGGCAAACCAAAATACGCCTCTTTTTAATTGGTGTTGAATACCATTATTATTTTGCTTACGTGCCAACAAAACTGGTCTAAAACGGGTTAAATGGGCTAATAGATGCGGATAATGTTTTATATTAATTTCACGGTCGTTGGGATAAAACAAATCTATTAACCAATAACGGTTTTTGTAATTAGGAAGAAAAGGAGAAATGTCTGAATTCTTGAAAAAGGGCTTAATTTTTTTCTTTTCTGTAGGGGAAAGAGAGAATTCTTTTTTTTCTTTATCTGAAAGTACGAAGACGCCCATTCCTTTTTTTAATCCAGGCAATTTAAATTTATTCAAATGTGTGGCAGAAAGTCTGTCACAACCAGTCATGAGCCCATTGCTGATATGTGCTATTTCTCCCAAAGTATAAGGGGACTGTTGCATTTTTTGAAGGATAGATAGAAGATGTGGAGTATCTGGATCCGGAGAGTGTGTACACAAGAAATTATTTTTTCCTTCATACAAAGAAGATTGCAAAATTTGTATTTGGTGGGGGCCGAGAATGCAGGGAGAATTTATTTTTCCTTTTGTGAAAACGGACAAAAGAGTGTGATTGCTAGTGTCGGGAAATAAATTCTTATCTTCAAAATTAATCAAACGTAAGAAAGAGACATTTTTTTGCAAGTGATCGCGTAAAGATAAGGCTCCCGCTGCTGTCGTGAAATAAGGAGGAGTAATAAATCCAGCTACAGCTCCGGGTCGTAGAAGACGCAAGGCTAAATAGAAAAATAAATAGTGCAAATCTCCTTTAGGGGTAATCTTATCTTTCCATAAGGGATTTTTGCGTAATTCGTTAAACAACATTGCATTATTTTTTTGTCCTACATAGGGAGGATTAGCGAGAATAATATCAAACCCTTTTTGAGTGGTTATAACTTCTTTAAAAATTTTCTCCAAAATACTGCGTTGACGGAAATGATGAAGAGAATTGACTACGCAAGTATGCATGGAGAGATGTTTATTCCCTCCCAGGAGACTTGCGCGAAGGCGATAATCTTCTAATGCGCCCGCATCTATGTCAACTGCGTACAGTTGAGATTGTAATACATGCCTTAAAACAGTGGCGGAAGAAGTGTGTGAACGAAGGCAGATTCTACGAGTAAGCTCAACAGCGAAAGGTAGTAAAAGGCCTCCGGCTCCTGCGGCCGGGTCTAAAATTTTGAGGGCAAATAATTGAGAGGCCGATAGCGGACCGTGCAGGCTCTCTAAAGCATCCAGTGTCTCGGTCGCTAGTTTTGTACCTAGTTCCCAAGGAGTAAAAAACACCCCTTGTTTTTTACGCGTATTGAGACTGGACTCACGTAATAAAGATAAGATTTCCGGTGTAAACGCCTGGGGTGTGCCATCCGGTTTTAACGAATAACGACACAATATTTTTTCCACGTTATTTATAATACCGGTTGGTATATTTTCTTTCCAGGGTTGTGTGGGAAAAAGATGTTTTATTAGTAATTTTCGCGCATAATCTGTTTTTTGATGAGGTGTTAAGTTGAAAGAGGATAATGCCCGCAAAAGTTGGCGCAAAATACATTTGTTCATGAAAATATTATAGAAGATAATAACCTTCTTTCTCAAGAAATTAAAAAGTTGAAGAAGATTAACGGATATTCAGAAAAAATTTGGCTTTAGCCAAATAAGAACGATAAATATCTGCTTGGGTAGTTAAGTAATAGTAGCGTTTATAAAACGATAATTCTGTTGAAGGGTTATCATGTAATGTTTCTATTTGCTTTTGCAGAGAATCTATTTGAGCCGGCAAAATACGTAAAGCTTCTTCGTAAGAGAGAGAGGGCAAATCTATTCCTCTATCATTGGATAATAAATAAGGCGAAAAAGCCCCTTTTTCCAAGGTAAATTCATAAGGTTTCCCAAAAACTTCAGCTGAAGCATAAGGAGCATACACATCTAAGAGAGATTGAAATTGTTGTTGTAGCTGGGGATCGTGGGTTACATCTGCTTGAAAACGGATATAACCTAAACGTTCCGCATCCGTTGCATAGGCGCCTTCCCCCCCAATGCGTAATTTATAGCGAGTTATTAAACTGAGACGTTTTTGAGTGGTCTGTTCCAAGAGTGCATACAATTCTTGAAAATAATCGTATCTCATTTTTTGCAAGTAATAATTTTCGAAAGATATTTTGTTGAAATCGCCTTTTGCCTCTTCTTGCATAGATCCTAAAAATTGATAAGTATTTTGTAAGTGTTCATAGGTCCATTGCCGTTGTGACGCCAAATCCGGAAGTTGGGCAAAAGTTTTTATTTCGCTGGTAGAAAGTACATATGCGGGAGGTTGAGACGGTTCTTGTGCCATCATTTGAATTTTCTCTTTAGGGAACAAAAAAGAAGAGAACTTTTCCGGTTCTGTGTATTGATAATATTGAAATAATTTTTGGAATAAGTTTTGTAGATTTTCTTGATGCGTTTGAAAGGCGTGGATATCGGACTCTTTAAGAGCCTTATTCGAAGAAAGAAAATTGAAAATCGTTGCATGCCTGTCATGCAGAAAAGCAATTTGTCCTAATTTCGCTAATGGTGCCGATTGATGCAGTAGGAGCGTTTTTTCAGGTTTAGAAAATATATTTTGGAAAGATACACGAGAATAAATCAATTTGTAAGGGGTTGAAGTTAGCGGTAGCTGAGCAGAGCTGGAAAATTTTGTTTTTAAGAACAAATCGCTATTACGAATTGCAAAGAAAGAAGATTGTCGTAAGGCAGATTGAAAAAACGCTGTATTGATTTGGTGTAACCAAGCCGCTTCTACATATTGAGCTTGTTGCTGTTGAACCAGACGTAACATTTCTGCATAATTGAAAAGGGGTTTTTGGGCATAAAGGTAGGAAGTGGAGTGTATAACTGCCACTGATAACAATAAGAAAGTCAAAAGAAGGTTTTTGCGCATATACTAACTTTATTATAAAAGAATGTTCTCGGGGTCACAAGGGCCAAAAGACCTAATAAAAAGGCGGGCCTTTTGGCCCGCCTTATGAATATTTACAAGTTATTTTAGCTTTTTCCCCTGTTCTAGTAATAATGTGTAAGTGGTCACATCTGTTACTTCGGCAGGGCCAAAGAATTGAATTGGTCCGGGGAAAACGAATTGGTCTTGTTCGGCCCATACATTACGGTATTTGGCTAAATACTTGAATGGCTCCCCTTTCAATTCTACCAACGCTTTTTTAATTACGGGTTTTTCTTTACCTTTACGGCGTTCGATATTCATCATCATGGTAAGCGGAATACCCCCTACTTCCCAATCTTGAGCTTTCTTAGTGAGTTTCCGTACGGAAGATAAATAACCTGTACATTTGTTGAGTGCCAATACAGCGGCATTATAACCGAGTGCATAGGTGTAGTTTGCATCAAAAGTAGAGGGAACGCCACAGCGGCCTTCATAACCGAAGAAATGAGTGAGCGCTGAGAATTTACCTGTATATTTACCTTGTTTTTTGAGCTCGGCTAAACGGTTTTTAATCATTTCTACTAACAATTTTTCTGTTTCGATTAAGGAAACCTGTACGTTGCCGTGTGGATCGCGGTCCAACATAAGTTGGCTGGAGATTCCTGCAGGTAAAGAACGCATTAAATCAGCCAATTTTTTAGGAAGTTTCGAAAGAACAAAATCTTTCTTCTCAGCCAAAGTGTTCAGTTTTTTTAAGGCAGTTTCATTATCCGCCAAAACATCATTCAGCGCACTGATTAACTCTTTCATTTCGGGGATAAACTCAATTAATCCTTCCGGTACAAGTACAATTCCGTAATTCTTACCCGCTTTGGCACGTTTAACAATGAGATCTGTCAACTGGTTAACAATTTGTCCCAATGTCATTTTTTTACTTAAAACTTCTTCTCCCACCAGTACCGCATTGGGATGCGTTTTGAGGGCCACTTCTAGTGTAATATGAGAAGCACTGCGGCCCATTAAGCGTACAAAATGCCAATATTTGCGGGCGGAATTCATATCCCGTTCAATATTTCCTACTAATTCCGCATAAATTTTGGTTGCAGTGTCAAAACCAAAAGAAGCTTCGATATGTTTGTTTTTAAGATCTCCATCAATGGTTTTTGGCACCCCAATTACGCTAATGGCAATACCTTGCTGTTTTAAATATTCGGCAATTACGCAAGCGTTGGTGTTAGAATCATCTCCCCCTACTACAACGAGGGCATCCATTTTGTTTGCAATTAAATTGTTTTTAGCTGCTTCTAATTGTTGTGGAGTTTCAATTTTGGTACGCCCCGATTGAATTAAATCAAATCCGCCCGTATTGCGGTAATCTTTCATTAAGGCCGGGGTAATTTCGATAAATTTATTATCAACAATTCCACTGGGGCCACCTAAAAAACCAAATAATTTGTTTTTGGAATTTGCTTTTTTAAGTCCATCTAAAATTCCACCGATAACATTATGTCCGCCAGGAGCTTGTCCCCCAGAGAGTACCACTCCTACGCGTACCGCTTTTTTTGTAATAGCAGCGTTATTCGCTTTCACAAAAGTTACTTCCGGTAAACCGTAGGTATGAGGAAAAATCTTTTTAACGGTATTTTGGTCGGCTACGGACTTAGTGGCCTTACCAAATTTAGGCTTTACGAAAGCCGGACCTTTTTTAAGGATAGTAGGCAGCGTGGGTTGAAATTTTCCACGGGCTGCTTGTAATTCAGAACAAGCACATTTTTTTGTAGGCATTGTGTCATCTCCTGGTAAATTAAGCTTCTATGTTTAAATTATACAAAATCGTAAAGGTGGAAAGGAGACACCTATAGAAGTGAAGGAATAACAAACTATTGAGGAAGTTGGTTTAAAAAAGAGTCCGTAGTTGTTTTAAGAGAGGAAAGGGAAATATCGGAAATTTTATCGTTTCCTTGAAGTGTATGGGTATTAGCTTGGAGAGATGCCCAAAATAGATGATTATGCAAAAGGCTATACTTATCATTAGCGTACAAAACCAGCAGGGGTTTATGAAAAGCATCAGCTAAATGGACAATCCCTGTATCGACGCTAATCACAGCTGTGGATTGTTGTAATAAAGTGGCTACTTCAAGAATGTTTTGGCTTTCACATAGAATTGTATTTTCAAAAAGGCCTTTGAATTGATGTTTATAATCTAGAAGTACTGTCTGATAGTTTTTTTCGGTCAATAGCGTTAGAATAGTTTGTATTTGTTGAATTGATAAAGTACGTTGAATAGCGGATCCTGTCGGGTTAAGTACTATCCATTTTTTTGATTGTAAATCGTGCTGCTTTATAAAACGTTCTGCCTGTTGTTGGACATCGGTTGTCAAGGGAATGTCATAATCTGTAGAAATGTCTTTTCCCCCTAATTTCTCTAATAGCTGACGGTAAGAAAGGGTAATGTGCTGTGTGTAATCGAAAGAGGGCGACAGCGTATTTTTTAGCATAGAGTAATACAATCGGTTACGCCAGGTAGCCATCACCGGATTGGGAACAATTATTAAATCATATCCCTGTAAATAACTTGCAAAAAGCATTTTAGTGAGGGAAAAAAGAACTTTAGGTTGAAAGAAACCCTTAGAGAGATTGGGCAATACGATAAGTTTATCTACATATGGATTATTTTGAAAAAAGATTTCACTAGGAGAAAAAGTGGCAACTGTAAGAGAAGCTTTTGGGAAAATTTTTTTCAATTCTCTGATAACGAATGTGTGTACGACACAATCCCCTACGCAGGCATCCAAGCGGAAAAAAAGAATTTTTTGAGGATTTTTAAATGACATATTTTGCCCGATTGCGCCATAATAGTAAATTACCACGGAAATTTTCCCGTGGTAGTTTTCTTTAATTTCATAAAACGATCTACCCCCAATAGGAATCGAACCTATATCATCCGCTTAGAAGGCGGGTGCTCTATCCATTGAGCTATGGGGGCATCTGCCCTATTACTATTCTACTAAAAAAACATCAAAAATACCAGGCGACAAATTGGAGTCCTAATGAGGAAAATGCTACAATACAGTTAACTCTTTTAGGAGCACCGGTATGGGTAAGAATTTGTCCTTTTCGTATTCCAAAATGGGGATGTATAAGGAATGTCCCCAAAAATATAAATTTCGCTATGTGCACATGATTCCGGAGCAGCCAAAATATTATTTTGCTTTTGGTACGGCGTTGCATAGCGTTATGGAATTTATTTACAAGCCGGACAAAATTTCGTTTCCTACGCTTGCGCAGGCCCTTGCTTATTTCGATACAGTATGGAATAAAACCTCCTATGAACAAAAAGGCTATGCTTCTATGGATAAAGAGTTAGAAGGGTATGCGGAAGGCCGGCGTATTATCGAATCTTATTATCGGGAGTTTTCCGGACATTTTATTCATCCTCTTTCGACGGAAATGAAAACCACTTTAGATATTGATGGGTTGAGCTTAATCAGTATTGTGGACCGTATGGATTATTTGGGAGATGGACGAGTAAAAATTTTAGATTATAAAACGGGAAAAACGATACAACGGGAGCCGGATCAATTATATATGTACCAAAAAGTGGTAGAAAATTCCCCTTTGGTTAAGACAATGATTCAACAAAAGGATCCGTCTGTAAAAGAGGTACGTGTGGAGCAGTTGAGTTTTTATCATTTGCCGACCTTGAAAGAAATGACATTTGAACGGGCTGCAGATAAAGAAATTTTTGCATTTTGGCAAAATGTGTTGAAGGTGGCGGATGACATCCGTGCGGGAAAATTTGATCCTACTCCGGGAGAAAATCAGTGCCGTTGGTGTGATTATCGCAATTTGTGTCCTGTTTTTACAGGAAAGGAATATACAACGGAAGGGAAAAGCACCTCTGTATTGTTTCCTACCAAAAAAGATTCTACTTCAAAGCAAGTTTTTCCATTGGATGACCAAGATCTTTTGACGGAAAAAATAGACCAATATGGAGATCTGTTGGCGAAAGTGTCCCAATTGCAAAAAGAAATTATTGATTTAATGAAAAAGAATAATTTTGCCCGGCATTTCGGAGAACATTATAAGGCTGAGCTTACTTGTATAGAAAAAATAGAATTTACGAATAAAGAACAGGTTATTGAATTGTTGCGTCAATTGAATTTATTGAAAAAAGTGTTAGTGCCTACAAAAAGTATGGTAGTGGGACTGTTAACAGATGCGACAGTGTCTGCAAATGATAAGAAAAAATTAGAATCTTTCATGACAAAAACACAGGAAGAAGAATTGAAGATTGAAAAAACGGAGTAGGGTTATACCGTTTTTCTGAAGTTTTCTATCCTCATTGAAGTCGGAAAGTGAAAAACAGAATTTTGATACGGGCCAAGAAAACACAAAAATGACAAAATGTACCCTTGCCTTGGACATTGGAACTTCCAGTTGCCGTTGTGCGGCCATAACGGCGGATGGAGTTATCCATATTAAAAAGACGGTTTCTATTCAACCATATCGGCCTCAAATTGGTATTTCCGAATATAATGCTACGGATTTATTAAACGCTTCTACCCATGTTTTACATCAAGTACTGGATTCACTAAACGGAATGGAAGCCGTCTCTTTAGCGGTTTCTTCCCAGCGTTCCACAGTAGTGTTCTGGGAGAAATCGTCCGGTCGTGTGCTGGGTCCCGTTCTTACATGGGAAGATGGGCGTGCTGTACAAGAAGCTGCTATGGCGGATATTTCACAAGAAGAAATACATGCTTTGACAGGACTTTATAAAACTCCTTATTTTTCTGCCCCTAAAATAGCATGGATGTTATCTCATTGTGAAGAAATAAAGAAGGCGGTTGCCCGAAAAGAATTGTGTGTGGCACCCGTGGCTTCATTTTTTATTTTCCATTTAACGAAAGGGCGTGTGTTTGCCACAGATCTTACTCTTGCCCAAAGAATGCTTTTATTTGATATTCATAAAGGAACATGGAATCAGAAATTATGTCAGGCATTTTCCATTCCAGTTCACATTTTGCCCGTTATAAAATCTACATTAGATGATTATGGGGCTTATCATTACGATGAAGTTGATTTACCAATCCGGGTTTGTTGTGCAGACCAACAGGCGGCTTCCAGTGCCTTGCAGCCCGGAGATACTTGTATTAATTACGGGACAGGCGCTTTTGTGCTAAGGCATGTGGGAGAAATACCAGTGCTTTTACCGGGCCTTCTTACTTCAGTTGCTCCTTCGGTATCGGGGAAAAAACTCCGGTATATCCTAGAAGGACCCGTAAATGCAGCGGGGAGTGCCTATCTGTGGTTAGAGAAACAAGGCGTGCCGGTGGATATGGAGCATTTAGATGAAATTTGTTCCCAGGCGAAACACCCTTTACAAATTTTACCTGCAATCGGAGGGTTGGGGGCACCTTACTGGAATTTTATGATAAAACCTGTTGTCAATGGACAAACGGCACATACTCAGCCTGCTGACTGGATAGCTGGTTTGACACGTGCATTGGCTTGTTTAATAACGGATGTCATTCAATATATGCAGGTAAATGGAGTGGCGGTTAATAGTCCAATTGGGGTATCAGGAGGATTGTCCCGCAGTGCTTATTTATTGCAATTTCAAGCCGATTTATTACAAAAAATTTTAACTATTTCTTCAGATCCTGAAGAAACGCTACTAGGACTGGCACGTATATCGTGGGGAACAAATGTTATGAAAAGAAAGGTTGAAAAAACTTTTTCCCCTCATTTGTCCAAAACAAAATCTTCTAAACTTTATCAGCAATGGCAGCAATTTGTGAATTTGAACGTGACACAAAAAACCCTCGGTAATTAATTCTACCGAGGGTTTTGGTGTTTTATCGAGATTGAGTGGTAACTGTAGTAGTACTGAAGGTATTAATCGTCTTTTTAACGGGTTTTTGGCCTACTGCTCGCTTGATGTTGCGACGCGGCGTGGTATTCTTTTTCGTTTCAATTGCTTCCAGTTCGCGCTGCAAAGATAACAGTTCCGGATCCATGTTTTCTGCTATGGCCTGTTTAGCTGGTTGCATGTTTTTTTTCACGGTTCGACCTGTATTGCGTAACGTAGTATTTTTTTTCGTTTCTATTGCTTCCAAATCCCGCTGCAAAGACAATAACTCCGAATCTACCTTTTTCGTTACAGTTTCTTTGGTCGGCTGTATGGTTTGATTTAATGTTTGATCAATACTGCGTAACGCTGTATTCTTTTTTGTTTCAATCGCTTCTAATTCACGTTGTAAAGACAGTACTTCAGATTCTACCTCTTGTTTGAGTGAATCTTCCAACGTGTTTTGATAATCCTGGACAGAGGAAACTACTTGGTCTTGTAATTGCTGAATCTGTTCCTGTTGTTGTTCTACGGCATCATTTAATTCGGTTATATTTTCCCCACGCAATTGTTGAATATAGGCTTCTTCTTGCGCTAATTGTTGTTCTAATTCTTTTACGTGAGCCAATTGTGCAGCTTGTTCTTGTAATATTTGTTGTTGGATTTCTTGTTGTTTCACATCCAACACATTTTGGAGCGTAGAATCGGGTAAATAAGAAGAAACCAAAGAAAATGCGGAATCTCCTTGAACATTGCCTTGGATTAAAGAAGAACCTTGTTGAACGAAAAGGAGCGCATCTCTTTCTTTCTGCGCTGTAATAGCTGCCATAAGCGGGTTGTTACCATATATATCTACTTGATTTATATTAGCGCCATGTTCTAACAATAATTGCGCCGCATCCGTAGAAGGAGCATAAACACTGTAAAACAGAGGGGTTCTTCCGGATGCATCTGTTATTTCCGGTTGCAAATCTTTTTTTCGAAATAATTGATTCATGATGTCCGTATTTCCCTTAGCGGCGGCGTACATTAACGGGGTCATCCCTGTATTGTCTTGGGCATTTACATTGGCTTTTTGTTTTAGTAATAAATGAGCAATTTCGTCTTTTCCCTGTTCAATAGCATACATCAGCGGTGTCCGGCCGTCGGCGTCTGGGAGGTCTACTTGTATATCCGGGGTTTTTAAAAGCGTTTTTACAATATCCTCATTGCCTTCAGCGGTGGCTGTTGATAAGGCAGACAACCCTGACAAAGGATTTCGGAAGTTTGGGTCGGCTCCATTTTTTAACAGGGTTTGAGTTTGTTTTATTTGCCCTTTTTGTGCTGCGTAAAGTAGAGGCGTCATTCCCGTATTATCTGCTATATTTATCCCTTCAGGATTGTTTTTAATTAAGGTATTAAGCAGAGAGGGATTATCTAACAAAGAAGCGTAGGTGATAGGGGTTTTACCTGTTTCATCTTTTGCTTTGGTACTAGCGCCATGGTGAATCAAATATTCTGCAGCTTTTACTTGACCGGCAGAAATGGCGGCAATGAGTGGAGTTATACCATGACTGGAAGGACGGTTAACATTCGCATTTCCTTTTTCCACTAGTAGTTTCATTATTTCTAAATTGCCATTTTGTGCTGCTACGGTTAATGGTGTAATACCGGCATAGTTTCGTTCATTCGTATTAATATTCGCGTAAAGAAGAGTGCGGACACGGCTAGCATCATTAATTTTGACGGCCCGCATTAAAGAAGTATCATAAACATATTTTTTTTGAGTTGTTGAATTTACACCGGGTACGTTGCCGGGATAAGTTTCTTGCTCCGCGCGTACAATCGTTCCCTGATAAGCATTATTGGGAAGTTGCTGAGAGAGAGCGGCCATTTCTTGTTGATCCTGCGTAGATGGTTGCTGAGCTACCAAAGGCAGAGTAATAAGTGAGAAAAGAAAAGTAAGATGAAATTTTTTCATATTTAATCCTCCATTTATATTATACCCTATCCACACAGAAAAGACTAAAAAATGTGAAGAGTTAATTTATTCTCAAAGAGATATTTATAAAAGGTAATGTTGTGTAAAGTACAAAATAAAACCCCGGACTTATACAACCGGGGTTTTTAGCCAATAATTAGGAATTATAGAGCAATTGCGCTGACCGGGCAAGTACCGGCGCAGGCACCGCATTCAATGCATTTGGTTTCATCAATTTTGCGGTGTCCTTCTACTTCGCTTATAGCGGATACCGGGCAAGCTGATTCGCAAGCACCGCAGTTAATGCAAACTTCAGGATTTACTTTATAAGCCATAGTGTCTCTCCTATAGTGTTTAAATCTTACCTTTTCATTATAGCAAAATATCTTTACAGATGCCTGCTCCGACGGACAAAAGGTATTGCAGCGTAACAATAAGTTTGATACAATATAAAAGTAAGGAGAAACTAACTTTTATGGAAAAAGAAACATCCCGCTCCCTTTACCAGTTAAAGCCCGGTAATATAGCTCAAATTAAAGAAATTCAAACAGATGCTAAAATGGCGGAAAAATTGGCTGCTATGGGAATCGTGCGCGGGCAATTTATTAAGCGTAAGAAGGGTTCCAGCCCGGTAGTTGTAAGTATTTCCGGTACGGAAGTGGCCATTGGCCGTGAAACAGCTAAAAAAATTTTTGTAACAGCTAAAAAAAATACGTTTCTATTGGCTGGGAATCCAAACGTCGGAAAGAGTTTGATTTTTTCTCGTTTAACGGGAATTGGTATTATTTCTTCTAATTTTCCGGGAACAACCGTGGGACTTAATTATGGACAAACTCAGTTTGAAGGAGAGTCTTACGATATTATTGATATTCCCGGTCTTTATCGTTTGGAAGAAGAATGGCGAATAGAAGGGAAAAAACGTAATTTATTTAAAGAATTGGAATATGACTTTATTGTCTGCGTGGCAGATGCGTCCCATCTTGAGCGAAATTTGTTTTTTGTACTGGAAATCATGCAGTTGCGAAAACCTCTTATTTTGTTACTGAACAAATTTGATGAAGCCCAACGTAAAGGGATTGTAATTGATGTAAAAAAATTATCCAAACTATTGGGAATCTCCGTCATACCTGTAGTGGCCACTACGGGAGAAGGCCTAAAGGAATTAGAAAGAGAAGCTGTCAAATTAACTCGTCGTGAAGGAGTGGAGTATGCCTTGACGATTCCCCCCTCTTCCGAGGAAAAATGGCATGTAATTGGGCGAATTGTTGAAGAAGTTCAAAAAGTTCATCATAAACATCCTTCTGTTTGGGAATATTTGCAGGGGTTGGCAACAACTCCGGCTACAGGTTTACCCATTGCCTTGATAGTATTGGTACTCTCTTTCTTTGCCGTCCGATTTATCGGGGAAAGTTTGATTAATTGGTTGGATCCGCTATACGAAAGTTACTATATCCCCTTCTTAGATAAAGTTTTTGGAACGGTAAAGGACAATGCGTTGGGGTTATTGTTATTAGGGGATGGCGGTGAAAATTATTTTGGAGTACTGACAGATGGACTACATATTGCATTGATTGATGTGATGTCCTACGTCTTAGCTTTTTATGCTTTAATTGGCTTTTTAGGTGAAATAGGGTATTTGCCGCGTTTAGCTGTATTGTTAGATGGTATATTGCATAAAATTGGTTTGCACGGCTACGGGGCATTGCCCATTATGTTGGGTTTTGGTTGTAAAGTGCCGGCTGTTATGGGAACGCGTGTATTAGAAACGCGGCGGGAACGTGTAATTGCATTGGCTCTTATCTTGGTGTTGGCACCCTGTATTTCACAAACAGCAATGATTATTTCTATTCTTTCCCCCTATGGCGTTAAGTATATGTTGCTTGTCTTTGCGATTTTATTCGTAAATGGAATATTAATCGGTACGATTTTAAACCGATTGATGAAAGGTGAAACTCCCGAATTATTTATGGAAATCCCATCTTGGCAAATACCGCAATGGAGACCTTTATTACGTAAATTGTGGATCCGCATGAAAGAGTATTTGGGGGATGCTCTACCCCTAATTTTGCTGGGAATTCTTTTTGTCGATTTAATGCAACTGGCTGGAATTACCGCATGGATTGCTAAAATATCCCGTTATCCAGTGGAGTATATTTTAGGCTTGCCATCTGAAACGACATCTGTATTGATTTTAGGGTTTTTACGTAAAGATGTTTCCATAGCATTGTTAGAGCCCTTTCATTTGGCACCCCAGGCATTGGTGGTGGCCTGTGTGTTTATGAGTGCCTATATGCCGTGTGTGGCTACTTTCTTTGTAATGTTGCGCGAAAGCGGTTGGAGAGATACACTACGTGTAATTGCCCTTACATTGGGAATTTCTTGTTTGACCGCATATATATTGCGGGTAATCTTAATGTAATTCTATATTAACATAAAACCCCCCGAACGATTGTTCGGGGGGTTTTAGGAGTATTAGGAATTATAACTCCCGACTCGACCGATATCTACCGGCAGGGGTACTTCTACCCCCAGGGGGCCTTCAAAATACATGGTTCCCGTCAAATGATAATCGATGGTGCCACTTCCCATGCTAAGCAAGCCAATAAGTTTGCTTGTCAGTGTGGACATGGGAACTGCAAATTTGGCTTTTGCATTCACCGTAGAAGCAGGTGGAATGTTAATATCTTTTAAGGTTATATCGGAAATTTTATCGTCGTTAGCTGTTAATTCTCCTTCAAAACGTTTCAAGGTAGCTGATTCCTTTTTATTAGGGTTTGTAATAGCAATCGTAACTAAAAAGGAGATGGAAGTAACATTTATATCACTTACCATAACACTTTTTAATGCATAAGTACAATTCGAAAGATTTTGTGCTTCTTTGACGGAGGCACAGCCGAAAAACAGAATAAAACATACAATTAAAAATGCAAGTCTTTTCATAAAACCCCCAAGAGTAGTATCAATAAATTGTATAATAAAAATAGATATTTAGGGAGAAAATATGAATAAATTACAGCAAAAAATTTTTACACGTCTATCTCGCTATGTGGCCGTAGATACCACCAGTGACCCAGATAGCAAGGTAGTCCCCACTACTGATAGTCAAATTTCCTTTGCCCATCAGCTTGCTTCTGAGATGCGTAAAATTGGTATGAGTGAAGTGGAAGTAGATGAATATGGATTTGTAACGGGATTAATACCGGCTAATACAGATAAAAAGGCCCCCACTATTGGATTTTTTGCTCACATGGATACGGTAAGTGATTATAATGGACATGATATTCATGCTGTATTGCATGAAAATTATGTTGGAGGTCCCATTGTTATCAATGAAGCTAAAAAAATAGTTTTAACGCCTCAAACAGCCCCTAATTTAAAATTATGTGTGGGAGATAATATTGTAACGGCAGATGGAAATACTTTGTTAGGAGCTGATGACAAGTTGGGAGTGTCGATTTTGATGACATTGGCAGAGGAATTATTGCAACATCCCGAAATTCTTCATGGGACACTCAAATTTGCTTTTACGATTGATGAGGAGACTGGCACAGGAATCGGATATTTTGATGTAGAACGGTTTAAAGCAGATTTTGCCTATACCGTGGATGGAGCTACATTGGGAGATATTGATTGTGGTAATTTTAATGCCGATTCTGTAACGCTGAAAATTACCGGAAAAACTTGCCACCCCGGTTCTGCAAAGGGATTTATGGCAAATCCCGTTCGTATTGCGGCGGACATTATTTGTTCTTGGCCGGAAGATAAATTGCCGGAAACAACAGATGGAGAAGATGGTTTTATTTTGTTCAAAGATATTACAGGAGGACTTGAAAAAGCCGAAGTACAAGGAATTGTCCGGGAACACAACTTGGAAAAATTTGAACAATTTAAGAAAGATCTTTTAGCGTTAGTTGAAGAGAAACGAAAAAAATATCCTGCAGCTAAAATTGAAGTGATTTATAAAGAACAATATCGTAATATGCGTGAGATCTTACGCGAAAAACCGCAGGCAATGCAGTTGTTAGAAGAAGCTTTAAAAGAAAATAAAGTGTCTTATAAATTGACGCAAGCGCGTGGTGGGACAGATGGCTCGCAGTTGTCTTTGCGTGGCCTTCCTACACCCAATATCTTTGCAGGGTATGAGAATCCCCATGGACCTTATGAATGGTGTAGTTTGAACTGGGCCGAAAAGGCTTTCCATGTGTTGGAAAGTATTGCAAAAGGATCTGTAAAATAGAAGCTGTGCCGAATAAAACTCCTCGGTAATAAAGTGCCGAGGAGTTTTTATTTTCTCTTCTCTATAAAAAGATTCCCTGTCCATTGCTGGACAGGGAATTGTATTTCATTAGATTGTTTATAATCCTGAAGGAAGAGTAGAGCCTCTTGCAGCTTCCAACAGATTCTTAGCATCAGAAATGGTTGGATCCAAGGCTTTTGTCACGGTATTATAATTGAAACGATAGGAGATCTTAAAACTTTGTGGTGTCTCCGGCGGAACTTTTGCCAATACAGAGTAATTGTCTGGTTCTACAGCGCTGGAAATATCCCATTTAATCAAATCCGGCGCAATAGAGGGATGTCTCGCTTCAATAAATGCCTGAAGGGTGTAACCGTTTGGCAAGGCATATTGCTTTACCTCTTCCAAAATAGCATCCGTTGTAGATAACGGAGCTTCATTCCCTTGCGGTAACATCTCTTCCATTTGTGCAGTGGGTTGTTGTGTGGCCGCAGTAGGAGCTGCCTCCTCTTTCGATAGAATGTTCAAAGAGGCGGGTAATAAATTCATAAATGCCAACAATACATACAATACGATCAGTAGCAAGATGCCAAATAAGACACTAATTACCATCTTGGTCAGGCCAGAAGATTTTTGCTCTGCCGGTTTAATATCGTGTTGTGTATTAAGGGTATCATTCAAGCCGTCAATACGTATACGTTCGGACTGACTGGGATCTTGTACCATCGGAACAGTTTTAATATCAAAAGTAGCTCCGCGTTTGGTAGTATTGGCCTGCTGCTGTAAAGCGCTGGCAATATCCATGTTTTCCGATTTTTTACTTTCTTCTTTTGCGGAAGAAGAAAGCATGTCTTGAATGCCCGCATTTTTTTCTTCTGTTTTTGGTGCCAAGAAAGGAGATTGCTGTTTGTTCCAGTTGTTTACTTGGGCAGGCGGTACGAAGTCTGAAATTAGATAAGTGGCCCCTTCTTTTAATTCAATTTCAGTAAGTTCATTGGCAGGAGTTTGTTGAAAAGATGTCTCCACCAATGCTTGATTTGAAAAATCAGGTGTAGGTTCTGCAGCACTTTGTTGTTCAGAAGGTTCTTCCCCTTCTTTCAGATCCTCTTCCTGTCCAAAAGGTGCTACTAAATCTACAGCTTCTTCCGGTTTTCTTTCCGTGAAAGCATCTTTTAAATCTTGATCTGTTATCAGTACGCCTTCGTCGGAAACAACTTTTGCGCCGGGGACTAATTCTTGTAAAGAAGTCTCATTATCATCTACCTCATTGTTAGTGTCAGCAGGAGGTTGTGCTTCTGTAGACAAATTATTGCTTTCATCGAGTCCGGGTAAATTATTTTCAATAGTAGGGTTTTCCCCCTCAGGTTGTTCAGTAGCCAGAGGAACTACATCTGCAGGCATATCTTCCGGAAGTTGAGCCGGCTCTGCCTGCGGTTGCATATCCTCGCTTTGGGGTACATCTTCCGGCATTTGTTCCGCCGGTAAAACAGGCTCTACTTCCGACGGATTTTCCTTATCTGGAGCTATTTCCATCGGAGTTTCGTCTGTGACTTCTTGCATATCTGAAAAATCAATTTTTATATCATCTTCTTCTTGTCCAGCTTCAGCTACAGGCTGTTCTTCTTCGCCAGAAGCGGCCATGGCTGCTTCTAAACCAACACCGGCAGCGGCTACCCCTGCCGCCGCAATAGCAGCAACGGAGCTTCCGCCTTGTTCATTTTCCGGTTTATCTTGATTGTCCTGAGCCACTTCCACTGTTTCAGTTTCTTGAACGGCGGGTTCAGCTTCTTTGGACTCATCTTCCTTGATTTCGTTAGATTCTTCTTGTTTTTCTTTAATAATTTGATCTAAAACACTTTCTTCTTTGGGAGTGCCGATTGCTAATTCATCCAATAAGTCTGCTTTGAGTTGTTCAGGAATTTCCTGTGAAGGTATTTTCTCAACTTGAGCAGCTAAATCTTCTGCTTGTTTGGGTGTTAACAAATCTTGGAACGTATCTTCATTGGCATCTTGTTTTTCTTCTTCTTGACTTACTAATTGAGAATTGTACAAAGAATCCAGTGCAGAGCGAATTACTAATTCTTCCTCGGCAGAGGCTTTTGTCGATGAAATTTGTTCGTCTGTCGGTAGGATTTGTTCAGCCGCAGAGCTGGGCTCAGCAGAACCATCTTTTTCTTGGGTGGGTAGTTGGGTGTCTGCCGATTCAGAAATGGCAGGAGTTGTTTCGGGTGTAGGTTCTGGGGACTGGTTACGGGAACGGAAGGCAGATTCCAATTGGATACGTTGATCCTCCAATGCTTTCTGCAAGCGAGATTCCATATTGCTTTCCATGGTATCAAGCTTTTGTTGCAAGGTACTCATTTCCGCTGTAAGTGTTGTTAATTTTTCCAACAATGAATTTACAGAAGCGTTATCTAGAGTAGCTGCCGCTGCTGAGGCATCTTCCGTTGGTTCAAAATCAAAAATGGTGGAAGCTTTGGCCCAAGATTGCTTGCCACTAGAGGCATCCTCTTCCGAACAAAGAAGCGTGTCTGGGGTAAAGCCTTGTAGCGTTACCAGTTTTTCACCGTCGTATGGCCCATCTACCTTGTCATTAATATAAACCCAATATTTCATATTCTTTCACCCTTGAATAAATCTGCTATACGTAAACAGGATAGCAAATTATTATTAAATTTAATAGTTTTTTTTAAAACTATGGTCTTCCCTCTTTTTGCTGATAACGGCTTAACAACTGTTCAACTTCCTTCGGCGTTTTGTGAGTTTTTTGCAAGTTTTGCAGCAAACTGGACATACTTTCCGTAGAAGCTCCTTTTTCCAACATATTTAGAACAAATTGAGAAACGCGGCTATTATAATTGCCGTTTAATTCTCCTACTAAAGTATTTAATGCAAATAAATGTTTTTCCTTATCTGTTCGCCAAAATGTGTAAGGAGTTAAGGCGGTTTTGAAAAAATGGATTAAATTGGTGGCGGATTTTTCTCCCGTATAATTTTTTATTAATTCTGGGGATAGGCCTTGCGTTAGGGAGGATGCTTTTACATCTCTTACATAAGCAGCTTGTTGGGCGGCCTCTTTGAGAGATAGCGATCCTAGTAAAATTTTACAAGCCAGTTCTTTGTTATCAGCCGGAGTTTGGCAATAGGGAAGATCATGCAACAAAGTTTGTACTTCTTCTTCTAATTGTGCAAAATCTTTTTTTCCTCCGAATTTTTGTGATAAAGCCGCTTCATATCCTTGGAAAAGGGTGTTTTTGGATAAAGCTGCACGAAGTATTTCTTGTTCTCTTCGCAAAGAAGCAGTTTCACAAGCTCGTTGTAGGCCGGTTTGGGTTCCTTCCAGTAAAACTTTCACTGCCAATCCGAGATTCTCATTAGGGTCATTCAAGTAAGGCAGTTTCCGAAGGACAGTCTCGAAAGCAGTTGATATGTCCTGGGGTGATTTTTTACGCAAATAACGATAAGAAATCGTTAACAAATCTTCTTCCATGATATCTCGGTTGAGAAGCCGCTGAAGTTGAGCAATAGCTTGCGCATCTTTAGGTGTAATTTCACAAAGCATAATACGTGCAGCTAAGGAAGCCCGTAAATGGGCGGAAAGACTTTTTTCAAGAGATTGAAAATGCTTGTCAAATTCGGTTTGAAAATCAACAGCAGCCGGTTGAGTATAAAGACGAATTAATTCCGAGGTGATTTTAAAAGAAAGATGGAATTTGTCAGCGGTTTTTAAAATAGATTTCTTATTATTGTAAATGATTTCTTGACAACTGGAGACCTGCGTTTCTGCTTTATCTAACAGAACATGTACTGCTTGCTGAGCTTTTTGATACGGGTGTAAATTTTGATTTTCTGTTTTTTGAAGACTTTGCTCTAATTCTGTATCAAAATATAAATGAGAAGAAAAAGAACCGTATACTCTGGAAAGTTGTTTTACAGCGTACGAAGACAAACCAAGTACTTGTCCCAATTCGGAAATAGTATTTAAATTTTTATGAATTCGCAATTGGCGTGCAGCAGCGGAAAGCGTAATTTCATCCAATAAGACTTTGGCTGTAATAGTTCCGGTCCCCTTGGAAAAAGCCCCTAATTTGGTTTGAATAGAAGATATGTCTTTTTTTAATTGGGGAATGGATTTTTTGCTTTCACAAGAACGTATTAATTTGCGTGCATAACTATCCTCAATGCCGGGGAGCATGGTATGAAGTAAATTAGATAAGTTCACTTGAGAATCTTTTTGTTTAACCATAATTTTCTTGTGAATTTAACAAAACAAGTTGCTTTTCTAATGCTAACAAATGTCCCTTATTGGTAATATAGGCTTTATTTGCCTTTATATTTTCAATTGCACAAGCAATTGCACTTTTAAGTAAATGCCTGGCACACAATACATCTGATTGTATGACAGGGGCAACTGCTTCTTTCATCTTATCAATTTCTTGTAAACAATGCACGGCTGTTGTGGCAGTATCAGCCGGTACCTGGGCCGCTGCCCATAGAGATTTTTCTATGGCTACAGACCGGGTTTCATCATTTGCTTCCATTTTTTTTGCGGTGAGATATGCGTCATACGCCTTGGCATCTTCTTGTATCAAAGATTCTAGTTGTAATTTAAATGTTTGTAGATTTTTTAAACTATTTTCTAGCAATTGACGGTTTTGAATAGAGGTTGTCTTGCGTTTTAAAGTTGTACCTGCTGCCATGATTGCCAATGCGCACCCCATGGTCCCTGCCATGGCGGCAGCGGCCCCCCCTCCCGGAGTGGGGTCGGTAGAGGAAAGTGCGTTCGTAAAATATTTAGCAGCTGGGTACCATTCCATATTTTTGGGCTCCTACATGATTTTTCCTGATTCCAAATCTGAATATTTTTTGATTCGTAACATTTTTAAACGGTCTTCATCAATTCCAGTCCGGCTGAAAAACACATGTTCTATTGCACTGGCAGGCATAATATAATTTCCTCTTTTTACACCTTTGGGATCTTCTTTGATTCCCAGCCATACAGATAATGTGCCAATATCTTTAAAATCTTTTATTTCCAATTCCGCGGCTGCCCGTTGGATCTTCTGTGCTTCTCCAAAGCCGTTAGTAAGTACGGCACTGTGAAAACCACAGTTTTTAGCTGCACAGATGTCACGGTGAGTGTCCCCTATGACGTATATCTGGTCGGCAGAAAAGCACGTTTTGAATTGTTTGTTAGCTCGTTTCACGGCGGCCTTTAACATTTCTTCACGGCTATTTCCGTCTTCACCGTATCCCCCCACAGAGAAGTAGGAGTTTAATTTACTGGGAGCCAGCTTGATTTGGGCGCCTTCCTTTAGATTGCCAGTGCCCAATCCTAACACAAACTCTTTATTTTTTTGAAGTAAATCTAAAAATTTTTTTACTCCAGGAATAATATCATATTTTTTACAACGAACCACACTGTGTACTTCTGTAGGTAACAGTTCCAAGTATTTGGTTTTTATTTTCTTTATTTCAGCGGAAGTAGGTTTCTTCTTTTTAAGCAATTGGTATACCAGCGAAAAATTGTCCAAATCTGTTCTTCCGGAAATAAGAGTATGTTCAAAGTGTGGTTGTTTGCCATAAAGTTCTTTCATTGCTTTGCAAAGAGCGGTACGTCCTGCTCCTGCAGCATTTACAAGGGTTCCGTCTAAATCGAATAAAACGAGTTTCTTCATTTTGCTTCTCCTCTTTTTACAATTCCTGTGACAACATAAGCGCCGCCGACAGCTAGCACCATACCGATAATTTTATAAATTGTTACATGGTCTTGCCCGCATGCCACAGATAAAACATATGTCATTACCGGATATGATAAGATAATGGCGGTAGCTTTGCTTAAATCCATATTCCGAATAGCTTGATACCAATAAGAATTTCCGAGAAAATAGTTAATGAATGCGCTGGCTACCAAAATAATCCAGAGAGGGGCAGCGTGTAGATTGACCTGTAAAGGGCCATCAATCAGAGGCCAACAAAGTACTAAAATTCCCAGGGCGGGCAATGCGTAAAAAGCACGAGCAGCGGAAATGGTTTGCGGGGCTAGGTCCGCCGGCAATTTTTTAGCAAAAATATGACTGACTTGGTACATCCACACGTACCCCACTACAATTAAATCTCCTTTTGCCTGTAGAGAAGTCCCCCCTTCTAATAAAATCATGACCACTCCCAATAAAATTAAGGCAGAGCCGCCAATTTGTTTGAGGGTGGGCCGTTCTTTTAAAATAATAGCTGCCAAGATGAGAGAATAAATCATCTCTACCTGGTTGGCAATGGCAGAATTGACGGGAGTAGTGTATTTGAGAGCAATCATAAAAAGCGTCATGGGCAAGGCTGTGCCAAAGGTTCCCATGCCCAGGGCTTTTGGCCATACATCTTTGCGAAATAGTTTTTGCCACTCACCCGAGTTTCCAAAATAGATACGAAAACACAACGCTGCCAGTGCACATGTGCCAAACAAAAACAAAGCAGCGGTTGCATAGGGAACTGCCAATTTTGATATGACTACATTGACAGATGTCGCTAACCATGCCAACCAAATAGCATAAACGGGTGCAATTTTAAACATACTTATATTGTACTTTATTAAAAATGAGAATGGAAAAATTTTAGAACGCGTTAGTGCCCTTCTTTTTGTACGGTTAAACTGACCCAATAAGCACCCATACAAGTAACGGCCAAGCCTACTAATTGGTGCCAGGTAGGAGTTTCAAAACCTAACGCAGTTGAAATAAGAAAAGATAATATAGGATAAGATAAATAAATTGCAGTTACTTTACTGAGGTCTAGTGCACGGATGGCTTTGTACCAAACTACCATGGCCAAACCGTATTTTAAAATCCCCGTGTACCCCAGCACGGTCCATGTTGTAACGGTAGATTGGAATACAAAACTCTCATTCAATGCATACATCACGATTAAAATTACTATTAAGGCTGGCAATGCAAATAAATTGCGAGCCATACCAATGACTCTGTAATCCAGCGATTTGGGGAGCCTTTTGGCAATAGTAGATCCGGCTTGTAGCATCCAGGTGCTTCCTACAATTAGCAAATCTCCCGTCCAACGCGGGGTATATTGTTCTTTTATTAGAATAATCAACACGCCCAATACTATAAGTGCACTGCCTGCCAATTGAGATTTACTGGGGATTTCTCTTAAAAACAGAATGGCAAACAACAAGGAGTAAAATAATTCACTTTGTTGTAAAATGGCGGCATTTCCGGGTGTTGTGTAATGCAAAGCAATAAGAGAGATGGTGAAAGGGAGTGCTGTGCCAAAAGTGCCAATAAACAGAAATTTCCAACAAGTTTTTTGTGCGAAAAGAGTTTTCCATTCTTTGTTTTTTGTTATCCAAGGAGCGAAGTAAAGAACTCCTAAAAGAGTTCCCAAAAATACCAGTAAGACAGGACTAATTACACCTACGGCATACTTGCCCATGACAGGCGATAAGCCCACAATAACCCAACAAATCCAAGCAGCTGTAAGTGGAGAATAAGTCATAGATGTTTTAGTAGGGATAGAGAATCCTTATGTTTTACGGATTGTGTGTGACCTTCCTGGCGGGCTAATATAAATTTTTCATAATTTATCATAGGAAATTCCTGAGTATGAAAACAAAACCGGGTATACACCCGGTTTTAAATATTGCGCGGAGAGGGACTCGAACCCTCAAGCCGTAAGGCATGCGCCCCTCAAACGCACGCGTATACCAATTCCGCCATCCGCGCG
>JAEELM010000007.1 GCA_016282685.1 Elusimicrobiaceae bacterium | reverse complement strand
GGTTTAAGTTTAGTAAACTTATTTGGCGTTTACCATTTTGGCTCTGGAAATATCGCCTTTTTTGTCTAAGAAATACAAGTATCCTTTTTCTTTTTTGATACCGCATTTTTCGACTTTTTTCGGTTTACCACCTTTTTTGCCACCGCGGGCCATTTGTACACGGGCGATATCGCCGTCTTTATCAATGTAGTACAAGAAACCGTCTTCGCGGTCCATGCCTACTTTCAATACTTTTTCAGCCATTTGAATACTCCTCCTTTAAAGGAATCGTCGTTAATATTAACGGATTTAACTACAAATCAAGTGTAATAAAAAAAAGAAACTTTTGCAAGTATTTTTTTCGTCGGCCATTACTCGGGACTGTTTTTTAATCGTACGCGTACGAATATAAAAACGGCTAAAAATAGGTCCAAATTAGGCCTTTTTCTTTCAAACAAGAAAGGTACATTTTTGCATCAGAAGGGGAAAAGAAAGGATGCTTTCCTTATTATAGGGCTTAAAATGGTATAATCATAATATATCTACCTAAGAGGAATGTATGTATTTAAAAGCAATTGAAATTATGGGGTTTAAATCCTTTGCGGAAAAATCCCGCTTGGATTTTGAACCTGGAATTACTTGTGTAGTAGGACCCAATGGCTGTGGAAAATCAAATGTAATCGATTCAGTGCGGTGGACAATCGGCGAAATGAGCTGGAAGTCTTTGCGTTCCGCATCTATGGTAGATATTATTTTTAATGGAACGGCCAAACGTGCTCCTCTTAATATGGCGCAGGTAAGTATGATATTTGATAATGCTACCCGCCAACTCCCACTTGATTTTAACGAAATTACCGTCACCCGAAAAATTTTTCGCTCCGGAGAGAGCGAGTACTACTTAAATAAGGTACAGTGCCGCTTGCGCGATATTCGCGATTTGTTTTTAGATACCGGCATCGGCGGAGAAGGATATGCTATTATTGACCAGGGCGGTGTAAAAAGCGTGTTGGATGCCTCACCGGAACAACGCCGCGAAATGTTTGAAGAAGTGGCGGGCGTTTCCAAATACAAAGCAAAACGCGAAGAATGTATCCGCCGGTTGGAACGGGTTGATTTGGATTTGGCGCGTTTATCCGATACCGTAGCACTTATTGCGGAACAGATTAAAAAATTGGATAGTGAGGCTAAAAAAGCACGTCTCTACCAAAAATACCGTGAAGAACTCAAAGAAAGTGAAATTGCCATTTCCCTTTGTTCTCTGAAAGAGGCTGACGCCTTAATTGCCAAACACTCCGGAGAATTGGAACCCATTGAGCGCAAATTGGGAGATTTGGAAAACCGTATCTCCGCCCAAGAAGGCGCAACTGCTGCATTGGACTTGAATTTAACCCATAAGCAAAAAGAAGCTGACGCTTTCAATGAAAAAATTTCCGCCTGTAAATACCAAGTAGGTTTATTAGAAGGGGCCATTAAAAACTGCGACAATTTAACCACAGAATTGACGGCGCAAATTGCTTCTTCCGGTGCAGAGGCGCAACGCGGGAAAAACCGGTTGCAAGAATTAGCTCCCGCACTTACCAAACTGCGTGAGCATTTGGCTGCCGTTACGGCAGAGCTGACTCCGTTGCAAGAAAAATACAACGAACGTACCGTTCAAGCGCAACAATTAGAAAATGATCTGCGCAAAGCCGACAGTATGTTGGAGCAAGCCTCTCGCGATTTAATGGGGTTGGTACAGAAACAGATGGAGATGTCTAATAAAATCGCTTTAGAGGAATCCTCCATCCAACGGGAAGAAGAAGATTTGATTTTGGCAGAGAAGGCCCGCCAGGAACAAGAAGGTATTTTGAAAGAATTGCAAAACTCTTTGCAAGAAGTTACCCTGCGTGTGCAAGGCAAACAAACAGATGCGGACAAAGCACAAAAAGAGGTTGCCAAAGCAGAAGAGAATTTGCGCACCTTGCAAGCAAAACGCAGTTCGCTAAATGAACAACTTTCCTCTATTAAATCAAAGAGAGCTGGATTGACCGCCAAACTGGAACTTATCCAAACCCAGGGAAAGAAAGATCCTTACTGGGTGGGGGTAAAAATTATTACCGAAAGCGGACTTAAAGGTATTAAAGGCACCTTGCGTAAAGCGCTCAAATATCCGGCTTCTTTAAGTGTCGCAGCGGAAGAAGCCTTTGGGAAATATTTAGATGCAGTATTGTGCGATACGCATAAAACCGCCCAAGAGGCCATTGCGTTGCTTAAAAAGAACGGCAATGCCCGCGCCAAGTTTATTGTGTTGGAAAGTGTCCCGACGAGTACCGTAAAGAAATCCGGCACGTTAAAAAGTCAAATCACTTATAAGAAAGAGCTGGAAGATTTGATGGATTATCTGATTGGCAATTATTCCTATAAAGACGGCCGGGTAGATGGAGATTTCTTTATAGGGGGTGGGGCAGAAAATGTTCGTGCTCCGGAAGCCTATTGGGGGGAAGAAGAAACTGCCCGGGAAGAATTAAATGCCCTCTCATCTGAAGAAGAACAAGTAACCAAAGATTTGGACGATACACAGCGTACTTTAGTACAAGAAGAAGAAAAATTAAAACAATTGCGGGTACAAGTACAAGAGGCGGCCGTGTTGCTTAACTCTGTGCAAAATGAACGTGCCACCAAAGAACGAGACGTGAAGAACGTACAGGAACAATTGACCCGCACACAATCCCGCAAGCAGGAAATCACCTTGCGTGTAGACGGAAGAAAAAAAGATATAGAAAACTATACGCAACAATTAGCCGGCATTAAAACCCAGCACCAAACGGTTACAACCCGAAGTGAAGATATTAAAAAATCACAACAAGCGTTGCATGAACAAGCCGAGAAATTGAAAGGGGAAATCAACACGCTTAGTGCTTCCTTGTATGACGTGCGTATCAAGAAAAACAACGTGGAACTGGATTTGAAATCCACCGAATACGAATTTAACAATTTAACGGATATGGAAGGCAAACGGAACGAACAGATTGCTTCGTCTAACCTGCGTTTAAAAAGTTTGGCTGATGAAAAACTGGCCACGCAGGCTAAATTGTCCGAGCAGCGAGATACGTTGGCTAAACTGGAAGTGGATGAGCACCGTTATCGAACCGATTTGGAAGCCTTGAAAAAAGAATATAACGAAAAAATGACGGCTTTGAATGCCTGTAAAAAGGAATCTTCCGATTTGACTATTGCCAAAGCCAATTTGGAAAATTCTTTGGCCAATGCCCGCCGTCAGCGTACCACGGTTACCAACCATTTGTTTGAAAGTTGGAATATTACGCCGGAAGAAGCCCAGTTGCACTATGGCGAAAAAACGGTGGACTACGAGCGCGTAAAAATGATGCGCAAACGTATTGAAAATATGGGCGCCGTAAATATGACCGCTCCGGAAGAATACGACGCGTTGAATGAACGTAACACCTTCTTAAAAACACAAATGCAAGACTTGGAAAATGCGAAAAAAGATTTAAAGTCTGCTATCAATAAAATAAATCAGACAACGCGCGAGAACTTCAAATATACCTTTGAACAAGTGCGCATGCACTTTAAAAATATTTTCCAAAGTTTGTTCCGCGGCGGAGAATGTGACTTAATCCTTACCCAACCGGAAAATCTATTGGAGACGGGGATTGAAGTATACGCTCAACCCCCTGGAAAACGCCTGCTGAACATCAAATCTATGTCCGGCGGGGAACAAACATTGACGGCTATGTCTCTGTTGTTTGCTTTCTTTACGCACAATCCTTCTCCGTTCTGTATCATGGACGAAGCAGATGCTGCGTTGGATGAAGCCAATGTGGAACGTTACGTCAATTTGATTAAAGAATTTTCTAAAACAACGCAATTCATTGTAGTAACGCACAACAAACGCACAATGGAAGCTGCCAGTATGCTCTATGGAATTACCATGGAAGAAAGCGGTGTATCCAAAGTAATGTCCGTCAATTTGGCAGATCGTAACCCGCAAGCGCAAGAACAAAAAGAAGCTATCATGGCGGGGGCCGAATGAAAATAGGTGTTTTTTCTGACGTGCACGGCAATTTAGAAGCCTTGCAAGTGTGTTTGGCCCGTTTGAAAGAAGAAAAAGTAGAAGGATATATTAATTGTGGGGATATTATCGGCTACGGGCCGGACAGCGACGCTTGCGTGCAAACGATTATGACGCTGCCCAATGTGCAAAATGTCATGGGGAACCATGATATCATTTTCATTGACCCACGGATCGAATCTTTCTTCAATTTTGATGCTAAAATTGCACTGGACATTAGCAAAAGGGAAATTACGGACGAGTCCATGCGTTTTTTATCGAGTATTCCTATTATTATTCGCGCAGAAAATTATACGGTTGTCCACGGTACGCCCGCCGATCCGGTTAAAGAATATTTTATCAGTGCGCGACAATTTTATTCCAATTATTCCCGTTGGCAGGGAAAAATTTGTTTTGTCGGCCATAGCCATTTGGCTTTTTACATGGAAGGCACGGAAAAGGAATGTAATTCTTATGCTAACAAAGACAAAACATTTGTTTTACCCCTCAATACGCATAAACGCTATGTAATCAATCCCGGTTCTGTTGGTAAGCCCCGAGATAACGACCCGGAAATTTCTTTCGGAGTGTGGGATACCGAGCAAGAAACTTTTACTTTCATACGGGAACCGTATGATTTTTCCATTACCCAACGGAAAATGCGTGAAAAGGGGTACCCTCCTTTCTTGATAGAAGGGTTGGAACGCGGATTATAATATTTGCAAAAGTACGCGAAAATTGATATACTATATACGTAACGGGCCTGTAGCTCAGCTGGGAGAGCGCCTGCATGGCATGCAGGAGGTCGCAAGTTCGATCCTTGTCAGGTCCACCATTTGAAAACCCTATGCGAAGGCATGGGGTTTTTTATTGGAACAGCGAGTGCGCAAATAACGCCAAGTGGCCAGGGTCGCAAGGCGGGTCCTGTCAGGTCCACCATTTGAAAACCCTAT
>JAEELM010000006.1 GCA_016282685.1 Elusimicrobiaceae bacterium | reverse complement strand
TACTCCCACTGTATTGCCCACGGGATTGATATGTCCAAAGGTATGGGTGAAGCCAAACGTGCGGTACAAGCCGGACGCTGGATTCTTTACCGCTTTAACCCGGAAGCACGCTACGAAGGAAAAAACCCGTTGCATGTGGATTCTTCATTAGGCGCTCCGACGTTGCCTTTGGCCGATTACATGGCTGGTGAAAACCGCTTCAAAGGATTAATGCGCGACAATCCGGAATTAGCACAACAGCTTATCAAACGTGCTGAATCTGAGTATGCTTGGCGCAGAGATCTCTACAAACAACTCGCCGCGATTGTACCTGGCGAAAAAGTAGAGAAATAAGAATTCTGTTGCTCAAAAAACCCGGGCTTATGCCCGGGTTTTTTATTGATAATCCTACGGAATAGTTCGTACGTACACCTTGAAAGAAGGTAAAAAATCTTTAAAAATCAGCACTATTGGTGGCCTGTATGGGGTGATTCCTAAACCAACCTTCATAAATGCTCCACAGAGCCATAAGAGCGCAAAACATACCTAACGCAATAAACGTCATGCCAATAATTTGGTCATACTCTAACAAGCCGAGTGGTTCTAAAATATGATTCCAATCTCCGCAGATTTCTCCGGGAGCATAATTGGTCATCATATCAGAAGAGGTCAAGGGCAAAGAACAAGCTCGGGCATCTAATGCATATCTCCCTGCTCCGTACAAGGTAGTCCCCAACCAATACAATACAAAAGGCGTCAGATAACGCCCACCGGCTATACGCAATAAATAAAGATATAAAGAAAGAGGGACCAGCGTTTCCACTCCATTCCCGGCCAGCGTGTGAAACCAGGCTCCTAATTCACGCTTAACATCATAAAGAACGAACCAAAAAACGCCTCCTACAAAATTGTGCCCCAGTACCTCATGGGTTAAATAATTAATCCCATAAGCAAATATGTTATACATCAAAGTCTTCATATACCATCCGTCCCAATTGGCAGTCATCCACCAACAGAGCATAAATATCACGAACACTTTTCCAAAACTCCAACGAAAATACAGGAAGCTTTGTCTATGGGGATCAAGAAAATGCAAGATACGTTTCATATCGTTTATTATAGCACATTCTATGCCAAATAAATTTGAGAGGCCCTAAAAGCAAGTTCAAAATGTACGCCAAATATAATTATGGAACTTTTTAACGGGAAACACGTTTTTTTACTTGTTGGGCACGGGCTTCCTGAAGTTTTTCTAGAAAGGCAGTTTTAACATTAAGCTGTTGGTTAAGGGAAGCAGTTTTAAGATGGCAAATTCCAATGGCCACAGCATCAGCCGTATCGTCGGGAGATGGAGCCTTATTCAAACGCAAAGTAAGCTGCACCATACGTTGCACTTGTTTTTTATCAGCGGTTCCCGTACCACAAATTTGCATTTTAACACGACGGGGCGGGTAAAAAGAAATAGGCTTCCCGGCCTGCTCACAAGCCAAAATAATTACACCGCGCGTCATGACTGTATTGGCCATCGTGGTAGCACGTTTTAAAAAAAAATTTTGTTCCATAGCCACCTGGTCAGGCTGATAGGTAGTAAAAATTTTTTGAAATTCTTGAAAAATGTAATTTAGGCGTTTGGGTAATTCCTGTTCAGGACCTGTATGTATCAAACCACAGGCACGCAAAGAAAGAACGGAACGGGCGTCCTTTGTGAGGATGGCCCATCCCGTTCTGTCTAAACCAGGATCTATACCTAAAACAGTAGTGGACATTATCGTTTTTTAAGCTTCTAATTTAGCTACAATATCTTCCGGAATGTCAGAATTGTCATAGACGTTCTTTGTATCATCATGCTCGTCCAAGGCATCCAACATTTTAAGTAAAGTCTCTGCTGTGTGTTCATCGGAAATAGCCACGTCTGTATCCGGAATCATGGTTAAGTCGGCCGATACAGGAGTAATCCCTTTTGCTTCAATGGCTTTCTTTACAGCATCTAATTCGGCCATATCCGGGTTTGTAATTACTTCGTATACATCACCGGAAGTTTTCACATCTTCAGCCCCGGCTTCCAAGGCCAAATTCATTAAATCATCTTCCGATATATCTTCTTTCTTTACAATGACCATCCCTTTGTTTTTAAACATGTAAGATACACAGCCCGCCGTACCGATAGAACCGCCATGGCTGGTAAAAATCTTACGAATTTCCGCAAAAGTACGATTTTTGTTATCTGTGGTGCATTCTACAATGATTGCCACAGAACCGGGACCGTATCCCTCATATGTAATTTCTTCATAAGAAACTCCCGGTAATTGCCCTGTACCCTTCATAATAGCGCGTTTAACGTTATCAGAAGGCATATTGGCAGCACGGGCATCATCAATTGCCTTACGAAGACGAGGGTTTTGGTCCGGATTACCGCCGCTCATTTTAGCGGCAATTGTGATTTCGCGTAAAATTTTAGTAAATACTTTGCCTTTTTTAGCATCTACCAGGGCTTTTTTGTGTTTAATACCTGCCCAATGTGAGTGTCCACCCATAGATATAACTCCTTAAGTATAAGATAATTTATTCTAGCAAATTATTTTCTATTGCAAAAGGGCACAAAAAAACCGGTGGTTCATCCACCGGTTTTTTTAAATTTGCCTAGAAATCAGTAATGTTGTCACCTGTTATAGCACTACAATAGGTTGCCCCTCTGTCTCCTTCTTGTGTTGGCGTACAACTCCTCACTGCCGTTATTGTGTCCGAACTAGTATTGTCTGTAAGAGTTGTTGTTAAGGTATACTCGGACTCACTACCAACATTTTTCCTTTTTGACATAATTTTAAAACTATTTCCTTCTTGTTCCATCGTAATATCAAAATATTTTCCACCACGATCGCCACTCGCGCCGGGTACATCTATATCTAAAAGCTCGAATGTAGCCGGCCATTGATCATGTTGATAATAATAGCGTTGAGATGATTCAGAGACAGCACTCATAAGCGTTAAAGCTTCTGTGGCACGAGAACGTTCCACTGCGGTGGTGTATTGCGGTAAAGCCACCGCAGATAAAACACCGATAATCAATACAACTACTAATAATTCAACCAAGGTAAAACCTTTATTCATTTTTTCACTCCTTATCTGTAATTAAAACTTATCATCAATAGTATATTAAAAATTCACAAAAAAACAAAGTTTTTTATCTAATCTCTATTAAGCATTTGTGCTTTTTTTGTAACAAAAAACCCCCTCTCGGGGGTTCTAAATGGCTCGCCCTGAAGGACTCGAACCTTCAACCTACCGGTTAACAGCCGGTCGCTCCACCATTGAGCTAAGGGCGAATAAATCTACTCATTACATAGATATTGTAATAAATAATTTTTACTTTGTAAACTGGTTTTTATCTTCCGTTGTAAAATCGGGAACGAACAACGGTTGTTTCCACATACAAAAACTAACAATTACCAATATCCCAAATATTCCGCTAATTAGTTTCAAACTTTGCGATAATCCACAACAAAAAATACAGTATGCGATTCCCAACACACTAATACTTTCCCACAAATAAGTAGCGGCCGTGTAGAGAGCCAACATTTTGCTTCTAAGAGGAAGAGGAGTTCTTACCAATATAATGCTATTTACCATAGCCATAAATGCACCAAAAGGCAATCCGCACAACATAGTAGCCATCAAAACCATCCAGGCAGGCAACTTAAAATATAATACTAATACCGACAACAAATACCCCATATAATTAACCGTCAATAAGTGCGAAAATTGAATCCGTTGGGAAAATTTGGAGAACCACAAGGCACCTAAAAATGCCCCCAATCCGAACGTACCTCCCAACAATCCCAAATAAACAGAAGTGAAACCATGCTCATATACATAAGCAGGTAAAATTAACAATTCCCAAGATTCCCCCAATATAAAAGTAGGTAAGGTAAATAAAATAGTCTTTCTCAATATTCCGTCTTGTTTAAAGAAAGAAAAAACTTCCCGATAAGAAACAATAGGCCGTTTAACACGTGCTTTCCGATTGGAAAATACAGTTAAACATAAAATGACAATAACAGCACAAAACAAAACACTTACGTTCCATGCCCCTCTCAAGCCACACCAAACAATCACTCCCCCACTTATCAACGGACCTGCTACCGTCATAGAACCGTCTATAGCTTCCAGCAGCCCCGTTGTTCGGTTAATGGGCACCCCACCATAACGCGAAAAAGAAGGCACAAGAGCCATCCGTGCCATTTTCCCCGGAGCATCAAAACAAGAAACCAACAATATAATTATTCCCACAATATATGTCTTTGCTACTCCAAAACCAATCAATATAGGGATTGCCCCTAATAGTACGAATTGCGAAACTTCACAAATAAGCATAGTTTTAGACCGACCAATTTTATCAATAAGCGGTCCGGCAAATAAAGCGGAAAATACATTCGGAAGCAGCGAACAAAATCCCACTATCCCCGTCCATAAAATACTATCAGTGGAAGATAAAATATACCAAGGCAAAAGAATTTGCAAAAATTGATTCGTCAGCGAAGAAAATGCTTCCGTCGCTAAAATTAGGCGCCATGGACGTTTATTAATTAAAATAGACAAAGACATAATGGTATAAAAATTATATAAAATGATAACTAAGAAGGGGGTTTTACTATGGCAGAATACAAAGATTATTACAAAATTTTGGGGGTTGGAAAAACAGCCTCTGATGCTGAAATAAAAAAAGCCTTTAAAACACAAGCCCGCAAATGCCACCCGGATATGCATCCGGAAAATGAAAAAGCAAAATGGACTGAAAAATTTAAAGACTTAAACGAAGCTTATACCGTTTTATCCGATAAACAAAAACGAACCATTTATGACCAAGTAGGTCAGGAAGGCTATCAAAATTATGCACGCGGTGGCGCTTCTTCTGGGGCACGCAGCAGTTCACGTACTTCCGGGTTTAGCGGCAATCCGTATCAAAATTATCAACAATATACCTACTCTGGCAATGGTTCGCAGGGATTTGATTTTTCCGGGGAAGGTTTAGGCGGATTTAGTGATTTCTTCCAAAGTATTTTTGGTGGAATGGGTGGAATGAGCAACGGATTTGGGCAAAATTTTGGCCGTACCAGTGCATCTGGTCAAATGGCGGGAGATGTAGAAGCAGAATTGACCCTTAATCTAGAAGATGCCCACCGTGGCGGCAATATGCAAATGACATTGCCTAACGGGAGAACCGTTACCGTTAAATTGCCGGCCGGTGTAAGTGAAGGCAAAAAAATAAAATTAAAAGGCATGGGAAATCCCACTCAACGCGGCACGGGAGATCTCTACCTTATTGTGAAGATTCGTCCGCACGCACAATTCCGCTTGGAAGGGGATGATCTTTATGTACCCGTTGTAATCATGCCCTGGACGGCCGCTTTGGGAGGTACAATTTATGTACCTACGCTGGACGGCCCAATACAAGTAAAAGTTCCTGCCAATACACATAATGGGAAAAAATTAAAACTTAGCGGAAAAGGATTGAGTAGCAAGGGAAATCTATACGTAACTCTTACTATTGATGTCCCACGTACATTAACCCGGGAACAAAAAGATCTGTTCAGTAAATTGGCACAACTTGGATAAAGTGCATTTAATTGAAGACAGAAAGGAGAAAATATGAAAATAACATTAGGTGAAAATTTAACTACTTCCACCGTATTAGAAGGACATACTCCCGTAAATACAGCCTTTGCCAATCCGCGCCAAGATATGAACCCCGGTGAATTACTTACAGCTTCTTTAGGTGCGTGTATGCTTACCATGGTAGGCTACATGGCCTCTAAACGCGGAGACAACACACGGGGCACCTTTGCGGACGTTACTGCCAAATTTGATGACAAACACTCCCGCATTGTAGCGTTTGACATTGTAATTACTTTTCCATCTTCCTTTACACAAGAGCAGAAAGATACTTACACTCGCGCTGCACAAACCTGCCCGGTCCATAATTCTTTGCGAGAAGATATTCAATACACAATTACTGTAAAATAACAAAAAATCCCCGGGGGATAAACCCGGGGATTCATGAGAATAAACACGATTATGGATTGGGCAACAATGTAGAATCGGAATTGTTTTCTTCCGCAACTAACGATTCTACCTCTTCTTGTAGCTCGTCATTTTTATCAGATAAGGAGGTTATTTTTTCTTTCTCTGGATTTTCTTCTTCTTCTTTCTTTTTGAAAATCCCAAAAATTCCTTTGACTCCTTTTTTTACCTGACGCGATACTACATTATTGGCTACCGTTTGTTTTACCAAAGATGTTACCGAACCAACCATACTCATACTTCCTTTAGGCTCACTAATGGTCCCGGAAATATTCAGCGCCAATGGAAGCATCCCGTCCACCTCGTGTTTGCCAGGAGCCGCATGCACTTTCATTGCAATTTTTCCTGACTGAAAGTCAGTTGTTCCATCCAAACGAAAGGACATCATATCGGACACAAATGTCCCTTTTTTAATACTGGCTACACCTTTATTAAAAGCAACATCCGTTTCAAATTTTTCATACGCCAATTGACCGGTTGATTTTTGTTCGGTGTAGGGAACCATTACCTCCATCAATTCTCCATCAGGGCCAGTCATCGTTTGAACCACCATTCTTTCTTCCGTTTCTATCTTCTCTCCTTTAGTAACAGCGGAAACAAGTCCCTTTCCCAAACCATTCAAAACAGAGAAAACATTAAGCGAATTAAATACTTTTCCCGTAATATTCAACGAAAGAAACAACACCTTAGTCACAGCGTTAGCATTCGTCAACTTATACAAATCTAAAATTTTTCCTTTTCCCATCTTTAGACTCAACACCCCATGAGCCTCCTTCAACTGAGGGGTAACGCCTTCAATATCAGATGAAAATTGTAAATTTGTTCCATACAAATAAGGGGCATCTAAAGAATCCACTTTTATATTGGCTTTCAAAGAAATGGGAGGCAAAGACCAAGTTGTATCAGTAATCGGTTCTATCGTCACATCTTGAACAAATTCCGGCTCTTCCTCTTTGGTAGGAGCAGAGGATACCGCCGGAAGCGCCACACGTTTTGAAAAAGCATTAAGATCTACATCTATCCGCGTTGGTTTCTGCTGAATTGACAACTTCCCTTGAAAAGGATTCTCGTTCAATTTCCCTGTCAAATTACCCTGCAAATTCCCTGTTTTAAAATTCATCTCTTCGGCTATAGTAAAAGAGGCATCTATCCCCGAAAAACGGCCGGTAGAAGAATTAAAATATCCTCCGTTTTTCAACACAAATTCAGTTTGCATTTGTTGAGTATCGGCACTGATCTTTCCATCTAAAAATCCCTTAAGCCCCATTTTTCTATATTCTTCCGGCAACCAAGCTGATAACCGTTCCAAGTCAAACGTGTATTTCCCCTGTGAGTTATAAGTATTTTTATTGTAATTAAATCGTCCAGCTACAAACACATCTCCCCCCGGCAAATGCAGGGTACCGGAAGAAAGGGTGATTGTAGATGCGGACGGAACAAACTTTCCCGCCACATACAGGAATGGATCTTTGATTTCGAACTTGGGCAATTCAGTCCACGGACTTGCTACTGTGGAAGAGAGAACTTTTGACGTTAATTGGGCCCAAAACTGCGGATCTTGCCAATTATCTATCCGCCCTTTGAAACGAAGTAGCGAACCGTTATGTTTCAAAGATAAATCTAAAATTTCCGCGTATGCCTGTGAAAGGTCCAAATTTCCTAAATAGATTTTTGCACGCATTCCAGCAGGGATAGAGATATGCTGGTCATTTGTATGATATTCTAAAGTGGTATTGAGTGTAAGCGGAAATTCTCCATCAAATTTAAAATTTTGCACACTTAAATAGATATGATCCGCCTTGAAAGTTTGATTTTTCTGCAAGTCTTGATAAGAAAACGATAAATTTTCCAGCGACAAACTATGAAGCGTAATACGAAATGGAGTTGAAGTTTTATCTTCTTCGTCTGTTGTTTGAGAAGTTGAATTTCCCAGTGTTTCAAAGTTAAACTTTCCGTCTTTCAAACGGATCAAATACACATCAACATTCTGCAAAATCAAATGATGAATTTTGAAATGCGCATGCAATAAATGCCCCAATGAAAAACGAATCTGTGCCCGTTCTACAATTAAGGAAGTTCCTTTCTCGAACCCGCCTTCTTCCGATATTTCTACACCTCTTAATTGTAAACCAAATAAACTAGCGGCTATTTTATCAGCACGCACCTCACGTTGCAAAGCTTCTTGCGTCTTCGAAATAACATAAGTACGAAACCAATCACGGCTTGTAATGGCACGAATGCTCCACTCCCCTAATACAGCCACACTCAACAAACACAAAAATATCCAACTAAGGATTCGTATTTTCTTTTTCATCTTTTCTTTTGCTATATTTGCATCCGCAGTAATTTTGGTTATAAATTTTTAATTCTTGCACCAGTGATCGACGTAATTCTTCTAATCCGCCCTTGCGCCAATTGGTAGCCATATAGGGTTTCCCCGTCTCTATCCACACTTGTCGGGCCGCAGTGTTCACTTGTTCTAAATCCTTATAACGGGATACGCCCAAAACAGAAGAAAATGCATCAAATTGATGCTCCCGGGCATAAGCAGCTGCCTGTTTCAGCCTCATATAGAAACAAACACTGCATCTTTTTCCACGTTCCGGCTCTTGTTCTAATCCTTTGGTGGCAATTTCCCATTTTTCTGGCTCATAGGGACCTTCCACAAACGGAATGGAAAAATAGTCACATATACGTTTTTGTTCTTTCCTTCTTTTCTCGTATTCTTGAGATGGAAAGATATTGGGATTATAAAAATAAATAGTGGCGTCTATATTCTCTTTAGATAATTTTTGAATGACCGCACACGAGCAAGGAGCACAACAAGACAACACAAGCAGTTTCATTCTCTTTTCCATATTTATAGTGTAGCAAAATAGCACTATACATTGTGAATTTTAATTTTAATAAATTGAAAGTATTGCAAAACTCATTCTACTATGCTACACTAATCAAATAAAATGGTTGGAAAAATCAATTTTTCGCCGAATTTTTTTTATTTAGAGGTTGTTATGGCTACTAAAAAATCGAATAAAGAAGCATTTACCGCTGCGGAAATTAAAGAGTTGAAAAAACATTTAATGGCCCTGAAAGAAGATGCTTTGGCACGCTTAAAAAATACTAAAAATATGGATATGCCCGAAGCTGAGGTGGGAGACGATATTGATAATGCCAGTAAAAGTTTAGATAAAGAAATCTTATTTGAACTTTCCAGCAATGCACATAAAACTATTGATCAAATTGAAGCTGCCTTGCGCAAAATTGATAAAGGCATTTACGGAACTTGTGAATATTGTCGTCAACCTATCTCCAAAAAACGCATGAAAGCTTTGCCGTTTGCACGCTATTGTGTAAATTGTCAACACTCAAACGAAGGAAGCGGACACTAATTGATTATTTTGATAAAAAAATCCCCTTGCTTATTTAGCAAGGGGATTTTTTAACTGATCAATTTGATAGCCTCTTCTCTAGAAGATATTTCCCCATGCCATTGAGCATACCGTACTTTTTTCAACACTCCCGATATACGCCGTCCAAACAGACCAAATGTTTGCAATTCACGCCCATGGATAAAACAAGGCTCCAGCGCATGAGAAGGCAAGTGGGGTAAAAACAATTGCAATAATGTTCGTTGATACTCCGAAAGAGGGGAAAGAGGGCAGACTTCCTGTTGTACCAAACGTAAAACACTCAAAATTTCATGAGACATTTTTTTAGTAGGACGTAAACTTTTTAAGAAATCTTCTCCTTTATCTTTCAAGGAAAGCACTAGAATCCCCAAACGTACTTGAGAATCCTGTGTTTTCTCCAGGGCTACATGGTACTTCAAATTTGGCCAAGCAAATTTCAACAAATCATATTTTTGAAGAAGTTCAAATATTTCTTTGATTTTCTCTTCCTCCAAAATCTTCATTAATTCACGACAAAATCTATCTCGGGAAACCAATAGTGGGTATTCGTCTCTAACAGCTTGTCTGAGAAGACGTTCCGTTTTCGGGGCTAGCTTCCAACCAAAACGACCTGCGAAGCGAATCGCACGAAAAATACGAGTAGGATCATCTAAAAAGCTTTTCTCATGTAAAATACGTATAAGCCCGCTATCAATATCTTTTTGAGCTCCGTAAGGGTCACAACTCTTACCAAACGTTTCCGGCAGGATAGACAAAGCCCATGAATTTACAGTAAAATCACGGCGAAACAAATCTTCCTTTAACTGAGTAGTAAATGTTACTTCCGGCAATGCCCCGGGGAAAATATATTTTTCTTTGCGTAGACGGGCCAAATCTAATTTAAGACCATTATTCAATTTGACACGAAATGTACCAAATTGAGAAAAACGGTGTTTTTCCCCTCCCCACGTTCGCACACAAAATCCGGCAACAGATTCTTGCGTTGCATCAAAAACCAAATCAACATCTTCGGTAATTTTTCCCAGGTAAAAATCGCGCACAGCCCCACCGACGACCCAAGCGCTTAGTCCCAGTTTTTTGGCATAATTTCCAATGGTACTCAATAATTCTTTGGATGATTGTGGAATCAACTCATTCATGCAAGTTCAGGCAACAAGGCCCCCTCCTGGCTCATTTTATCCTTAAAATGAAGCAGTAGCTTACTTTTTAAGCCGCTTTTAAGCACTTTACTGGCAGCTACAGCATAATCATTTGCAGTTTGATTGTTTGCCAAGACGGGAACATAGAGCGGAAAATGGTGTTCGCGCGCATAAGAAGGTTTTAGTCTGACAATATGAAATCCTTCCTGTGCAGAGGCCGCTGCTATGACTTCCGATTCGGCCGCAATTTTTTCCATGTGGTGCAATAACTCTTTTAATTCATCTAATCCGAACACAGAAACGGGAGGATAATCTATTTTTAGTTGCACAAGCAACGTATTTTTTATAACGTTATAATCTCTTTCCATACGTTGGCGCAATTGTTGTTCCTTGCGCTGGGTATCCTTGGCAAAAACAAAAGCCAACAATTCTGCCTGTGCATCAAAATAAATCAATTCTCCTTTGTGATGAAAATAAGTGCCGCACTCCGGGCAACGAACCAAATTCAGTTCTCCCCCCAAAGCAGCATCTTTTAAATCCGGGTCTTGATCTGCTCTAACCAAAGACCAATACTCCACATCAAAAGGCTCACATTTATTTGGACAGCAAGCCGGTGCCTCATTACGAATTGATTTCATACGTATATATTTATAGCAAAAAAAGATTAGTTTTTCCAGTGTTTTATAAACTTTTTTATTCGTTTAAAAAAAGCATTATTTTGAAAAAAATATTTTAAATTTTTTTATAAAAAATTAATCTAAAATAATTAGTATTTTCTTTTCCACATTTTCTTTTTCCATTTTTCATCGAGAACAATAGTCTTTTATGTAAAAAGTTTGCTACAATAAAAATATGCCCCGTTAGCTCAACTGGATAGAGTACCGGTCTTCGGAACCGGTGGTATGGGTTCAAATCCCATATGGGGCATTTTTTATTGCTTTTCTAAGGTACAAATGTAAAGAGTCCACCATAGTGGACTCTTTACATTTTCCCGACTTCTCATTTTTTTACCATGGATGGTATTGACCACGAGGACCGTATATTACCGGCCGTCCATGCGATGAATGCTTGTTATGGAAAGATGGCCTATGGGCTATATGGATTGGCTTTGAGTAATGATGGGATTCCACTATTATCCCCTGCACTTCCGGCAACATATAACTGGCACTAACTGTACCATCCGGGCTAATGGTAGCCATACATCCTCCCAAAATAAAGGTACACCCCAACATTCCCAGCAATTTAATCATTTTCATAACAGCCACCTCCTATATCGTTGTAACACACACTCAACTCTTTTTATTGCAACCTGAGAAAAATAATTTTGTAATATTTAATTTTCTACTGCGTATTTATAGATGACAGCCCCAAAAGGATAACGGTATGCACTTTACTGAATATTATCAAATGTTTTTTACTCGCATTTATAACTACGCACGATTTCGCACAAGTTCGGATCAGGAAGCTGAAGACTTGACAGCGCAAATTTTTGCCAAGTTATACAACAAGTATGAATCATTTGATTCCACCAAAGCATCCTTGGAAGTATGGAGCTTTATGGTGGCACGAAGCGCAACGATAGACTTCCTACGCAAGAAAAAAATACGCAGTTGGCTCACTTTCTTTGCTAAGGAAGATTTACCGCAGACAAGTTTCCAAGAAGACATGCTGTCAAATGAGTTGGAGGAAATGCAACTATTAGAGCAAGCCCTTCAACGATTGACAGATAGCGAGCGGGAACTGCTTAACCTGCGTTACTATCAAGGACTCTCACAGCAGCAAATCGCACAAGTGACAGGTCTGTCCACCAGTAATGTAGGGGTACGGATCCATAGGGTTGTTACAAAACTAAAACAAGTAATAGGAGATATAGTATGAAGAAGGATTCCCTCATCCGCACGGGTTTCACTCCCGCACAAGGGGCACAAGCTCGTGTTTGGGAAAAACTCCAACAAACCATCCATTCACCTGTACGTGAATTAAAATTTCGTTGGAGTTTGGCAACATTTCTCGTTTTACTAATGGCTGTTGCTTTGGGAATTTATATCCATTCCCCCCAAAAAAATCCTCAGTTAGCCAAGGCGCAGTCTATTTTTCAGCTGGGGAATGCAGCCACTCCGCGGGGGTTGGAATTTCTTCCAGACTATGTTCCTTTTGAATAGGAGGCCTTATGAAAAAATATGTATTTTTGTTAGCAACTTTCGCAATAGCAACGGTAAGCGTTTTCGCTGCAACGGATTGTAAAAAAATCGTAAAGAACCATAAATTTATCAAAGAGCAGCGGGATAACATACAATTACCGTTTGTAAATGATGAAAAATTATTGGGCTACTGGGAAACGGTAGATTTTGTAAATGACCCGCAAGAGTTCGTTCCCGGTCGTCACAAAACGGGTGCTAATGAATTATTTCTCAAAGAAATGGTAGTACTCAAAGATGGCAAAATCTTGGGAGAAATTTCCACTTGGACCAAGGGCCATATCTTGGACAGTGTTGAACAAACCAATGAAACTTACGAAATAAGAGAAATAGAAGGAAATACTTATTTATTTCGTCAATGGAAAAGTGGAGATTATACGTGCCGCGGAATGAAACCAGCCTACTACGTGCTAAAGAAGCTTCCATATTCCGCAGGGCAATGGCCAGATGATACGAACTTGCCATTCGTAAATGATCCCGGAGTATTAGGACAATGGAAATCCGTTGACTTTGTAAAAAGGCCCGATGATTTTGTACCCGGAAAAAGAGCTACACAAATAGAACTTTATCTGGATACATTGACCTTTCGTGAAAACGGACAAATGAAACACTACCCGGTCATTAGCTGGACTAAGGGCTTTGTCCTCCACCAAAATGACAAAACCGCTTCTGCATATACCATCAAAGAAATAAACGGTAAAAAATATATGTTCTTTGAATGGAAAAGCGGAGATTATGTCTTTCGCGGGATGCGACCACACTTCTACGTACTTGAAAAAATAAAGTAAATTCCCCCCCGGGCCGTTAAGGCCCGGGCTTTTATTACCCCGTAAATTGATATAATGTATATATGGCAAACATTAACTGGAAAGAATGGTATCAAAAAACAAAAAGTTTCATCCGCCGAACCTTTAAAAGGTACGTGATTTTTCTTTTACACTTGACGCCTCACCAAAACGTCGCCCAAACTATTTTAACCTATATGCTGCTGGGATTTGCGATATTATCTCTTCCCTTTATGACACGGGGGCACGTGACGCTATTGGATAATCTATTCACTTCCGCAGCCGCCGTTTCCACAGCAGGCCTTGCTACCGTTAATTTTGCGGAATCTTATACAATTTTGGGCAAAATAGTTATTTTGATTTTAATTCAAATCGGCGGGGTCGGTTACATGACCTTTACCTCCTTTTTGTTTTTGTCCCTTGCAAAAAAGCACCGTTTAGGCAAAAGTCAAACTGAAGCACTTACTGCCGAAGTTAAACTTCCAAATACACTCAAGTTGTCTGATTTCCTATGGGCCGCTTTGGTGTTCACGTTGATTGCTGAAACTATTGGTGCATTCTTTTTCTTCAACTATTTTCGGCACCACGATTTTGGTATTATCCAGGCCTTATGGTACAGTATTTTTCACAGTGTATCTTCTTTCTGTACGGCCGGGTTTTCTCTCTGGAATGACAGTCTTATTGGCTTTGCCGACAGCAAAACTATGAATACGGTGGTTACGTGTCTCTCTCTTGCTGGAGCAATGGGATTCATTGTTGCTGCCGATATTTTTAATTTTATTCGTCGGAAAACAAATGAAATTTCTTTTACTACCAAAACAATTGTTATCACTACTTTAGTATTGGTAGCCTTTGGAACCTTTACATTATTTGTTACTTCACCTGGATTATCTCTCTGGGAGGCTTTTTTTCAATCGGTAGCCTCCATTACAACCACCGGATTTTACTCGGTAGATATTGGTTCTCTTTCTTCTTGCTCTTTGTTAATCTTGATTTTAATGATGTGTATTGGCGGCTCTCCTTCCGGTACAGCCGGTGGATTTAAAACGACAGCTTTTACCAGCGTGCTAGCCCTAATTTATAATCGCTTGCGGATGAACCCACATGTTGATTTTCTCGGTAGGCGCATTTCCATGATGCGCCTTTATGAAGCCACCTCTTCAGTGCTTCTGTACACAGTATTCTTGTTTATCAGTGTGTTCTTGCTTAGTTGGACAGAAAAGTTATCTTTTTTGGATTTGGTATTCGAATCAGCCGCAGCCTTAAGCACTTCCGGCTTATCTACAGGAATCACCGCCCAATTGACATGGATGGGTAAATTTATCATTATCGGCACCATGCTCATAGGTCGTATTGGAGTAGTTACTTTCGGAATGGCCCTATTGGCACACGACGAGGATGAAGAACACGACAAAAATGATAAGCCGATGCTCCCCACCGATATTGCGGTTTAGTGGATTTACTATGAAATTCTATTTAATCAGTTTAGGATGCCCAAAAAATCTAACTAATAGCGAAGAATTCTCTGCCCGTCTTATTGCTAATGGTCATAAAATGGTTTTTGCCCCTCAACAAGCAGATGAAATCATTATCAATACTTGTGGTTTTATTGCTTCGGCCGTTAAGGAAGCTAAAAACGAAATCCGCTACGCCTTGGAATTAAAACAAAAAGGAACTATAAAAAAAGTAGCCGTAACCGGTTGTTTAGTGGAACGCTTCAAAGAACAAATTAAAAAGGAATTTCCAGAAATTGACACTCTTTTTTCAATTGCTGCTCAAGAGAAAGTAGAAAATGTTTTAAAACAAAAAGGCTCTATCTTACAACCTCTGCC
>JAEELM010000049.1 GCA_016282685.1 Elusimicrobiaceae bacterium | reverse complement strand
GGAGTACCGATCCCGATCGCCAATACGCGAATGTTATGTTCCAGGGAAATTTGGGTAGCTTTTTTGAGTTCTTCCGGGGCGTGGTCTTCGCCGTCAGTCAATAAGATAAGGGCTTTTTTCCCCGGATATTTGGAAAGCATATGTGCGGCCAATGTGACCGGGGCCGCCAGAGAAGTGCCCGGTATCGGTAACATATCCGGTTGTAATCCGGCAATAAAATACTCCAAGGCTTCGGTATCGGTGGTAATGGGACATTGAATAAATGCCTGGGAAGTAAAAGCGATAATGCCTATGCGTTCGTCTTTGAGTTGATTGACTAACATCTGGAGCATTTGTTTGGCGTTGTCTAAACGGTCGGGTTGTAAATCTTGCGCGCGCATGGAGGCCGATACATCTACCGCAATAACGGTTTGGGCGAATTGTCCTTCCGTTTCTACGATCTCCGTTCCCCATTGAGGCCCGGCTAAAGCGACGAACAAGAAGAAAATCCCCAGGAAGAAAAAGACCGTTTGCCAGCGAGACGGAGCCCGCAAACGGGCCGTTAGTTTTTCATACGCACTTTTGCCAAACAAAGCATGCACGTAGTGGCGTTTGAGGCGTCCCCCCAAAAAAGATACCAGCCACAAACCCGCTAAAACGGGCAAGGCGTAAAGCAGATAAATGGGTTGGGCAAATAAATTCATATTTAAGGTATCCTTATAAAAACAAGTTTCTCCAGGAAGAAGGCCGCCAGCACCCCGCACAAGGCCCACCATAACAGCGGGAAGTAAACGTCTGTTTTATGAACGGAAGCAGACGGGGTAAAGACGGTCGTTTCCAATTCGTTAATTTTATCGTAAATTTGTTTGAGTTCCTGTTCATTTTTTGCGCGATAAAATTTACCGCCGGTCAGCTGGGCAATTTCCATCAAAAGGCCTTCGTTGATTTCATCTTCTGAACTGGAGAAAGGGTCTTGCCCGGGCGGGCTGGCTGTACCAATTGCATAGACGCGGATACCGTAACTTTGGGCCGCTTTGGCCGCCAACACCGGGGTTACCGTGCCGGCGTTGGAATCACCGTCGGTAAGTAAAATGATCACTTTACTTTTGGCCTTGGAATCTTTCAAATGAGTGGTGGCAATGGCCAATCCGTCCCCAATGGCTGTCCAGTTCGGATTTACCATTCCCAAAAACATAGAAGAAATATAATCTTGTAAGGCTTCGTGGTCCAACGTCAGCGGGGCTTGCAACATAGCTTGTTTGGCAAATACCACTAGGCCGATACGGTCGCTGGGGCGCTGGGATACGAAGCGTTTGGCCGTTTCCTGTGCGGCCACAAAACGAGACGGTAAGAAATCATCTTTTTGCATAGAAGCCGAGACGTCCATCAGCAAAATGATATCTACCCCTTCGGTGGGGGGAATCAAGGTGCGTTCCACGCGCATGGGGCGCGCTAAAGCAACGACCAGCAAACAGAGAGATAAAATATAAAGAAGCGGAGCTAACCATTGGGTGAACAATACGCGCAGAGAAATCTGGTCCGGTTTCAAATGTGCCAACGGGAAATTAATTCTTCTCTCAAACTGTTCTTTGAATACGGCGGTTGCCGTGGCAATCATGAACGGGATTAACAATAGCAACAGCGCATAGGGATGTGCAAATTCTATTCGTCCGGCCAGGAAGCGCACAAACATCCAACCAAAAAAACTGAAGATGGCCAACCCCGTCAGCCCGGCTAACAAGAACGTTCTTAAGCGCGGGTAAGCGGGATAAAAATGCCCGGCTAACCATACCACAAATAACAGAAAAACGGAAAGTAAGAATAATAAGTTCATTGGGCACTCTCCGAAGGCGGTGGGGGCGGAACAGTTTGTTCAATGATGCGGCGCAAGAAAGTAATATCGCGGTTGCGGACTGTTTCGCTGGGGATGACTTTGGCGAATTTTACCAAATCTCCCGAAGATAAAAATTCTTTCAAATCGGGCAGTACCGGGGTCATAACGGTTTCTTTTTTTGCATGGCGCAATAATTCGGCTGACGTGTCAGCGGATACATCCATATTAAAACGGCGTTGCAAATACTCGCGCAAGATATCAGAAAGGGTAATGTAGAATATTTTGTATTGTTTTTGTTCCCACAGGCCGCTATCCAAAAGAGCGTCAATTTGGGAAAGAGCGATTACGTGGCAAGGGCGTGTATCTTTTTGCGGGCCGAAGCGTTGCCAAGAGGGGCCGTCTTCTTTTTCCAACCGTTTGCGCCACCAAAATAGTACGGCAAACAGTATCAGTAATGCCAGCAAGATAAGCAACCACGTCAACCAGCTGACCGGTACCTTGGGGTTGCGGATTTCACGCAGCTCTTTATCTTTAAATAATTGGACCGGGTTTACGGTAATGGGAAATTCCAAGGTTGTGGAAGAAACAACCGTTGCACCCTGTAATAAATCAAGCGTAACCGTAAAGGTGGAGGCCTGCAAAGTGAAAGGCATAACGGTCAATTCCAATTGGGCGGTTCCTTCGGAGGAGGGGGTTAATTTTTGTTCGGTAATTTCAAAATCCTGCGGGGGTTGCTCGGGCAGTTGCAGTGTATAACCCGGGGTGTGCGAAAGTACAAGCCGGGCTTGGAACGGTTTTGCAAAAGAGGCCGTTTGCGGCAAGTGTTGCTCGGCCACGGATACCGTTTGAGAGGTTACAAGTCCGCCTGTAAAAAGAAAGAGTCCGCAAAGAATTATTTTTTTCATATTACTTTCTTATTTTTTTAGCCCGTTGTTTGAAAAAAGCGACTACCGGATCGGCCGTAGAAGCAGCCGTGTCAATGATAATCGGTTCCACCTTGTAAGGGTTAAACAAATGGGTTAAATCTTTCATTTTTTGTTCTTGGTATTTTTGAAATGTGTTGTTTAAATCTTCATCAGCCAAAGAAAGGAAATCTTCTTCTCCGGTTTCCGGGTCTACCACATCTACGCAGACCGGCAAATGCGGTAAGGAACTTTCCAATTTATCTTGCAAGATGACGGGAATTAAATCAAATTTTTTGGCAGCCAGTTTGAAAGGTTTTTCAAACGAAGAAGCCGGCGCAATAAAATCTGAAATCAATACCACAATGCCGGAATGTTTCATCACTTTTAAAAGGGTTTGCAAACATAGGCCGATATCGGTGCGGGTCCGTTTGGGTTCAAAAGCCACCAGTTCACGTATCAGACGCAGAATATGTTTTTGCCCTTTGCGAGGGGGGAGGAATAATTCCACTTGGTCCGAGAAAAGCAGTAACCCTACTTTATCATTATTGTGCAGTGCAGAGAAAGCAAACAAAGCGGCCAGTTCTGCGGCGGCTTCCAATTTTAATTTATCGGCCGAACCGAATTGGCCGGAGCCGGATACATCACAGGCAATAAATACGGTCAGTTCGCGCTCTTCATTGAATTTTTTGATGTAGGGCACACCGGCGCGTGCGGTAACGTTCCAATCGATATCGCGCACATCATCCCCGGGGGTATATTCCCTTACTTCGGAAAATTCAATCCCCTGGCCTTTGAACGTGCTTAGATATTCCCCGGCAAACGTTTCCGACACCAATTTGTTGGTTTGAATTTCAATCTGCCGGACTTTTTTTAAGATTTCCGCTGTGTCCACGCGGCCCTCCGGCACTACGGTACATCTACCGTATCAAAAATTTGTTTAACAATTTGGTCCGACGTTACATTTTCTGCTTCGGCTTCGTACGACAAAAGCACACGGTGGCGCAATACATCTAACCCGATGGCTTTGATATCTTCGGGGGTGACGTAACCACGCCCGTTCAAAAATGCATAAGCCTTGGCGGCTTGTGTGAGGAAAATGGTGGCACGCGGGCTGGCACCGTAAGCGATAAACGAAGCTAATTTTTCCAGTCCTGCGGCTTTCGGATCGCGGGTGGCAAACACTAAGTTGACGATATAAGTTTTGATTTTATCATCTACATAGATAGCGTCGGTCACTTGGCGGGCACGCAACAACATTTCCGGCGTGACTTGAGAATTGATTTCGATTTTTTGGTGGGCGGACATACGCTCCAAAATTTGTTTTTCTTCTTCTTTGGTGGGATAGGTAACCAATACCTTGAGCATAAAGCGGTCCACTTGGGCTTCTGGCAACGGATAGGTACCTTCTTGCTCCACCGGGTTTTGGGTAGCCAGTACCATAAAAGGAGCGGGGAGCGGGTAGGTTTTCTCACCGATTGTTACTTGGCGTTCTTGCATGGCCTCTAAAAGAGCACTTTGCACTTTGGCAGGGGAGCGGTTGATTTCGTCGGCCAATACGAAGTTGGCAAATATCGGCCCGCGTTTGGGGTAAAATAAACCGTCTTTGGGGTTAAAAATCAGCGTACCGGTAATATCGGCCGGTAATAAATCCGGGGTAAATTGAATGCGTTGAAAAGCACCGTGAATGGCTTGCGCCAAAGTTTTAACGGCTAATGTTTTGGCCAATCCCGGCACCCCTTCAATGAGTACGTGCCCGTCGGCCAATAAGGCCACCAGCATTTTTTCCAAAAGAGCTTCCTGCCCTACGATTACTTTGCTGATTTCACGTTTCAAATCTTGTAAAAATAAACTTTCTTTTTGTACTTGTTGGTTAATGGTAGAGATATCCATATCCAAACCCCCTTCCCTGATTTTTCTACATTATAGATAAATTGGACTTTTTTTGGAAGAGGAAAAAAGACTATTTTTCCAGTTGGGACAGTTGGTTTTTGATGCGGTAGTAATGCCATAGTTTAATGGCTCTGTGTACTATTATGGCACACATAAATAAGGTAATGGGGAGAAAAAAGATCCACATTAGAAACTCATGCGGGGCTGTGAAAATAAGATGATACAGCGCATAACCTACAAATATCGTTCCGCAGATTAGAAGTGTCCAATAATCCACTACTTCAAGCGAAGAGAGAGACGGCTTCGGAGAAAGGGTTTGCAGATGTTTTCGGATTTGTTCCTTTACAAAATTTTGGTAACCTACCAAATGGCGGTCGGTTTTGGAACGATTATTTAGCAAACGGGGTACCGGCTGTATTGGCGTAGGAGAAGAAGACTCTTGAATGGAGCCGTTTTCTGTCGGATGATTTTGTAAAAGGGTTGCGTAATACTGCACGTCTTGGATATTGCTGGGCCGATCTTGAAATAAATGGGCATGCCCTTGGGGCATTATTTTTTTATTTTTGGGGAAAGAAGTGTCGTTAAATTCGTAAGAGAACGAAGCAAAGCGGTCAACATACTCCAACAGCGGAAAAATTCCATTCTCTCCACAGAAATTATTGCAAATGTAGACATCTTTTTGATGTATAAAACACAATGATAACATGGACACTTTTTTAACAAAGATATCATCTGTTTTTTGTTTCGTGATATAAATGAGTAAGCGCATTACAGTTTGATCGTACGGAAGCACCACGGGTTTTGGGCCTTGTAAAATGAAGGTTGCCGGTTGGAAATTGATGGATTCAAATTTATTTTCCTCATCCAAAGGAATGGTTCTCCACATTGTAGCATTGTAAATGTTTCCCCCAATAAAAAATAATGCGCCTAACCCAAGGAGAAAAATGCCAAAGGATCCGAGCAACGCGCCTTCGTGCCATGCCAGCTGCATCTCTTTGCACCACAAATACAGGGGTCCCCACCAACTGCCGGTTATGCGGTAAGTCTGAATGAACAGTACCACAAGCACGGCGCAAAGAAACAGGCAGAACAATTGTTGTTTGTCCAATTTAATGCCGAAGAATTTATATTTGCTTATTGCCGGTTTAAGTTTGTATTCCATGGTATGAAAAAATTATTTTTCCAGTTGAGACAGTTGGTTTTTGATGCGGTAGTAACGCCATAAAGACCACCCGCAAGCCAAGGCCGCTATGGCCATTGCAATGCCGAGCATTATCAGTATGTATCCACCACCTTTTTGGTTTATATGTGAAAAATGAATAAGACAAAAAGACATGAACCCAAACAGGAACATCGAGAACCAAGTACTCAGTGCCTGTCGCTCGCTAAAAGGCAGGTGGATACCATAGAGTTGGTGATTTCTGATTTGCTGTTTTACAAACTGTTGGTAGTTGTCCGTATCCCAGTGAGAAGTATGCCGTTGAAAGGAATAAGAAAAACCGGCAAAGCGGTCCGCATAGTCTAACAACGGAAAAATATCTTCTATTGTACAGGCATGCTCTAACGAGTATATTTGGCCGTTTTCGTTAAACTCAAACGTTAGCTGTACTACTTTGGTAACGTGGCGGTTTTTACCTTGTCGGACGCGATCTATATGTATGATAAGATGAAACCCTGTTTGGTTGTAGGGCAACGCAAGGGGTTGCGGGCCTTGCAAGATGACGTCTGCCGGTTGGAAATCCAACGATTGTGCAATTTGGGGTTGAGAACCTCCCAAAAGATCGGACCAAGAAAACGGAGTTTTAATTTTAATTTTCATAAGTCCTATTTTACACAAAAAAAAGTATTTTGTGTGAAGAAAAACGCAACAAGATTTCAAAGGTTATAACAGAATTATCGTTTTTTTGCTCGGAGTTTGTTGCGTTTGCGTTTGGCGCAATAAAACAGTACCAATTTTATTCCTGCTTCCATTACAATTACCACGCCACATCCCAAAAGGAATAACCATTTAGGATGCTCAAATTGTACGCCGGTAGTTTTTACGAGGCACATGGATAAAATCAGCACGCCGCCCATCGCTAGGACTGTCCATTCTGCGCCCACGGTTACCTCGTCTTTTAAAGGCAGATGCATTCCATAACGCAGATGATCTTCGACGAGTTCTTCGAGTGATTTTTGATATTCCTTTGCACCCACCCAGGAAGTATCCAGTTGGAACCGATACGCGGCGTTTGTAAAACGGCGCAGTTGTTCCAAAATGGGGAACAATTCTTTAAGAGTGACCAAATGCTCTACGCACAGCTGAGTATCGTCGATTTGAAAAAGGAAAGAAACGTGGTGGACTCCTACTTGATACGTCTTGCCTTCGGGAACTTCTCCAATGTGAATGATTAATTTAAGCGTAGTTTCTTTATAAGGGAGTAGCCGTTTTTGGCTGTTTTGCAAAAGAACCGCATCGGGCTGAAAATCGAGCACTGTAACCGGGTCTGTTTCGCGGCGGTATTTGGCTATTCGGTACGCGCGGTAGGAAAGATAAGGAACGGCAATGACAGCTATGACCATAAAGATGAAGAAAAGTAATTGAGCGGGAGAGTTTCTCTCGGAAAATACAGGCAACCATGGGATGATCCAAAATGCCGCCATGGTCAACCCGATGTGCAACGCCAATCTGTCCCACCGTTTTACTTCTAATTTCGGGTCTTTGATTTTAATTTTCATTTTCCCTCACAAAAAATGCTCACCCGGTATTATAAATAATTCGGCACAAGATGCAAAGCCCTCTTGCCAAAATGCTTAAAAAAGTTATAATAGAGATATCTTCTCTTAAAGGAGTTGTTTGTGGCAAACACATTTGAAGTTTTTTCGCCTGTGAGCGGAACTGCAATCGCGCTTTCGCAGGTGCCGGACCCTGTTTTCAGTGAAAAAATGTTAGGCGACGGCGTAGCCGTAGACCCTTCCGATAATACACTTGTTGCTCCCTTTGACGGGAAAGTATTGACCCTCAATAAAAATTTGCACGCTATTACACTTTCTAACGGTACCGTGGAGGTATTGTTTCATATCGGGTTGGAAACAGTCCAACTCAAAGGCCAGGGGTTTAAAGCCTTGGTAGCGGCGGGCGATAACGTGAAAAAGGGGCAAGCCCTTATTGAATTTGATAAAGATTTTATTGTGAAAAATGCGCCCAGCGCCTGGGTGATGTGTGTGCTCACTTCGCCCATGGATGTAGCTGTCAAAGCCGTCAGCGGCAAGGTAAAAAAAGGAGAGGTGCTTTTTTCCGTGCCTACTTCGCAAACGGTGCAAAGTGGTTCGGGTAATGCGGCGGAAAATGTTGTTGCTTCCGCGCCGATTGTTATTACCAACCCCAACGGATTACACGCCCGCCCGGCCGGTATGTTAGCCAGAGCGGCAAAAGATTTTCCGTTTCAAATTACCTTGCACAAAGGGAATAATTCTTGTGATGCCAAAAGTGTAGTGGGTATCATGGGCTTGGCACTCAATGCGCAAGACAGCGTGGTATTGCAGGCCCACACAACAGATGCAGCAGCCGCGCAAAAAGCGTTGGATACCTTGCGGGAATTGATCCTTTCCGGCTTGGGGGAAACGGTAGGAACTTCCCGGCCGGCAACGGCTCCCGTGCCCGACGAGTTAATCCCTACGGTGCCCGTGCAGAAAGGGGTATTTGTTAAAGGGTTAGCGGCTTGCAGCGGTTTGGCCGAGGGAAAAACATTTTTATTTAAGCACGAGGAAGTTTCTTTTACCGAAAATTCTTCCCAACCTCAAGAAGAAAAAGTGATGTTTGAAGATTGCTTGTTGGTGTTGAGCCAACAGTTGGAACAAGAAATTAAAAACGCTGCCAACAAAAATGCCAAAGCAATCGCCGGTGCCCATTTGGAAATGCTGCAAGATCCTTTCTTGACGCAAGAAACGTTGCGCACCATTGAGCAAGGCAAAACTGCCGCGTACAGTTTTAACGAAGCAGTCCGTAAAAGCATTGACCTGTTGCGCCAAACGGGTAGCCGGTTTTTGAAAGAGCGTATTGCGGATTTCAAAGATCTGCGCCGCAGAATGATTTTACTTCTCAACGGACAGCCGGAGCCTTCTTACCATTTCACACCGGGTACAATTATTTTGGCCGAAGATTTACTGCCTTCCGACGTAACCCATTTCGGAAAAGAAGTTGCCGGCGTGGTGATGACGTTGGGTTCCCCGACGGCACACGTCTCTATTTTGTTGCGTAACAGAAACATTCCCACCTTGGTTAATACCCATGCCCGGTTAGAAGATATTCCCAATGCAACGCCTATTTTTATTGACGGTACACAAGGGGCTTTTATCATCAACCCGGATGCCCACCAGGCCAGCGTGTTGCATCAACGCTGTGAGCAGGCCCGCGCCCAAGAGCAGGCCGACCGGGAACACCGCCACTTGCCTGCTGTTACCAAAGACGGAACAAAAATAGAAGTGGGGGGAAATATCAACAACTGCGAAGATGCCCGCAACGCTTTGGAAAACGGAGCAGATTCGTTGGGACTGGTACGGACTGAATTTTTATTCTTACAGGAAACGCAAGCCCCTTCTTATGAAAAGCAATCCCAACAGTACAAAGAGATTGTGGGGGCTATGCAAGGCCGTCCGGTAACGTTGCGTACGTTGGATATCGGCGGAGATAAACCGGTGCGTTATTTAACCATTGCCCCGGAAGAAAACCCCATGCTGGGGTTGCGCGGTGTGCGTATTTACGACGATAATATAGAAATTTTCCGCACGCAAGTGCGGGCCATGCTCAGCGTGCAGCCGGCCCGTGCTTTGCGTATTATGTTGCCCATGGTGGGAACGGTGGAGCAGATGCGCCACTTCCGCCAAATTATAGAGGAAGAAAAGAAAAAAGCCGGCGTAAAGGAACCGGTAATGATAGGAATGATGGTGGAAATCCCGGCGGCAGCTTTAATGGCCGAACAATTTGCTCCGGTGGCTGATTTCTTTTCTATCGGCACAAATGATTTGACGCAATATACCTTGGCCATTGACCGCGGGCATAAAGTATTAAGTGCCCAGGCAGACGGGCTTTCTCCGGCGGTGTTGCAACTTATTGCACAAACGTGCAAGGGTGCCCAAACTTGCGGACGTCCCGTAGCTGTCTGCGGTGCCATGGCCGGCGATTTACAGGCCGTTGCGTTGCTCATTGGATTGGGCGTGCGTGAACTGGCAGTCGGTCCCGGTGCTATCGCCCAAGTAAAAGCGTTGGTTTGCCGGTTGAATTTGGCTCAATGTCAACAAGCGGCCGCACAAGCTTTGCGGTTGGAAGATGCGGCCCAGGTAAGAGAATTTGTACGTAAAACGTTCCAAATATAGGAGAGTGTATGACTTCTGTAAAAGCATTTTTTGCGCCGATAGGGCGCGGACTGGTAAAGTTGGGCAAGGCACTCATGTTGCCTATTGCCGTATTGCCGGTGGCGGGGTTACTGCTACGCTTGGGAATGCCGGATTTGCTCAACATTCCTTTTATTACTGCCGCAGGGCAAGCCGTATTTGAAAATTTGCCGGTTATCTTTGCTTTGGGTGTGGCCATTGGATTTGCAGACGAGAACCACGGCGCCGCTGCGTTGGCTGCGTATGTGGGGTACGTGATTTTAACTTCTTCTCTTAAAGTATTAGATGCAAAATTGGAAATGGGCGTTTTGGGCGGAATTATTTCCGGTGTGACGGCCGGTTTGCTTTACAACCGTTATAAAAATATTCACCTGCCCTCTTACTTGGCTTTCTTTGGCGGACGCCGTTTTGTGCCCATTGTAACCGGAGGCGTTTGTTTATTAATTGCGTTGGCGGCCTATTTTATTTGGCCGGCTATTTCCGGCGTAATTTCCGCTTTGGGAAATTGGACCATTCGTTCCGGAAATATCGGATTGTTTTGCTATGGGGTGGCCAACCGTTTACTCATTCCGTTGGGGTTGCACCACATCTTGAATAATTTGGTATGGTTTCAGTTTGGCGATTTTGCCACCGTGCAGAACGGATTGCAAACGGTTGTCCATGGGGATTTGACCCGTTTCTTCGCCCAGGATCCTACCGCCGGTGCATTTATGGCAGGGTTCTTCCCGGTTATGATGTTCGGGTTGCCGGCTGCCTGTTTGGCTATGATTCGCACGGCTCATACCGCCCGTAAAAAAGCGGCGGCGGGGCTACTCTTATCGGTAGCGTTAACTTCTTTTCTAACCGGAATTACCGAGCCGATTGAATTTGCATTTATGTTCTTAGCTTTCCCGCTTTACGTCATTCATGCTATATTGACAGGGTTGTCTTTGGTTGTGATGAATGTGTTTGGCGTGAAATTAGGGTTTACGTTTTCCGCCGGACTGTTTGATTATGTTTTGAGCTTCAAACTGGGAACAAACGGTTGGTATTTATTGCCCATCGGGGTTGTTTACGGTGTGATTTATTACCTGCTTTTTGTGTGGGTCATCGGAAAATGGAATTTGAAAACGCCGGGCCGCGAAGAAGAAACAGTTGCCCCGGCTGCCGCTGCATCTGCCGTTACGGCAGATACGGGCCGTGCCGGCCAATACTTACAAGCCTTGGGCGGAAAAGAAAATATCCAAACATTAGACGCCTGTGCTACTCGGTTGCGCCTGGAAGTAAAAGATGAAAGCAAAGTGCAAGCCGACGTTTTGAAATCGTTAGGGGCACGCGGTGTGGTAAAAAGCGGTACCGGCAGCGTACAGGTGGTAATCGGGCCGGAAGCCGATTTGATTTGTAGCGAAATTCACCAGAAAATGAAAGAGGAACATTGATATGCGGTTTATTTTAACCCGTCAAAATTTAGGACAATGGGCTGCCGATTATATCGTTAAGAGAATAAACGGCTTTTCCCCTACGTCAACAAAAAAATTTGTATTAGGTTTGCCTACCGGCGGAACGGTGGTGGATATGTATGCTTCGTTGTGTGCGGCCAGCCGGGAGGGCCGGGTAAGTTTCAAGCAAGTAGTTACCTTTAATATGGACGAGTATGTGGGACTGGCTAAAACCCACCCGGAAAGTTACTATTCCTATATGCACCGCCATTTGTTTGATCATGTGGATATTGATCCTAAAAACGTACACATTCTTAATGGAAATGCCGCTAATTTAGACGGCGAATGCCAAGCGTATGAAAGTGCCATTGCCCACAGCGGGGGGATTGAATTATTTTTAGGCGGAGTGGGCCGGAACGGACACCTGGCCTTTAACGAGCCGGGCACGCCGTTCACTTCCCGTACGCACCGGGTGGCGCTGACGCAAAGTACCATTGAAGCCAATGCACGGTTTTTTGAAAATGATTTATCCAAAGTTCCTACCGAAGCTTTGACGGTGGGAATCGGTACGGTAACGGATGCGAAAGAAGTGCTCATTTTGGTGAAAGGGGAGAAAAAAGCCCAGGCTATGCGCCGGTTGCTGGAAGAACCGCCCACCCAAGATTGCCCGATTACCGCCTTGCGCAATCACCCCAATGCGGCTGTTTTGGTAGATGAAGGGGCCTGCCAAGATTTAAGCGCAGCTACGAAGGAAAAACTGCGGGAGCTGCAAAGTAAAAATCCGCAACAGGATACATGGACATTAGAAATTTGATTGGCATGCAAGACATACAAAAGGCCCGCAAAAGCGGGCCTTTTGTATGTAAAATGCAGTATTATTTTTTCAGTGCAGTTACTTCTTCTTTTAACTGTGAAATTTCTTTCTGCAATTTTTCCAGTTCGCTTTCCACCGGATCCGGAATGCGGTTGTGTTGCAGAACACCATCTTTGGTAACGGCTTGGCGCACGATACGCCCCGGTACACCTACGACGGTACAATTAGAGGGCACATCACTCACCACTACCGATCCTGCCCCAATGCGGACATAGTCGCCAATGGTAATGTTGCCCAGCACTTTTGCGCCGGCCCCTAAAATAACGTGATTGCCTACCGTGGGGTGGCGTTTGCCTTTGATTTTGCCGGTACCGCCCAGCGTGACTTGCTGGTAGATTAGCACGTCGTGCCCGATAACAGATGTTTCCCCGATTACAATTCCGGTGCCGTGGTCAATAAAACACCGACGGCCGATTTGTGCCCCGGGATGAATATCAATACCGGTGAAAATGCGCGTCAGGTACGATAAAAAACGCGGTACAAACGGAATATGCCAGCTCAATAATTTGTGGCTGACGCGGTGCATTAGTAACGCCTGTAAACCCGGATAGCAAAAAATAATTTCCAATACATTTTTGGCGGCCGGGTCGTTTTCGTAAATGTTGCAAATATCTTCTTTAATACGGTTAAACATAAGGGTGTATGTCTTGTTTTATAAAAGATATCCTTTTATTTCTTTTTGTGCTTAATGGGTTTACCATAGTAAGCTTTTAAATATAAGTCTTTGATTTCGCTGATGAGCGGATAGCGTGCATTCCCGCCGGTACATTGGTCGTCAAAAGCCATTTCGGCCAGTTTATCTACATGGGCCAAGAAGTCTTTTTCCGCAATGCCGTATTCCTTGATAGATTTGGGAATATTTAATTTTCCCTTTAACTGCTCTATCATGGAAATCAGCTTTTGCACTTTGGCATCTTTATCGTCTTTGAGTTTGTGGTCGCTGAGTAAATAATCCACCAATTTGGCGTAGCGGCCTTTGACAAACGGATATTTATATTGCGGGAATAAACCCTGTTTGGTGGGTTTGTCGGTAGCGTTGAAATCAATTACGTACGAAAGGAGCATGGCGTTGGCCAATCCGTGCGGTACGTGATACATTGCCCCTAATTTGTGCGCCATGGAGTGGCAGAGCCCTAAGAAAGCATTGGCAAATGCCATACCGGCAATGGTGGCGGCATAGTGCATTTTTTCCCGTGCGTTGATATCTTTGGCACCGTTTTTATAAGAGCTTTCCAGATATTTGAAAACCAGGCGCAAAGCCTCCAGCGCTTGACCTTCCGTGAAGTTGGTGGAAAAAACAGAAGTATATGCTTCAATGGCATGCGTAAGTACATCTAAGCCGGAATAAGCCGTCAACGTAGGCGGCATGTGCAGTACAAATTCCGGATCGATAATAGCCATATCGGGGGTAAGTTCATAGTCGGTAATGGCGTATTTGGTGTTTGTTTTTTCGTCGGTAATAATGGTGAACGGCGTTACCTCTGACCCTGTTCCCGAAGTGGTAGGGATGGCCACCATGGTGGCTTTTTTGCCCAGCGGCCCGGCCGCATAAATACGTTTGCGGATATCCATAAATCGCATGGCGATATCTTCAAAACTGGTATCGGGGTTTTCATACATCAGCCATACCATTTTTCCGGCGTCAATGGCGGAACCGCCGCCCAGGGCAATAATCAAATCCGGTTTCCAAACATTGGCTACTGCCAAAGCAGCGTGCACGTTGGAAATGTCCGGATCCGGGATAACGTCGGAAAATACGCGCAGTTTAATGTTGAGCCCTTCCAATACATCTGCCACCGTGCGCACGTGGCCGAGTTGTTCCATTGTTTTATCGGTAATGATGAAGGCGCGTTTTTTATCGCGCAATTCTGCCATAGCTTGCTGCAAAGCGCCCCGTTTGAAATAGATTTTTTGCGGTACTTTGTACCAGTACATATTTTCACGGCGTTGTGCGACTGCTTTTACATTCATAAGGTGTTTCACTCCGATATTTTCGCTGACAGAGTTGCCGCCCCAAGAGCCGCAACCCAACGTCAAAGACGGCGCAAGTTTGAAGTTGTATACGTCGCCGATGGCACCTTGTGAGGAAGGCATATTGATTAAGGTGCGTGCAGTGGGCATATCCTGAAAAGCCTCAATGTGTTCTTCGTTGGCCTCATCCGTGTAGAGCACGGAAGTATGACCGGCCCCTCCGTATAAGATTAATTTACGTGCCAGGGCTACGGCCTCTGCGAAATTTTTAACCCGGTAAAAAGCTAATACCGGGGAAAGTTTTTCCCGTGCGAAAGGTTCGTGGTCACTCACTTCTTTGCAAGGGGCAATCAAAATTTTGGTATGCGGGGGAACTTTGATATGTGCCATTTTGGCAATATCTTCCGCCGATTGGCCCACAATGGCAGAGTTTAAGACGTTGTCTTTTACGACGGTGTTTGCCAATTTGGTGCGGTCTTTTCCCGTTACAAAGTGGCAACCGCGCAAGATAAATTCCGCTTTGACTTTTTCATACACAGCGTCTTCTACAATAACGGCCTGTTCGCTGGCGCAAATCATACCGTTGTCAAACGTTTTGCTCATGATAACAGAGCTGACGGCCATTTTGATATTTGCGGTGGAATCGATTACAACCGGCGTGTTGCCGGCACCCACTCCCAACGCCGGACGGCCTGACGAATAAGCTGCTTTTACCATGCCCGGCCCGCCGGTGGCTAAGATAAGGTTAATGTCCGGGTGGTGCATGAGCGCATGGGAAAGTTCCAACGTGGGGTTTTCAATCCAACCGATAATTTCTTTCGGTGCGCCTGCTTCCACGGCTGCATTTAGCACAATACGTGCCGCTTCAATGGTGCATTTTTTAGCTCGCGGGTGGGGAGAAAAAATAATACCGTTGCGCGTTTTCAGGGCAAGTAAACTTTTGAAAATGGCGGTAGAAGTAGGGTTGGTGGTGGGAATGATACCGGCGATAATTCCAATCGGTTCGGCTACTTGGCGGTAGCCGAAAGCGTCATCATCCGACAATACCCCGCAGGTGCGTGTGTCTTTATATTGGTTGTAGATATATTCGGAAGCAAATTGGTTTTTAATTACTTTGTCTTCCATAATTCCCATGCCGGTTTCTTCTACGGCTATTTTAGCCAACGGAATGCGGTGCTGCGCAGCCGCAATAGCTGCCGCACGGAAAATTTTATCTACTTGTTGTTGTGTGTAAGTGGCAAAAATGCGCTGCGCTTTTTTTACCCGCGCAATGAGAAGTTCCAAATCTTGTTGAGTTTGTACTTGTTTCCTGACCGGTGTGGCCTTTTTAACGTGCATACACTCTCCCTTTCCTACAATATGTTTCTATTATTCTATAAAAAAAAACGGTTTCACACACCTGGTATTTTGGGTGAATACAGAGCCGCTGAAAACACAATAAAAATTCCCCCTTGATTTTAATTGGTTTTTTCTATAGAATTATATGGAGAGCAAGTATACACCCAAAAATCCGTACTGCTCAAGGAGCGCCATATGAAAGTTTTTAAAACCTTGTTGTTTGCTTTGGCAATTTGTTTCCCGTTGGCCGTCGTTGCGGAGGAAATCCCTACCATTACTTATAATCCTTCCGGGCTGGGCCAATTTAATACATTAAAAGTAATAAAACAGGCTACATTTCAAAAAGGGGTAAATGTAAATAGACTTAATTTAGGCAGAGAAGGAAGCAATAGCGATATTTTGATTACCGTTCCGGAAGAGACAAACGGTACGATTAGCTATTCTACTTTGCGAACTCTTGGTATGGGAGATGAGTATAGCAATGGTAAAAAACAGATCCTTTTCCCATATGCTAAATTGACTGCTCCTTCAATCCGCATATTAGGGGGAACTTTCAAGACTTCAACGGGAGAAGTCGAAAAGATTGAAGGCGTTAAAGATATGTCCATTTATTCGGAGGATGTCACACTGAATAACCATAACTTGGACATTGAAGGTAGACGAGGAAGAGTTGGAACAAGTTTGTATCCTTCCGGATTTGTAAACGAAGGATTTGTAAAGGACCGTGAGGTAGTGGACTTTAAATTAGGAAACGTAAATATTAAAGTGCCGGGCGGAATCGGTGCGATAGAAACCTTGGAATGGAAGGAGCTGAATTTCCCAAGTGTTGGAAAAAAGAAGGTTTTGGTTGCTAAATCAACTTCCGAGCCTGCTAGCGGTACATATAAATGTGGGTGGACAGAACAAACCTACAAGGAAAAAAAGCAAGAATGTAATGCCCGGGACGGAGGAGATAAGTGGGAATGGGTGGAAACAATAACCTCCAACTGCAGTTCCTTCTGCAGACAGAAAAATAATTTCCACTATTGGGTTGATAAATCCGGAGTGATGCCCGGCGATCCGATTCCCGCAACCACATCTAAAGAAGAAGCTTTGGCGGCTAGATGCCCGACAAATCCTGTGTCTTTACTCAACTATTCCATAGCTTTTGTCCCTTGTGCTGTGCCGGATGCAGCTGAAGGCAGTATTGAAAAAAAACCAGTTGGATCAGTAGTTATTTACCAGAAACGGCCCAGCGGATATTATGATAAATTTACAAGGGCGTGTAAGGCAGAAGTAGTAGATGGTTTCTGGAAAGTAACTGCAGATTACTTTGTGTGTGAATAATTAATTGAGTAAATAATTAATCCCCCGGGTAACCGGGGGATTTTTTTGTCAAAGTGAGACGAAAGTTGGGGGATATTTTACCGCTTAACTTTGGCAACGGAGATTATTTATCAAATAAGGCGGTGGATAAATATTTTTCTCCTCCGTCGGGTAATAAAACGACAATATGCTTTGCTTTGTTTGCGGTTTGTTTGGCAATCTCCATAGCGGCCCACAAAGCTGCCCCGGAGGAGATACCCGCCAAGATACCTTCTTGATGCGCCAAAGCGCGTGATGCTTTGAAAGCATTTTCTTGAGTTACGCAAACCACTTCATTATAAATATGTGTGTCCAACGTGGCCGGTACAAAACCGGCACCGATTCCCTGCAACGTGTGCGGGCCGGATTTACCTTGCGAAAGAACGGGCGAATCTGCCGGTTCTACGGCAACAATACGGATGTGCGGATTTTTATTTTTTAAAAATTTTCCTACCCCGCTTAAGGTGCCGCCGGTACCTACACCGGCTACAAAAATATCTACTTTTCCGTCAGTATCTGCCCAAATTTCCGGCCCGGTAGTGGCCATGTGCGCGGCAGGATTGGCAGGGTTTTCAAATTGCCCCGGAATGAAACTGCCCGGCGTATGTTGGGCCAATTCCTGCGCTTTTTCAATGGCGCCTTTCATGCCTTTTTCTCCCGGTGTTAACACAATTTCGGCCCCGTAGGCTTTGAGTAGTTTGCGCCGTTCCGGACTCATGGTTTCGGGCATGGTCAAAATAATTTTGTATCCGCGGCTGGCGGCCAGAGCAGCCAAACCAATGCCGGTGTTGCCGCTGGTGGGTTCAATGATAAGCGCACCGGGTTTAAGCAATCCTTTTTTTTCGGCATCTTCAATCATGGCCGCTGCAATGCGGTCTTTGACGCTGCCGGCCGGATTAAAACATTCCAACTTGGCATATAAAGAAGCTTGCAAACCGAAAGTACTTTGCAAACGGTTGAGTTGCAACAAAGGCGTGTGGCCGATTAAATCGGTAAATTGTCGGGCAATGTTCATATTACGGGTATTATAAAAAATTGAAAGCAAGTTGAAAATAATTAATTTTTGCGACTTCAAAATGTTGGAAGAATTGTTATGTTGCCCCTAGTATTTAATTCTGGGGAGCGAGGCAAAATATTTTCGGAAAAAAAGTTTTTTGTTTGTCCTGATAAACAGTTGGGCTTTGTGTATTACCTTTTGGATTCTTAACGCAAGAAGAAATCGCGGCGGTAGCCAATCCTTCTACCGCACAGGTGTATTGGAAAAAGTATTGCACGGACTGTACGGCGTTTAAGAGAAAAAATCAAAGTTGTTTTTTGTAAAATATAATTATGACGTGGATATTGGTTTCTTTCTTCGTGTTGGCGGTGCTGGTGGTGTGGGGGTTTAAAATGTCCCGCGGGCGCCGTAAACCGTTGGCAATTTTCCCGGCCGATTATGGATTAGTGGCGCAGACCGTTCATTTCAAAACGCAAGACGGATTAACGCTGGAAGGGTGGTTTATTCCGCATGCGGCCAGCCGGCAAACGGTGGTGTTGGTGCATGGGTTTGATATGAACAAAGGCAACGTGCTGCAACGTACTCATTTTTTAGCACGTGATTATAATTTATTCTACATTGATTGCCGCGGTGCCGGCGGTAGTGAAGGCCACAGCAGTATGGGAACGAAAGAATATCTGGATGTGGCGGCGGCCGTATCGTATTTGGAGCAGTATTTCCCGCTGCAAGCGCAGCAGATCGGCTTATACGGTATCAGTATGGGGGCGGCAGCGGTGGCCTATTATGTGGCCCAGGGGAAAACAGCCAAATGCATAGCGTTGGAATCCTCTTATTATTCTTTTAAAAACGTAGCCAAACGCTGGGCGTGGTTGCACGTACGTATTCCTTATTTTCCGTTGGTGGGGTTGGTGTTGTTTTTGAAAGAAAAAACACAAAATATACAGGTGGAAAATTTTGCCCTGCAAAGTACAGCAGCAAAAATTACTTGCCCGGTATTGATGATTCAGGGAGAGCATGACCGCTTGGCCCCCATTACCAAAGCACGCAAAACCTACAAATTACTCCCGGGCCCCAAAACACTATGGATGGTAAAAAATGCCGGGCATACTTCCTGTGCCAAAGAGGGCGGCGAAACATACATCAAAAAACTGCAGGAATTTTTTAAAACATATCTAAAATAAGAAAAAGTACAAATTTTCCTCTCTCATTTTTCCTCCGCTGGGCGGGGGAATTTTTATTTTGGGCCTTGAAAAAATAAGAAAGGTTCTTTAAACTAAATGTTATAACGTGCCAGATTGTGCGAGGGAGGAAAAGATATGAAAAAGATTACTATGTTACTTGTGGCGTTGTGTTTGGCAGTGCCCCTTTTTGCGTGGGAAGAGGTAGACCCTTACTTAGGATGGTTTCCAGCGAAAAGTGAACAAGTGCAGAAGGATATGGATGCACAATATCGTGCATTGAGCCAAGAACGACGGGATCTTGTGGACCAAAGCAAAAATGAAATTTTTAAGAAAATAGAAGAAAGATTGCACCAAAAAGATTTTTCTGTGCCGCAGGAAGTAGCCGATGACTTGCAGATGTTAAGCGATTATTATGCGAATCTGAAAAACTACGATAAAGAAGTGGCCCAATTATTTGGGGCTTGGTTGGCATCGTATAAATTTTCTGCGGAAGGCAAGGACTTGGGCCCGTTAGCCAATGTGATTATGGAAGTTGCCAGAAAATTACAATATGACAATTTTTCACAAGCGGAAAAACTGGCCAGATTTGCCCGGTACATACGGAAAGATTACGATTCTTTTCTCTAACTTGTAAATAGTAGATGTGAAAAAAATAAAACTCCCCGGGGTTACCCGGGGCGTTTTTTTTTGTAAAGAAAACTATTGGAGACGGTTATTTTCCCATTTTGTCCAGTCTTTGAAGTGCAAAGCTTGCGTCTTGTAAGGAAGGGTCTGCCTCTAAGGCTTGATTGAAAAAATTACGGGCATCTTCGTAACGCTCTGCGTTGAATGCATCTATCCTTTGCAAGAATAACTGCCAGGAATCCGGAAGGCCGGAAGGGATATTTTCCGGTTCCGTATCTTTTTTTCATGAATTTTACCTGTAACAGATGCTTTTATTTGGAAAGTCTAACCTTACCGGCGTGTTCCTCCTGTTTGGGAGGATTTTGTTTTAAATACTCCGGCCAATTTAAACCGTTAATCCGCAACTCTTTAGCCAACGGTTCATGCCCCGGACGATAGGAATATACCACTTCAAAACGCAACGTGTCTTCATTGCGTAAACGAAAAAGTTTATCCAACTCGTCTGCCTCTTGTTCGGGTATGTAAAAACGGCATTGGTTGCGTCGCCAGGAAAACTGCTTCCAGAAACGGGAGGTGTTACAAAAATTATCTTCCGGGCAAGTGCCACCCGGGAAGGGGGAACAGTCGGCCCGTTTCCAATCGATTTGATAGGCAATGTAGCGCCCGGAAAATAAATCACGCGGGTCATAGCCCATTACAGGCAATACAATTTCGGTGCCGGTGGCCCGTGCGCAGGCTAAGTATACGGCCCAACTTGCCAAGCAAATCCAAGGTAAAATAAAAGCAATTATTAATATATTTTTTTTCATTTGAAGGTATCCATTTGTTTAATATAGTGCGTCGTTTTGCGTAAGGCCCATATCAAAAGCAGAATCAGTAAACCTCCGCCGATAAATCCCAGGCCTGAGAGCCACAAGTTGTGCATTTTGCATGCGAAAATAAGAAAGATATAAATTTCCGTTAGAATCGCATTGCGTTTGAAGGAAACAAGGTTTTGCTGGCGCATAGCTGTGTACATACGCATGGCAAAAAAGCCAAACACAAGCAGATAGGCCCAGAAGTTATGGTGATTCAAAGTCCAGTCTGCCGCAGTAAAAAATATATAGAAGTAAGTGTTCCATATTAAAAATAGTGCTATAGCCTCGGCCATGATACAATGCTGATGAATGCGTTCATCCCATTTCAAGGCCAGCAGATGGAATATATAAACCAGGGCGTAGAACAACACGCTGTTTAGGCTGAAGTGCCATGTCCAATCACTGATTGTTTCCAGCCAAACCTCCGGCAGGGCACTGACCAGCAATCCGAACCAAACCATACCCAACCATTTGTTGCGGCTAACGAAGACAAACGGGGAGCTTAACAATACCCAACCCCAAGCAAATTTTTGCCATCCGCCGGAAAGTTGGAATACCTGACCGATTAAACCGATCGTTGCGGCAATCCCCACGAAAGATAAAATAAGGAACAATTCTCTTAAACCGCTGCGTTTGTTTTGTATGCTCCAATACGCGGCGTAGAAAAAACCACCTAATAAAATAAAATCTCCCACCAGTTTTACGGCGTTCGGTAAGACTTTCCAATTGGCGGCAATCAATAAACAAATACCCAATCCAATTAGAGAGCCTGCAATGATAAATGCAGCATTCCAAAAGAAATGATTGGAGTGTTTTCGTTCAAAACTTAAAATATTTTGTTGCTGTTCTTGGGTGATGAGTCCTTCTTTAACCCAAGAAGTTGTTTTTTTGGCAAGCGACATAATTTTCCTCCCTTTCTACAGCCCTTATTGTATCATTTAATCTCCTTTTCCAAAATAAAAATTTGTGCCGGTTCCCAAATCTTAACGTAGGCCAGGTATTGGTAGCTCTGACACCGGTTGCTAAAAATAAAAAATCCGCCTTTCAGCGGATTTCTTATGTTAAATGGTCGGGGCGACTGGATTTGAACCAGCGACCTCACGGTCCCGAACCGTGCGCGCTACCATCTGCGCTACGCCCCGTAAAACGGCCCCGGCCGGTTCTTTATTAGCCATTTCTTCGAAAATCTCATTCTCCGAAGTGATGACTTGATTTATTTTAAGGACAGCCTCTCCACGGCTTGCGTGCCTTGTTGGGTAATAGCGCCGGTGGTTGTGACTGCTTGCGGCACATGAGAAACCGCTCCCGCATCGGCAACAATAATTTCCCTGACCGTTTGTGCCCAGGAGGAAGTAACGGCAACGCAATAACACATGCAAATGAATAATAAACGTAATGGCCTAGTCATACCCTTCCCCCTTTTATGTATTCTTAATTTTAGTATAGTAATCCTCCGTTCAAAAAACCAGGTCCAAAAGACATATTTATCTACTGGGCCTATTATCGTAGAGGGGGGACTCTAAGTTGATAATCAAATCCCGAGAGTGAAGCAGATTTTTCCGTTTGCCAATATAACGTATTTTGTGGAAATTGATTTTGGGTAATTTCCGCAAACCAACCGAGGTTGTCTTTTACTTCAACGTGGTTTCCTGCTGCGTCTTGCATGAGTACTTTTTGAGGGAAAAGATTGACGGTAAGCCGTTGTTCACGTGGGAAATGGGTAGAAATAGCCGATGAACTGAAATACGAAAAATGCTCGGCTCCTCCATGAATTACGAATAAAGCATTAGGATGTTGTTGACGCCACTCATTGATACGTTGTTCCCAATGCATATGGCGCAGACGAGACCCTTCATCCGTCCACCACAACATTAGGTTTTGGCCGTCCTGGGGATCTTCCGCTATCAAAGTGGCATTGGAATTATCCCACACGAAACTAGGTTCCAATCCCACTACTTCTATTCGGTTAGATTGTATTGTTTCCCATACATCACGTCCTAAATGGTATTCTCCCAGTTTTTCAAATTGTTTGACAAGTTCCATTCGATCTTCGGGAGTGGGTTGTAGTATGGCGGATTTCCATATTTCTTCTGTTGAAATATGACTGGTTAATAATTCTGTAAATACGATAATTTCACGTTTGGGAAATCTCTGGCGTAACCCTTGTAGTAACTGGGCCATAGAGCGGCGGACTTCCGGGACGTTATGCATCTCTCCCACAAATAAATAATTAATATTGGGATCAATACGATTTACCATCCAGGGGATTTGTTGAGTCGGTTGTTCGCAACGGGCGATTTCTTGTCTAAAGGTGGACATATGGTTGGCTATTTTTTCCGAGTGATCGGCTAAGTGTTTTAATTCATTGAAGATGGCGCGGTTATTTCTAGATATAAGATATTGTTCAACTTGTTCATCAGATGTTAAGAACGGAATCCCTGGATAAACCGCAGTAGGATTTTCAAAATGTAAGTGGGGTGTTATGGTGTGTACCGGAAGGGCCACTGGGCGGATCAGTTCACCATAACGTGGACCGGGGGTTAAAATAATGGGACGTATTGTATATAGTGCCTGACGGGCTTTAATATAAGAGGTGTTTGTCCGCTGCAATAGGAGTCCGGTTCCTCGGGCCGAATCGAAAGCCGCTTTTTGGATCCTGGGAAGAAGTTCGCCAAAAGGTTGTCCTTGGGATAAGGTGGGGATGGAAAGGATAAATCCTAAAATTAAAATGATGTTTCGCATTCTCATGCTTATATTGTAAGGGATTTAATGACGGCGGACAAGGGTCTTAGGGCCTAAATGCTCTTAGGCCATAAGACCTAGGGAAGCCCCAAGCAGTTTGTGTAGTTTTTTCCAAAACAAAAACCACCTTGCGGTGGTTTTTGTCTTGTAAAATCGGGGCGACTGGATTTGAACCAGCGACCTCACGGTCCCGAACCGTGCGCGCTACCATCTGCGCTACGCCCCGTAAAACGGCCCCGGCTAAACCCGGACCTATCAAAATAAATGGTCGGGAAGGCGGGAATCGAACCCGCGATCTCTCGCACCCCAAGCGAGCGCTCTACCTCTGAGCCACTCCCCGTAGTACACCGTAGCAAGGGCTACCCAACTATTATATCATTCTTTTAGTAAATCTTCCAGCGTTTCTTTTATTTCGGTCAGCAGTTTTACGTCCGTACGGGCCGTTGTTGCTGATTTGTTTTGAGAAGGGAATTGATATTTATTGAGTTGCTTTTTGGCGCCTTCCAACGTAAGTTTGTGTTTGTAAATTAAATCTTTGATTTTTAAAATGGTATAGACATCTTCTTTGGTGTATCGGCGGTGTCCGCTTTCCAGACGGATCGGACGAATGAGATTAAATTCACTTTCCCAGTAGCGTACGGAATACTCCGGCACGCCGGTAATGCGCTTTACATCACCGATAGAGAAATAATCTTTTTGTTCGATTTCTTCCAGGCCCATATTGTACAACCTTATCCGCGAAATACTTTTTTAAGATTCAAATTTTTATCCAGCAAAATCAAATCGGCGCACGCTCCTTCTTTTATCATTCCGCGGTCATTTAATCCCAACAAACGGGCCGGGTTCGTGCTGGCACAGGCAACGGCGTCTTCGAGTGAATATCCCCACGCCATTAAATTTTTTACTCCTTGCAACATAGTCAACGCAGAGCCGGCAATCACGTGGTCTGCTTTGCGGCGCCATACGCCGCCTTCTAAAATAACTTCTTCGCGGTTGGCGTAGAAAGGAGGTTCCGGTTGCCCGGTAGGCAACAGTGCGTCTGTTACCAAAACAATTTTTCGGGACGATTTTACGCGACGTAAAAAGGAAATAATCGCCGGATGAACGTGTACGCCGTCGGCAATAATTTCACATGAAAAATTATTATCCATCAAGGCGGCCCCTACTGCGCCGGGTGCACGGTGGTGCAAGGGGCTCATGGCGTTGCAAAAATGTGTTACATGATGCACGCCCCAAGATTTAGCTTGCAGCATTTCTTCGTACGTAGCGTTGGTGTGCCCGGCTTGAAGTAAAATGCCCTTTTCCTTGCAGAAATTAACCACCGGTTCGATACCGGCCACTTCCGGAGCGAAAGTCATGGAAGCAATTTTGCCCTGGGCGGCTTGATAAAGACGTTCAAACGTTTCCAAACTGGCCGGGGCAATATCTTGCGGTTTCATGACGCCCGGTTTTTGGGGAGAGATGAACGGCCCCTCTAAATGAAAGCCTAAAATGCGGGCACCTTTTTCCGTTCCTACTACAGGAGATAAAGTGCGCAGTAAATTTTCCATGTCTGCCGGTTGCCCGCAATACAAAGTGGGACAGAAAGACGTAACCCCCTGTTCCAATAATACTTGTGACATGCGCAACAAACTTTCTTGCGTGCCTATTTCCGGCCCGAAACCGCCGAATCCGTGAATGTGTAAATCAATGAGCCCTGGCAACACATAGTTGCCTTTACCGTCTAATTGGCCGGGGCAGGATTCTTGGGTGGGAACAATTTTTTCAATTTTTCCGTTAGCTATGTGAATGGAAACAAGTTGTTCCGGGTTATCATAGAGCCGTACATTGGCCAAAACGGAAGTAGATTTTTGTACGGTATTGTCCGCAGCGGAAGATGTTTCTTTTTGCAACAGCACTTGAAACAAGGGTGTTCCGGTAGCGGTGTGGCCTTCCGGTGCACGGTTGACCAGTAAGGCTCCGGCCGGGGAAGTGACCACCAGCAGTACATAGGCACACGATAACCGCTGGGATAAGAAAGTAGGGTGAAATTGCAATAACGGTTGTCCTTTTACTACTTTATCTCCTTGCGCCACCAAGGGGGCAAACCCTTCCCCGTTGAGCATGACCGTTTCAACCCCTACGTGAATAAGAAGTTCCACGCCGTCTTTGGCAATGGTGAAAGCATGCAGGGCCGGGTTGAAATTGATAATTTCCCCGTCGAAAGGGGCGACGATTGTGTCCCCGATAGGGTCAATTGCAATACCGTCTCCCAGCATTCGTTCGCTGAATACCGGATCCGGCACGTGGGTAAGAGAGATCAATTCTCCGTCAATCGGAGCGTAAATAGTAAAATTTTCTGCCATAGTTTTCCTTTTCTCATTATAGTATATTTCAAACCAAACGAGACCAATTTTTTAACCGGCCCCGTTTGGTAAAAAATACTACAACGTTACACGCAAGTGCGTGCTTTGTGTATGGGCCCCGTACTGCGGTGCATACATGCTTTGCAGTTGGGCGGGTAATACGTGCATCTCCCCGGGTACGGTAGGGCGTAATACATAACGTAATGTTACTTTCCCGGCCGGCAAGCGGTGGATAAAGAAGCGGGTTTGTGCGTCCCGTATTTCCCGGTAAAAAGACAACTGGTCCCAAGTCCATTGGCTCAGTAAATCTTCACTTTCAAATCCGGCGGGTTTGGGGTCATCCAATAAGACGTACTCAAAGGCACTATCCGTGGTGAGGGTCAAGTGGACCTCTACTTCATCTCCTACTTTTACGGTGCCGCCTTCTTCCACCGGGCGTAATTTCTCGGTACCGTTTTCGGTAAACCGTACAAAGTATTGGCGCGAAACATTGATTACCCCTTTGGGAGAGGCTTGTGCTTGGGCCGAGCGATACACCACGGCCAGGGAGGCAAAATCGGTTGTTTTGCCTTGTTTGGAAATGGTGGCTTTGTAATCAGCCGTTGAAATTTCCTGGTCCTTTTTAACCCACTGTAAATCCTGGGTCCAATCCAACGGTTCAAACGTGAGCTGACGGCGTTTACCGGCCCAACTGAGTGTGTAAGTGCTGGGGGCGGTTAAGGTGCCTTTTGCCTGCATAACGTCCATGATGGTAAATACTGCTTGGGCGGCATCCTTGGAGGAGTGCCATTCGTTGGCTTGGCGGTTGAACAGCAGCCATTGGAGCATGGGGTCTATTTTATCGGAGTTGGGGCGAATTTCCAACAACGTGCGCAAGGTAAGCGTTTGGGTGGAAAGGGTATCGCGGTACCATACCCAACTCTGTGCTTCCGGTGCAAAATAGGCACCGGTCAGTTCGTTGGTTTTCATGCGGGAGAGGACTTTGTCCAAATAGGTGTTGGCCAACACATCATCTCCTAAACGGTGGTACACCGCCGCTGCATACGTTTGGCCCAGGGCCGTCATGTGGCGGGACTGGGTATCTGCATAGTCTGCCCATTTTTTGATGTAGGGTTTGGCTTGTTGATATTGCGGCCAAGAAGGCGGGAATGACGAAAGAACATACGCCGCATAAAGGGCAAAAGAAACCGTCCGTTCCGAACCTTCCTTATCTTCTTTGAGGTATTTTTCAATGCGGGGCACAATATATTGGAAGGCTTTTTTGGCCTCTGCTTCCGGAATCGGGGCGCCGTAGTGTAGCGCTTGGGCAAAAGCTTCCAGTGCGTAAAGCGTCAAGTAATCATCATCCGGCCCGCCTACAAACCATGTAAATGCACCGCTGGAATTTTGGAAACGTTGAATTTGTTTTCGTTCGTTTTCCAATTTGGACGTGACGATTTTATCATTGAACAAATCAATTAAATCGGCGGTGTTTTGCTGGCGTCCGCGGGCTTGGTAAGTCCAGGGAGTTTGTTCCAGCAATGTTAAACGCAACGGATCTTTTTCGTTCCACGGAGCCGTTAAGCCGGTACGTTTGGGTAATTTTTTTACCGCTTGTTTGAGTTGCGGATACGTAGTATAGAATTGGTGTACCACTGCCAACGGTACGTAACGGTTAAGCGAGGAAACCAAATCTTTGTACGGGGTCATCAGTATATTGGGCATGGAATTGAGCACCGACAGTGCCAAACTGGGGTGGAGTTGCAAAGAGGCTACTTCCGGTGTGAAAGACGGGTTGTTTTCCAATTCGGTTAAGGTCAATGTATTGTTCCCGTTTTTCAAGGCACTATGGGCTGTGGCCAACAAGCGTGTGGTGCCGGGCAGTACCAAAAAGTCTTTTTGTTCCCCGTCGCTGGTTTGGAAAGATTTGGCAGACGCCGTTAATTGGTACACATCCGGCGCATGGGGTACGTTGATATTCCAGGTAGCAAAAATTGTTTCCTGTGGCGGAACGGTTACCGCTTTGGTTAGAACGGTCAGCCCAAAATCTTTATGGACCGGTGTGCCCTGTTTACGTACCGTAAGTGTAACGGGAACAGTAATTTTTTTGGAAGTCAAATTAGTTACCGCCGCTTGGAAAACACCGTGGTCACCTTCGCGGTAGAAACGCGGCAATTGCAAACGTACCATAAAATCTTTGCGGGAAATGGTCTGTACGTTAAAGGTGCCCATGTCGGTTTGGGGGGTAAGCACATAACCCATTACGTTCCAAGTGGTTAGGCTGTCCGGAAATTTGAAAGAAGCCGTAGCTTTGCCGTTTGTGACGGGCAGCAATGTGTTGAAGTAAGCCGTTTCCGCAAAATCGGTACGCAAGGAATCTGCTTCCGGTTCTTCCGCTGCGCCGGTAGAGGCACTGTCTTGCGAGCTTTTTACGTCATCCATAACTGCGGCTTCCGCAAAAGCAGCGTCCTCAAAATCGGCCGCCATATTGGCCTCTAGGGCCATCATTTTAGGAGCTCCGGCCGCGCGCGCCATCATCATTTTACTGCCGTACATGTGCCGGCTCATAACCAGGTTTAGAGACGGCAAAGGAAGGAGAGATAACCAATCGGTTTTTTCGTTATGCAAGAAATGCGTATACGTGTAACCGGACTGACGGCTGTGGGCAAATTGTCCCTGCTGGGCATTGGAATGGAAAAACGTGGAGAGAGAAAATGGAAACTCCTTGGCAACATAATAATCCAATGATTTATCATACACGCTTAAGCTGGCTTGTCCGTTAACGGGGCGGTGGGCAGAGTCTTGCGCGGAGACAGTCCATTTCACTTCTTGTCCGGGCAAAATGGTTGCGGGGGCATCCACAGAAACGGTCAATTCTTTGTTGTCAAACGGAACTTCTATTAGTGCAGTGGCGGAGTGAAATTCATAATTGCCCGCACCGAACCAACGCAGAGCCACGCCGCCGCGGTCTTGCTGGGTAATGGATCGTTCTATCACGCGCACACCGCCCGGATGACGTTCTTGAGCCAATAGGAATTGGCCCTGCGTGTAGAATTGGGTAAATAACGTACCCGGTAACCGGTGCGAACCTACCAGCAAGCGGGCAGTTTCACCGGGGTAATACGTTTTGTGTTGCACCAGGGCTACGTCGGGCAAGGATAAGGTTTTACCATCTTTGACTACTACAAAAACTAAATTTTGTTCGTCGGCCTGTGGGCTTCTTAAACGCAAACGGTATACGCCTTCTTCCAGAGCGGGGAGGGATAAAGTTTGGGCGCCGGGTTTGGCAAAAGAAATATCTTTGGAGAATACAGATTTTTCTTCCGGAGCATCCGCATACCATTTTTCTAGCGTCATTTCCTGACGGGAACGGAAAGTGTTTTGCTCTTCTTGAGGGGCTTGTGTTTGTGCTACCAGTTTGCTCACCCGTACCGCTATTTTACCGTCGGTGCTCTTGCCCTGGGTATCGGTTAAATCCAACTGAGCCAGTTGAGAAATGGGAGTAGCCGCATCATAAAAACCTTGTGCAAAAGTTACTTTGAATAGGTGTGGGCGCAAACTTACTTTATAGGAGTGGGTTGTTTCAATCGCCCGGCCGGAATCGTCTAATACTTCCGCATGTACACGGTACAGCGCAAACGATTCGTCTTTTGCAGTAAGGGTAGGAGTAAACGGCACGCGGAACGAGCCGTTGCTGTCGGTGCGGGTTTGCCCTTGGGCTACGGTGCGCGGCTCGGTATAGGGGCGGTAGTACCACCAATAAAAAGGTGGAACGTAGTCTTGGCGCGTTACAGTGTAGTGAACGGTGGCGTTTTGTAATGGGGTCCCCACATAATAACGGGCGGTACCGGTAACGGCAGTTTGTTTGCCGTAAGCAAGCGGAGTTTGCGGGTCATCTAGGGTGATCTCATAATCGGGGCGCTTATATTCTTCTACTTGGAAGGAATGGTGCCCGGTGTATGTTTTATTTTGAAGGGAGGTGTTTACTTCCACATGGAAATAGCCCAACATAGGGTTATTATCGGGCAACGTAAATTGGGTTTGAGCGGTACCCATGTCGTTGGTGGTCAGTGAAGTGGTAAAGATAGTATCCCCGGCGGCGTTGCGTACTTTCAAAGAAAGCGGTGTGCGGGGCAGGACTTCCGTTCCGCGCACTACTTTTTGAAAGGCTTGAACGGAGAGTTGCACTTTCTGTCCGGGTCGGTAAATAGCGCGGTCTGTTTGCGCAAAAAGCGTAACGGGAACGGAATTGTAAAAACTAAAATGCACTTGCCCGGAAGTGTAGGCATAACTGTCTTTTGCGTGGGCCAACGGTTCTACAAAGTAAGAACTGCTGTTGTTGGCTCCGGTCGTGATGGAGCGCGCGAGGGCCGCATACCCTTGGTTGTTGGTGGAAAGCTTGGTATGAGAACCATTGTAGCCGGTGCGCACGTCTAAAGAAGCACCCGGTACGGCTTGCCCCGTTTTTAAATCTACGGTATAAAAATGGAACACATCCGGGTTATAAGTGTGCGGAGTGGAGGAAAGCGTCCAGGTATATAGGTCCGGCCGGTCCGCAATGGCGGCCGTTGTAAAGACGGCCAAATCGGAACTGTTAATTACGATACCGTAAACGGCACTTTCCTGCGGATTAAAATTGCGTTGGGCACTGGCAAGTACTATATAAAAGCCATGAGACAGCGCCGGAAGTGAGAGCGTAATTTTTTCATCAAAATATGCTTTTTGATAGGAAATATTTTGCGAAAACGGTGTGTATGTGCGCGTGCCGGAAAGAAGAGTCTCTATAGTTTTGCTGCTGAGCTGGGAAAGAAACGACCAACTGTTATCGTTTCGGTTATAACGGCTTTCGTTGTAAAATTTTTTCAAATCGTCTATTGTAACCGGATAGATCCGCCCGTAAATCCGTTCAATATTACGTGCACTGGCCGGTAATAAGGGCTTATTGGGAACAATCGCCGGTGGTAACGTACTGAAAGAAAACGTCGGGCGGGTAATATCTTGCGCCAGTTCTTTGCAACGGTCCGTGTAATAAGAACGAGGGAGCGTTTGTGCGGATTGACACAATTGTAAAGCTTGGGTGCGTAAATCTTGACGATAGGCCAATTCGGCCGCTTGGAATAATGCATACGAACGACCGTAAGCAGTGGCGTTGTGGGAGCCTTGTAATTTGAGCGATTTTTTGGGCTGTGCTAACGTGCGTAATTGTTCAATAGCGTTGGCAACGGCTTTTTCTTTGTTTGAAAAAGTGAAGTAATCTTCGTGCGTGAAAGGTAATAAAATATAGTCCGTTTGCCAAAATACCTGCGCATTTTGACGGTTCTTTCCACCTATCGTATAGGCGGTTTGCAAAATAGAAGCGCGTTTTTCGGCTTTTTCTTTGGCGGTGGGATGTACGCTAGCGTATCCGTTTAGGTACAAACGCGGAGAGGGGGAAACGGAAGGGGTGTCTGAGAGGTCTTCCAGCCAATTTTGTACAGTAAAATCAAACAAAGTGGGGATCCGTTGCAGATCTGTATCTTTGGTATTAAGAATCAGCGTCTCTGCAGCAGTAGGCAGTTGAATCAATGTGTTTTTCAACGTCCATAAATCTTCGTAATCTTGTTGGATGCGGTCTTTCCATTGGGCGGAAGTCCAATACTCGGGGTCTTGGGCGGCTTGGGCAGAAGCAATTTCGCGCTTTTCTAATATAGGACGGTAAATACCGGAAGCTTGTTGGGAAGTTTGAATGCGGTAAAGTAAAAAGCGGGCTTTCCAATCATCTTTTGAAGGCAAGGGATACGAAAGCATGGTTTTGGCAGCATTGAGGTATTCCCCCAGACCGTATTGGCAGGCCGCCACACGCAACTGCGCTTGCAAGTGCGTTTTTTCGTCGGAAGATTGGGCTAATTGTTGGTACAAAGGCAGGGCGGCACTAAAGTCCCCTTTATCAAATAATTTTTCAGCTTTGGATAAATCTTGTGAGTAGGCAAACATGCCCAAGAATAAAAGAGAAAATAAAACAGTTAATTTTTTCATAAACCCTCCGTTTCTAAAATTGTACCAAAAAGCGTTTCTCTTTTTTTATCAGATTTGATATAACTAATAATGAAGATTTTTGTTTTCTTATCTTCCTATTTTGAGGTCGTCTGCAACGAGTTTTTTCAAAAGTGTGGCATAAAAATAAAATCAAACGGTGTGAAAGCAGAAGAGATATCGGCCGCTACACCGGCCCAAACGTTAGAGGAAGCTTTGCAAGCGGGAGATGCGGCCCAAGTAAAGAAATTGTTGGAGCAAGGTGCCAACCCCAATACGGAAATTTCCGGGGTAGGCCCGGCCTTATTGTTTGCCTGCACTTCGCAAGATATAAAAAGTGCCAAAGCCCTTTTGCAAGCCAAAGCCAATGTAAATGCGGTGGGCCCCACGGGGCTCACGCCGTTGATGATGTCTTCCTTGTTGGGCAACAGCGAGCTGGTCCAACTGTTGGTGCAAGCCGGAGCTGACGTAAACCACCCCCCATTTGATTAACGGCAACCCCAGCGGGCTCAGTGCCCTGAAGATGGCCCAAAACAACGGGTTTGACGAAATTGTGCAACTGTTAAAAGCGGCCGGAACCAAAGAATAAAATTTTAAGGGAAAAGGCCCCTTCTATTTTTTACAAAAAAAGCGGCGGTACCGCTAAAGTACCGCCACTTTTTTATATTTATTCTTACATTTTGTCCGGTGCCGATACACCGATAAATTCCAGTCCTTTCTTAATGCGTTCGGCTACGCGCTCACAAATAAACAGACGCGATTGGGTGACTTTCAAGTTATTCTCATCCAATACACGGCAGTTATCATAGAAGGCGTGGAAGAGCCCGGCCAATTCTACCAGATAAGTGGTTAAATGGTGGGGGCTTAAATCGCGCACGCAGTTTTGCAATACGGGCTTAAACCATACCAGTTTTAATAAGAGCGCACGTTCCTGCGGAGCTAAATCGCTCGAAACAGAAGTGGCGGCCGTAATGCCTTTTTCTTGAGCAGCTTGTGAAATGGAGTGAATGCGCGCATGGACATATTGCACGTAGAAAACAGGATTTTCGTTCGTGCGTTTTTTGGCAAGGTCCATATCAAAAAGCATGTGGGCATTAGGAGTACGGCTGGCAAAGAAGAACCGGCATACATCCGTTCCCACATCATTCATCAGTTCGCGCAATGTAATAAAATGGCCGGCCCGTTTAGACATTTTTACCTGTTCGCCGTGCTCGGTTAAATGAACCAATTGGTGGATAATCGGTACGAAAGATTTTTCTTCGTGCCCCAGGGCTTTTACCGCTGCTTTCATGCGGGGCACGTAACCGTGGTGATCCGCCCCTAAAATGTCAATCAGCGTTGCGTAGCCGCGGTCATACTTGTTTTTATGGTAAGCAATATCGGCCATAAAATACGTTGGACGTCCGTCTTTACGTACCAACACGCGGTCTTTGTCGTCTTGGGCTTCCTGGTCTTGCGTAGAACCGAACCAAATGGCTCCTTCTTTTTCGTAAGCCAATCCTTTTTTCTTTAAAAATTCCAAGGCTTGCTGAGGGGCTTTGGCTTTGTGCAAATCCGATTCGCGGAACCAACGCGTAAAATCTACATGAAAATCTTTCATGTCTTGTTGCTGGGTTTTAATCAATTCTTCCATGGCCCAACGCCCATATTCTTTTTCGGGCAAATCGGCCGGAATGCGTTTGGCCAAATCAATCAGATAAGAACCGTGGTAACCGTTTTCCGGCGGTTCTTTGCCTTCTTTGCGGGCCTTGAGGCTGACTGCCAGAAGTTCTGCCTGATTACCGGCATCATTGACGTAATATTCACTGTCGCAACTATACCCCAGTGCGCGGTGAATTTTTACCAAACTGTCCCCTAAACTGGCACCGCGGCCGCTGGCTACATGCAAGGGCCCGGTGGGGTTGGCAGAGACAAATTCAATTAAAATGCTGTGTTTAGTGCCTTCGGCTTCGCTGCTTTTAATGCGGCGGTCCGAAGCGGTGGAGATGATAAAATTATCTTCCAGCGTGAGGTTGATAAACCCCGGCGCTTTGGCTTGTGCGTCTTTGATTTCGGTTATTTCGCGTAAGATTTGGCAGGCCTGTTTGGCAATTTCCAAAGGGTTTTTGCGCAATTTTTTGGCGGCAGCCATGGCCCATACCAAAGAGATGTCTGCCTCGGTATGAGCGGGCGCGGCGGAAAATTCTACTTCGGGCAAATCATAGCCCTTAAAAGCTTCCGCACTTTTGAGTTTGAGCGTAATTTCTTGCTTGAGTCTTTCTAACATAATTATTTCTTTTTGGTTGTCTTTTTAGAGGCTGCTTTTTTGGCCGTTGCCTTTTTAGCGGCCCCTTTTTTAGAGGTAGATTTTTTAGCAGTCTTTTTGCCGGCGGCAGTTTTCGAAACTTTCGGGGCAACTGCTTTTTTGGTGGTTTTTTTAACCGCTTTTTTAACGGTTTTCTTGACCGGTTTTAAGAAGGGAATTTCTTTGCCGAAGCTAAAAATTTTGTCGAGCATATAAAAATCGCGTGCTTCTTGGGTCATCAAATGAACCAGGAAACCGCCGTAATCGCTTACGCGCCACTGGTAACTTTCGCCACCGTCGCGGTTGGATTTATAGTAACCTTCTTCTTTTAATTTTTTGCTGATTTCTTCTTCTACGGCTTCTAAATGGGGTTTGGAAGTAGCCGTGGCAATTAAAATAAAATCACACAGGGAGGACAGACCGCATAAGTCTATCACTTTTACATTTTCGGCTTTTTTTTCATCTGCCAAGCGGGCAGCGTAACATACCAATTCTTTTGTATTCATAAAAACCTCTGTTTTGTCTATCTTACTCTAGTCTAGCATTTTTTAAGGGTTAAAGGGGCATTTGAAAATCTTTCCCCAGAATAATACGGGCATCACAGATGTCCGTGGCGGACGTTTCGGATTTGATTGCGCTGGAAATCCCGATGGCCCGGCTTAACTGGGTAGCTTGCATTAAGCGCCCGGTGTAGCTGATGATAGTGGATGTTTTCTGCAGAGAGGGATAATTATCGTACTGAAGGACATCTACCCGCAGGCGGCCCTTATTGTTTTGTTCTCGCAAATACTGCGTCAGATCAGAGGCTAAACCTTTACGGCCGGAAGCATTAAAAATTTCTACTACTAACGGGCGGGTTTCGTCTGTATCTGCCGCTACCAATTCCTCCGCAGATACTTCCGCGGGAGGGGGCGTTTTAGACGATTTTTTCTTTTTGCTTTGTACTTCGGGGTATTTAATAGCAAAATCGGTAATATCCAGGGCGGCCAAATGCTGGGTGAGCAGGAAAAACTCCGCCAGCGACAGGTCGGTCCGCTTATCATGGCGGGCTGTAAGGTAGGTCCAGGCGATTTTAAGGGTAAGCAACGGGTTAAATCTCCAAGAGGAGAGTGCTGATTGAAACCCTTCCCAAAAAGCGTCTTGTTCTTGTTGGGCCGGTACAAAAAAGCGATCAAACTGACCGTTAAAGCAATTCTCTTTGCGGTTGAGCGAGCAGTTTTGTGCACTGACCTGGGCGGCAGCCTTCTTGGCGGCCGGGTTATACGTAAACTGCATTGCCGGTTGGGTAAATACGGCCACCTGTAAGCGACCGTCTTGATGGTTAATCAGGGTTTGCAAAAAACGGGAAGAATGCTGCTGCAAAGCGGCTACGCCAATGAGCAGTAACGAAATCCACAACAACAGGCGCCCGATTAATTTCTTTGCTTTACCAAATGATTCCATAGTGCAATTCCTACCGGGCAAAGCCATTTTTGCGAATCGATCGTAAAAAGTAATTTGCGGTTGGCGGCATAAAGAAGGGCCTTGTCTAAATCTTGCAAAGCTAAATTGCGAATGACGAAAGCGTCTTTGTATTTACGGTCTTTGGAAGAAATATCGGCCACGAATAAAATTTTAGAAAGGGTGCTCATGTGCAGGCTGCCCAGGGTATGCTCGGAGATGGCTTGTAAAATATCTTTGTTGCGGATATCAAACTCATGGCGTGCAATCCAAGACGAAGCATAACTGTGCAGCAAGGCAGGCTCGCATTTGCAGATATCTTCAAAATACGGCACTTTGATGCGATTTTTTTTGCAAAATTCAATAAGCGTTTGATTGGAAAACCCCTTTCCGGCGTCGTGCAAAATACCGGCTTTAACGGCGTCTTCTACCTTTACATCATATATATCACTGAAAGCGGCTGCCATTTCCGCCACATTTTTAGAATGTAAATAGCGGTTGGGTTTGAGGTGCGCTTTGAGCCATTGGTGCACGTTAAGGCCGTAGAGTTTATTTTGGAAAATAGTGTGGGCAATGGCATGGGGAACGGTGGAAGGGATTTCCCCGCAGGCCCAAATATGCGCACGTACTCGGCTGGAAGAAAGCTTGGGAAAGAACCCCGGCAGGAAAATATGCTTAAAAGCGGCAGGGTTTTCATCATACCCTTTACGTTTACCGGCAATTACGGTAGCATTATCAAAAATATATTGCGGGTTTTTCCAGTTGTGTAAATCGTTTAAACAATCGGTTCCTACCAAAAGATAAATTTCCGCATTGGAGTAGCGTTCTTTCAAATATTTGACCAATTGGTAAGAATACGTCATGCCGCCTTGTTTGCGTTCGTAATCGTCAAAAATGATGTTCGATCCTGCGTTTTTGAACGCTTCTTTGAGCATTTTCATTCGCAGGCGGAAGGGAGTGGGAGATTTGGCTTTGAAAGGGGAATGGTAAGCCGGAACAATGTGGGCTACATCCGGGTTGACTTGTTTAAGGGCACGCTTAAATAGGGCCACGTGTCCTTTGTGTACCGGATCAAAACTCCCGCCGAATACCAGTATTTTCATACGTTTATTTTACCTTTTGTGCCAAAGATTTCCCTTCTAAAAGGGCACTTTCCATAAAAGAATAATTCCAGCTTCCGTACCGTCCGCCGCAGTAGCAACTGTGTTGCGCAAGGGCGTTTTGTAAAAAAGAAACAACTTGCGTGCGTTTTTTATCATATATTACGTACGCATGGGTTACGGATTGCCAAGCCGAAAAAACCGGCCGGTCCGACCGTTTTATTATACCTTTTTGTACAAGGCAGGTCCAAATCTTCTTTCGGAGGGCGGGGGTGTTTTTGGCAAGCCCCGGCAATTCGATATAAAAGAGAGAAGAATTTTTGGGAGCATTGTGTGCGGAAAAAGCACTTTGTAAACCTACCCGATAAAAGGGAACGTCTTTTTCCGGGAAATAAAGCCAACTAAACGGGCGTACCTTGCGTGCAATGACCAAATGATAGACGGTAACGGGGACCGATTTTAAGAAATCAGCCTGCTTTTTCAAGCGATTTTGCCCTTTGAGTAACTTGGTGAAATCTTTAAGCGGCAAAGTGTTAATCAAATAACGATAGTGAACAACGTGACCGTTTACGACGGCCGTTTGGCGTTTTAAGTCTACTGCGGTAACGGTACTGTTTAATTGCAAGTGTGAAATTTTGGCAGCTAAAGCTTGGGCCAATGATCCGATACCCCCTTGCTTGGGGTAATAAAAATAAGAATTGTATCCATAGTGTTTGCGGTTTGTTTTTTGCAGGCTGCGGCGAATGTCTTGCGCTGACAAAACCGGTACAAACGGAGCACACCAATCAGCGGTGAGTTGGGCCGGATTACAATTCCAAATTTTTTGATGGTACGGTTTGAAAAAATGTTCGTAGATGCCTGCCCCGAAGGCAGCCAGGCACCATTGTTCAAAAGTGGAAACGGTCTTAAAAGAAGGACGGTTCAAAAGGCCTGTTGCACATTCTTTTCGTACCGTTGCGGGTAAGGCGGCCAAATGGGCCTGGAACGGATAGGGAACACGTACTCCGTGAGTGTAGATAAAAGCGTTTCTGGATAGGCGGGATAGGTTGGTTTTGAGTAATTTTTTAACCAGTTTTTTTCCTTCCGGTGTATGCAAATGAAGCAAATGGCCGCCGTAATCGTACGTAAAACCGTGCGACTGCGTGCTGGCACACAAACCTCCACAAACCGGTTCTTTTTCTACCAGCAAGTAGTCGTTTTGTCCGTTTTGCTCCAGGTGATAAGCCGTACTTAATCCGGTCAGGCCGGCACCTAAAATAAGTGTTTTTACTTGCATTGCAAAAGCCGCCTCATGGCACAACCGAAAAACAATCCGGCTACTACCAGCAAACAAAGCGTTACGCAAAGAGAACTTTTGGTGATAATCCAACCCAGCAGGTTACAACCGATTCCTACCGCACAAAAAGTAACCAATATGCGCCGCCTGGACCAGCCGGCCCGTTGTAAGCGCAGCGCGATATGATCGTCGCTGCCTTTGAGTGGATTTTTCCCTTTAAGTAACCGTGCCACACTTACAAAAAAGGTATCAAACAACGGAAGGGCCAAAATAAAAACCGGGGCCAAAAAACCGGAAGAGACATGACGGGAGTATCCGGTGCCCATAGAAAGAGCCGCAATCATAAATCCCAAAAAAGTAGAGCCGCTATCCCCCAAGAAAAATTTGTTTTTGGCGTGATTGTGAGGCCAAAAAGAAAGGCAAGCCCCCAGCAGTGCCAGCGCTGCAAAATTGACGTATACAAATTCGGAAGGTAACGCAATAAAGGCAAGCCCCGTTGTGCAAATAATAGCCTGGCTGACGCAAAGGCCGTCTTGGATATCCAACAAATTAAACGCATTGGTCAGTGTTAAAAGCCACAGAAATGTAAAAGGAAAAACAATCCAGGCGGAGGTAAAAATTTGGATCGTTACTCCATAGTAAACCAATGATGCTGCTGCTAGTGCCTGTACACAAAGTTTTAGCGGCATAGGAACGCCTTGGGGCTTGCGTAAATCGTCTAGAAGGCCCAAACAGAAAATAAGCGTGCCTCCCATTAAAATACCGCGTAAATTGTGTAACGTGCCGGTGGGGAAATTGGTAACCAAGCGAACAAACAGCAACGTGACAACAGTGGAGAAAAATACTGCGCATCCCCCGATAGCCGGAACGGGGGTTGTGTGTTTTTTTAAAGCATTGGGAGTGTCTAGCAAATAGGGGGCGGCAAAGCGTTTAAGAAACGGCAAAGCCAGGCCGGTTAAAACGGCTGCCAACGTACAGGTGCAAAGATACAAGACAGAATTTCCCATAATTTTATACCATCATATCATAAGGAGATTTTATGCGTAAACAAATTTTAACATTTTCTTTAGCTCTCTTGCTTACGGCCTGTGCCACCGGGAATATGAAATCTATTCCTCCTTCCGTACGTAACTATAAAAAGGTAAATTATTTTGCCACTCACAGCCAAGCCGCTTTCAAAGCGGTTGGATCTTTAGACGGAAATTCACTGGAAGGTGTTTTACAAATCAAAAAAATAGGGGAAGAAGATTTTGACGTGCAACTTCTTACCGGGGGCATATATCGGGTTTTGCAAGCAACCGTTTCCCCGGAAGGCGTGGCTTACCGCTATTTGTTCAAAGATGTGGACAATGCTTTGGTGCGTGGGCGCATTACGCAATTTTTGAATTTGTTATTGCAAAATCCGGGCGTATATGAATCTTCTCGCTCGTCGCAAGAAACCGTTACGGTGGTGTATAAGAGCACTTCTGCCAAAACCAAATTGTTCTATCGCCCCGACGCTTTATATCCCTATGCGGCCCGTACCAGCACCACATTTAATAATGCTGATTTGGCCTATGGAGAATATACTCCTTCTTCTGCCCAAGGGGAAGAAGAACTGCCGCATGTGTTGGTGTATCAAGACGGGAACATCCGGTTGGATTTAACGTTGATTAGCTTGCGATAGCGGGCGAATGATAGCCCACATCCACACGGGATAAAGCGTTAATAAAATAATTTTAAGTGTTAAATTGGCTCCGCTTGCAGGAGCGAAAAATTTTGCACATAGTGCCGTCAAAATGCCCACGGAGGCAATGGCGGCTAATTTTTTATATTCGTAGGGGACCGTATAATTTTTTTGGGTAAACCGCCACAAAGCCAAGGCCATGGCTCCGTAACTTAAGGCGACGGCCCACCCGGCTCCCAAAATGCCGATATGCGGTACCAGCGTCAGGTTGGTGGTGATGCTCACCACAGCGCCTAGTAACGTGATCCACAGGAGTACGCGCGTTTTTTTGGTCAGTACCGGCCCTAACATGAAATTAACATACAACCCGTAGAAAAAATAACCGCACAGGACCAGCGGAATAATGTTTAGTCCGCCCCAGTAAGCGGGCCCGATTAGGTGAAAATTTCCCAACAAGTGGCTTTGAATAAAAGGCGGCATTAAGAAACTCAACCCTAATAAAAACCAACTGCCTAACGCCACAAAACAGGTCAATACCCGTGCGAAAAGCGGTTTGGCGTTTTCTTCTTTTGCGTGAGATAAGAAGAAAGGACGCCAGGCTTGGTCAAACATAGAAACCAGTAACATCATAAATACGCCGATTTTAAAGTTTGCCTGATAAATTCCCACTTGCTGGACCCCTACCAAGTGAACCAAAATCGGTTTGTCGATTACGCTGACAAACAAACTGGCTAACCCCGACGGAACAAAAGGCCAGGCAAAACGGAGCATGTCTTGCAAGAGCGGAGCGTTAAATTGGGGGCGCTGTGCAGAAAGTTCTTTGTAAATAACCGGAGATAAAAGAACAAGCGAAGTAAGAGAAGCAAAGATATTGGCCCACAAAATAGAGGCAATTCCCTTTTGAAAGTATGCCAAAAACAGTACATTGCACAAAACATTTACCACAATAGAGGCCGTGCGCACGCCGGCGAAATACCAAGCTCGACGGTCCAAACGCAATTTGGTAAACGCAATCATATTGAGAACGTCTAACAACAGTACGCCTACCGCCAAGTGAATCAGTGCGCTATGGGCAGCTCCTATACCGATAAGTGTTGCAAAAGGTTTGGCAAATAACCACAACAATAAAGATAAGAAAGATCCGTTAATCAATACGCCGTAAAAACAATGTTGGAAAACTTCGGTAGGATTGTGGGCGTCACTGGCAAAGCGCAGATAACTTTGATCCATACCGAACAGAAAGACAACATTAACCAAGGCAATAACAGCAAACGTAGTAGCAATAATACCGTAATCGCCGGGGATCAAATAATAAGTATAGAACGGAACCAAACAAAAGTTAAGCAGCCGCGCCAGCACGGTAGAAGTGCCGTAGATGAGCGTTTCTTTGCCGAGACGTTTGATGCTTGCTTTTTCTTCGTTTGACATAAAAAGAAAGGCGCGGCCGTGTATGTT
>JAEELM010000048.1 GCA_016282685.1 Elusimicrobiaceae bacterium | reverse complement strand
GGGGCTAATGGTAACGGAAAATCAACTTTAGCCAAAGTCCTATCCCACCGTTTGCTTCTAATGAGCGGGAAAATGACGTTGGCTAAAAAAATGAAAATTGCTTATTTTTCCCAACATCAAACGGAAGAATTAGACGTAGAAAAAACGCCTTACGAAATGCTTAGTGAACAAATGCCGCTGGCCACAGAAACGCAAATTCGGGCACAATTGGGGGCATTTGGTCTTAATAAAGCCAAATCGGACACATTGATTAGCAGCCTTTCCGGGGGAGAAAAATCCCGCTTGCTTTTGGCATTGATTACCAAAGATGCTCCCCATTTATTAATTTTAGATGAACCGACCAACCACCTGGATTTGGAATCACGACAGGCTTTAATCGATGCTTTGAATAATTACGAAGGAGCCGTTTTGCTTATCACACACGATTTGCACGTTATAGAACTTACCTGTGATACGCTATGGTTAGTGCAACGCGGTACTTGTAAAACGTTTACGGGCGATTTGGCAGACTATAAGGCGCAGTTGTTAAAAAACAATGACCGCAACGATTTGGCCAGTGATAAAATGACCTCCAAAGAAGCGCAGCGCCGGGAAGCTGCCCAACGTCGTGCCCGGGTGGCTCCGCTTAAAAAAGAAATTCGTCTGTTAGATGATAAAATTTCCAAATTATCAGCACGGAAAAAAGCCTTGGAGGAGGAATTGGTCGTTCAATATTCCTCGGCTAGCAGTATTGAATTGGCCCTTGTAAGTGATGAATTAACAAAAGCAGAAGACGAGTGGATGGCTTTAAATGAAGAAATGGAGGCAGCGTTGGCACAATGACGAATATTTTTGAAGTGTTGCCCGAATTTTTACAACTGGCATTAAAGCGTATGCTCATCATGCACCCTACCCCAATCCAAGTGCGTGCCATTCCTGTGGCACTGGAAGGGCGGGATATATTGGGGAGTGCCCAAACCGGTACAGGGAAAACTTTTGCCTTCTTGTTACCGCTTGCCGTTCATTTAATCAACCATCCCGGGGAAAATGCCCTGATTTTATCTCCCACACGTGAGTTGGCCCAACAAACCTACGAGGAATTTTTGAAATTGTTGGATAAAGACCACGCGTTTCAAACCGCTTTAATTATAGGGGGGGATAACATCCACAAGCAATATGCAGATTTGCGTAAACATCCGCGCGTAATCATTGCTACTCCGGGGAGATTGTTAGATCATATCGGCCGCAAAAGTGTTCAATTATCAAGTACACGCTTTTTAGTGCTAGATGAAACGGACCGTATGCTGGACATGGGTTTTATCGAAGATATGTGCCGTATCATGGAAGTATTACCCGTGCCGCATCAAACCTTGTTATTTTCTGCTACACTTCCACAAGAAATTACTTCATTGGCGGAAAAGTTTTTAGTTCGTCCGTTACGGATACAAATAGGAGAAACTATTTCCCCGGCAGAGCGTGTCTTACAAGAAGTAGTATATGTAGATATCCGTGAAAAATTTCCTCAATTATTGCACGAATTGAATACCCGTTCCGGCTCTATCCTTGTTTTTACGAAAACCAAACATGGGGCCGAACGCTTGGCCAAAGAATTAAAACGCTATGGCCAAAAAGCCAACGCCATTCATGGAGAACTGCGCCAAAATCGTCGGCGACAAGTAATGAAATTTTTTCGAGACGGCACTGTACGTATTTTAGTGGCCACGGATTTGGCGGCCCGCGGGTTAGACGTGGCCCATATTGAGCACGTTATTAATTATGATTTACCCCAGTGTGCAGAAGATTATATTCACCGTATTGGTAGAACCGGGCGTGCTGGGGCTGTGGGGAGTGCTCTTTCTTTGGTGACAGAGCCGGACAAATGGAAAGAAATTTGTCGGGTTACGCACTTTCGTTCTCCCGTTAAAGTAATTGCTAAAACAATCGAGCCCTTACCGGAACCGAAATTCGTAGCCGAAGAAGAAAGTGTGGTCCGTAAACGCAAAAACAAGAAACCTTCCGCTTATACACAACGTGCCAAACAGTTGTTGCAGGAGCAAGAAATTGCTTTTTCACAGCCACCGTTGTCTCCAAAGCCAAAGACATTCCAAAAAGCAACGACGGCCTCCCGCCTGTTAGAAGAAGAAAAAGTCAGTACACGCACTATGCGTCAAGTAAAGGCGGCGCAAGTTTCTTTTAAGAAGAAATCAAAAAAGAAAGTTTTTTCTCCTCATCCTAAAAAGAAAAAACACCGTTAAAAAACCTCCCCTTTGCAGTGGGAGGTTTTTTAATTTTTGTTAAAATTTTGTTACTCTAATAAAAAGATATCTGTTCCGCCGGTTGGTCCTCCGGTTATACTGACGTGCCCTATGCTATTCCCGAAACCAGGACATACATGTTGATATTTACCATGTCCCCAACATAAAATTTCTCCCATTCCCGCATTAAAACTAAGCCCGTTAAGTTCGGGAGTAATAACCCCTGGACGGTAATTTATAGTAAAACAATAAGTGTTGGCATTGTCTACGGACCATGTTGTGCCGGAGTTTTTCAAACGGCAAACGGTGATAGACTCATCTCTAAAAGTATAGCGGAAATCGCCAATATCAGATTGTCCGGCAGTTTGTTCGATTGCATCATAGAACCCCACATCTATTTGGGTGACTTTTGTAGGTGAAGAGGAGTGTTCAGCACGGTAACGAACGGCTGCTTCAAAAATAGTTCTTAAATTAGTGATAGCTTCTGTGGCTTCGGACCGTTGAATTGTACGGCGGTATTGCGGTAATGCCACTGATGTCAAAGCAGCAATAATCATTACTACAATTAATAACTCAATTAAGGTAAATCCATGTTTTTTATTCATATTCCACTCCTTTTGTATAGAATAAGTATATCGGTTTTTGGCATTTTTTTCAACCGGAGCAGAAAAACTTCTTGCATTTACGTCCAAAAAGGCTATAATAATAAGGAGTCTATATGGGAGAAAATGGTATGAAAAAAAGAAATAACCTGACAAAGGAAAATGGTTTTACTTTAACGGAATTAATGGCAGTTACTATTATTTTAGGTATTTTGGCAGCCATCGCTATTGGTTCATTCCGCCAATCGGTTGAACGGGCAAAATTTTCTGAGGGTCTTCGGGCAGCACAAGAGGTGGCTGGCTCTTTGGACCGTTATTATTATGATCACCCCGGCACATATGGTACTGCAATAGATTTCAACAAATTAGATGTGTCTTTAACTAATTCCGGTGATTGTAATGCTTCAAATACTTTGTGTACAAAAGTTAAAAACTTTGAGATAAGCATTCACCAAGATAATAATATTCCATATGTTGTGGCTTACCGAGAAAAAGTAGGATCTGCAAATTATCAAATTTGGGCTACACCCGATCTTAATCGAAGACAAACAGGGACTGGGATGGGCAATAAAGCGCAAATGCTAATCAAGTATTCGGATCTCTGTTATTCTAATTCTGGCAACAAAAAAGATATTTGTAATGTAATGGGTTATACCCAACAATGCGACTATGCTATTCCCGAAGGAGTTTATTGGTGTAAATAAATTTTCCGCCTCTGCCATCAGGGGCGGTTTCTCTTAATTAATACATTTATGAAGATTATTTCTACAGATTGTTTAGTGATTGGTTCCGGAATTTCCGGTTGTGTTTATGCCCACCAAGCGGCCAAAAACGGCTTGCATACTCTTTTGCTTTCTTGCGGAGAAATGGCCGAAGCTAATAGTGATTTGGCCCAGGGAGGCATTGTATATGAGCCGCATCTCAACATGCCTGATTTACTGGAAGATGTACAAATGGCTACCGCACATATGTGCAACAATAAAGCCGTGGAGGAATTATCCAAGGCAGGTTGCAAGGCAATAGAAGAAATCTTCTTAAACGATTTATCTGTTCCGTTTGACCGTGATGAAAAACATCACCTTCGTTTTACGCGTGAAGGGGCCCATCGTAAAAACCGTATTATTTATTCCAAAGATACTACCGGGCATGCCATGTTGCAAAGCATTGCCCAAGCAGTGCGTAATAACCCTAAAATTTCTATTTGGGAACATGCTTCTGCCATTGATTTGCTGACCTTATCTCACAGCTCTGTAGATTTAATGGACCGTTACTACCCTCTTACTGTTTTTGGAGCCTATGTATTAGACAATAAGACAGGAGAAGTAGTCGCCGTTACCGCCAAAAAAACGATTTTAGCTACCGGCGGCGTAGGGCAACTCTATTTGCACACGACTAATTCTGCCCATGCATACGGACACGGTATTGCCATGGCCTACCGTGTAGGTGCACGTGTGATGAATATGGAGTATGTACAATTTCATCCGACGGTATTTGCAAAGGGGAAAAGTTTTCTCTTATCGGAAGCTTTGCGAGGCGAAGGGGCGATCTTGCGCAATTGCAAGGGGGAAGCTTTTATGGAAAAATATCACCCATTGAAAGATTTGGCCCCTCGGGATATTGTAGCCCGTGCAATAGAAGAAGAACGATTGGAAACCTCACATGAATGTGTGTATTTGGATATTACAGCTAATCCAGCTGCGGAAACAAAAGAACGTTTCCCGGCTATCTATAAAAAATGTCTGGAAGAAGGATTTGATATTACGAAAGTCCCGGTTCCGGTTGTTCCGGCAGCTCATTATTTTTGCGGCGGTATTTATGCCACCCCCAGTGGGCGTACCAATATTTTACATTTGAATGCTATTGGAGAAACAGCTTGTACCGGTTATCACGGAGCCAACCGTTTAGCCAGTACTTCTTTGTTGGAAGCGGTGGCTATGGGATATTTGTGCGCGCAGCAAGATGCACAGGATATCCAAACGCAAACTTTTCATATTCCCACTCCCAAGGAATGGATTATTCCTTCCGAAGAGCCCGATGAAGGACTTATCAAGCAAGATCTTGCCACTTTACGTAGTACCATGTGGAATTACGTGGGGCTAATTCGCAGCCAAAAACGTTTGGCCCGGGCGGAAAAGATTTTGCGACACTTGCATAATGAAATAGATGTTTTTTACAAGGGTACTGCCTTGTGTCAAGAACTTTTGGATTTACGTAACGGTGTACGTACAGCATTACTAATTATTTACGCCGCCTTGCGAAACAAGCATTCTATTGGGTGCCATTATTTGTCGGATAGCCAACAATAGATTTGCTTTTTTTACCGAAACATTATACCATTATCGTCAGGAATCATATGGGAGGATTCGTGAATCATTCAAAAGGGTTTACTTTAATAGAATTGGTTGCTTGTGTATTGATTATTGGTATTTTATCTGCAGTTGTTTTGCCACAATATCACAAAGCAATAGAAAAGGCCAATTCGGTAGAGGGGAAAATCTTTTTATCGAATGTGGAAAAAGCTCAAAGTGCTTATTACATGGCAAATTCTTCTTTCTCGGAAGATTTGGATAGTTTGGACATGGATGTTACTAACGGACTACGCATGGTAACCAAAACAAAACCTATTCTTAAATTTTCTACTTCTGTCAATGCCCCTTCACCTACATATCAAGCCCCTTATTTGAAAGATTATTTGGTGGATTATAGTATTTCCGACCAAGGGTATGATATGTCATTAATCAATGAAGGTAAAGAATATACGTTAAATATGCATACGGACTGGGACAGTAATGGTAACAGAATTGTGGTTCGGGAATGTACCGGAAATGTACAATGGTGTAAATTAGTAACGGACAGCACTCCCTGTTCCGGGGATATCCATACGAATTGGTGCTACAGAGAATAAAGAATGGTTTAGTAAATAAAATATCCCCCGGGAAACCGGGGGATATTTTTTACAAAGAAGTTTACCCTTTCTTCTTGAAGAATAGAGTTTGCCCATGTTGGTGAAAGAAATTCCGTAACAAAGCAATGGCTATGAGGGTAGAAATTAAATCGGCCAAAACAGGTGCTACAAATACACCGTTGAGCCCCCAAAACAGAGGTAAAATCAACACCAAAGGAATAACCAATAGAATCTGTCGGGAAAGGCTCAAAAAAGCGGCTTTCCACGGTTGATTGATGGCCTGAAAGAAACTGGTGGTCATCATCTGAAGCGGGATAATGGGCAAGAAAATATTAAAAATGCGGATAACATGGGCAGTCAAATGAATAAGGGCTTCATCATTGGCATTGAAAATGGTAGCTACGGGTCGGGCAAACAATTGTAAAACAATAAATCCGGCTGTAGTAACCAACATACCCCACCGCAATGCCATTTTTAAAGTTTGAATAGCGGTTTTGAATTTCCGCGCCCCATGATTGTATCCTATTAAAGGTTGGGCCCCTTGCGAAATTCCTCCCAACGGCATAGTTACAATGGTGTTGACACTCACGGCAATTCCCATGGCGGAAATAGCCAAGCTTCCACCATATTTTAATAATGCGTGGTTTAAAATTACGTTTAACGCGCCGGAGGCCAAAGAAAATGCCCATTGGGAGAAACCAATGGCCACTACAGCTTTTGCAATATACCAGTGAAGTTTAAAATTTTTCCACTGAAGACGGTAAATACCGCGCTTTCCGGTTAAACAATAAATTACCCAAGAGAAGGAAATGACCTGCCCGCATACGGTGGCAAGACCTGCCCCTACGATACCCCATTTAAATACAAAAATAAATAACGGGGCTGCCACAAAATTGATAAATGCCCCAATAAATTGGGTAGCCATGGCTGTTTTCGGTCGGCCGGAAGAACGAATAAAATGGTTCATCCCTGCGCCAATAGCAAATAGGAAATATCCCGGGAATACCACTTTGGCGTAGGCTTTGGCCAAGGGTAAAATTTCCGAATTAGCACCACAAAATTCCAACAATTTGTCTAAAAAGGTATAACTAAATAGTGTTACGCTCCCGGCCATAATGGCAAGGAGAATAAAACCGTTTCCTAGAATGCGTTGGGCTTCTTCAGGAAGTTTTTCACCCAACCGTATGGAAAATAAAGAATTACTGCCAATCCCGATAAGGGCACTAAAAGCCATATACAAAAGGCCGATGGGGAACATCACCGTAATAGCCGCAATACCCAATGCACCCATATCCTGACCGATATAAATGCGGGAAATGATGTTGAAAAGAGCATTAACAAACATACCTGCCACGGCAGGAGCAGAAAATTTAATAAGCAAAGAGGATAATTTCTTATCTTTGAATGGATTTTTGGCAATAACGGCGCTCATATATTCACCAAAAAAACCGCCTCATTTGGTGCGGTAGATATTTCTATTTTAGCAAATTATAAAATGCTACAATACAAATATTGAGAGGAGAGGATATATGCGTCTAAATCAATCTATATTAGTAGGTTTTTTATTAATTTCTCAAACTTTATTTGCAGCTACTTCCAACGGATTAACGGTTTTATCTGCTTCCCCCAAGGGACAACAAGGGACTATGGAACGACAGGCTGTTTCCGTTCATTTTAACCAGGCAGTGGCTGCATTGGGAGAAGAGAGTCAATTCTCTTCGGATAAATGCCCCTTGCAAATTTCCCCTAAAATAGAGGGAACTTGCCGTTATAGCGGAACACAAACTCTTTTGTTTGAACCTACGGAAAACTGGCCGGCAGCTACACGCTTTACGGTTACTTTAAAAGCAGGGTTTACCTCAGCTGTTTCCAAAAAGAAATTGGCCAAAGATTATTCATTCTCCTTTACTACGCAGGTTCCGCAAGTTCTCCAAGTAATTCCTTACTCCGGTGAACATTGGATTTCTCTCAATCCCACTATTTTTGTTCTTTTTAATATGCCGGTTGATTTGAATGCTTTGTCTCAATATGCAGTTTTTTCTGCCAATGACCAGACAATATCCGTGACGGCTCGTTCAATGACTGAAGAAGAACATAAAAAAACGTTGTCTTATTCAGAATTGAAAAATATAGCTGTTTTGTCTCCTGTTCAATCTTTACAAAAAGATAGTCATTATACATTAGAACTGCGTGCCGGATTGCCGGCCGCTACCGGGAACGCCGGAATGAGTGGAGAATTTCGAACGGATTTTTATACGGAACCTAATCTGGAAATTTTAAATCATCAAACCACTGGGTGCCTACCTTTTACGCCTTCCATTGATTTGTCATCACCTGTGCGTTTGCGGGAATTGGCTCGTTCAATGGAAGTCATTCCGTCTTCGGCAAAACGTGAACTGACCCTAGAAGAAGAAAATTTCTTAGGCAACGAGCATAACAACCCTAAAAAAGGCGAGGCTTTTTTTCGCGTACCACTTTCATTTATTAAAGTAGAACCGCACCAAACTGTAAAAGTTACACTTAAAGCCGGTATGCAAGATATTTACAACAACCGCTTAGAAAAAGATTACTCTTTTACGATCTCCGCTGAAGGATATTGCCCGGCGGTAGACTTTTCGGGTGGTCGAGGCGTGTTAGAAAGTTACTTAAAACCGTTCCTACCCATTGATGTAATGAATGTTATCTCTTTGCCTTTGAGAGGAACCCGTTTTAATAAAGAAAACTTTATTCCTTTTGATCAATCAAGCGTACCTTATTGCAAAGAAGCACCGCTGAAAGATGTGGTATTCGAAGGCGATTATACGTTTACGGATGTTAAAGATAAAACGTTAAAAACTTATCTCAATTTGGAAAAATTCAACCCCACTTCTAAAGACAGTATTATTTTTAGTCAGGTACAAATTAAACGCGGTAAAAATGAACCTTGTTGGATTTCTTCTACCGATAACATTACAGATATAGGCATTACTTTTAAAACTTCTGCCGAAAATATTTTGCTTTGGATAACCTCTTTACAAACGGGTAAACCTTTGGAAAACAGAGAGGTAGAGCTGCGAAGTAAGGATAATAAAGTGCTTTGGAAGGGATCTTCCGACGTCAATGGCCTGGTGCGCGCTCCGGGGTGGAGTAAATTAGATGTGGAACCTTCTCAATGGGGCCAAGTACCTTTGTATGCTTTTGTCACCAGTCCACAGGGAGACGGAGTTGTTAGTAATCTATGGAATGACGGAATGGAGTTGTGGCGTTTTAACATAGATTATTCCTACAATTCACAAGAAAATAGTCAGCGTTCCTTTTTATTCACCGACCGTGGTATTTATCGCCCGGGCGAAACCGTTTATTTGAAAGGAATTTGGCGTCAGTTGGAGGGGGGCCTTTTGAGAATTCCGGAAGGAACCTTGCGGGGTAAATTGGTGGTATTTGATGCACGGGGAAATGAAGTTGTACAAAAAGAAATTACGCTTTCTTCCGATTATGGTTCATTCGACACTTCATTTAATATCTCTCCTTCCGCCTACACCGGCTACTGGAATGCTTCTTTTATTCCGCTTGTAAAAGATAAACCTATGGAAGATAACACGACTTCAGCTTCTTTTCAGGTAGAAGCTGTAACAGCGGCCTCTTTCAAGGTAAATATTCGTTCTCTCTCTCAGAATTATCTGTCCGGAGAGGAAGCCAATTTTATTACCTCTGCCCAATATCAATTCGGCGCTCCTTTATCCGGAGCGGCAGTCAAATGGACATTACGTCAATCTCCCACTTATTTTAAACCGAAAGGATATGAAAAATATAATTTTTCACCGTATTTTGTGCGGGAAGATATGGAAAATGCCTCTAATAAATTATTGGCGAGTTCTTCCAATGAATTAGATAAAAACGGTTCTTTCGAGTTTTCTGCCAAGATGCCTCAAGAAACTTATCCCGTATCCGTATTTGCGGAGGCCAATGTACAGTCTCCAGCACGGCAAGATTTGTTCAGCCGTACTTCCGTTACCGTACATCCTGCCAGTTTTTATTTAGGTGCGAAAATAGAACAAGAGAATCCCACAGCATCTACGCCTGTATCTGTGCATGTGATAGCGGTCACTCCGGATGGAAAACCCACCCAATCTACCGTAGTAGCTGAAATTTATAAAGAGCAATGGTTCAGTGTACGTAAAACCAGTTTGGCCGGACGTTTGGAATGGGTAAGTGAGAAACAAACAATTCCTCTCCCTACGCAAGTGCTGGAAGTAGGTAAAAAAGGGAAAACATTCTCTTTCGTTCCGCCAGATGGAGGAAGTTATTATGTTAAATTGACTGCTTCTGACGAATTTGGCCACAAAGTAGTGGGTGGCGAAAGTGTATATGTATATGGGAAAGAGGGAGCTTATTGGCGCCAACGGGATGATGATTTGCTAACCTTAAAACAAAACAAAAATGAATATAAGGTGGGGCAAACCGCACGGGTGCGGGTAGAATCTCCCTATGAAAAAGCAACGGCTTTAGTAACGGTAGAACGGGAAGGTATTTTAGATGCTTGGACTACTGAAATCAAGGGCGGTGCTTCTTATGTACCGATAAAAATAAAAGAAAACTATTTGCCCAACGTTTATGTAAGTGTGTTGTTGGCACAAGGCCGTACCGATAAACCGGTTACGGAAAAATTAGATTTGGGGAAACCACAAGTTAAAATCGGTTATGTTAATTTGGATGTAATTCCTTCCGGAAATCAAATAGAGACTTCAGTTAAGACCGATAAGCCCCACTACTCTCCCGGTGATACCGTTACGCTGGATATAACAACAAAAGTGCAAGGAAAAGCCACTCCTGCCGAAGTAACGGTTATGGCTGTGGATGGGGGGATCTTGGATTTAACTCATTATAAAACTCCTGATTTATTCCGCTATTTTTATGGTGCTCGCCCGTTAAGTGTGTTCACCATGGATAACCGTTCTTATCTGATTGGGCAACGCAGTTTTGGCGAAAAAGGGGAAAATCGCGGCGGTGGCGGAAGCGGAGCAGATACTTTGGGCGGAACCGATTTGCGTTCCAATTTCAAATTTACACCTTACTTCAATGCGCATGCCAAAACTGATGCACAAGGAAAAGCGCATTTGTCTTTCACATTACCCGATAATTTAACCCAATTCCGCATTATGGCCGTTTCTGTCAAAGAACAGCAGTTTGGCAAAGCAGAAACCTCTATTCGCGTGTCTAAACCGCTTATGGTTACGGCTAATTTACCTCGTTTTGCGCGAAAAGGAGACCATTTTAAGTGTGGGGCTGTTGTGTATAACTATGAAGATAAAAAAGGCGTACTTACATTACAGGCAAAAACAGACGGGGCTGTTGAATTAAATGGGAAACCTGTGCAAGAAATTACACTTCCCCTTGGTAACTCCAAAGAATTTACCTGGGATTGTACAGCTACTAAGGAAGGAGAAGGAACCATTGCTTTTAGCGTAAACGGTGATAAAAATTCTGACGGAGTTCAACAGAAAATAACCGTTTCTTCCGTAGAAAAGCCGCAAACGTTGGCTTCTTACGGGGCCACTCAAAGCACCCAAGAAGAATTACTAAATCAACCTACGTCCCTTGCGTCTGACGCACATAATACCGTAAATCTATCTCTTTCTTCTACGGCATTATTACAACTAAGCGGTGCCCTGGATTATTTGATGACGTATCCATACGATTGTTTGGAACAACAATTTTCCAAGATTGTTCCCGTAATTACCGGTGCGCCCGTGTTGGAGGCTTTCCATCTGTCCACACGTTCCTCTAACCGTTCCCTTGTTCAAAAAATATTGGATAATCTGCCGCTCTACCAATATCCTACGGGTGGATTTTCGTATTGGAAGGGGGGGAGGCCGGATCCTTATGTAACGGCCTATGTGTTAGAAGTAAGTACATTGGCCAAAGCACAAGGATATTCTGTGCCGAGTGAAGCACTTAAAAAAGCTGTTGAATATTTGGCAGTGGCTTTTGATAAAAGAACGCAACGTGCCTATACTTACACTTCCTATGAAACAGAGACGGCGCAAGCTTATTTGGCCTATGTTCTTTCATTATATGGGAAAAATATAGAGGGAACATTTAATACGCTCTACGCCAAGCGTACTACATTGTCGGTAGCGGCACAAGCCTATTTGCTAAAAACAGCCGCACAAATCAAACGTCCGCAAGAACAACAAGAAGCATTAGCCCAACAATTGCGTAACCGCTTTGTTTATAATCCTTCTTCGGTTTATGTGGATAATGGTCCCCAAATGACGTATCTTCACCTAGATAATGTATCTGCCACAGCCTTGGTGTTGGATGCTTTTATCCAAAGTGGGCAACCGTTGGATAGTGCTTATCAAATGGTAACTTGGTTGGTAGGGCAAATCAATGCAAAAGGGTACTGGAAAAATACCAGCGTTAATGCCCAGGTTGTGCGATCGCTTTTGTCCTATTATCAAAAATATGAAGCTCAAACACCTGATTTTACGGCCGACGTTACCCAGCAAGATACCTCGCTGCTTACGCATGATTTTAAGGGTCGTACAACACAGGCAGTTAATAAGAAAATTGATTTTTCCAATGTGTATGGAACCGATGGGCAAGCCCGTTTAAAATTCACTAAACAAGGAACGGGTACTCTCTATTATTCGGTGGGGCAAACTTATATGCCAAGTTCCTACCAACGGCCGGTAAACAGTGGTTTTAGAATCACGCGCAAAATAACGGGATTAGATGATAAACCGGTAGAAAAGATGTTGGCGGGTGAACGTTATAAAATTACTTTAACAATTACATCTTCAGCCGTGCGCAATTTTGTAGCGGCGGAAGATTTTATCCCGGCAGGGTTTGAACTGGTCAATAGTTCTTTGGCTACCGAATCGACGGAAGGAATAGAAGAAAAGGAACCTTCTGCCTTTACCCGTAGTGAACAATATGATGACCGCATTGTAGCATTTGCCGATTATTTACCATCGGGTACGCATACTTTCTCTTACGTAGTTTCCGCACGGGTGCGCGGAACATTTGCCTATCCTGCCGCATGGGTAAGCCAAATGTACGAGCCGGAAGTATTTGGCCGTAATGCTACCACCAATGTGGTGATTGAATGAAAAAATTAATCCTTTTCCTTTTATTGAGCGTTTGTTGGAACGCATTAGATGGAAAAGGTGTCGTTTCTCGACAGATTTATGACCGTCACGGGAATGTATTGCGTGGTTTGTTGTCCTCTAAACAGACACACTCCATTCCGGTTGCACTGGATGAAATGTCTCCCTGGCTGATTGCGGCTGCCGTAGCGGCAGAGGATCAACGCTTCTTTGCCCACAACGGAGTGGATACCACAGCCGTATTACGTGCGTTGTGGCAAAATGCAAAAGAGGGGGAAGTGGTCTCCGGGGCATCCACCATTACGCAACAATTAGTCCGTACGTTAGAACCTCACTCTAAAAATTTGTGGGGTAAAATTACAGAAGCGGCCTCTGCCGTTTCTGCGGAACGGACACAAACCAAAGAAGAAATCTTAGAACAGTATTTTAATGTAGTGGAACTGGGGAATTTAACCCAGGGGGTGGAGGCTGCCAGCCGTTTTTATTTTAATCGGTCAGCGGCAGACATTTCTCTTTCGCAGGCCGCTTTTTTGGTGGGGTTGATCAAATCGCCTACTTATTATAATCCCAAAAAACATTTTTCCCGGGCTTTGCAACGGCGTAATTATGTGTTGGAAAGAATGAAAGAAGAAGGAATGATTGATGATGAACTTTACAATTTAGCCGTGACCGAGAAAATTACCCTGGAGGCAGCCCCTCGTCCATTTGAGGCCCCTCATTTTTTAACATTTATTCAATCTTTATTACCCGCCCAAACACCATTTATTTATACTACCCTGGATAAATCGCTCCAATCATTTGTGCAATCTACGGTAAAGAATCAAATCTCCCGCCTTACGGAGCAAAATGTAACCAACGGGGCCGTAGTAGTTATTGATAATTTAACCAACGGCATTTTGGCATATGTCGGTTCCGCCGATTTTTACAATAAAAAGATACATGGCCAAGTAGATGGAGCACGTGCCCTGCGGCAACCGGGTTCTGCCTTAAAACCTTTCGTATATGCACTTGCTTTTGAAGAAAATTTACTCACCCCGGCCAGTTTGCTGGAAGATGAAGATACGTTTTTTGAAGGAGGGTTTCGGCCGCGCAATTATGATGAAAATTTCCACGGGTTGGTTTCGGTGCGTGCGGCTTTGGGTAACTCCTACAATATACCGGTGGTTAAAGCGGCTGAAAAAATAGGCACCTCCAACCTGCTGGTATGGCTACGCAAAGGAGGCCTTTCTTCTTTGACCAAAACAGCTGATTTTTACGGTCTGGGCATTAGTTTGGGCAATGGGGAGGTCCGTTTGTTGGACCTGACAAATCTTTATGCATCTTTGGCGCGCGGAGGCCTTTGGCAACCGTTGCGCATTGCACAAGATCCATCTGTTTATCTTCCGGGCATTAACACGCGTTTACTTAGCGAACAAACCGCTTATTTGGTAACTGATATTTTAAAAGATAATCAGGCTCGTTCAGCCGCTTTTGGGCTCAATTCTCCGCTTTCCATGCCTTTTGAATTTGCGGCAAAAACCGGCACATCCAAAGATTATAAAGACAATTGGGCCATTGGTTATACTTCCCGTTGGACAATCGGTGTTTGGGTTGGTAATTTTGACGCTACCTCTATGCAAAAAGTTTCCGGAGTAACCGGTGCGGGACCCATTCTGCATGAAATTGCTCTTTTTATGCAATCTCATTACCCCGCACAACCGTTCTCCGTTCCATCGGGAATAGTGCACCGTCAGGTATGCGCAAAAAGCGGTCTGCTGGCGGGCCCTTCTTGTAAAGAGCATTATGAAGAAACTTTTGATTCCCGCCATCTTCCTTCCGTTTGTAATGGTCATCATCAATCGGCTCCGCAAGTATTAAGCATCACATCACCCTCTCGGGGAGATGTATATAAGATAGACCCGGCGGTTGTGCGTGAGTCACAGGCCCTTAAATTTTCCTCCACTTGTACAAAGGAAAAGTGTATTTGGCAATTAAATGGGAAAAAACTCCCGCAAAACACCTGCCAGGTTTGGTGGCCGCTTGTAGCCGGTAAATACGATTTGTCAGTCTCTTGCGGATTGGAAAAAGCCAGCACTCACTTTGAAGTATTGCCCTAAACATTTCATTAGAATATTCCAAAGGGCCCATATTTTTATGGGTCCTTTTTCTATTTTAATTAGGTCTAAGGACCCTGTCTTTTCCTCCCCATTTTTTTTTAGACTAATGGAAAGAAAGTATAGGAGAAAGTAATGAAAATGAAAAAAGTAATAGGAGTTTTGGCACTTTTAAGTTGTTTTTCCACGTCGTTTGCACAAGGCGCGGCTGTATCAAAAACATTTGAGCAAGCACTGGCAGATTTTGGTGGCAAGGAAGTACAAACGTTGCTGGAAAAAGGTGGCGTAATTACTCCTTCTGTATTGGGAAATTATTTTCTGGTACCTAGTCAAGCTATCACGGATTTTATGATGCCTTCTGTGGTATTGGCCCCGATGCCGCAAGAAATGTCCTCCATGCGCACATCCGTGTTGCGCCGCTTACAGCAGCAAATTTCTTTGTTCCGTACTAAGGGAGTTTCGCAACCTATGCTGGCGCCTGAATTTAAAGTGCAACAGGTTCGTCCCGCCCCTTCATTAGACGCCTTAATCAAATATTCCAAAGCAGAAGGCGAGGGTGATATGGAAGAATTTCAACAGAAAAACAACATAACGTATGAGAGGTATTTTACGCCTTTATTAAAAACGCTCTATTCTCAAGCCTATTTTCATGGAAGAGGTGGCATTGGCAATAACACTTGGGATTTTCTCCAAAGACGTCCTTTTGTTAACTACTATGAAGGAAATGAAGGAAGCGTGATGGCTGTTCAGTCAGTCGAACATGCTACGTCTCGTTTTAGCCCCAGAGCAGTCCCTTCTATCAATGTTTTTTATAAAGTTCCTAAGCAGGATAGTTTGTGGGGTTTTGAGGAAAATAAATTTGAAGATATGTTAATTCCTGATTTAACAACCGGAAAGTTCATTTCCTACAACCAAAGTATTGCCCCGGTATGGAAGCATATTTTAACAACATTCCCCAAAAAGACAGAAATTGCATTCCGCAACTCTCGTGCATCCGGTTCAATTACCTTTAATGGGAAAATATTTAATTTGAAAGATACGCTTGTTTTTTCCAACGGAAACGGAACGGGTGTGTTATTAGATAAAACCCAGGTTTCAATAAATGTGAGTGAGGTAATAAAAGATGCCTTGGACTATGGATATAAGTTTTATCTTCAACCGTATGGAAAAGCTATTCAGCTGGACGAAAAGGTGAGCAAGATTATCAATGTTCATAGTATCTATCCGTCTTATGTGTTGTATGTGGCTCCTAATCAGGGCGGCCGTTTGTTTAAGATTGAAAATATCAAGGATTTATCTTCACAGGTAACTCCACAACAATAGGAAAATAAAATGAAAAGAATAATAGTAATGTTTGCTTTAATGTGTGGTTTTTCAACCGCTTTTGCGCAAGTTCCCATAACGAGGTCCTTTGTAAAAGCACTAAAACAATACAACCCGGAATTTACTAGTTTATTGGAAAAAGGAGAGCCCTTTGACAGTAAGTTACTAAGAGATTGTTTTGTGGTAGCCAGTCCTGCGTTGACAGCTGCCATGATGCCCCCTACAATAGAAACTACATTACCGGGCACAACACAAGTGGCATTACGCCACAGAATTTCGGCTAATTTGCGCGAGCGATTTATGTCTTCTAAAAATACCCTCCCGGTTGTAGCCGCACCTAAATTTCAAATATCTCCGCGGACGACTATTGTTCCTCCTTTTCAAAAAATGGATGGATATGTTGAGAAAGAACTCTCCGCATTTGAGATGCTTCCCAATAAAAATGAGATCCGGTTGTTTGAGTATTTCCGTGATTTAATAGCTACCATTTACCCAACGAACTCTTATTATTACACAACATCTAGTAACTGGAATTCACTTCAACATGTTCAACGCGCTTCCGCATTGGCAGGTATTAATTTGTTGGAAAGTAGTATTCAGTATGCTTTTCAATTCGCACGTAAAAGCGTTCCCGTTATTGTCTTGGGGAGAGGAGAACCTAGCACAGCTACGGAAGATGCCCTTATTTTAGATGTAAAAACAGGAAAATTAATTTCCTACAAAAAAAGTATGGAACCTGTGTGGGATCGTATTTTGGAAACGTTTCCCGAGAAAAGCGAAGTGGTGTTTTATAATCCAAATCTAGGGGTTGATAAGGTTTCTGTTGATCAACTGGGAGATTTCTACCTGTCTCATACAATTGTTGTCTCCACTGGAAATGGAACAGGCGTATTGGTAGACATAGTGAAAGATTCAAAGGATTCTGGTGTTAGAACAAGAGCGTTAGAATCAGCCTTAAAATACAATTACAAATTCTATCTCCAACCCCTAGGGGAACCAATCGCATTAACAAATGGGGTTGCCAAAAAATTAGGGGTAAGAAGTGTTTATCCACATTATGTATTATACGTGGCTCCCCGCGAAAGAGGCCAATTGTATAAGATTGAAGATGTAGAAAATCCTTCTTCAGAAGTAACTCCACAATAATGGAGAAAGTGAAATGAAAAAAACAATTGGGATATCACTCTTACTATGCTGTTTTTCAAGTGCGTTTGCACAAGGGGCTATAACCCGAGAGTTTGCGCGAGCTCTTGAAAAATTTGGGGGTGGCGAAGTCCGCACGTTGCTGAAAAGCGGTACTGACCTCACGTCATCGACATTGTCCCCATATTTTTTGGAATCCAGTCCGGCGCTTACTGCTTTCATGATGCCTTCTGTAGATGTACTTCCTGTAAAATTGCAAGAGCGTGTTTCGCGCTATGCGGTAGTTAATCGCATACAACAACTTCTTGCACTCCATTCGCCGGCTACACAATTCCCGATACAAGCTAATTACACTACGCCATCTCTACAGGCCTTAAACGGATATTCTAAAGAATTAGGAAAAGGAGATTTTGAACGGTTTGAAGAGAATGCCGGAATGGGCTATGTTTCTTATTTTTCATCTTTAATAAAGGTTCTTTATCCGCAAGGGCATTTTGATACGCATTATGCAATTAACGATTGGAACAAATTACAACATTATCCCTTTACCTATAGTGAGCCCATCATCCCTGATAAAGAAAATGCTAAAAATACAATTTGGACTACTTATTTTTCTTTCAGTATGGACGGTCCACGGGATGTGTCTGCAATTAACGTGGTAGAGAGGGGTTATCGGAGCAGATGGACGGAAAGAGAAAATTTATTTATTGATACCTTAATTCCTGATTTAGAAACCGGAAAATTTATTTCTTATAATCAAAGCATTGAGCCGGTATGGGATTATATTTTGAAAAATTTTCCCAAAAAGACAAAAGTTGAATTTTATTCACCACGTAAGCCGGGTTGGATTTCAATTCCGAATGTAGGGACCTTCCAGCGAAAAAAAGCACTAGTCCTTTCTAATGGTAACAAGGCAGGTGTAATCATTAATTTGGCCCCGCATAATAAACAAGCCTACCTCTTGAAAGATGCTATAGCCGGACAGTACAAATTTTACCTCCAACCCGTTGGAGAACCTATTCCCGTACCCGAAGATGTTTCCAAAATTATCAAGATTAATAGTGTTTATCTTTCATATGTATTATATGTGGCTCCCTATGAAAGAGGCCCTTTATTTAAATTAGAAAATTTTGAAAATTTGCCAAAAGGAGAAAATAAATGAATTTTAAAAAATGCGGAGTGCTTGTAACTCTTGTAAGTTGTGCTTCAGCTGTATTGGCGCAAGCGCCTGCAGAGAATGCACTACTCCGTGCATTTACTAAATTTGGCGGAACGGAGATAAGTAATATTCTTGGAAAGGGGGGGCGCCTTAATGAAGAAATTATGAGCAAATATTTTGTCGTACCCAGCCAAGTCATTACGGACTTCATGATGCCCTCTGTCGTATTGGCATCTCCCGAGGTACAAACCATACGTCCCACAGTGCTTAACCGGTTGCGCAATGCCCTTAATTCTTCTCCTGTCGCTGTAACAGCGCCTCAATACCCTGTTTTAAGGGTTCGCACCACACCTCCCCTGGAAAACCTACTGGGCAACCCTATAAGATTCGGAATGGGCGATTTTTTTGAATTTGACCGACAAGCCGGTATCAGTTACACTAATTACTTTTCAGCTTTGTTGAAGTACCTTTATTTCAGAGAAAAATTTGATGCAGATTACACCATTACAAATTGGACAGAATTTCAATACCATCCCTTTACCTATCAGAAGCCGTTAACTTTTACCTCTGCCAAAAAAGCCATTGAAAACAGTTTGTCTAGCGTTAATCCAGGTTATTCCAGAGACATAATCTCTATAAATGTTTTAAAGGAAATAAACGGTGGAATTTTCGGTTCCACGGAAAATGTTCTTTTAGACACGTTAATACCTGATTTATCAACCGGCAAATTTATTTCCTATAGTCAAAGCATTGAGCCGGTATGGGAACACATTACCAATACATTCCCTCAAAAAACGCAAGTAGAGTTTTATCAAGCCACTGCAGAAGGAACGATTTTGCTCAACGATATCGGCTTTTCTGCCAAACTGAAAGATGTTTTGGTGCTTTCCAACGGCAACAAAGCCGGTATTGTAATAAATATAGGGCAGAACAGCAAACTCATCCACAATGCCATGAAGGAAAAATTTAGATTTTATCTTCAACCCGTTGGTACAGCTGTTGCCGTACCGGAAGATGTTTCCAAAATTATCAAAATTAAAAATGTCTATGAGTCTTACGTAGTCTATATTGCTTCCAACGAAGGAAGTCTGTACAAAATTGAAAATATAGCGGAAAAAGACAGATTCGAGGGAGAGGTAAATCTTGCGTCTGCTTTGGCAGAATCGGCAAAAACTATCTTGCAGGGGAAAATGCTCCGCAGTTGCGGACTATTTGACACAGATGGAAAAATGTGGGTTCCCCTTTCCAAAGAGCAGTTCCAACAGCACGCAGGTAACCTCACAGAGTTAGATCGGGATTATCAACAATATCGGAAGTTACTGGAAGATGCTCGTAATATGTTGACTGTTGATAAAGCAGCTTTAGAGTCGCAAACTCATAGCACCGAAGAAGTGGTCCTCAGTAACTATATTGATATCCCTACCCGTTTGGCAAAAATACATCACGCACGGACACGGATAAACCAATTTATTACAGATAAACAACTGCAGCTCAACACATTATCCGATATTGTTAAGGAGCTTGAAGCATTACAAAACTTTTATACAAACGCCTTGTAAGAATTATCGGATTAATCGGGCAAAAATCATTCGTATGTTTATTTCAAAAGTCCCAAAAGGCCTATAAAAAAGACCTAGGTTTTTGTGGGCCTTTTTTTTTCTTAAATTGGGTCTAATGACCCTGGTTTTTCCACTCTTTTTTCTATAACCTAAAGATAGCAGGAACTCAAAAACAGGAGAAAAATAATGAAACTAGGAAAATGGACGTTGGTAATAGGGTTGGCTTTTCTTCCGCTGATGGTCCATGCGCAAAAAGCGTTGGAAGTGGTTGAAAAAAGTCTTGAAGTTATAGCAGAACAAGGGGAAAAAGGTGTTATTGAATATACTTTGCCGGCTGCAGGAGCTACTGCCGGAAATGTTCTTATACAAAACTTATATGTTGCGCCCGCTATTCACGCTCCCAATTATACAATCACACCGAGCGGATTTAACACTACAACTACTGTAGCCCCCGTGGGCAATATCAGCACAGGGGTAACAACTTTGCCGACAGGAACTGGAGTTGCTGCGGTTGCTCCGGTAAGCTCTGCTTCTGTTAATACAACTGCCATTACACGGGCCGCCAATGCACAAATGCAGAAAGCCCTGCCGGAGGTTGTTGCAGAAACCATCGTTCCGTTACCGAAAGATGTTAATGTTATCGGCTTATTTGACTTTCGATTTATTCGTTTTGTAGATCAGGGTCTTGAAGATGCATGGGAACCAATGGGCAAGGGAACTTTTTCCAAGATGTTGAAGGAAAATGTACATCATCTGAATGTTGATGACTATTATGATGAATATGTTCGCTTGTTATCAAAAGTCGAAAATGTTGTAAAGCAAACGGTAGCCATAACAAACAAAATAAATGAGGTCGGAGGCTTGACCTCTACAAGTAGAGAAGCATTGGAAACAGAACTAAAAAACGTAGAAGCCGTACAGAAAGATATGACTGCTTTTATTCGAAAAGCAATAAATATTGGACGTTGTACTAATGACGTGCTTAAAGAAGCTCCCAAGCAGTTGCAAGCTATAAGAGAAGCTTATTATATCACTTTAGATAGACCCTTAACTTACACTTTACCGGATGGGCAAGGTGGTATTACTTTGCGGAGCCTGGCGGACAGAGTATCTCGTTTATCAATGGTAGCTGACGCGGACAATCTTTACAGTCAATCTTGGCATATAATTCAAGAGAGAGATTTCCAAAATTTCTTAAGAGGAGATTTATTTATTGGAGATTTGGAGGCACATTATAAACAATACGTCACGTTACACAAACGGATTTATGCAAGAATGGAAGCAGCAAAAAGTATTATGGAGCAACTGAAACAAGCTGATAGCGTAATGCCACTTAAAAACAAATTGAAAGAAGAAGTTGCTGCCGTAGAAACTTTGCAGGCTCGTATAAAAAACTTTTTCCAAACAACAATTAAGAGCGACAATCGCCCTAAAGCGTTGGTAGAGGGAATGGAAGAGTTAGAAAGCGTAAAATACGCTTATTACCAACTGTTAGAAAGACCATTCTTGGATAGCGTAAAAGGAATTAAATTATAAGGACAAGAGAAGTAATGGGAAAATTTAAAACGGAGAAAACAAAATGAAATTAGGAAAATGGACATTGTTAGTAAGTTGTTTATGTGTAGCATCCGCCGTTAACGCACAAGTCGGTAAAAAAGTTGTGCAAGCTGTAGTATCAAATGCAGCCAAAGAAGGAACTGTGGTAATGGCAGAAACCGTGGGTAAAACAGTCGCTCCCGCTGTAATGGGCGGAGTAGTTCCCGGTGTCTTCGAAGATGTGATGGGTGGCACACGCAGCGTAGTGACCGGACCGATCGTTTCCACTCCGGCTCCGACTCCGGTAGTACCGTCCATTTACAACACGCCCAGTTACTCCTCCGCCGTTTCGAGTATTTCAAGAGGTCCTCTTAAAAGGGAAATAGCTTCTAAAATGGCTAAGGCCAAACCGTCTTATATCTCTTTGGCTAAATTTGTTGAAACTACATTTAAAAATATTCCTTTACTTAATTACGGACACCGCCCCAGTGGGCTTACTTGGAAAACCGAATGGAAAGAAGACTTCATAAAACATTCTTTAAAACCTGAACTTGCTCCTGAAGGTAATGGTTATTATACTGGCTATCGTGAGTTATTAGAGAATATTGAAAGTTTCTTTGATGAAGTAGGGTTTAATTTAAAACAACAACGTTGGAATTATGAAAAGTCGTTGTTTACTCCGCAAGAGGCTTTAGAACTGGCACAAAGTGCAGAATTAAAACAAGCTGCAGTAAACGACTTTATCAATTCTGTTTTGCGACCAGATCACCAGATAACGGTATTTACCAGGGCCGCGGAAGATTTAGGGAAATTGGCCACCGCTTTAAAAGCACTGGCGGGTGAACCTACCGCTTCAGGCAAATATGTCAAATTGGAAGACCCCAGCTTACTGAAATATGTTGCTCAGGACAAGGCTCTTACCCTTCACAAATTCTCAATCGGCATTCATGGGTTACCGTTGCTTACGTATGTGAGAAATCCCAGTGACAGCTTCTGGCAAACTCCCAGAGAAGATATATTTGCTGTTTCCGCTGTAAAACCTGAATTTGCCGATAAAAGCAAAGAATTATATAACCGGTATGTAGAGTTGAAAGAAAGACTTTATACCGTACTTAGTGATGATACTTTCTTTGTTCACGACCAAATAGAAGGCCAAAGCGAAAGAATCTTTCCGTCGGCAGAATTCGTAAAAGGGAAAATGCCAAAGGAAATGAGCAAAAAAGAATTCCTTACATCTTTCCTCAAAGAACGGATTGAAAAAGTAACAACTTTACAAACAGAGGCAATGGAATTGCAGCAATACTTATCTGACGATATGTTCAGTCTTTCTATGACCACCAACAACCTTGGTTCGTTGAAAGATTACTATGAGCAAATCTTGAACAATCTTTCTTCTAAAAATTATTAAGAGAGAACGAATAATAAAACCCCGGGCTTTTGCCCGGGTTTTTTTATTTTCCTTCTTTTTCTTTTAAACTGGCTTTTATAAGGCCGTCAAATAGTGGGTGAGGCCGTGTGGGCCGGGAGCCAAATTCCGGGTGAAATTGCCCCGCAATAAAGTAAGGGTGGTCTTCCCGTTCCACAATTTCGGGTAAAACTCCTTCATGCCAACCCGATACTTTAAGCCCGGCATCCGCCAATTGCTTTACATAAGAGGGGTTCAACTCATAGCGGTGACGGTGGCGTTCCACAATCTGGTTTTTTCCATATAAACGCCGCGCTAAAGAGCCGGCTTTTAGGTCAGCCGTATAATTGCCCAAACGCATGGTGCCGCCCTTATAGACCACATTTTTCTGTTGGGGAGTTAAATCAACTACAGGATCTTTGGTAGTAGGGTCAAATTCTGTGGAATTGGCATCATGTAGTCCGCACAAGTTACGTGCCGTTTCTATTACGGCACATTGCATCCCTACACAAATTCCAAGGAAAGGCTTTTTATTTTCCCGTGCGTAACGAATAGCCTCTACTTTCCCTTCAATGCCGCGAGTACCAAAACCGCCCGGTATCAAAATGCCGTCTACCGTGCTTAGTTTCTTATCTACGTCATCTTTTTCGGTGTTAACGTAAACAATTTCCACTTTGCAGTCATTGTTCATGCCTGCATGGCGCAAAGCCTCATTTACCGATTTGTAAGCATCTTGCAATTCCGAATATTTCCCGGCGATAGCAATGCGTACCGATTTGGAAGGGGTCATGGCCTTATCAAAGAATTCAAACCATTTCGGGTCCACTTTTTTAGTAGGTTTTAACCCCAACAAAGAAATAATTTGTTTATCCACTTCTTGTTTATAAAACATTTCCGGCACATGATAGATAGATTTGGCATCTGCACATTCAATGACCGCTTTGGCTGGCACACTGCAGAAAAGTGAAATCTTTTCTTTCATTTTTTGAGTAATCGGCTTTTCTGTACGGCAGATAAGCATGCTGGGTGCGATTCCCACCTCGCGCAATTTATTAACGGAGTGTTGCGTCGGCTTTGTTTTGAGTTCTTGCGCCACAGCAATATACGGAATCAGCGTAACGTGAACGGAAATTACATTTTCCTCTCCTTTATCCAAACGCAACTGACGGGCTGCTTCTAAGAAGGGGAGGGACTCAATATCACCAACGGTTCCTCCAATTTCAATAATAGAAACATCTACTTCATTTTCAAAAGCGGTAAACCGTTTTTTGATTTCATTGGTAATGTGCGGAATGACCTGTACGGTGGCCCCTAAATATTCCCCGCGTCGTTCTTTATCAATTACCGTTTGATAAATGCTTCCGGCCGTATTGGTATTTGCACGGGTCATGTTGATATCCAAGAACCGTTCGTAGTGGCCCAAATCCAAATCTGCCTCTGCTCCGTCAGTAGTTACAAACACTTCTCCGTGTTGATAGGGGGACATCGTCCCCGGATCTACATTGATATAAGGGTCACACTTAATCATGTTGACCTTAAGTCCGTTTAATTGTAACAACTTACCAATACTGGCCCCGGAAATACCTTTCCCCAGTGAACTGACTACACCGCCCGTAATAATAATAAACTTACACATATATTCCCCTTTACTTATTAATTTGTTTAAAATATTCTTCTGCTCTTCGCAAATCGTCAGCAGTGTCAATGGCAGGGCCCGCTGCTTTGATTTCTACGCATTTGATAATCATTCCGTCTTCCAAAGCGCGTAATTGTTCCAATTTTTCCAATTTTTCCAAAGGGCTGGGCGGCAAGGAAACAAACCGTTCCAAAGCCGAGCGGCGATAGCCGTAAATACCGCAATGCTGCCAATAAGGTACGTTTTTATTTTGTTCGGTAATTTCCCGTTTAAACGGCACACGGGAACGTGAAAAATAAAGCGCACGCCCGTCTTTTGCCAATACAGCTTTTACACAATTGGGATTATCTATTTTAGCATCTTCCAAAGTGGGGGCAACTGCGGTCGAAATATCACAGGAGGGATCTTCTTTTAACAATTGAGCAATGGCAGCTACCGTAGAGGGTAAAATAAAAGGTTCATCTCCCTGGACATTGATAATAAATTGCTCGGGACGTCCTTTAGAAGCCTCAAAAATGCGGTCGGTACCACTTTGACATTGGTCACTGGTCAAAACGGCATTAGCACCAAATTTAGCCACGGCATCTACCACAATTTGATTTTCGGTGGCAATAAGTACTTCTCCCACATTTGCTTTTTTACAAGCTTGATACACATGTTCAATAACTGTTTTGCCTGCAATAGTTTTTAACATTTTCCCCGGTAAACGTGAAGAACCATAACGTGCCGGAATTACGATTAAAACATCACTCATTTTATTGCTCCTACCAATTCTTGGACAGTAGTTGTGGCTGTCCCGGATTTTTCCACCACAATTCCACCCGCAAAGTTAGATAATATAGCGGCCTCTTTTAGAGAAGCCCCCGCAGCCAACGCTAACGTAAATACGGAAATGACGGTATCGCCGGCACCGGTTACATCATATACTTCCTTGGCCGTTGCACGGATGGTAGTCGGTGTCTTTTTCCCTTTTTCAAACAAGCTCATTCCGTCGGCACTGCGAGTAATAAGAATGGAAGAGGCATTTAACATCTTCAAAATCTTATTTCCCAATTTTTCCATAGCTTCTTCGCCTGTTTTAGGAGTTTCGCCCACACCTTCCCAGGCTTCTTTTGTATTAGGTGTCATACAGGTAATATTTTTGTATTTCTTGAAATTGTCCAATTTCGGATCTACGCAAACGGGAATTTTACGTTTACGGCATTGTTCAATGATGTGTTGGATATTTTGATCGCTGAGCATTCCTTTTCCATAATCGGATAAGACAACCCCTTTTGCGGTTTTGATTTCACGTTCAAAGCTGTTGATACATTCTCTGGCTATAGAGGGGGAAATAACCTTCTTGCTTTCCCTATCGTAACGGACAATTTGCTGTTGTTCGGCCATTACACGTATTTTTTGCGTGGTAGGCCGTGCTTTATCTATAGAAATACCGCTAATGTCCGTTCCGTGAGATTGCAAGTAATCTTTTAGCATTTCTCCGCCTAAATCTTGTCCGATCACGGAAATCATTACCGGGTGGGCTCCCAAAGCGGCCAAATTGACAGCCACGTTGCCGGCTCCTCCGGCCGCGTAAAATTCATTATTAACAGCTACTACCGGTACCGGAGCTTCCGGAGAAATACGCGATACAGCCCCCTTGATAAAATGGTCCAGCATCACGTCACCCACAACGATAATTTTCTGTCCTTTAAAATTCTTTAAAATATTTTTTAAACGTTGCTTTTCCGTTGTTTTCATATCCGCTCCTTAATTGCGTTTATATTCTAATAAATCAGCCGACACATTGCCAATAAACACTTCGGTTTGCATTTTTACAGGCATTTTGTACTTGTCGTCTGTTATCCATACTTTTAAATTTTTCCCTTTGCTGACAAAGATTCCTTCTCCTCTAAATTGCGGTTCTACTACAAAACAATGAAATTTTCCCGCCGCCGTTTTAATGGTTTCTTTTCCGGTTACTTTTACTACTAACGGATATTGTTCTTCTCGGTTGATGATATCAAATACGATATCTTTGCCTACTTCCAATTTTTGGGCACGTACATAATATAGAGAAGAAAGCATATCCAACACCTGTTGGTTTAATTCTCCGGCAATAGTACGCGGATCCTTTTTCTTTTTTACTTCTCCGTAATAGCGTTTATTGGGGAAATCAAAAGTTACCCATTCGTCACGCACATAATTCCCTTCACGTAAACTCTGTACATATCCCAGGGAATAGAAGTTTTCAGCATCAATCCAGGAATAATTTACATCACGTACTTTAAAAACTGAGTCAATCACGGAAGCAGAGAAAGCCGTTGTTTGAATGAGATAAGCCGAGTGTCCGTTTACGGTAGTTAACCCGCGGTTTTTGATATAGGCTGTTCCTGCTTTGATAAATGAGTAATAAACGCCATATTTTAATTCTTCTTTACTCCAAGGAGTTTGCGTTGGAGTTTGTACCACCGGCTCATAAGAAAAAGGGCTCAATCTTCTACCTTCGGTAGAAATAATATCTTCGTCTTTAAATACGGGGGTATCTGGCTGCGGTTGTGATAAAGTCTGTGATGCCCGTTTGCTTTGGATGAGTTTCTCTGCGGCTTTTGTATCAAAAATTTCCGGTTCCGAAGGAGTAGTTTTGGTTGAGTTATTCTTTGCAACAGGCGTAGAAGCCGTTTTTGTGGGAGACGTTGTAGTTGTGGTTGTAGGAGCAACCGTTTTTACTGTAGGCTTCGTATCGGGGAGAATTTCTTCCACAGGTGGAAGCTCTTGCTTTTCCGGCTCTTGTGTAACCGCCACTTCACTAGGAGCAGCGGTATCTACCGTTGGGTCAGAAGAATTTTTTTTATGCCAGAAACAGGCCGTAAGTAAACAACATACACAACCTAAAATAAAGAATTTACGCATGTTTTTCTCCTTGGTTATTCACAATAAATCGTGCAGCATTAAGCAAATGATTTGCAATTTTTTCTGGTGCCAAATCCGAATATTTTTTCAAATGGGTTTTTCCATTGGCCGTCGTAACCAATATAGATTTAACACCTAAGGCATGACCGAACTCCACATCTGCTTTTTTATCCCCAATCATATAGGATTGGTTTGGATCAATATGATATTTTTTAATTAAATAAAGTCCCATTTTGGGCAATGGTTTGCGACAATCACAATCGTCTGCAGGGGAATGAGGACAAAACACTATTTCTTCAATTTTTACCGGTTTAAGCAGTTGCAACAACCGTGCATGTACTTTGTTTACTTCTTTTTCCGTAAAATACCCACGTCCAATGCCAGATTGATTGGATACAATAAACAGTTTAAATCCATTTTTTTGAAGAAGTTGCAAAGCAGGTCTGGCACTTTTGTACAAGCGCACTCGTCTCGGATCGGAAAGATAAACTCCCGGTTTTTCGTGAATGACGGTACCGTCTCTATCAAGAAAAACTGCTTTCATTCCACATTTTCCTCCGGATGCTGATCCAAATATTTCAAACCTTCTTTCTCTCGTTTCCAACGATTATGTGCCCATAACCAAGAGGCGGGATCTTCTTTAATCCATTGTTCGTAATATCCCACCAATAGTTTGGTAAATTGACGTACATTCTGGGGGCTATACTCCACAGGAGGCGTGAGAGGCTCTAAAATTTCACACACAATTATTCCTTTATCATCACGGGTTACTTTGACCGGGAAAACAGGGACTTGCATCTTAATTGCCAAAAGTGCGGTAATGGGAGACCAAGCACAAATTCTTCCTAAAAAAGGCAGCCAAATTTCAGCAGATATGACATTTTGATCGAATAAGATACCCAACATACGTTTCTTTTTTAGCCAGCGCATACAAGTGAAAAACGGTTTGGCATCATGATTACTATAAAATGTTCTTCCCGATATAATATTACGCAAACGATTGATTTCTTTATCTACATAAGGATTATCGACCCGCTGGGCCAGTACGGCTTTATCTATACCATAAGCGGAGCTAGCCAAACCAAAGGCTTCCCAGTTGGTAAAATGACCGATATGAATAATTCCTCCGGTGTGAAAATCAGCTTTAAGGGCTTTGTCAAATCCTACTATTTTGCAATGTTTCTTAAATTCTTCAGGTTTCATGTGCGATAATTTGACAAATTCCGCCAAAATTCCACCCATATTTCGCCAAGACTCTAATGCAATTCCATAAACTTCCTGAGGTGATTTTTCCGGAAAAGCCAGCTGAATATTGTGTTGTACTAATTTAAAACGTTTGGGAAGAAAAAAACGAGTCCAACCCATAATACGTCGGGTCCAGGAAACGGCTATCGAATAGGGAAGGCAGCGCAGCACCCAACAAAACGACTGAAGGGCTATGTATTGTAAAAAATGAAACGGCGTTTTTTTGAACCGTGTGCTAGCCATATTCCCATTATACTAATTTTTTGTTGATAACCCTTTCGGAAATGGTAAAATATCGTAGCACTATTTGTGAACAGGGAGTATCAAAATGGATTTACTTGCTTTAAGAGAAAAATTGCAGAATTATTCCGTCGGTCGTGCGGGCCTTTTTGTCGCTTCAAAATTATATGGCGCTGCAGGCGCTTTACATAGAACGGCTTACGCTAACGGTTGGAAAACAAGCCAAAGCGTCAATTCCAGAGTGGTATGTATTGGCAATTTAACAGCGGGGGGGACCGGTAAAACGACTGCCGTTTTGTTAGCGGCTACTACTTTGGCCAGTGCGGGAATTAGGGTGGCTATTGTATCGCGCGGTTACAAACGGCAACAAAAAACACAGGGCCCGGTTATTTTATTTGATAATCCCGACGTAGATTGGCGTGCCGCCGGAGATGAACCGTTTATGATGAGCCGTATTTTGAGCAATTATAAAGTACCGGTTGTCATTTGTCCCAATCGTGCTTTGGGCGCTACAGAGGCTTTACGTCGTTTTAAAAGCCAATTGATTTTATTGGATGACGGTTTTCAACATCACCGCTTACAAAGAGATGCCAACATTGTATTGATAGATGCCCAAAATCCATTCGGTAACAAACAATTGTTGCCCTATGGTATTTTGCGCGAACCTTTGGAGGCTTTGAAACGGGCCAATTTGGTATTGCTGACACATTGTGACCAAGTTCCTTCTCGTACTTTGGAAACTATCAAAGATGAAATTCATCTTTATAATGAAAAAGTAACCATTTTGGAAAGCGAACACAAGCCCGAGTATTATATGAACATTTGTACCAATCAAAGGGTAGAATTATCGGCCCTAAAGGGACCGGCCGCTTGTTTTTGTGCGTTAGGAAACCCAGAATCATTTGAAAACACGTTGACAGGCCTGGGGGTAGATCTTAAGCAAAAATGGCGTTTCCCGGATCATCAACACTACACGCAGGAAAATCTCCAAACTTTTGAAGCTACCCGCAACGGTATGCCACTTATAACTACTTTTAAAGATTTTGTAAAATTCCCGGATAATTGGCGGGATATTTTAACGAATAATGTTTATGTCTTATCCGTCAACTTGAGTATCCGCGGAGGGGAAGCAGCTTTGAATAAATTTGCCGATACCTTATATCCGCAGTTTTCCAAAATCAAGGAACAAGAAGGATTTTTTACGACCCCACATACAACCTATTAAACCTTTACCTTTGTTAGTTATCAGTCCTAATGATCGGATCAGGTTTATAAATAGCCGTTTCCGGTAATTTAGAAAGATTCAGCAACGGTCCACCATATTTAGGTGCAGCATACAATATGTAATAATCGTACAAACCATTCACATCCAAATAGGAAGTTTGCTCTTTTGTAATTGGTGTAGGAATTCCTATTGGTTGAAGATAAAATTTATAATTTTTTTCCAAAGCCTGCCCCACTAAATATGCCGTTGTACCTGGTTCGCCTTCCACTTTCACCAAAACACCTGCATCCCCACCATTGGTGAATAATCTCTTACCTTTAGGAAAAAGACCATGAGTTTTTATCCACGTTTTTTTAGGAAAAGACTTATCAATCCGTGCCCATACTGGTTCAATACTTTTCATATAAGAAATTAGTTTGCCATTTTCTAGGTCCGGTATCAAGGAATCTATATACTCATAACCGCCTCTTAAATCACGCATGAGTACATTAACCACTGGAATGGATATTTCTGGCCTTTTATCGTTCCAATAGTCGCCTTCGGAAAACGCCTTTTTCACTTGCTCTAGATATTGAATTCCCTCATCTTCTTTCAAATCAGTTGCTTGTAATGTAGTGGCTACTTGTAATTCTTGCCAATTATTTAAAGAATATCCACTTAATTCCAAACGATAAGAGGAGTTAGAGAAAGTGTACATACTTCTTAAAATATAAGTAAAATAGTCTTTGTAATTTAAGTCATACCATAAATTATGTTTCTTATCATTTTCTTCCTTAAAAATTGCTTTCCTTTGTGGCCCAACAAACAAACTACTTAAATCTTGTGGGAAAGCAGGACAAAGTACTCTATAACTGGGAGCCAATACTGCGGCACGAGTACGGTTACGGCTTATACTTTGTTGCAAACGCAGCCTAATTGTTGGCGTTGAAAAAGCCTGCATCACCGGAGGTAACATGGCCATTGTAATGGTTCGGTTGGGAATCACTATTATATCTTTGGCAAATTTATTGAGTTTAGGGAATTCATCACGAACCAGAACCTCTCTCCCATTATATTTAAGAATTGTCAAATATAAAGCCCTAGCTAGTGGTTCAGCAGAAAAAATATACGAACTACAGAAAAGAAAAACAAACAGACTAATGATTTTTTTCATCACAATCTCCTTTGGTCAACACTACTTCATTGAACCAAAATCAATTGCTATCAACAAGGGTCTTTGGACCTATTTCTCCTATAGGTCCTCGATGAAAGAAGAAAACTATAAATTTATTTGATTTCCAACAACCATAGTTTGGTATATTTTACAAATGTGTAAAAGGCCGAGAAAACCGCCCAAATAAAACCACGGTATCCATCTAAAAAACCTAATTGAAAAATATACCGTTTTGTAAAATCTACAGGCAAGCGCAAAACGGTCAATAAGATATGGCAATGTTTCTTTTTTTGGAATGCAGTTTGAGCCCACAAAGTAGTATAGTGATTTAACTTGTTGAGATAGGTTTCAATATCGGAAAAAGAATCGTGTACAAACACATTTTTCAAACGACGGATTTTCCCATTCACGGTTAATTGTTCGTGTACAAGTCCTCCCTTAAAAGTAGCTTTTTGGGTACGAACCAAACGCACAAGCGGTTCTTTCTTTACGCCACTAAAATGCATCCGTTTACCCCAGAAATTATTTACCCGTACCAACTCGTACCCGTCGGCATCCTCTTGTTGCACAGCCTCTTTAATTTCTTGTGCCAATTGTGGGGTAAGGGTTTCATCTGCATCTAAAGACAATGCCCACTCATTGGATACCTTAGAAAGAGCAAAATTTTTCTGTTCGGTAAATCCGTTAAATTTATGATTGAAAACCAATGCTCCCAGTTCCCGACAAATCTGTGCGGTTCTGTCCGTAGAATTAGAATCCACGACGATTACCTCATGCACAATAGGGCGTGCGCTGAGGATACATTTCGCAATTTTTTTTTCTTCGTTCTTTGCAATTAAAAACAAAGAAATTCGTGGGGGCTGTTTCATGGCTCTAGTATATCATTTTTTTGATTTTGCGCCAATATAAAAGGGAAACCGCTGTAGCAGGGTTTGGGGACTACAGCGGTTATGGATGAAATCGAAATTTTTTCTTGCTTCTATATTTAATATACCCTTTATATGTTTTTTATACCAGGGTCTTTGGACCTAATTAAAAGGAGAAAAAATACCCAGAAAAAAATAGGCCCTTTTTTCCTTTGTATATCCAAGTAGCCAAGATGCTTGCACAACTTCAAAATATTAGCTATAATAACTGTAGAGAATTTTAGTCACCGTAGCTCAGTTGGTTAGAGCGAGCGTTTCATAAGCGCTAGGTCGGTGGTTCGAGCCCACCCGGTGACATTTTTACCCTTCCTAGTGAAGGGTTTTTTCTTTTTAGAAAGAAATCACGTGCAAAAAATGTAAAAATGTACTATGATAAAAATACGGAGCTATTATGAATTACAAATTCATGACATTATTGGCCTTCCTTTTGGTTGCTACCCACCTCGGGGCCTATTCTACTTGTGAGACGCGTGTGGATTCTCATCAACGTGCCTCCACTTCCAGCCGGGTAGCTTATTGTTTGAATGAACCGCCCACTTCTCCCGTTGATACCCCAAGGCACACCGTTATTTATTCGGAAGTGGATCAATATCATCCGGAAATTATAGAAAAAAAATCTTACCCTGTTACAGGTCCGGCGTATTTCAGGGGGGGAAGCTTTGAAGTAAACCGTAACTATGTAGATACGTTACGCTTTCCCGTTTTTCAAAACCCCACTTTAAGCCAGCAGGAAATTTTGGCAGAACAAGAAGCTGCCAGGAAAAAGATTCTTGCCAATCAACAAACCATTGAAGGTTATTTTAACATTCCGCGCGTTGTGGAAATTGACCCTTGGCGCAGGGAAGAAGCGGCCCGTTTGGAAGCTGAAGAAGCTAGGGAAAAAGCAGCTCGTCTGGCCGCCGAAGAAGCTGATAAAATTACCCAACAGACCGTCGTTGATTGGTCCAAGATTGCGCGGGAAGCTGAGGAAGCAGCTGAAAGAGCTTTTAATTTATCAACAATACCCGTTGATGCGGAAGAAACCCAAGCCGGCATTTTAGCGCGCACTTCCAAACCCAAACGGGATATGCATGCTGTTGTTACAACAGAAACAACGTCAGACGAAACTTCCTTCAACGAAACTGATTTATCGAATAGTGATATACCGACAACCGATCTATCCTCTTCCGATTCGACGGTAACAGATTTGTCGGCAACCGCACAAAGCAGCAGTGAATCGTCGTATAATTATGATGTAGAGGGCACATACACTCCAAATCCTTACGAAACTACTGGTCAAGGGGAATAACTATGGATAAAATAACAATGTATTTTAAGAAACCATACATGGAAAAAGGAAAATGGTGGAGCACCGTGGATTGGGTCGTACGGGCCATAACCGTGTTTGTGTGGTGCTATGTAACAACTGTTTTAGCACGTTTGGTATGGGATTCTTTATTGTTAGATTATAATCCTATGGCTAAAATGTGGTGGTTTTCGTACAGCTTTTTGATTTTATTTGGAGCTTCGTGGTTGGCGTATATTGTATTATTTGTACGCGATTACTACAATAAAGAAGACTAAACTGTTTTACATAAAAAACCCCGGGCTTTTGGCTCGGGGTTTTTTATTTTAATAATTTCAAAGCTTGCTGGCGGTCCGCATGAAGCTGTTTTTTCAAATCTTCCAAACTGTTAAATTTTGTTTCGTTCCTCAATTTTTCGTGGAACCAAACGGTAATTTTACGTCCGTAAATACTTTGCTTAAAATCAAAAATATGCACTTCTACCAAAGGCAGTAATGTATTTAATGTGTTGACGGTTGGACGAAAGCCGATATTGCAAAATCCGTTATACATTTTCTTTCCTACGCGCACCGTCACGGCAAATACCCCCAAGGGAAGGATTTTATAAATTCCCGTATCCAGGTTGGCGGTTGGAAAGCCTAGTTTACGTCCTAATCTATGCCCTTTGATAACCGTTCCGGTCAATTCATAGGGGCGCCCCAGCAATGCCGTTACGGCACTAATATCACCCTGGGCCAACGTTTTACGGATAAGGGAAGATGAAATCTTTTCGTTGCCGGTATGATAAAAAGAAACCATTTCAAAAGGAATTCTTTCTTTTGCGCATTGCTCACGCAAAAACTCCACACTTCCCTGGCGGTCTTTTCCGAAGGCAAAATCGGCACCCACCAACAAACCTCCCATGTGACATTTTGTTTTTAAACGCTTCCAAAAAGCAGCGGGGGTCAAGTGGCGGCAAACAGAAAAATCAAGTTCTTGGATAGGCATTCCGTAACATTGTAAAATCCGCTTTTTTTCTTTCGGTAAAGAAAGGACCGTCATCTCCGGCCGTTCTGCCAAAAGCGTTCGGGGCGGTAGGGGAAAATACAACACCAACGGTTGGAGCAAATGTTGGGCCGCAAAACGATCCAAACGAGTGAACAGATACTGATGGCCGGTATGGACACCGTCAAATGTTCCGATGGTAATTGCTTTTTTCTGTTTCATATCGTTTGTAAATATCGGTAAAGTTCTTCGGTAGAGCAAGATTTTAATTGTGCTCCGTTAAATGCATTTTCCACTGTATAGGGACCAATATGGGTACGCCTCAACTGAACCAAATGTCCAACCGTTCCTAATTGTTTTGCCAACAAAAACGCCATGGAGCGTACATATGTACCGCAAGAGCCGTGCAACGTGAAAGATATTGTATCATTTCCTGTCAAATTTATTTTCTCCCAAGATACGTTTACCTCATTGTATTTCTGCTCAATGGGTTTACCTTGGCGTGCCATTTCATACATTCGTTCGCCGTTAACACGTTTGGCACTGTAAAAAGGAATCGGTTGCAAAATACGTCCGGTTAATTGTTGGGCGGCCGCTTGTACTTTTTCAAGGGTCAAGGGGGGAACTGGCTGTTCGTCCACTACTTCGCTATAAGCGTCCCAAGAAGCGGTTTGCTGTCCCAATTTTAAAGTAGCCTGATAGGTTTTGTCCATCTTTAGAAACTGTGCTTGTTGGCGGGTGGCTTCACGACCGACCAGTAAAATAAGTAACCCTGTGGCCATGGGATCTAACGTACCGCTATGACCGATTTTTTTGGTTTTTAATACACGCCGTGTAATAGCAATAATATCGTGGGAAGAAAAATCAACCGGTTTATCGATTAGCAACAAACCGCCGGGTGGGTTAGGCAATATCTTTGACAACATTTTGCACCACTTCTGCCAAACGTTCCGCCACTTCCGTTACGGTTTGATCGGTTACTTTAAAACCGGAGGCACGTGCATGCCCGCCCCCGCCGAAGAGCTGCGCAATTTTGCTTACATCCACCCCATTGCGGGAGCGTAAATTAACCGATATTTTATCGGGCTCTTCTTTGATCAAGGCCGAAACTTCCACCCCGGGAATCATTGTCGGTTGGCTGACAATTCCTTGTGTTTGGGCCGGGGTAGCGCCGAAAGCCTCAAAATCACGTTTTGTTAAAATGATTTGACTGTATTTATTATCAAAACGCATTTCCATTTTTTCCAGGGCACGGCCCAACAGTTTCAGTTCAATATAAGATTTTGTGAAATAAATTACTTGGTTAATAGTGTCCACATCTGCTCCCAAAGCCACCAGGGCAGAAGCCACACGCAACGCTTCAGCCGTGGTATTAGAGTGGACAAACCGCCCGGTATCGGTTACCAGGCCGGTATAGAGGCAGGTGGCTTCGTCGGGTGTGGGCAGACAAATCGGCTCTTGTGATTCCTCAAACAATTGAAAAATAATTTCTGCCGTACTGGAAGCGCCGGAATCAATATGATTTAAATCTCCGTAAGATTCGCTTACCAAATGGTGGTCTATATTTATAAGTGTTTGGGCACTATTCAAAATAGCATCCAACTCTCCGCCGCGTTTACGGTCCGAACATTCCAACAACAAAACGGTATCAAAATCATATTTATCAGGTAAAACACCCACGTGTACTTTTGAAAGTCCTGGCAAAAATTTCAAATCATTTCCGATAGCCGGCGCCGCATACGCATACACGGTTTTGCCCAATCGTTCCAAAAGCGAGGTAACTGCCAGCGTGCATCCCAGGGAGTCTCCGTCCGGGTTTAAGTGCCCGGCGATAAAAAACCGCTGTCCCTTTAATAGGGCCTTCCAAATAGCTTGCAAGCTTTGTTCTCTATTTTCCATTTTCTTTCTCTTTGTCAATGATTTGAAAAATAGACTCCACCCGTGCGGCTTTTTCGGGGGTATCGTCATATTCAAAACTAAAAGAGGGTATTCTTTTTAAATGCAACCGTCCGCGTAGTTCCGCACCGATTTCTTTACGCAGTAGCGACAATGCCTCCTGCGTTTTTTTACGGTCTTCCGGGCTGCCGAATACGGAAAAATACACTTTGGCCGTGGCCAAATCTTTGGCAATTTTTACCGCGGTAATGGTAACAAAGCCGCCCAAATCTCCGTTGGCGGCCAGTTTGGTAATCAGCGTATTAATTTCTTGCAGGAAAAGGGTTTCCAACCGTTTAATTCTGTCAATCATACTATAATTATACCATTTTCTTAAAAGGCTAAGAATGATTTTCCGTTAAAAACAACGGTTTTTTCCTAGGACCAAAAAACACTTGATTTTTTCTTGTTCAAGAGTTATACTTTTAGAAGCGGGCAACCGCTTAATTAAAAACACAGGAGAATACCTATGAATAATAAAGGTTTCACGTTGATTGAATTACTGGTAGTGGTACTCATTATCGGTATTTTGGCCGCGATTGCTTTACCGCAATACATGAAAGCGGTAGAAAAATCTCGCGCCTCCGAAGCGCTTACGCTTCTGGGCAACCTAGCCAATGCGGAACATATCTACAATATGTCCCAAGGTACTTATACAGAAGACTTGGCTGCCTTGGATATTACGTTGCCTTGTGTTAGTGGTAAGTTTGTAAACACCAACAACTTTAAGATCGAGTCCAAGGTTACGAGTACTGGTTTTGAGGCGACAGCTTCACGTATTACTTCAGCCGGATCTGCTTTTACTAGCGGGGACAGAGCCTATTCAATTAAGGCTGAGATAGATGCCAATGGCGTTATGACAAGAACATGTGTGCCGAAAACAGGTGATACTGCTGCTGCCGCCATGTGCAAAACCATTGCCAACGGCGCTTCAGACTACGTCATTAAATAATTGCAGTTTTTTAGTGTAACAGACGCCCCGGCTTTGTGCCCGGGGCGTTTTTTTCTCTTGCATACAATTTAATTTTTTTATTATACTACCCGGGTAGTCATTTTTTACAAGAGGGTTCCCATGCATTATCAAAAAGGTTTTACATTAATTGAATTACTGGTAGTGGTACTTATTATCGGCATTTTAGCCGCAATCGCCTTACCGCAATACCTCAAAGCGGTAGAAAAATCACGCGCCAGCGAAGCATTAACGCTGATAGGAGATATCTTAAGAGCGGAACAAATCTATAACATGTCCACCGGCACGCTTACGGCAGACATTTCCGCCCTGGACCTTACTTTCCCCAGCCTTACCGGTACCAGTACATTTAATACAGAAAACTTCATTTTTTTGGTGACTGTCATTCCCTCCGGCAACCAAGTGACCGTGTCCGCCACCCGTGCCCGAAGGGTAAACGGAGTAATGACTCCTTTTTCAGATGAATACCTTCAACACTACTCTTTGCAAGGAGTCCTTACCCTGGAGGGGGAAGTAACCCGTATCTGTGCCTGGGGTGCCAGCGACGAAGCAGAAAAGTTTTGTAAATCTTTAGGCAGTAATACAGACGGCACTCTCCCTTAATCTTAATTTCACATTAAAAAAGCCCCTGGTTGCCAGGGGCTTTTTTTAGGCTGTTAAAATTTACATTTTAATACGCCGTGTTACGTTTTCTTTCTTGAAACATTCAATTACGTCACCCTCGGCCACGCCTTTGAATCCTTCAATCAAAATACCGCACTCATAGCCTTTTTCCACTTCTTTCACATCATCTTTGAAGCGTTTAAGGCCGCCTATTTTGCCGTGTCCTACTTCTTCGCCGTTGCGTTTAATGCGTACTTCGTAGTTGCGGAAAATAGTACCCGAATCTACCATAGAGCCGGAAATAAGACCGGAACTCAATTTCATTACCTTTTTAATAGTGGCTGTTCCCACTACCGTTTCCACCACGTCAGGCTCTAACAGCCCTTCCATAGCGGCTTTGATATCTTCCAACAATTCAAAGATAATGGTATAGTTACGGATTTCAATTCCTTCCCGTTCGGCTTCGGTAGCGGCTTTGTTTTCGGTATTGACGTGGAAGCCGATTACTACCGCATTGCTGGCTTTTGCAAGCAATATGTCCGACTCGTTAATATTCCCCGGGGCAGAGAGGACAATATCCAATTCCACCTCGTCGGAAGGAATACGCAAAAGTGCGTCTTTGATGGCTTCAATGGAACCTTGCACGTCGGCCTTTAAAATAAGGCTTAACTTTTTAACCTTATTGCCTTCTTCGTCGGTTTTGCCCAATGCCATCAACGACATTTGTTTGCGGTGCGCCTGGGAATCTTCCCTTTGGGCCAATTTGCGTTTTTCGGCGGCGTAGCGGGCTTCTTTTTCGCTCTCCATAATGTAGAGCGTATCGCCCACTTGCGGCGGTTCGCCGTTAATACCTAAAATTTCAGCCGGCACGCTGGGCCCAATCTTTTGGTACCGTTGCGAGTTTTCATCAATCAACGCACGGATACGACCATAGTTGACACCTACCAAAAAAGGATCCCCTACTTTCATGGTTCCTTTTTGCACCAGCACGGTGGCAACTACCCCGCGTTTATTATCGCGTTTACTTTCCAAAATAACGCCCACACCTAAACGGTCCGGATTGGCTTTCAATTCCATCATTTCGGCCTGCAATGCAATCATTTCCAATAATTTATCAATGTTGATATGCTTTTTGGCGGAAATCTCTACAAAAATGGTAGAACCTTGCCATTCCTCCGGCACTAAACCGCGGGCCGCCAAATCTTGCTTTACACGGTCCGGGTTAGCCCCAGGCAGGTCTATTTTATTTATCGCCACAATAATCGGTGCGCCGGCCGCTTTGGCATGTTCCATAGCTTCAATGGTCTGCGGCATGATACCGTCAGTTGCCGATACTACCAATACCACGATATCGGTGGCTTGGGCTCCACGCGCACGCATAGCGGTAAATGCTTCATGGCCGGGAGTATCTAAGAACGTAAGTACCCCACGCGGCGTTTTTACACGGTAAGCACCAATATGTTGTGTAATGGCCCCGGCTTCGCCGGCTACCACGTTTGATTTGCGAATAGCATCCAGCAAACTGGTCTTACCATGGTCTACGTGACCCATAATGGTGATAACCGGGCTGCGTGGTTTTAAAGAGGCGGGATCATCTTCCGTTTGTATAACAGCCATGGTGTCTTTGTCTAAATTTTCTTCCACCATTTCAGCCGTAAAACCACATTCCGAAATTACCAACTCCATCATGTCTTTTTCCATGCGTTGGTTAATTGTGGCGAAGATACCCATAGTCATCAATTTTTTAATAAAATCATTGATTTTAAAATTCATTTTTTCCGCTAATTCTTTGACGGTGGGTTGACCGACAATGCGGATTTTTTTAGGGTCACTGGCCGCTACAGGTTGCACTTGTTCCCCATGATGTTGCCCATGACGGGGGCCCTGCGGGCGGCGTTCTTCCTGTGAGTGATGCTCTACTTGCGGTTTAGGTTGTGCAGGAGCCACCGGGGCCGGTTTAGAAACAGCCGGTTTAGGTTGTGCAGGAGCAACCGGAGCTGGTTTTGGTTGTACCGGAGCCACCGGAATCGGTTTAGAGACAACAGGTTTCGGTTGTACCGTTTGAGAAACAGGCCGTTCCTGTTGTTTTACCGGTGCCGGTTGCGGTTTAGGTGCAACCACCTTATTTTCAGCTTGCGGCTTATCATGAGCGACTGCTTGTGGCTTACGGGCAACCGGTTTCTTTACTTCTGCCGTCGGCTTTTTTTCCGCTTTGGGCGTTTCTTTAGCTGCCTTTTTGACCGTTGTCTTTTTTACAGCGGTTGTCTTTTTGGCAGTTGTTTTTTTAGCAACCGGCTTTTCAACCGTTGCTTTTTTGGAGACGGTTGTTTTTTTAGCGGGTGCTTTTTTAGCCGTTGTTTTCTTCTTTACAGGGGCTTCTTCCGAATTAGTTGTTTTCTTCGTTGTCATCGGCAGCCTCCTGGCTTTGGGCTAGATATTTCTTAGCCCCTTCAATAATTTTGGCAGCGGTTTTTTCGCCGATACCTTGCACCGTGCAAAGGTGTTCAGGTTCCATTTCGGCTAATTTTTCAATGCTGGTAAAACCGGCCTTTTGTAATACTTCCGCCATTTTGGGACCGATCCCTTCTACATCCGAAAGTTCAGACTGGATAGCATCTGTTACTTCTTTACCTTCTTGCGCTTTTTGGCTTTCGCTCTTTACTTCCAAATTCCAACCGGTCAAACGGGAAGCCAATTTGATATTTTGCCAATCTTTACCGATAGCTATAGCCAATTGGTCGTCAGGAACGATAATGGTTGCTTTCTTTTCGGTCAAACTGTCAATTTTTACAAAATTGGCTTTGGCGGGAGAAATCGCATTGATGAGTAACGTGGAAACGTCTGCAGAATATTGAATTAAATCAATGCGTTCACCGGATAATTCATTCATAATGGCACGGATACGAATACCCCGCATCCCTACACAAGTACCAATCGGGTCAATTTTACTGTCAATGCTGGAAACCAACACTTTCGCACGGAAACCGGGGTCTCGTTCGATTTTCTTAATTTCCACAATTCCTTCGTTAATTTCCGGTACTTCTACTTTGAACAATTCTTCCAAGAATTTTCCGTTCCCACGGGATAAAATAACATACGGCCCACGTTGGCCTTTATCCATTTTAAAAGCGGCCGATTTATAACGTGCCAAGGTTTGGTCTTCTCCGATATTGGCCAAATCGTTTTGGTTCAAAACTTTGGCAATAATGGCTTTTATTCGGGAACCATTGGAATAACGTTCTTTTTTAATTTGTTCGCAATAAGGAAGGATCGCTTCCACTTTGCCCAAATCTACGATAATATCCCGGTCCGACATGCGGCGAACAGATCCGGTAATAACTTCTCCTTCGCGCGGTTTATATTCCTTATAGAAATTTTCGCGTTCGATACCGCGTACTTTTTGAATGAGTACTTGTTTGGCAATCTGTGCGGCAATACGAGAGAAATCTTTGACTTCCAATATATTAGTTACCGTATCTCCGACTTTCGGGTTTTTAAGATGTTTTTTAGCATCTTCCACACTGATTTCCGATTCCGGATTCATTACCAGTTCCACAACATTAAGTGTTTGAAATGCTTTAATAGAACCATTGGCCACATCAATATTGGCTGTAATCTGAGCCGTTTTACCTAAATTTTTGCGCAAGGCAGAAACTAAGGCGTCTTCAATTGTTTTTAAAATATCTGCACGTTTAATATTTTTTTCTCTTTCTAAGCCTTCCAAAGCCAAGATAAAGTCTTTTGCGTTTCCTTCCATATTATTTCTCCTTAAAATTAAAATTCAAGAACAGGGTCCAAATTGGCTTTCTTGATGTTCTCATACATAAATTTATATTGGTTTGTACCGTCATCCAGCACAAAGTGGTCTTCCGCCGCGCTGGCAATAATACCGGTAAACGAACCGCGCCCTTCCAACGGCAATTTAAGCACAATTTTTACACGCTCGTTTACAAAACGTTTGAAGTGGGCGGGCTTTTTAAGCACCCGTTGTACCCCGGGGGAAGATACTTCCAAAATATAAGCCCCGTCTATCAAATTTTCCATTTCCAAAATAGAGTCGATTTTATCGGTCAATTCGCCGCAATCATCCAGCGTTACACCGCCTTTTTTGTCCACAAAAAACTGTAATACTTTTTTGTGTCCTTGCGTTTGGATAACCAAATCTACTAATTCAAATTGCTGGGCCTCTAAAGCCTTGGCAACTGTTTCCTCAATGGTTTTTGGGTCTCTCATAATTACTCCTTTGCCCTACTATACAAAGAGCGACTTGTGTTACCAAGTCGCTCTTATCAAAGAACAAATATATTTTATCAGTTCAATAGGCTTTTGTCAATGTTTTAACCGTTCCAGCAGTAACGGCAAAGCCTGGTCCAAATTCCAACGCACGGCCTCTTTTTCGGCACGCGCTTTGTATTCGCATTGACCATCGGCCACTGTGCGAGAACTAATCACAACCCGATGGGGTAGACCAATCAGGTCCATATCTTTAAATTTAATTCCCGGCCGTTCATCACGATCATCCAGTAAAACGGAAATTCCTTTGGCTTCTAACGCTTCTGTTAGCATATCTGCCTGTTTTTTTACCTCCGGGTTGGAATCATAATCAATAGCCACCAAAGCCACATCAAACGGAGCTAACGGAGCCGGCCAAATAATCCCATTATCATCATGTGATTGTTCAATGGCAGCGGCCACCACACGGCTAATACCAATACCATAACAACCCATAATCATGGGTTTGGAGGTTTGTTTTTCATCTAAGAAAGTAGCATTCATTGCCGCAGAATACTTCGTTCCCAATTTAAAAACATGGCCCGTTTCGATTCCTTTTTTGAAAGAAAAAGGTTTACCGCAACGGCCGCATAAATCACCGGCAGAAGCCATTTTTAAGTCTGCATATACATCTACTTTGATATCCCGTTGGGGGGTAACATTAATAGTATGCACATCTTTTTCATTGCCTCCGCAAACACCGTTTACCACGTTTTTAACGTAATTATCGGCATAAATCATTACAGAGGGGTTTTTCTCTTTAAGCCCTTGTGCGCCCGCAAATCCAACAGGAGAGCCTGTTACTTGGGAATAAACTTCCTCACTGGCTTTTTCCAATTCATTACATTTTAACAAGGCTTTAAACTTAAACTCGTTGAGTTCATGATCTCCACGCACCAAAGCAATTACGGGTTTGCCGTCAGCAGTAAAGACCAGCAGTTTGACAAGCTGGCTCGTAGAAACATTTAACAGTTTCGCCACATCTTCCACGGTATAAGTCTTGGGGGTAGGGCGGTTTTCCATCGGTTTTAAATCGGCCGGATTGATTGTTATATCTTCCGGTTTTTTGATTTCGGCTTTTTCCGTATTTGCCGCATAACCGCACGAGGCACAAGAGGCAATAGTATCTTCGCCTGTATCGGCTAAAACCATAAATTCGTGCGAAAAATTCCCGCCGATAGAACCCGTGTCGGCTTCTACAGCTGTAAATTCAAACCCGCAACGTTTAAAAATACGTTGGTAAGCATCATACATTTTTTGATACCATGTATTGGCTTGCTCGTCGGTAGCGGCAAAAGAATAAGCATCTTTCATGTAAAATTCACGTGCACGCATCACGCCAAAGCGGGGGCGAATTTCATCACGGAATTTTGTACCAAATTGGTACAAGCAAACCGGCAGTTGTTTGTAAGAAGATGTATCCTTTCGTACTAAATCGGTAATTACTTCTTCGGCGGTAGGAGCAATACAAAATTCAGCCTCTTTGCGGTCTGCAAAACGCAATAGTTCTTTACCGTAAAATGTCCAGCGGCCACTCTCTTCCCACAGTTCTTTGGGTTGTACCACCGGCAACCACACTTCGCAAGCTCCGGCTTTGTTCATTTCTTCGCGCACAATGTTTTCTACTTTTTTAAGCGCACGTAAACCCAGTGGCAACCATTCATAAAGGCCACTGGCCAATTTGCGGATAAGCCCTGCGCGAATCATTAATTTAGCTGATAATGTATCGGCATCTTTCGGTGCATCTTTTAACGTCGGTATATAATAATTTGATAGTTTCATAGATTATTCCATTATAAATTAGTCATTAAAAAAATTATTTATATCGTGGTCTTCTTGGTAATAATATGCCTTTTGATATTTGAGTGGAATCACAAAATCAATTGGATCCTTCAGCGAGTAATCGTTGCGATAACAGTTAGGGACATTAACCTTTTGTTGCATTTCTGTTTCATATTGAACAGCATTGCAAAATTGGTGACTACGTATAAAAATATTTCTACATCCCGCAGATAATCTGTCTGGCTCAAATCCTATTTGTATTCCTTCAATAATAATTCCTTCCTTATTTGTTTTAAGTGCAATAAAACAATTATAGCCATAGTCTAAAAATGCTTGAGAGATAGAATTTTTTTCATTGGAAACTGTTTTCGTTTGCACTCCTTGTAATTTGTCTCCTTCGCTTCCCCAAATGTATATAATTTGATTTTTTTTATGTTGTACTTTTTGACTTGGCGTTCCGTAAATATGTTGTGCTATATCTACGGATTTTCCTGTTAAAATGAATATTGTGTTCTTAACAACTTTCCAATTCTTGCGTACACCTGCAAAAGCGATACTACAAATAAATAAACATAATATTGTACAAATAAAGTATTTCTTCATTTCACTTTCTCCCACGTATTGATTTTATCAAGTAAAAAATCTACCCATTTTTCTTGCGGAAGTTTGAACATAGTCTGTCCGTGTTCAAAGTAGAGGCCCTCTCCTTTTCCGCCCGCAATGCCAAAGTCAGCATCACGTGCCTCGCCGGGGCCGTTCACAATACACCCCATCACAGCAATTTTAAGACCGGTCGCTTTTTCGCGCAATTTACGGTCTGCATAGATTTTTTCTTCCAAGGCATGAACCGTTCCTGTTACATCTACTTGCGTACGTCCACAGGTAGGGCAAGAAATCAAGTTAGGCCCATATTCCCGAAGACCTAATGCTTTTAAAATTTCATAGGCACAACGCACTTGCATACGGGGATCTTCCGTTAAGGAAACCCGTATAGTGGCACCAATTCCTTTTTGCAATAAAGTACCCAAAGCCACCGCACTTTTTACTGTGCCGCTCAAAAAACTACCGGCTTCCGTAAGGCCAATGTGTAAAGGAATATCGGTTTGTTTGCTAAATAATTCATTCGCTAAAACCGTACGTTTAAAATTATCTGATTTCAAGGAAACTACTACATTTTTGAAATTGAGTTGCTCTAAAATGTTAGCTTGTTCCAAAGCTTCATTTACCATTACTTCCGCCCATTTATCGTCAGATAACTCCATTTTTCCTTCTACACTTTTCAAATACTTTACGCTACCTGCATTAACCCCAATTCGAATAGCCACTCCGTTATCTTTGGCAGCCTGTACTACGGCTTTGGTATTTTCTACAGCCCCAATATTTCCGGGATTGATACGCACTTTATCCACCCCTTGTTTGATGGCTTCCAGGGCTAGTTTATAATCAAAATGAATATCTGCCACGAGGGGGGAATGAATCCTTTTTTTTATCTCTCCTATGGCCTGTGCGGCTTGCATGTCCGGTACGGCCACACGGTTAATTTCACAACCCATTTCTTCCAAAGCACAAATTTGTGCAGCTGTTTTTACAGCATCACGCGTGTCTGTATTACACATACTTTGCACGCGCACCGGGTGACCGGTGCCTAATACAAAATTACCTACTTTTACTTCTCTACTCTTGTACATGGGTCGGCTCCGCTGATGGGTCTTGAACAGTTTGTTCCACCGTTGTTTTTGGTTTAAAGAAAATTCGTTTGATATCTGAATAAGAAGCATATACAAACAATAAAATCAAAATATAAAGGCCGATATTTACCGCTACATTTAGCGTCTTTTCCGTCGGCAATTTATGTGTAATTCCTTCCCACAAATATACCAACGCATAGCCACCGTCTAATATCGGGATTGGGAACAAATTAAACATTCCCACCGCTACGGAAAGCATAGCAATTAGAAACACAAAATCTAAAATTCCACGATGAACTGCCTGGTGAATTACGTTGACAATTCCAATGGGGCCCGCCAATTCAGGTGCTTTTTTCTGGGAAAAACTTTTCCCAAGTGATTGTAACGAATATTTTGTCCAGTAATAGCATTGATAAAATCCATATCCTACTGAGGCTATAACGGAAACTTTATGATATTCCGGCAAGGCTGTAATCCCCAACACCTTGGGAGAAGCCGGATTAAAATCTTCTTCTTTCACAGTAGCTTGAAGGTCTTTTCCTTCTCGCTGATAACCCAGCTGCAAATCTCCCTCGCGTGCTGCCAATGCATCCATTAATTCTTTCCAATTGGAAACAGCAACTCCATTAATCGAAGTAATAATATCTCCTTCTTTCAAATCAATGTTTTCAGCCGGATAATGTGCTGCAATGCTACCCACTGCAGGGGCCATTTTAATAGGATCATCTTCCGGCATGCCTTTAATAAAAATAAGCACGGAAAAAATACAAGCTGCTAACAAATAATTGAATAAGGCACCGTTAATAACCATGAAGAACTTAGAATACCACGGTTTGGCGGCAAATTCGTATGGTTTGGGGGATTCCGGAGCGTTAGCAGGGTGGAACATGGGGCCGGCCGGTTCTACAAATCCGCCAAACGGGATTAAACGGACTTGATAGTCCGTATCCCCGACTTTTTTATGCCATAAAATTCTACCGAAACCAAATGAAAACTCATTAACGCGAATTCCCGTTAAACGACAGGCTAAATAATGTCCAAATTCATGAATAATTACAATGGGACTGAGTACAATTAAAATAGCTACAATAGATAGAAACATATTTTCTCCTAAATAAGGGCTTTTTTATACGTCTTACTTTGCAAACATTCTTTGGCTCTTTCGCGGGCCCACTCATCAGCATCCAAAGCTTGGTTAAGAGTGGCATCTCCACGCGTTTGGGGGGTAGATTTTAGCACGGTATAGACTAATTTAGCAATATCCGTAAATTTAATTTCTTCTTTCAAGAAAGCCTCTACCGCCACCTCATCCGTAGCACTTAATACAGCAGGGGCAATTCCGCCGGCCCGCGCAGCCGTTAAAGCCAACTCTAAACATGGAAATTTAGCAAAATCCGGTTCAAAAAATTCCAATTTGGCAATGTCAAATAAATTTAATTTTTTTACCGGGCTTTCCATACGTAAGGGATAAGTGATGGCGTATTGAATAGGCACCCTCATATCCGGTTCACCCAGTTGTGCCAAAATAGCCCCGTCATTAAACTCGACAGCTGAATGCACAATAGACTGTGGATGAATCACAATTTGTATCTTTTTTTCCGGCAAATCAAATAAATTCATAATTTCAATAGATTCAAACCCTTTATTCATAAGCGTGGCTGAATCCACCGTAATCTTTTTTCCCATTCGCCAACGGGGATGGTTTAAAGCTTCTCCCGGCGTCACCGTAGATAAAGAATTCTTTCTCTTGGCAAAAGGACCGCCTGAGGCTGTTAAAATAACTTTAGAAATATCTTGTGCAAGATTGTGATACGTGTGTTCATTTGCCATCCCGGCTAAACATTGAAAAATAGCGGAAGGCTCACTGTCCACAGGAATAATAGAAGCCTGCCAACGCTCACACTCCTTCATCAACGTTTTTCCTGCCATCACCATCGGCTCTTTATTGGCCAAGGCAATGGTTTTTCCGGCCTTAATGGCGCTCACCAAGGGTTGGAATCCGACAGCCCCTACAACACCGCTGATTACTAAATCGGCTGATGGCAAAGAAGCCATAAAAATCAAACTGTCTATTTCCGGCGGTAATAAACGCGTACCTTCCGGGATTTGATCCTTTATTTTCTCATAACTTTCCGGATTGAGTACAGCAGCAAAACGGGGATGAAACGAATGAATTTGTTTCAAAAATAAGTCCGTATTATTATTGGCAGAAATACCAATCACTTTATAACGCGGCCCAAGACGGGCAATCACATCTAAAGAAGAAGTACCGATAGAACCGGTGGAACCTAAAATTACAATATTTTTCATAAGTTAGGGAATAAATAAATGATAACGTAATAAAAAATCGGAGCCAGCAACAAATAAGAATCAAAACGATCCAAAAAACCGCCGTGGCCGGGGAGTAAATTTGAAGAATCTTTTACCCCTGTTGAACGCTTCAAAACAGATTCTGCCAAATCGGATATTTGGCCAACTGCCGCCACTAACAACCCTATCCAAATGGCTTGCTTTAACGATAATAACGTGGATAAAAACAGATGGCGCATCAAAATAGCTCCGCCAATGGCTAAGGCAGTTCCTCCAATGGCCCCTTCCCATGTTTTTTTGGGACTGACCTCTTTGTTGAGTTTGTGTTTTCCCAAGAAACGGCCAGAAAAATAAGCCCCGGTATCGCTAATCCAGACGGTGATAATCATGAATAACGTAAGATATTCACCATACGTAGGAATATCACGCAAGTTAATTAAATGTGCTAACGACCATGGAATTAAAAACACACCCAAAAAGGTATTGGATACCCGTTCCCACGAGCGATGAGGCGTCATCACTTCCACCAACAACACTCCCACTAATACAACACTGATAGCAAAGGGATAAAAATGATCCGGAAGGGTAAGTCCTTCGATAGTTGTACGGCCTAGAATTGCCACCAGAGCCATTAAGACCCCAAACAGCAATAAAGAAACCATATGTACCGGTTTTTTACCGGAGGTCAACACCAAACTGTATTCGTACAAGCACAGTATAATTATACAACCCACAAAGGCCATATAAACAATACCGCCAAAATGGATAGCGGCTAAAACGGCAGGAATCCCGATAAGGGCAGTAATAATACGTGGTAATAGCATATATAGTATTTTACTATATTTCGCGCGCGTACGGTATTATTTCCGTTTGGCAATCATGGCTTTTATTTTGGGAGAATTAAGTTCCCACAATGCATTTTTGGCCACCCAAACTGCGCAACGGTTGTCCGGGTATAAGTCCAAAATTTCGTAGGAACATTTTATAGCCATAGGGGTAAGACGTGGATTTTTTTTACCGATATTACGCAACGCCCAATTAACAGCCTTATGGACCATAGGGCGTTGATCACAAGAATGGTTTTTAATGAAAGGGAGCATTTTGAGTAAAGTGGAATCCGGCGTTTTAGCACGGGGCATTGCCAAACAAGCAAGAATAGCAAAACCGGCTCTGCGGACAAATTCGTTCTCTTTCTTTATCCACCGTTCTGCCAGTTTGACTGGATTTTTTACCTTTGAAAACAAGTTACAGCAGCAAGCATCACACAAATCCCATGAATTGATGTTTTGCACCCACTCATCTAACGTATCACGTGTTATCTGGTCAGGATCTGCCAACATGGAAGCCATAATACGGGCTTCGTGAATATCACTTTTCCACAAGGCCAACGCTAATTCATGATCCGGCCGAGGTAATCCTTTCAAAAGCAAACGCAGGGTAGTAACCGGAGTCCCGACGGCTTTTTCGGTACAAATGCCAAAACGTTCCTTCATTTGCTTTTTAAACACGGGAGAAGAAAATCTCTCAATACGTGCGATCAATTCTTTTGCACGAGATTTAACAACCGGGGAACTCATAATCCTCCAAAGCGGCGTGTACGGCGGGCATATTCATCCAAAGCTTTTTGTAATTCTTCTGCATTGAAATCCGGCCATAAAACGGGTGTAAAATAAAATTCGCTATAAGCACTTTGCCATAGCAGAAAATTGGACAATCGCTCCTCTCCGGATGTACGGATAATAAGTTCCGGGTCAGGCAAAGCGGGTTGATACAGGCAAGCGGAAATATCTTCCACAGTAATTTCTTTTTTATTTTGAGCCAGCAATTTGTTTACAGCTGCCGTAATTTCTTGCCGTGCACCGTAATTCAGCGCCAAATTAACGGTGAGGCCTGTATTTTTAGAAGTAAGTTTAACAGCCTTATCTATTTTTTCTAACACAGTGGGGGAAAGTTTATCTCTTGACCCACTGACCCATAAACGTATATTTTCTTTCATTGCCGTATTGGTATATTTATCCAAAGCTTGAGAAAGCAAGGCCATAAGTCCCTCAATTTCTTCTTTGGGACGAGACCAATTCTCCGTAGAGAAAGCATATAAAGTAATAAATGGAATACCCAACGTCTGGGCAGCTTGCAGGGTACGTTGCACCGCTTGAGCTCCGGCATTATGCCCCGCTAAGCGCGGCAAATGACGCTTTTTAGCCCAACGGCCGTTTCCGTCCATAATAATAGCAATATGTTTGGGTAATACGTTTGACTGCATATATGTATTTTACCTTATTTAGGGGGGATACTGGAAAATAAAAAGCCCCGGAGTTACCCGGGGCTTTCAAAACATACAACTCTTAGATTTTCATGATTTCCGCTTCTTTGCTAGCGATTACTTTTTCAATTTGAGCAATATGCGCATCTGTAGCTTTTTGCACATCAGCCTCATAGCGTTTCAAATCGTCTTCGGTAATTTCGGACGCTTTCTGCGCTTTTTTGAGTTTTTCCATTACATCACGGCGGGAATTGCGCACAGCTACTTTAAAATCTTCACTCATTTTAGAAATGTTCTTGGCTAATTGTTTGCGGCGTTCTTCTGTCATTGACGGTAACGTAATACGAATAACTTTACCATTATTGACAGGACTGGCGCCCAAATCGGCCTGTTGCAAAGCTTTGTCAATGTCATTAATTGCAGAAACATCCCACGGTTGAATTTCCAATGTTTTAGCATCCAACACGTTGATTACCGCCATTTGTTTAATGGGGGTTGGGGTACCGTAATAATCTACCCGAATGTTCTCCAACAAGCCGGCACTGGCACGGCCCGTACGAATGGTAGACAAATCACGTTCCAAACGGGCAACATGTTCTGCCATTTCAGTTTTTGTTTTATTGAGTAAATCAGAAATTCCTTCCATAAGTTCCTCTTTTCAGTAAGTTAATTTTATTATATCAAATCTTTTGCTCACACAACGGCTCAAATGTGCTACACATATCCGGAGCAGGCTGGGCTGGATCAGGCAACGTATAAAACGGATGGTGGTCTATATAAAGGGTAAGATTTTCCATTTTCCACGGTCCATTTATCTCGCCCATATCGTTCCCATCGGGATAACGTACATATTCTTTACCTTCGCGGAAATAATATTTGTCCAACACGCGATTATTAAAATCATAACGATATAGCCGAATTTGTCCGTCTTCATCCCACCAAAAACGCGTAACTGTTCGGGCAGTTACATTATAATCGGCTCCGCGGGTTAATTTACCGTAGGCATAATACCGTTCCGAAAGTTGCTGTCCGTTCGTGTCAAAGGTAGAAACCGTAAGAGAAGAGCCCCATTTGTTTGAACGATAGGTCAAAGTGCCGTTTTTAGCAGCACAATAGAAAGGTTTTCCATTGGGGAAAAAGCCACAAAAAGACGTCTGCGTTTGAACGCATGCAATCGTTTCCGCCGGATTAGGCTCAGGCAAAACAACAGTCGCACAATCTAACGGTTCTACGGTAGACGAGGAAGAAGTTTGCGCTTGTGGTTGAGCGCAGGAAAATAGAAACAAAGCTAATAAAGAAAAATTCAAAAATTTCATTAGTAAATAATTGTTCCTATTTCTTTCCCGCAGAGGGCTTTTTGAATGTTTCCTTTTTTATGCAAATTAAAAACCAAGAGAGGCAGTTGTTTTTCCAGACACAAAGCCAAGGCAGCGGTATCCATGAATTGCAAACGCTTCGCAATTGCATCCCCGTAAGAAATACGACGGATCAGCTTTGCTTTGGGATTTTTCTTGGGGTCACTGTCATATACGCCGTCAACCTGCGTGGCTTTAAGAATCAAATCCGCATTAATTTCCGAGGCACGTAACGCTGCAGCACTATCTGTGGTAAAGAAAGGGTTGCCTGTTCCGCCGGCAAAAATAACGATACGCCCTTTTTCTAAGTGGCGCACTGCTTTGCGGCGGACAAACGGTTCCGCCAGTTGATAAATATTTACGGAAGTAAGCACGCGCGTAGGAACTCCTGCATCTTCTAGTGCCGACTGCAAAGCAATTGCGTTGATAACAGTGGCCAACATACCCATACTGTCGGAATTGACGCGATCAATTACACCGCCGCCGTCTCGTACACCTCTCCAGACGTTTCCTCCACCAATAACAATAGCCAATTCACAATTACTTTTTTGATAAGCTTGGGCAATCTCAACTGCAATTTCTTTAAGAGACTGCGGATCAATGCCGCGGTGGCCTTCTTTACTTAATGCCTCGCCGGATAATTTAAGTAAAATTCTTTTTTTGGTGGCAGTTTTTTTCATAAACAATCTCCTCGCGCGGATGTTTTCAGTATTGTAGCATAAATCTTTTTCTTCTGCCCACGCATTTGCATAAGCACAAGAAAAAGCCCCACTTTCGTGGGGCTTGCAAGTTAGAATCTTACGAAACGAACAACTTTTAATTCACCGCCGAGGGCTTTGGATTCTTCAGCCAGATAATCGGCAACGGTTTTCTTGTTGTCTTTAATCGTGCCTTGTTCCAATAAGCAGTTTTCTTTGGCGAATTTTTTTACTTTACCGGGCAGCATTTTTTCAATGGCAGCTTCCGGTTTTCCTTCGTTTAAAGCCTGGGTTCTGTAAATATCGAGTTCCTTATCAATTACTTCTTGCGGGATATCTTCGGCCTTTACCCAACCGCTTTGCATACCTACTGTATGCATAGCCAATCCACGGGCGATTTCGGCAGCTTTGGTTTTATCTACATTACCGGTAACAGCCATTTCCAAAATGGAGGCTTTTTTATTATCGGAGTGAACATAATAGGCCATCACGGAACCGTCAGCCGGTTTCCAGTTATAAGCGCCTTTGAAGGTTGTATTTTCACCAAATTTAGGAGCTTGTTCCATAATTTGGGATTTGATGAATTCATCATTGTTGTAATCTACACCCGGGTGTTTAAGTACATAGTCTGTCAAGTCTTCGGCCAATTTAATAAAACCATCGGTTTTGGCCACAAAGTCTGTTTCGCAACCCAAGTACAACATGGCATAGTTAGTGCCATCGGTTTTTACAACAACTCTTCCTTCTTTAGTATCGCGGTCGGCACGTTTGGCCATAGCAGCCAAACCTTTCTTGCGCAAATATACAACGGCCTCTTCCATATTGTTTTTGCATTCGGTAAGAGCTTTTTTGCAGTCCATCATTCCGGCGCCGGTTTTTTCTCTTAAAGTTTTAATATCATCCATTAAAGACATTGGATTTTCTCCTTATTTCAAAACTATCGGAAACCCCGCTTTCGCGGGATTTCCTAAATAATTATTTGGTTTCCGCTTTTTCTTTTACTTCGGCCTTTTTGGTTTTGGTCGTCGTTTTTTTAGCGGTGGTTTTAGCAGCCGTTTTAGTGGCAGTCTTTTTTGCAGTGGTCTTAGTAGCCGTTTTGGCAGCCGGTTTTTTAGCAGCCGCTTTTTTAGCGGGTTTTTCTTCCGCTTTGGCTTCTTCTTTTACTTCTTTAGCCGGTTTTTCGGCTTTTACTTCTTTCACTTCTTCTACCACTTCTTCTTTTACATCTTCAGCCTTGGCTTCTTCTTCACCCTTTAGCATAGCCGTTTCAAAAGCTTGTGCCATTACCGGGTTTTCGGCCGGTTGGTTTTCAGCAGTTTTGTTGGCTTCTACTTCTGCTCTGCCTTCCAAAATGGAATCAGCAACAGCCGCGCAGAACAATTTAATAGAGCGAGCGGCGTCATCATTACCGGGGATAGGCATGGTGATCATGTCGGGGTCGGCATTGGTGTCACAGACAGCTACTACCGGGATCCCGAGCACGTGCGATTCACGCACAGCACCCATGGTGTCAACCGGGTCAATGACAAAAACCACATCCGGCAATACTTTCATGTCGCGGATGCCGCCCAACAATTTTTGCAAACGAGCCAATTCTTTAGAGAGACGGCTAGCTTCTTTTTTGGAAATAGCTTTAAATACGCCGGAGTTCTCCCATTTTTCCAATTCATTCATGCGTTCGATAGATTTTTTAACCGTTTGAAAGTTGGTTAAAGTTCCACCGAGCCATTTTTCATGAATGCAGAAAGCACCGCAACGGGCGGATTCAGCTTGGATGGCTTCTTGGGATTGTTTTTTGGTACCGACAAATAAAAATTTAGCACCTTTTTTGCTTTCTTCTTTAATAAAAGCACAGGCTTTTTTCAATTCTTTGGCGGTTTTTTGCAAGTCTAAAATATGGACGCCGTTTCTTTCTCCAAAGATAAAACGTCCCATTTTGGGGTTCCAGCGAGAAGTTTGGTGCCCAAAATGCACACCGGCTTCCAGCATGGCTTTCATAGATACATTACTCATTATTATTCTCCTGTGGCCGCAACCTAAATTAAGGCAGGGGATGCCTCGGTGGTATTGGCCTGGGTGTTGTCAAGACGTGCTTTGATTTACAAACTTTTTGCGCACTCCTGCTCATTACACCTATATTTATTATACCATAAAAAGAAAAACCGCGCACAATTAAGTGCGCGGTTAAATTTGTAAGCGTTGCTGATTAGAAGCGGCCGTTTACAAGTACCATCACCGGGAACCAACCGTTCTTGGCAATGTTTACGATACCAACTTGCAACCCTTTGCTGATGTGGCGGGCATTGTTCACAATACCGAGTTGTACACCGTGCAAATCTTCTACTTGGTTGTAGATACCGATTTGAGCACCGATTACAGTACCGCGGGCAATGTTGATCCAGGCGTATTCCACACCTTTTAATTCTTGGTTGTTAATGGCAACCAACCCACCTTGGACACCATACAATCTATCAGAAACGTTATAGATAGCACCCTGAATACCATATAATTCGTGGGAACGGGCATAAATAAAGGCACCGTTGATACCATACCCTTCATTGATCGTTGACCAACCGATTGCTTCGTTGATACCGCGAAGTTCACCGGCTTCACTCT
>JAEELM010000047.1 GCA_016282685.1 Elusimicrobiaceae bacterium | reverse complement strand
TGTTTGTGTTTTGCTACTTCGCAAACCACGCGGACTACGCCGTTGCGTTTAATGATTTTGCATTTTTGGCATATCTTTTTTACACTTGCTCTGACTTTCATTTATTTCTCCCTATAAGTTATTCTTCCGCGGGTTAAATCGTATGGAGAAAGTTCCAACTTAACCTTATCGCCCGGAAGAATTCTTATATGATGAACTCTCATTTTTCCGGATATATGCCCTAGAATTTCTTTTCCTCCCGCAATTTCGATACGAAACATTGCATTGGGGAGTGCTTCCAAGACTTTTCCTTCAATTTCGATTTTATCGCTCATACAACTCCGAGTTCGGATAAATCACAAGAATACTCCGCTTGCCGTTTTTTATTTTCAAACGCAAGTGGAATTATTCAAAAGCAGTAAGAATCTCACTGCCGTTAGCGGTAACTGCAATGGTGTGTTCAAAATGAGCAGCCAAACTGCCATCCTGCGTAACAACTGTCCATCCGTTTTCCAACTCCCTGACCTTGTAAGTTCCCGCAGTAAGCATGGGTTCAATTGCTAAAGCCATCCCTTTTTCAAGGACAGGCCCTGTGCCCGGTTTCCCAAAGTTAGGAATACTGGGTTCTTCGTGCATATTGCGGCCGATTCCGTGCCCGCAATAATCGCGCACTACTCCCATACCATTTTGCGTAGCAAATGTTTCCACCTCGTGTTGAACGTCGCCAAGGCGACGGCCGGGTTTGACTAGCCCGATTGCCTTATATAACGACTTTTTGGTTACATCCATCAGTCGTTGGGCTTCATCAGAAACTTTTCCTACGCCAAGAGTGATTGCGGCATCTGAACAGAAACCGTCAAGGCGGGCTCCTGTATCAATACTAATAATATCACCCTTCTTTAATATTGTATCTTTTTTTGGGATTCCGTGCACGACTTCTTCGTTTACAGAAGCACAAATGCTCCCCGGAAACCCATAATAGCCTAAAAATAACGGTGTCGCCCCGAAGGAACGAATTATTTTTTCGGCTTCACGATCAAGGTCCAATGTGGAAACTCCCGGTTTCACGATTTCGGTCATCCGTTTGAGAACCGCAGCCGTCACTTTTCCGGCAGCCCGCATCTTCGCTATTTCGTTATCATTTTTTACTTCAATCATTTTACCTTCTCAAGGATATTTTTTATATCCTCAAAAACTTGTTCAGGCTCTTGATCGCCATTAATTTCCACATACTTACCCGAATGTTGATAATAGGTTTTAACAGGTAACGTATCTTTGTGGTATACTTCCAAACGGTGTTTCACACGTGCCGGGGTGTCATCAGGACGTGTATATAATTCCCCACCACACACCGGACAAAGCACTTCCGCAGCGGAAGTAACGTGCAGAATTTCTCCACACTTTTTACACTGGCGACGTGATGAAATACGGCCGACTACTTCTTTCTCCGGCAAATTTATCATCACTACTTTTGTGATTTTCCGCCCAAAGCGGCACATCATTTGATCGAGTGCTTCTGCTTGTGCTACCGTGCGCGGAAAACCATCAAAAATAAGACCTTTATCCGTGGCCTTAACGATATTTTCCAACATTGCAATCATCATTTCATCGGGGATTAAATTGCCTTTATTGATGATACCGGCAATTTGCTTTCCCAGTACTGATCCCGACGCTATCTCCGCACGAAGCACATCCCCGGTGGAGATGTGTTTTAAGTGGAAATAGTCTTGCAATCTGGCTGACTGGGTTCCTTTACCGGCCCCCGGACAGCCCATGAGTACAATGTTCATAAAATTTTATTTCAAAATTTTCAAAAGAAAATTTTTCACAAAATACTTTCCAATTTTTAACTTTTTAGGGAACTTTGCGCTTGTGCTTAACATCTGAATAGAGAATGTAAAACCACATTCACTACAATTTCTCGCACAAGCGCATTTTGTTCTTAAAAAGCTATTGGATATTGAACCAACGACCTTTGATACGTTTGGATCCTTTCATCAACGGCTCATAATTGCGCGCCAAAAGATGGGCTTGTACTTGCCCCACCGTATCGAGCGCCACACCGACAACGATCAGCAAAGCCGTACCGCCGAAGTAAAAGTCCACGCCGAATTTAGCGCGGAAAGCATCCGGCATAATAGCTACCAAACATACGAAGATCGCACCGCAGAACGTCAAGCGGTTCATGACCCATTCAATATAATTTTTGGTCGGTTCCCCGGGACGAATCCCCGTAATAAACCCACCACTTTTCTTCATGTTATCTGCCACATCAGACGGATTAATCGTCATTGAGTTGTAGAAATAGCAGAAGAAAATAATTAAGGCGGAGAAAAGCAACATATACCAAATATTACCGCGGCCCATGGCATTTAAAATTTTCTGTGCCCAAGGCGCTTCTTGGTTAAAACTGGCAATCGTAAGCGGTAACGAAATAACGGAGGAGGCAAAGATTACAGCAATTACACCACTTTGATCAATTTTCAAAGGCAAATAGCTGGTCTGTCCACCATACATTTTATTACCTATCTGACGTTTGGCATATTGTACAGGAATTTGGCGTTGGGCTGTTTCCAACCATACTACCAAAGCTGTAATAAACAATACAGCTGCTACAATTACCATAGCCATAAAGAAATCCATTTCCCCGGTGGCCACACGTTCTTTAATTTCCATAATAGCACCAGGCAAGCGGTCCACGATACCGGCAAAGATGATAAGAGAAATACCATTCCCTACCCCTTTTTCGGTAATCTGTTCCCCTAACCACATAACAAACATTGTGCCTGCTGCCAATGTAACCAACGTGGTAGCAAAGAAAATTAAAGAGGGATCCACTACGGCCGGAACACCCCCCGCACCTTGTACACGGGTAATGGCAAACGTCATCATGCCGCCTTGTAACAAGGCCAAGAACAGTGCAAAAATACGCGTAATTTGGTTTTCTTTTCTTCTGCCAGATTCCCCTTCTTTATGCATGCGGTCCAGTGCCGGGAAAATATGTGCCCCACGCACAAGCCCCATGATAATGGAAGCGTTAATATAAGGCATGATACCTAAGGCTAAAATGGAGAAACGCCCCAAGGCTCCACCCGAAAAGATATTCATGAAACCTAAAATACCGTTTTGGTTGGCTTGGAATAATTGGCGCAATACATCCGCATTAATCCCAGGTATCGGGATGGCCGCAGCCACCCGGAAAACTGCCAACGCCCCGAGCACAAAAAGCAAGCGCTTTCTGAGTTCGGGAGCGTTAAAAATATTTGCAACTGTATTATTAGACATTATTTCGTCTCAATTACGGTTACGGTGCCGCCGGCTTTTTCAATGGCCGCTTTCGCGGTAGCAGAAAAACCATGAGCAGACACTTTTAAAGCCTTTTTCAAAGTTCCGTTTGCCAATACTTTGACGCGGCTTGCATCATGAATGGCACCCGCTTTTTTCAAGGCTTCAGGAGTTACTTCTGCACCCGCTGCAAACAATTTTTCCAACGAGCCTACGTTTACATAATCATACCGTTTGGCAAAGTCTTTGTTGGAAAAACCGCTTTTAGGCGTGTGACGAATGAGCGGCATTTGTCCGCCTTCTTTACTTTCTTTGCGGGTATTACCGGAACGAGAGGTTTGCCCTTTCATTCCTTTTGTGCAGTAGTTACCCAAGCCAGAACCCGGGCCAATGCCCAAGCGTCTTTTGGCTTTACGAGAGCCATGTTTAGGGAAAAGTTTATTTAAAGTTACCATTTTATTCTCTCCACAAAACTATTCGGCCTTTTCGGCAGGCGCAGCTGCTTCAGCGGGAGCTTCTTCCTTTACGGCTTCGGCTTTACCGCGCAATACATTCACTGCGTCTTTGCTCTTTAATTGTTTGAATGCTTCCATCGTCGCATAGACGAGGTTGCACGGGTTGGTGCTACCTAAGCTCTTAGCCAGCACGTCTTTAATCCCGGCAGCTTCAAACAACAAACGTGCACCGGAACCGGCAATTACCCCGGTACCCGGAGCGGCAGGCTTCATCCAAACGGATGCAGCCCCAAATTTGCCGATTACTTCATGCGGAATGGTTTCGCCCACAATCGGGAACGTAATCATGTGTTTACGCGCATGGGTTTCAGCCTTTGCAATAGCAGCTTGCACTTGATTGGCTTTACCAATAGCAACACCCACTTTGCCCATACCGTTACCGACTACGACTAACGCACGGAAACCCATACGTTTTCCGCCTTTTACTACTTTCGTCGTTCTGGCGATGTGGATAACCGTGGTTTTTCCTTCAACCGCCGGTCTTGCTTTTTGAAACTCGGCTCTTTTGCCTTTCGCTTCTTTTTTATTCTCGTTTTTTACGAGCGTTTCGTTGGACATTAAATTCACCTACACCTTAGAATTTCAATCCTGCTTCTCTGGCGGAATCGGCTAATGCTTTGATTCTGCCGTGATACACGCGTCCGCCGCGGTCAAACATTACTTCTTTGATGCCTTTATCTAAAGCTTTTTTGGCGATTACTTCACCCAAAGCTTTAGCGGCTTCAATGCTTTTGGCGGAATTTTCGAACTTGCCTTCAAATTCTTTAGACAACGTAGTAGCTGATACAAGCGTGCTATGCGTATTGTCATCAACAATTTGTGCATAGATGTATTTTAAACTTCTATAGACAGACAAGCGCGGGCGGTGTGCACCGTTTTTCAAAAGGTGGCCGCGGCTGCGGTCCTTTCTATACTGGTATCTTTCTTGTTTAGTAGCCATGGTTATTTACCTCCCGCCGCAGTTTTACCGGCTTTGCGTACAATGTGTTCGCCTTGGTATTTAATACCGCTGCCTTTGTACGGTTCCGGCGGTCTAATCCGGCGGATTTTGGCAGCGAAATCGCCTACGGCAAATTTGTTGCTACCTTTAATCGTAACAAACCCGGATTTCGGGTCTACCGTTACGGTCAATCCTTCCGGAATATCTAAATTAACAGGGTGGGAAAAACCAAGTTCTAAGTTAAGTTTTTTACCGGCCACGCTGGCACGATATCCCAAACCATTAATTTCAAGTACTTTGGAAAAACCGTTGGTTACGCCTTCAATCATATTCGCAACATTGGCGCGGGTTGTTCCATGCAAAGCGTTCAAGCGGTTGTAATCTTTTTCTTCGATAGAGAAAGACAAAACACCGTTTTCTACTTTGGGGGTAATACCGGCCGGAACAGTATAGGATTGAGCTCCTAACGCACCGGAAGCGGTAATTACATTTTCCTTAATTTCCACTTTTGTTTTGGCAGGGATGTTGATTGATTTTTTACCAATTCTACTCATAATTCCCCCTTACCACACCTGGCACAAGATTTCACCGCCCATTTTGGCTGCTTTTGCTTGTGCATCGGTCATTAAACCTTTGGAAGTGGAAAGAATAGAAATACCAAACGCTCCGAGAACTTTCGCAATGTTGTTATAAGCGCTGTAAACGCGGGAACCCGGTTTGGATACACGTTTCAAACCTTGGATAACACATTCGTTTTCAGGCGTATATTTCAAAAATACTCTTACCACGCCGCCCTTGGTTTCGTTATGGACGGCTTTGAAATTGGCGATATAACCTTCTTCTTTTAAAATACGCGCAATTTCAGTTTTGATTTTAGAAAAAGGGATATCCACTTTTTCTTTTTTCTTCATATTTGCGTTTCTTATTCTGGTTAAGAAATCTGCGATTGGATCCATAATACTAAGTTGCCGTGCAAATTACTTTCCTTACGGAGTTAACCCGCGGCGGCAGCTCCTCCTTAAATTACCAACTGGATTTTCTAAGACCCGGGATTAATCCCTGGTGCGCCATCTTTCTCAGGCAGATACGGCAGAGACCGAAGTCGCGATAATATCCTCTTGCACGACCACAGATTTGGCATCTATTGTGGTAGCGCACGGCAAACTTTTGGTCTTTCGCCATTTTTGCAACCCATGCTTTCGTAGCCATAGTGTTTGCTCCTTATTTAGCGTTTTTGCGGAAAGGCATACCCATAAAATCCATGAGTAAGCGGCCGCTCTTATCGTCGTTGGCTGTGGTGACAAACGTAATGTTCATACCATAAGCCTTGGGGGATTTTTCTACATCAATTTCCGGGAAAATATAATGTTCTTTAATCCCTAAGTTTAAGTTGCCTCTTCCATCAAAACTCGGGTTGAAGCCTTGGAAGTCACGAATACGAGGCGCTGCAATGTTGATGAAACGTTCCATAAATTCATACATTTTCGCACCGCGCAACGTTACACGTACGCCAATGGGCATCCCTTCTCTGAGTTTGAAGTTGGAAATGGACTTTTTAGCACGACGCACTTGCGCGGCTTGTCCGGCGATGGCGGATAAATCGTTCTTAGCGATATCCATCACTTTAATATCTTCACGGGCTTCTTTCACACCAATATTGATAACGATCTTTGTCAATTTCGGCGCGGCCATAGGGCTTTTTACACCCATTTCTTTGAGCAAGGCCGGAAGCACTTTGTCTTTATAAAGGACCTGTAAATGCGGGACGTATCCCTCAGGTGCCTTCTTTACAGTTTTTGTTTCTTTCTTAGCAGTCATTTTAGTATCCTACTTAGATAATCGGCTCATTGCATTTGCGGCAGACGCGTACTTTTTTACCGTCGGCCGTAATTTGCATTTTGGGCGTCATGGCTTTTTTGCAGTGGTTGCAGACCAACGCTACGTTAGAAGCGTCCAACGCTGCTTCTACTTGCACAATGCCGCCTTGCTTATTTTGGGAAGGTTTCGTATGTTTGGAAACCATGTTCACACCGGCTACTACAACTCTATTTTTAGCCGGGTTTACTGATTTCACTTCGCCCTTCTTGCCTTTGTCTTTGCCGGCCAAAACCAGCACGGTATCTTTCGTTTTAATCTTCATACTATACCACCTCAGGTGCGAGAGAAATAATTTTTAAGAAGTTTTTCTCGCGCAACTCTCTGGCAATCGGGCCAAACACACGGGTGCCTTTGGGTTCGCCATTGTCGTTAATGATGCAAACGGCGTTGTCATCGAAACGAATATAGGAACCGTCTTTACGTCTTTTTTCGCGGGCCACGCGTACTACTACGGCGCGAACCACGTCGCCTTTTTTAATGGCGGAAGTCGGGATTGCATCTCTGACGGAGCACATAATTACGTCTCCCAAGCCTGCAATATCCCGGTGGTGGCCTCCACGCACCTTAAAGCATTGTACTTTACGGGCGCCGGAATTATCAGCCACATTGAGAATGCTTCTAATTTGAATCATACTTTAAATAACTCCGTAGTTTTAAAACTAAGCTCTGGCTTTTTCCACAATTTTGGAAACGCGCCATTTCGTCGTTTTGGAAACAGGACGGGTGCTCATAATTTCCACTTTGTCGCCGGTTTTGCTTTCGTTAGCTTCGTCGTGCGCGTGGAATTTTGCCACTCTTTTGAGCGTTTTGCCATAGCGGTCGTCATGAACCAAGCGTTCTACACTCACGGTGCGGGTTTTGTTCATTTTATCGGACACTACCACGCCGGTTAATACTTTCCGTTTGGCACGGGTTTCTTGATTTTCCATGTTAAACCTCTATTTTTGCAAGCTCTTTTGGCTAATTAACGTTTTCAAAAGAGCGATTTCGCGTCTGACAGCACGAATTTCCATTGGATTAGACAACGGAGTGGTGCTGTGTTTGAAAAGAAGATTGAACTTCTTTTCTTGGGCTTTGCCGAGCGCTTCATTCAGGTCGGCCAAAGATTTTTTTCTCAAAGCTGTTTTTTCGTTGGTTTTCATAATTACCTTCTGGTTACCAATTTGGTTTTAATCGGAAGTTTATCAGAAGCCAAGCGCATGGCTCTTCTTGTATCTTCTTCAGAAGCGCCTTCCAATTCAAACAAGATGCGGCCGGGTTTTACCACAGCAGCCCAGTATTCGGGAGCGCCTTTCCCTTTACCCATACGAGTTTCAGCTGGGTGTTTCGTAATGGCTTTGTCCGGGAAAATGCGAATCCACAATTTACCTTTCTTTTTGATGAAACGAGATAACGTTACACGTGCAGCTTCAATTTGACGTGCCGTAATCCATTTAGGTTCCAAGGCTTTTAGCCCATATTCGCCAAACACAACTTCCGTACCGCGCTTTGCATTACCTTTAATACGAGGCGCGCTGAAGGGTTTGCGATATTTCACTCTTTTCGGCATCAACATAAGTTAAATTCCTCTTATTTGGCTTCCTCGGCGGGGGTTTCTACTACGCCTTCGGTAGCACCGTTTTCCATATCGCGGTGTTTTTTCAGTTCATTCATAATCTCTTTAGGAGATTTGGCGAAGTGAGTCCGCTTGAAAATCCACACCTTAATACCAATTTTACCACTGATGGTATTGGCTTCTGTAAAACCGTAGTCAATGTCAGCGCACAAGGTATGAAGCGGTACGCGGCCTTCACGTTTCCATTCGGTACGAGCAATTTCTGCCCCACCTAAACGGCCGGATACCATAATCTTAATACCCAATGCTTTGCCAGACAAAGCTTTTTCAATCGCTTTCTTCATGGCGGCGCCATAGTGAGCGCGTTTTTCTAATTGCTGAGCAATATTTTGAGCCACGAGTTGAGCGTCTGTTTCCGGATTTTTAATTTCGACAACGTTAACAAACGTTTTGCTACCGGTCAAGGTTTCCAATTCTTTGCGCAAGGCTTCAATGTCAGCACCTTTTTTACCAATCACTACACCCGGACGGGCAGTATGAATGTTTACACGCAAGAAAGAACCGGCTCTTTCAATTCCGACGTAACTGATGGCCGCCATTGCGAATTTGCCTTCAATCAATTTGCGGATTTGAAAATCTTCCGCAATGAGTGCCGGCATATTCTTGGGAGCGAACCATCTGGAACGCCAGTCTTGAATGTATCCTAAGCGGATAGACCGGGGATGAATCTTATGTCCCATAAATTAGCGACCTCCCTTTTTTTCGTCGGTTACGATAACCGTTAAATGACACATGCTCTTTTTATAAGGCATTGCACGGCCTTGCGGACCGGGTTGTACACGCCGTAAGTTTCCGCTAGGGCCGAGGTTTGCAAAGGCTTCTTTAATAAAGACTTTGCTGAAGTCTAATTTTTTACCTGCTTTGACTTCCAAGTTTGCAGCAGCACTGTGTAATGTTTTGGCTACTAAATCTGCGGTGCGTTTGGCAACAAAAGGCAAAACTTCTTCTGCTGCTTTTACGTTTTTACCGCGGATTTGGTCCAACACTAAGTTTACACGGCGGCTGCCGTAGCGTTGAAATTTAGCTTTAGCACAAGCTTCCATATCAAATCCTCAATCTTTATTTCAAGGCGGTGGAATCTTTTGTCATGCCACCATGGCCTTTGAACAACCGGGTGAACGAAAATTCACCGAGTTTGTAACCTACCATAC
>JAEELM010000046.1 GCA_016282685.1 Elusimicrobiaceae bacterium | reverse complement strand
GGCAGGACCGGCGGCCATATTGTCCGGGTGCAAGGTGCGGCCTGTACCGCCACCGGAAGCAACGGAGAAATATTTCTTGCCGTTTTCCGTGGCCCATTTTTTATAAGTACCGGCTACCGGGTGTTGAAAGCGGGTGGGGTTGGTGGAGTTACCGGTAATGGAAACATCTACCCCTTCGTGACGCATAATAGCTACCCCTTCGTTTACGTCATCAGCACCATAGCATTTTACCTTGGCGCGATCGCCGTTGGAAAAAGGTTTTTCGCTCACAATTTTCAATTTCCCAGTTTTATAATCATATTCGGTTTCAACAGACGTAAAACCGTTAATACGAGAAATAATGTAAGCCGCATCTTTACCCAATCCGTTTAAAATAACTCTTAAAGGCTCTTTGCGTACTTTATTGGCAGTACGGGCAATCCCGATAGCACCTTCTGCTGCGGCAAAGCTTTCATGACCGGCTAAAAAGCAGAAACATTTGGTTCCTTCGGAAAGCAACATAGCTCCCAAATTCCCGTGGCCCAACCCTACGGCACGTTGGTCCGCCACGGAGCCGGGAATACAAAAGCTTTGCAATCCCACCCCAATTTTTTCTGCTGCTTGTGCAGCTGTTTTTACACCGGATTTAATAGCAATTGCTGCGCCCACTGTATAAGCCCATACAGCGTTTTCAAAAGCAATGGGTTGAATGCCTTTTACAATAGCTTCTACATCAATCCCTTTTTGGGTACAAATTTCTTTGGCTTCTTCCAAAGAGGAAATACCGTTTTCTTTCAAAACGGAGTTAATTTTTTCAATTCTTCTTTCGTATCCTTCAAACGTTACCATATATTTTCTCCTTGGATTACTCTTTACGCGGATCAATTACTTTGACAGCTTCATCAAAGCGGCCGTATTTATTGATATTTTTCTCGTACGCATCTTTCGGATTTTCACCCTTTTTGATTGCGTCCATCATTTTACCTAAGTTCACGAATTGGTAACCAATGATTTCGTTGTTTTTATCCAAACCGATTTTTAATACGTATCCTTCAGCCATTTCCAAATAGCGGGGCCCTTTGGCTTCCGTACCGTACATGGTCCCTATTTGGCTGCGGTGACCTTTCCCCAAGTCTTCCATACCGGCACCAATAGGTAATCCGTCATCAGAAAAAGCACTTTGAGTACGACCGTAGACAATTTGTAAAAACAGTTCGCGCATAGCGGTATTGATAGCATCACAAACCAGGTCGGAATTTAAGGCTTCTAAAATAGTTTTCCCGGGTAAGATTTCTGCGGCCATGGCAGCAGAGTGCGTCATACCGGAACAACCCAACGTTTCTACTAACGCTTCTTTAATTACACCGTTTTTAACGTTGAGCGTTAATTTACAGGCACCCTGTTGAGGGGCACACCAGCCTACCCCATGGGTAAGACCGCTAATATCGGTAATTTGTTTGGCTTTGACCCATTTTCCTTCTTCGGGAATAGGGGCCGGTTGATGTTTAGCGCCTTTGCAAACAGCGCACATCTTTGCAACTTCAGGGGTGCATTTTTCGCAACTCATGAAATAAGTCTCCTCTTTACAAAATAAATCATTACCTATGTATTTTAGCATTTTTTAACATTTCACGTGTCTTACTCCACTTTTTGTACAATATATACATATGATTCAATTAGATCCGCACAAGTTGCCTTCCGTCACGTTTGCCTGTGGCCCTGCCCAAGGGCTTGCAAGCGTGCGCCAAAGCGAATTATTTAAAACGCTCTTTGAACGAAGCCATAGGGCCGCGGATATTTCCTACAACGGGTTATACAAAGAAACGGAAGACCACCTGCGTGATTTACTCCAAATACCGCAAGATTATACTGTGATGTTTTTCCCGGGAGGAGCAACGCCCGCTATGGACGCAGTGCTGTGGAGTTTGACAGATAAAAATGTCAGCGGGTTGAACATGGGAGCCTTCAGCCGTCTTTGGTGCCAACAATTGGCAACACGCATCCCCGGCATTAATACTCATTTTTTAGATGTAGATTTCATTCCCCAAACTTTACCGGATACAACAGCCGACTTGGTAATTTTAACCCCCAATGAAACTTCTACCGGCGTACAATTACCTGATGACTATTTACAAGAAGTTTGGCAAAAACGAAGTAAAAACACATTAGTAGCCTGGGACACTACTTCTTGTGCCGGAGGTCGTGTATTACCTCCACAGGCTTATGACATACAACTTTTTGGCCTCCAAAAATGTTTTGCGGCAGGTGGAGGCACATGCGCACTTATTTTGAGTCCCAAAGCGGTACAACGTGCCCAAGACATGGTGCAAAAACGAAGCATTCCCTTTTTTCTCGATTTAACCAAAGCCCTTGAATTTGCCCAACAAAAGCACCAAACGCTTAATACTCCCTCTACCATCAACATTTGGATGGCCAATGAAGCCGCCCGCTGGATGTTAGCGAACGGAGGACTTAAAGAAATGGAAAATTTGTGCAAAACGCATGCCAATTATTTGGTTCACTGGGCGCAACAAACGGACTGGATTACTCCCCTCGTGGCGGAAGAAAAATACCGTTCTTTTACTACACTGACAATGAAAATTACCCATCCACAAATTCAAGACAAGCAAATCAATGAAGCACTCGCTGCCACGGGAATACTTCATTTACAAGACGGGCTTAAAAAGTACCGTACAGTTTCCCAAAATTCACTTAGAATAGCGTGCTTCCCGTTTGTAGATGAGAAAGGAATAGAAGAATATAAAAAATTAACTGCCGCGCTAGATGAAATTGCGCAGCAGTTAAAAAATCAAATACACTAATTATTGTTCATCCCTTTGGATGTAACCGAATTGCTCTAATTTTGACGTATCATTGCGCCAATTTGGAGAAACCACGACATTAAGTTCCACGCGATATTTTTTACCTAAAAATTCTTCTATGCGCTTTTGACTGCACTGGCGCAATTTGGCAATCATGGCTCCGCCTTTACCAATTAGAATCGGTTTTTGGCTCTCGCGCTCAACATGAATATTGGCCCGAATAAAATTTTTAGCACCTAAATCCTCGGTAAATTTTTCAATTTCTACATATGTACTATAGGGAATTTCTTTTTGATAAAGTAAGAAAATTTGTTCCCGAATAAATTCCGCCACGTAAAACCGTTCAAAGCGATCTGTCCATTGCCCTTTGGGAAAATAGGCCGGAGAAAAAGGCAACGTTTGTGCTACGGCTTTCAATAAATTTTCCGTTCCTTGCTTTTTAGAGGCCGAAATACGGAATGTCTGCGTAATTTTCAGTTCCGCTTTTACCCGTTCTTCCAGGGAATCTAAAATTGATTTGTCTTTTATCAAATCTATCTTATTTAAAACAAGGAAAATCGGACAAAATACACTTTTTAATTTTTCTATTAACTTCGCATTAAAAGAAAAATCGGCCGTTACGTCTACCAGAAAAAGAACAACATCTGCTTCTTCGTTTACAGCGCGGTTCACACAATCTGCCATGGTTTGCTGCAGCTTATATTGAGGCTTTAAAAAACCGGGAGTATCCACAAATACAATTTGATAATCTTTCCCTTCGCTAATAGCCAAAATATTTTGGCGCGTTGTTTGAGGTTTGTTGGTAACAGCAGATAAAAGACCACCGGCCAGTTGATTAAGCAATGTAGATTTCCCTGCGTTAGGAAGGCCGGCTAAAACAGCAAAACCGCTTTTAAAATGATGTTCGTCCATATTTAGTATTGTACTTATTTTTGCTTAGAAAGTGTTATACTAAAAGTATGTATAAAGTGCTGCGAATTTTTTTATTTTCTATTTTTCTCTGTGCGGCTTCCTCCGGCAAAAACCCGCTGATAGATGTACAAACTGTTGAAGATTTACCCGTTTTCGTAAATTTGCGGTATGCAACGCAAAATAATTTTACCGGAAAAAAAATTTATGATTTTACCCATTGTTATTTGCGTAAAGAAGCCGTACAAGGCCTTCAAAAAGCGGTTGCCTTAGCCGCTCAAGAAAAAGAACCTTTTACATTCTGTTTATGGGATTGCTACCGGCCGCCGACAGCCCAAGAAAAATTATGGGAAGCGTTCCCTAATCCCAGTTACGTGGCCTCTCCTAAAAAAGGTTCTCGCCATAGCCGTGGTATGGCCATAGATTTAACTCCTTGCGATTTTAACGGAAAACCTTTGGAAATGCCAACGGATTTTGATAATTTTACAACTCGTGCCAATATGGATTATTATGATTTGGATTTATCTGATCCTATTTTACAGCGCCGTGAAACATTGAAAGAAATCATGAAAAAGGCAGGTTTTTCTTTTACCCGAACGGAGTGGTGGCATTTTGACAAAAAGGGCTGGAGAAATAAACCCATTTTGAATATTCTCCCGGAAAATTAAAATACCCCGGATTTTTATCCGGGGTATTTTATTAGTAAGAAATAGTAATTGAATTGCAGGAGTAAATTGCTTTTCTGTTTTGTTAATTTTAAAATATCACGTTATTTGGCTTGCGTATTTTGGGAAACGGCTTGTACAGATTGAGTAGCTTCGTTACCATATTCACCGATGCCCAGGCTCTGCAACCCGCTTGCGATTGATTGCCCGACACTGGCTACTCCTTCTATTACTACAGAAAAAACTTTAGATACGCCATCCGTCACTTTCATTTCTAATGTATTAGAACTGCTTTGTGCAAAAGCAGAAGCGGTTCCGATCATGAACACCGCGAACAGTAAGACTAATCTTTTTTTCATATTTTTCTCCTTTGGTAACTCAATTTACTATTTCCTTCTATTATTATCATACCAAGGAATTAGAAGAAATACGAGGGCCTTTGGACCCATTTATATCTTTTTTTGGACCTACTTCCTTTCTAGGCCTTTTGGTCCCTCCGCTACTATTTTTCGTCGGTAAAGAAAAATCACTCATCCCTTTTAAGATGAGTGACACAATAAAACAGAAACAATTGCGTATATAAACCTTTTGTTAATCGCGGTTCAAATTAACAAAAGCCGCTGCCTCAATTCCGGCTTTAGCACCGTTACCGGCCGCAATGATAGCTTGGCGAAAATATTTATCAGAACAATCCCCCGCCGCAAAAATTCCATCAATGGTAGTATGTGTTTTATCGTCAGCCAATACAAGTCCATTATCAGCCAAAGCGACATGAGAAGATTGCAGGAAAGAGGTTTGCGGATCTGCACCAATTGCTACAAATACACCCGAACACGCAATATCCGTTTCTTCTTGCGTTTTGACATTTTTTACACGGATTCCTTCCAAAAGATCTGTCCCCAATAATTTAACCGGAACGCTATTGAGCACCATTTTGATTTTTGCATTATTCTTTACCTGTTCCACAGTTACCTGGTCTGCACGAAATGCATCCCGTCGGTGAATCAAATATACTTGCGGACAAAATTGAGACAAGAACAGAGCATCTTCAAAAGCTGTATTTCCCCCACCTACCACACAAACTGTTTTGCCACGCATAAAAAATCCGTCACATGTAGCACAGGCAGAAAGACCTTTCCCTTTGAATTTTTCATCTTCGGCTAACCCCAACCAACGCGCCTTAGCACCGGTTGCAATCACAATAGCGGTTGCCTCATATTGTTTACCATCGGTAGTAGTAACTGTAAAGGGTGTTTTATTTCCTTCAATTTTGGCAATTTCATCTGTAGTAAATTGTACTCCCAAGCGCTTGCATTGTTTATGCATATTGTCGATAAGTTCATAACCGCCTACGGGATTTACAAAACCGGCATAATTTTCCAACTCAGAGGTTTGCAACAACTGCCCTCCAGGAATAGCACCTCCGGCCACCAACGGTTTCACACCTGCACGCACCGCATAAATTGCGGCACTGCACCCGGCCGGGCCGGCACCGATAATCAACAAATCTACTTTTTGCATATTAAAAACTCCTTCCATAATCTTTGAAAAAATTCCACCGGAAAACCTACCACATTGCTACGACTCCCCACAATGCGTTCAATAAAGGGATCTTCTTTGTCTTGCACGGCATAAGCCCCTGCTTTGTCCATATGTTTACCCGCCAAATGAACCAATTCCTGTTGTGAAAGATGCCGGGCTTTACAATAAGACACATCGTAACCGTACACCAATTTGTGGGTGTTCTGCTGCAAAATACATACACCGGTATAAACGCTTTGCCAGGCACCGTTTAATTTATTTAAGATTCGTTTGGCATCCTGTATGTTTTTAGGCTTTCCAATAATTTCACCTTTACAAAACACTAACGTATCGGCCCCAATCACAACCGCACCGGGGTATTTTTTAGCTACATCAAAAGCTTTTTGAAGGGCCAATTCGCGCACCCGTGAAGACGGACGTTTTTTGGTACTACGTTCCGCACTTTGCGAAGGAATAATATCAAATTTCATTCCTAATTTTTTAAGAAGTTCAATCCGCCGAGGGGATTTGGAGGCTAAAATTAATTGCATATCAAATTTTCCACGTAATTTTCTTAGATAACCAGTGATTCCACACAATAGTTCCAACAATAAGGCCAAATAACAAACCTAATATCGTCAAAACTAATACAAGGAACTCTCCAGAAGAGGAAATTTCATCCACCATTTCCAGCCGATCTTCCAAGAACCTGTAAGCAAAGATGTGCAATATGATTCCCATAATAGCGGCAATAATCAAAACAAAAAAACGACCAATCCATCCTTCTGGTACTCCAAGGAAATGATAGAGTCCTTCCCGCAATGCCCGATTTCTATCATTTCGGTTTATTAAGTTCTCAAGATTTAATGGATCTATTGGCTGTTTCATAATTATTTACGCACAAATTTTTCCAGAATAAAATAGCTGGCCACTAATCCCAAAAAACCGCAACAATTCAAATGAAACGATAAAGGATGAATTCCAATTCCATATACATGCGTTAAGGCCGCACCAACTTGTCCGCCAATCAGTAGCGCTAATTTTTCCAACCCTAAGCCAATTAAACCGCCTACAATTAATGTCAAAGCGGCAAAAACAATTCCCCGCATATGTTCTCCTTCTTAAATACTAGTTTAAGGTTATTGTATCTTTTTTTATGGGGATTGGGGCGGTTTGTTTTCCGTCTTCGCTATCTGTCAAACGGTAACGCATTCGCCAAAAGCCATATCCGGCTAACAATGCAATTAACCCCACTATTAACCACGGCCCCGGTAAATAATGCGGAGCAATTAAATCACTTAAAACCCCCGCCATCAAAAACCCTGCCGCAGAACCGAAATTGTAAAAAACCATTAACATGCCCAAATAGCGGCCGCGTGTTTCTCGGGCGGCAATGTTGGAGACCAATGTCTGTTCCCCCGGTGAAACAATTAATTCCCCCACTCCGGCTAAAAACACCCCCAAAGCTATGGGTATAAATGAGCCAAAAAACCCGACGGATCCAAAACCGACTGCATAAAGAGCACATCCCAAAAACATGGCCGTAGAAAGACGAATCTTTTTCATCCATTTGGTAGCCCAATACTGCAAGAAAACCACAACAAGCCCATTAATCGTAAAAAACCATCCGATAAAATACTCCGGCATATGCAAATATTGTTTACAATGGACCGACAGGCCCACCACCAATTGTGAATTAACCGCCGTAATCATTACCACGTACAAACAAATTTTAGCCAATCGTGTATCTTTTAACGACAGTAAAGTAGAAACAAAACTGGGTTTGCGTTTATGGGAGTGAAGCACTTTTCGGTCTCGCACCAAGCGCGAAAGATACAGAATAGTAATGGCATATAAGATAGCCGTAAAATAAAAGGCAACACTGTACGAATAACGTACCAAGAATCCGCCCACTGCCGGGCCCAACGCCCACCCGATATTTAGCCCAATACGAATTATTCCAAAAGCCTCTACCCGGTTGCGTGCATTAGTATTATCGGTTACCCACGCATTAGCAGCAGGGCGAAAAAAAGCGCCCAAAAAGGTGGTTAAAAAATAACAAATTAACATCCAGGGGACTGATACCTGCGTTTCTATACACAATCCCAACGCAAACATAGCTATTATTTGTGAAAACAATCCCCACATCATCACATTTTTACGGCCAAAAGCGTCTGCTAATTCGCCGGAAATGGCACTGGATACACACCGTGACAATCCCGCCAAAGAAATGATGAGTCCCGCCAAAGCGGAAGATAAATTTCGTTGTGAAATGAGATAGATAGTAAAAAACGGAAGGGAAAGCCCATATCCAAATAAAAGAAGCCCGTTTGCCACGGACACTATAATCATACTGGTACGGGTATATTTATGCATAGTTATATTGTAAGAAATTTAAATACTACGGTACAATAAAAAAGGAGCCTTTCAAAGGCTCCTTTTAAATTTAATTAGTTAATTGATAAATCGTTATCGGCTCTGTTCCAACCGGCTTTCCGGAACGTTTACAAAGTTGCTCTTGGCTTTTACGATTGGCACCTGTCATTTCAGAATCCACCCTGCAATAATGTCCACCCGCTTTCAATTGTGGTGGTATACAAGGGCCCGCACCATGGTATTTGGATAAATCTTTTTTTAAATAAAATTCAATAGTGGGCATAGCTTCCCCATCATTTCCAAGCCCTTCCGCTTTACATTTGGCTATATACGAGCAAGTACCATCCATCGGGCACGATATTTTCCAATGATCTCCCATAAAGGAAGGATCAGCTTCCGATCCATCAGAAACATTGGAGAATTTTACAGGGAGACGGGTTACATCCGTTGTATATGTTCCGTGTTCTATCATATAAACTTCTTGCGCATCTGTAACGGTGTGCAACATCTTAAAGGCCTCTGTTATGCGAGCTGCACGGGCCGCTTGTTGATAATACGGAATAGCAATAGAAGTTAAAATGCCCAACATTAAGACAACCATCATCAGTTCTATCAACGTAAAACCTTTTACCCAATTACTTCTTTTTTTCATTAAAGCCTCCCCTTACAGAGTATAGAAACGATTATAAAAAAAAGGAAAAAGCAAGTCAAGGTATTTTGAGGTACCTTTCCGTTGAAAATTCATAAAATTTCCTACGCTAAATCGACGGCATTCTCTGATCCAACTACGAAAAAATGGATAATTAAAGTAAATTTTGATATAATATGTCAAGAGGTTTCTATGTCAACCAGGGAAGACGTTCTATTGCAAAACTTAAAAGATGTACACGTTTCCTTGGAACAGGCTTGCAAAAGAGCCGGGCGCTCTCCTAAAGAAGTAACATTGTTGGCAGTTACCAAATATGCCGCTGATGAAGATGTGCAAATACTTCTAAAAACAGGGCAAATTACCGATATTGGAGAGTCCCGTTTACAGCAAGCGCAGGCCCGTTGGCAGCAGAACCCGGCTTTTGCCCGTTGGAATAAAATTCGAAAACATTTTATCGGGCATCTGCAAAAAAACAAAGCGGCTAAGGTCGCTCAATTTTTTGATTTTGTAGATTCGTTGGACAATTTGGAAACAGCCGTTCTTTTAGCCAAACACGTGCCGGCCGGCAAAACACTGCGGGTATTAGTACAAGTAAAGCTAACGGATAAAAAGACGCAATCGGGCCTTCCTCTGCAGGAAGCACGCCGGTTAGTCAGGCAAATAAAAGCACAGCATTTTGCGAATTTATGTTTATGCGGCTATATGGGCATTGCTCCTCAGGGAGTTACAGTCCAAACGTTACGGACATTATTTCGCAGCATCAAAGAGGCTTTTGAAGAAGATTTTCCCGATAAAAAGGAACGTTACCTTTCTTTGGGGATGAGCGAAGATTTTATAGTGGCGGTGGAGGAAGGATCTTCCCTGCCCAGAATAGGCAGTAAATTGTTTGCCAAAAATTTGGAGGAAGTATGATTATAAAAGTACGTTTAATTCCGGGCGCACAACGCAACGAAGTTATCAGCCGTATCGGCAGTGTATTGCGTGTAAAAATCACTCATAAAAAAGTAGATGATGACCCGGCAAACGCCATCATGAAAGCCTTTTTGGCAGACTTCTTTAATGTAAGCGAAGAAAGCATTATTTTGGTTAAGGGTGCCAAAGGAAAAGAAAAAACTGTAGAAGTACGGGATAAAAGTGAAGAAGCGTTGCGCAAAATAATGGACGCTATTCCGTAGAATTTCTTTTAGAGCAAAATAATTCCCTCGGCCGGTAAAAGCTGAGGGAATTATTTTTTTTCTTGTAAAATTCGCTCCGGTCCTGCCAAAGCGAAAGGAATATTTCTTCTTTCAAACACAATCCATTCTTTTTTATTAATCCAATGTTCCATGTTCTGCCTCAAAGGCCATGTAAGTTTGTACACCCTGTTCGAAGGTAGCAACGATTGTTTTTCTCATTCCACCTTTTACATGTTGCGGACTGATAACAGCCAACATCATGCTTAGCAGTAACATCAGCATCCCGGCAACAGCTGCGCCTGTTACGCTTCTTTGTTTACGTTTATGAACCCGTTTAACCCTTTTCATATTAGACCCCCTACAGCACTTACTGAATTACTGGAATTTTTCTTCCCATTTATCATTTTTGGAGCATGAGAAGTACATGGATAGTTTAAGAATTTTAGAGAAAATTTCAAGAGGTTTTGTTCTTTTACGACTTTTTTATTAAAAAAGTTATTATTTTTTAAGGTATTTTGCGTAATTTTAGATAAAAAAACCTGCACCGATATCTTTTCAGTGCAGGTTTTATATTTTATGCCTTCCTATAAAATAGTAGCACGTTTTACTTTTTCAAAAGGAAGTAAAATATTCTCTTGCAGTTTAATAGGCAACACCCCTTTTGCCTGACGATTTCCCAATAAAATCTCCGCCGCCACCGCCGCAGAATCTTCTGTTAAGCCGTACAAAGCCAACACCGTTTTTGCTCTCCCGTAAGAAGTAATTTCATAGGGATTTAACAGTGAAACAAGCGCTAATGGTACATGGTAAGTATCGGAATAATGGAACAGGTCATGCACTTGCTCGAACTGTTGTGGCTGCGTAGTAGAGGTGCTGGACGTCCCCACCACAATGGCCTGCGCCTTTTTCACACACGCATTAATTTCCTTGGCCGCAGAGACATCCGGTCTGCGCGGAGTTTGTACGTACGACACCTTTTTCCCTGCTTTTTTAAATGTATCGGCAAGGGCGTAAGCCTGATTGGAAAAAATACCATCTGCGAACATAATTACACAAACTTTTCGTGCTTGTTGCAGTTGTTGCGGAAAATTTTGTTCATCCCGCACCAAGGTAACCCCCTCTTCAGACACCTGACGGGCTACACGGGAAAAGTCCTTCTCATCACTCTCTACAGTTAGCGGAGCTGAAAGGAATTGTTTCAAATCCAACACTCTTTGCACACTTTTTTCCAAATCGGCCCGGAGAATACGCGGCTCCGGTTGTTTCAATTCTTCTTTTACCCATGTGGCTGCCATCGCCGGATATTCAGCCGATTCTTTAATTTGACTGGTACCACCCGTTAGCAAAAGAACATCATTGCCGGCAGCGAATCCATCTAATACCACATCTTTCATTGGCTTTCCATTGGTACCGCCCATATCCAAACCGTCCGTCATTACCAATCCTTGAAAGCCCATCTTATCGCGCAATAAATCTTTTATAATTTTTTTAGAAAAAATAGCAGAATTCTTATCATCTACTTGCGGATAAACTACGTGATTCGTCATTACGCCCCACACCCCGGCTTGGATAGCCGGTTCAAATGCGGAAACATGCGTATCCCAAAGTTCCTTTTCCGACAGATCGGTGACGGGTTGAGAGTAATGGGAATCGGTTGACGTATCTCCGTGTCCGGGGAAATGTTTGACTACGGCCGGTACTCCGTACATTTGAAGTCCTTTGACGGCAGTAGCACTATAAATCCCCACTTCGGTGGCATTGTCGCCAAATGAACGCGTTTGAATAATGGGATTGGCCGGGTTGGAATTAACATCCGTGTCCGGGCCCAGTGCCATATTCCCGCCTACCCGACGAATTTCGGCAGCTTGTTGGGCATACATCCGAGCAATAAGAAGCGGGTTTCGGGTAGCCGCTAACAACATATTAGAGGGCATTTGTTTCAATCCCATAAACATAGGAGAAGTTACCGTTCCTCCTTCATAATCAAAGCCTAAAAACAGCGGAAGATGATGAGGGCTATTACTGGCCCATTTATTTAGATCTTCAATAGTAGCAATGAGTTTTTTACGTTGTTTGGCCAAAAACTTTTGTTGGTTTTTGCGGGTAATGACGGGATGAACGGTTAACCCTTCGGCCGCTTTAATAAAAAAGCCGGAAATTTCCCCCCGTTCAATAGGTTCCTTAAACACTTGATGTTGTCCAATCACTACACGCGGCATAATTGTTTGACCAACGAGTTCTTGAGTAGAAAGTTCGTTGGCGGCAGGTAACGCAAACGCCGGAACGCTTGCTAACAGAACAGCAGCAATCGATAGTTTTCTCATATTCTTATTATATATCAAATTTTAGGTACATTCGGGCTATTTTTACAAACAAGAAGGGGACTGAATATTTCAGTCCCCTTTAAGATATTCCTATGTTTATTTCAACAGATTTACCAAACTGAAGGTTTTACATTCCTCTTGCATTTTGGCAATGGCCTCGTCTATTTTGAGAGGTTGGGTATTGGTACCTTCCTTCAACCGTACCGTTAATGTACCGCTGGCGGCTTCATTCTTGCCGATAATACCCGTGTAAGGAATATGCTGCAAATGAGCCTCCCGGATTTTAAGCCCTAATTTCTCGGGGCGACTATCCACTTCTACCCGTAAACCAGCCGCTTTCATCTTGGCAGCCACTTCCTGTGCAAACGGAATTTGGTCATCCGTAAGCGTCAAAAGTTTGATTTGAACCGGTGCCAACCAAAGCGGGAACCATCCGGCATAGTGTTCAATCAACACGCCCGTAAAGCGTTCAATGCTGCCAAACATAGCACGGTGCACCATGATGGGGCGCTTGCGCCCTTCGGGAGCAACAAATTCCAAATCAAAACGCGTTGGTAAGTTAAAATCAAACTGGATAGTGGACAATTGCCACAAACGGCCAATTGCATCCATTACCTTAATATCAATTTTGGGACCGTAAAACGCCGCTTCCCCTGCATGTGTGGTGTAGGGAATATTATTTTCATTAAGCACCTTTTTCAAAGCAGTTTCAGCACGTTCCCAATCAGCTACATCTCCGGTAAAATGCTCCGGATGTTCCGGGTCTCGCGTGGAAAGTTCCACCGCATATTTCTCGAAACCAAATGTCTTAAAAATATGCATAGCAAATTCGAAACATTGTTTTACTTCATTCTCTACTTGCTCAGGCGTGCAAAAGATATGGGCATCATCTTGAGTAAAACCACGCACACGCAGTAACCCGTGTAATGCGCCGGACCGTTCATAACGGTACACTGTTCCCAACTCGCTAAAACGCAAGGGCAAATCGCGGTAACTGCGCAAATGTGTTTTGTAAATTTCTACGTGGAAAGGACAGTTCATGGGTTTAATTTGATATTTTTCTTCATCAATTTCCATAGGATGAAACATGCTGTCAGAATAAAACCCGGCATGGCCGCTGATTTCAAACAAGTGGTAGCGCGCAATATGCGGGCTGACGACCAAATCATAACCACGTTGTAAATTCTGTTCTTTGATCCAATCTTCCAAAATTTTACGCAACATTCCGCCTTTGGGATGCATTAAAATCAGTCCAGGCCCAATATGGTCATTAATACTAAAAAGGTCTAACTCTGCGCCCAGTTTACGGTGATCACGCTTGGCGGCTTCTTCCTGTTGTTTGACATAAGCATTTAATTCATCCTTATTGTCAAAGCACAAGCCATAAATACGTTGAAGCATGGGCTTTTTCTCATCCCCTCTCCAATAAGCTCCGGCAATAGTGGTCAATTTAAAACTATTTACTTTACCCGTATGTTCTACGTGCGGGCCACGGCATAAATCAGCATAATCACCATTTATATAAACGGTAATTGATCCATCTTCCAATTCTTCCAATAACTCCAATTTATAAGTTTCGCCGCGTTTGGTAAAAAATTCCTTTGCCTCTGCCTTGCTCATTTCTTTACGTTCGAAAGGTTGTTTGGCTTTGATGATTTCTTTCATCTTGGTTTCAATTGTTTTGAGGTCTTCCGGTGTGAAGGCATGAGGGCAATCAAAATCATAATAAAAACCATTTTCAATGGCTGGGCCGATACCAAGTTTCGTACCGGGGAATAACTGCTGCACCGCTTGCGCCATAATATGGGCGGCAGAGTGGCGTTTTACTTGTAAGTCTTGATTTTCCATTTTAGTGTGCGCTATGGCCCTGCCGGCCACAACGACCGGGCCAGGAACCAAAGGTCCTTTTTTAAGATATTTTTATTATACCAAATTAAAGAAGATGAAGCCATCACCGCTCTCTTTTCTTTCGTCTTTAGCATACACCTTGCTGTTCAAAAAAACTATAATATGTTATGCGCAAATTAACTACTGAACTGGCAACCGTTTTTAAGAATGATTGGAAAATTTTACTCATTTTTTCCTTCCCTGCTGTGTTGTTGGGAGGATTTGGCTTATCTCAATTAAATATTTTGAATGCTGGAAATCTTTTCTCTTTATCTGTTTTAAAATGGATGGGTGAATTTTTATTTCTCGGATTATGTTTATCATTATTACAACTGGTTGGAATAAAAAATAAATTCGTTTTAACAGTAATTGCCTTTTTTTATTATTGGACCGTAATTGCAGATGCCGTTTTGTTGTTATATTTCAGAGAACGTTTTGGGGCAAAATATGTAAATACCTTACAAGGCGGGGATTATGCTTTTTTGACAGATTGGCGCGTGTTGACTTGCTTTGCGCTATTGTTTCTTTTCTGCGCAATCATCATATGGAAATTCTTCACTCCTTCTTCACGTAAAACAGCCCTTAAACGCACGACCTGGTGTATAAGCGGTTTGGTCCTTCTGTGGGGCGCATCCTACTTATTGCCGTTTTACCACTCCTACTTACTTCCACCGTCTCTTGTTTATACGGGACGTGCTTTATTTGCCAAAAAACCAACCCCCATTTTTACTGCGGAAACAATACCGCTGGCAAAACAATACAATGTATTTTCTGCCCAACAAACTCCCGTTGGAAAAAATTACAAACGCGTCATTTTAATTGCGTCGGAATCTCTTTCCAATAAGTACCTCCACCATTTTAATCCCAATATACCGGCCGAAGCCTCTAAAGAACTAGACCAATTGTTTGAAAATAACCCTTCGGCCAGCTTAAAACACGTTTCTTTATCCACTCTTTATGGACTGACGGTTATTTTTACTTCACACCCCTATGCGCAATTGTCGTTTGAGAACAAGTACCCTATATCTTTGGTAAAAGAATTAAAGAAAAAGGGGTACGAAACGGCTTTCTTGCGTGGGGCGAATGAAACCTATATGGATGAAAATATCTTGTTTCAGAATGCAGGGTTTGACAAAATAATCGGAGCCACCTATTTCCAAACACGGGAAGATTATAAAAAATACTTAAACTGGTGGGGGTTGCTAGATCGAAAACTATTTGATTATGCCGTCGAATTTTTGGAAGAAAAAAAACAAGAGCCCGTCTTTCTGACATTATTAACGGTAGATACGCATGTCCCTTTGGGCCGGTTGGATTATTTGGGTGAAACTTACCGCGAAATAGATCATAAATTTTATGATGTTCCCACTTTGCCGCGCGCATTTGGCCGGTTTGGACAAGATGTCCAGCGTTTTCTAAATAAATTGGAAGAAGCCGGCTTATGGGATGAGGACACTTTACTACTTGTTATGCCGGACCATCCCTCTTATTCCAATACCCCTACTGATGCGTTGTTTAAGCCTTTTCTGCCGGAATTTGATAATTTGCCGTTTATCATTGTTACAAAAAACAAAATAACAGCCCCTTTGACCGACAATGTACTGGCAAGCCAATTGGATATCGCCCCGACCATACTGGATTTACTGAATTTAGAAATTCCGCGCGGAATGTTCGGTCACAGTTTATTTGACTTAAATGCACAAAGAAGCGTGTTTGATATCAAAGAAGATTACGCTGTAATTACCACCGAGAACGGACAAAAAGTCATTCCGTTAAATTCCTCTCGTTCAACGGACAAACCTTTGTTAGATTTGATGCGGACATTTTACTTCCCCCGATAATTCTTTAGAAACAACGGCCTTTTTCTAAAGGCCGTTTAAAAAACAAAATAAATTTACTTTCAGAAAATATTCAAGACGAAACGAACCGTCTTAAATATGTTATAATAATGTGTATTCAATTTTCACAATAGGAGAAAATTATGCAAACTGCTGCACAGGGCGGAATGTCTTTGATGATATGGATTTTTCTGGCCTTTATGATTCTAATGATTTGGTTGCCTGCACGGAGCCAAAGAAAACAAGACCAAGAACGTATGGCAAAAGTGAATGCTTTACAAAAAGGCGACACGGTTATCTTGGCCAGCGGCATTATCGGCACGGTAGCCGGTTTTAAAGACAATGCCCTGGAAGTAAAAATTGCCGAAGGAATAAAAATTACCGTTTTGAAAACCGCTATTGTTGGTTTTGGATCAGAAAAATTAATAGCGCAAAATGAAGGAGGCGCCAAGTAAATGTCAAATAAATTAGCCGTAAAATGGGGGCTTATTATTGCCATTTTGTTGGGATCTGTGTACCTTATTTATCCTAACTATAAATGGTATTCCAAGCCACTTGCCGACAGGGAACAATTAGATACCCTCGGCGAACGCCCGAAACGTATGCTTAACTTAGGTTTAGATTTACGCGGTGGGTCTAGTTTGCTTTTAGAGTTGGAAGTAGCCAAACTCAATACAAGCGAGCCATTAAATGAAGCCATGCAACGTGCGGTAGAAATCATCCGCAACCGCATTGACCAGTACGGTTTGGCCGAAACCCAAATCACCCGCCAAGGGGATAAATGGATTATGGTCCAATTACCCGGTGTTTCTAATCCGCAACGCGCAGAAGAATTAATCGGGAAAACAGCCATGCTGGAATTCCGCATTGTAAAGGAAGATATTTCCGTTGCACAGGCCGCCATAGAAGCTTTGGAAAACAGCGACAAGCCTTTTGATGATGAAGGCAACGTTGCTCCTGAAATTGCAAAGCTGGTACCGGCCGGCTATCAGTTGATGCGAACTAAAGACGGCTCTTATAATTTGGTAACTGATACAGCCACCGTTACGGGGGCTGACTTGGAAACTGCCCGTGTAGTAATGATGGGTGAAAACGGCTATCCTGAAGTATCTTTCAGTTTCAAAGCCGAAGGTAGCAAAAAATTTGGTCAATTAACCGGTGCCAATATCGGCAAACGTTTGGCCATTGTATTGGATAACACTATTCAATCTGCTCCTACCGTGCAAAGCCGCATTACCCAACAAGGTCGCATTTCCGGTACTTTTTCGCCGGATGAAGCACGCCAATTGGCCATTGTGTTAAAAGCCGGGGCATTGCCTGCACCTGTAAAAATAATTGAAAAGAAAACCATTGGCCCGACATTAGGGGAAGACTCCATTAAATCCGGTCTTTTCGCTTCGGGAATTGCGTTACTCTTAATCTTGCTCTTTATGGCGGTCTATTACAAAGCGGCCGGTGTCATTGCAGATATTGCTTTGCTGCTTAACTTTGTATTCACCGTTGCGATTATGAGTTATTTTTCAGCCACGTTGACATTGCCTGGTATCGCGGGTATGATCTTATCCCTTGCTATGGCCATTGATGCAAACGTGCTGATTATTGAACGCATGCGCGAAGAAAAATTGTTGGGAAAACCTGTTTATGAAATTATTAATTTAGGTTATGATAAAGCGTGGAGCGCAATTTTTGACTCCAACATCACTACTATGATTGTGGGAGCCTGTTTATTGCAATTCGGCACCGGGCCTGTAAAAGGCTTTGCCGTTACGCTTATCATCGGTTTGGGGGTCAGTTTGTTTACGGCCGTGTTCGTTACCCGTGCCATTTACGAATTAATTTTGACCTCTAACACCAAGGAGATCAGTCTATGATGAAATTACTTCCTAAAACAAATATTGATTTCCTCAAATATCGCAAAGTGTATTTCAGTTTGTTTGCCTTGTTATTGGTAGTGGGCGTTATTTGTTTCTTTACCAAAGGGTTCAACATGGGAATTGATTTCACCGGTGGGACCATGGTACAAATCAAATTCGAACAACCCGTGGAAATGAGTCAAGTACGTTCCGCACTCACCGCTACAGGGACTAACTCCGAACTTCAATCATTTGGAGACAACTCCTTTGCCATCAGCGAAAAGAGTACTTCCGAAGAAGTAGGGGTTGTACAACAACGTATTGAAAATGCATTGAATACCTTGAATGTGCCTTACACGGTGTTGCAAACCAACTCCGTAGGGCCTGCCGTCGGTGCTAATATGACCGAACGCGCTTTATGGTCCATCTTACTTTCTATGGTATTCATCATTATCTATGTAGCGTTCCGCTTTAATAATATTTTGTGGGGTTTATCCGGCGTAGTTGCCTTATTCCACGATTTATTCTTAATGGCGGTAGCCTTCTCTATTACGCAACGCGAAATTGACTTGGTAGTCGTAGCGGCTTTCTTAACAGTAGCCGGGTTTTCTATTAACGACACCATCGTTATTTTCGACCGTATGCGTGAGAACGTACGTCTACACCCCAAAATTTCTTTCGGGGAACTTATTAATTTGTCTATCAACGAGACGCTTTCCCGTACTGTGATTACAACACTAACGGTTATCTTTGCACTGCTTGTGTTGTATTTCTTCGGTGGGGAAGTAATTAACTCGTTCGCATTTGCCATGCTTATCGGTTGTATTTCCGGAGTCTATAGTACCATTGCACTCACAACGCCTTTGGTCTATACCTGGAGCCACGGTGAGTATCATGACGGAAGCAACAATGCGGAAAGACCCGCCACCCGTCAAAATGCAGAAGAAGTGGTGCGCGAACATCAAAACGGGTTCTCTTCTCGCAGACCCGCTAGCAGACGTCAACGACGCAACCACCGTTAAACATCTTAAAATAAGAGGGAGCCGTTGGTTTCACACGGCTTCCTCTCTTTTTGCAACGGTCTTGTTCGGGCCGTTACAAAAGGACAAAACTATATACCATGCGTAAAATAAAACGTTTCAAAATTACTTCCAGGTCCCGTGAAATTTTAAATAGACTCATGCGGGAATTGCCGCTTTTGCGCCGGGCTGAATTCAAAAGCCAACCGGAAGTAAGTGCTTTTATTACAGATATTTTTAAATGTTTGGACCCGGGGGTAGTTTATGAATTTAACCAAGATGCCCACTGGGAATTGGATAATGAAAGCATCCTACATAAAGAAATGTTTTCCGCTTGTGCCGTAACATTAGGTGAAAAAGTAGAAACATTTATAAATAATCTCCCAAATGAGGATAAAAAAATTGCGGCAGCAACTGTAACGTTGGAATTTTTAAAAACTGCCATCGGATTTGTGGCAGACCTTATTAAAGAGCAAGCCCAAAAAGAAGAGTGTGAAACATTAGATTTACAATTTGTTTATTTACCTGCTTTCGGGGCAACACTTGCTCCCAAAATGTTACGGGACTCAGTTCGCTTAGAAAAGAATGTGGCAGATAAAGCCTTGCCTCTTATTTTAGAGAAAATAGCTTCGGATAAGATAGACGTTGCTATCGGTAGTGACGGTGTATTGACACCCCGTTTTACTGCCGTTTTTTTAGTTCCCTGGCAAAAGGCTAAACGCAAAGGAAAAAAATAATGGCTTCTAAATTTGGATTAAAACATGTAATCGGTTCCACCCTGGCGTATTGGTATACGCTCTTTTTGGGATGGACCACGCGCGTGTATTGGTTCAAAACGAAAGAAGCAGAAGAATTAGAACAGGGATCCCGTAATTTTATTTATGCTATTTGGCATAATCAACAATTATTTTTATTGTACCCCTACCGCAAGCAAAAAGTAGCCGCTCTAATCAGTCAATCCTCCGATGGAGAGTATATCGCCCGCTGCTTGCCCAAATTTGGTATGTTGGCCGTGCGCGGGTCTTCCACTCGCGGGGGTGCCAGAGCGCTCATCAAACTATTGCAAGCTACCCGCGAAGGATACCGCCCGCTTCTTACACCCGACGGCCCCCGTGGGCCTATTTATACCGTACAACCGGGTATTTTATTTTTAGCCCGCAAAACCGGTTACCCGATTTTACCTGTAGGATGTGCGTTATCCCATAAAATCAAAGTAGGTTCGTGGGATAAAATGCGCGTACCTTTACCTTTTGGAAAAGCTGCCTTTACCTACGGAAAAACCATCTGGGTCAAAGACGAAAATGATTTTACACGCGCCGCACAGGAATTACAAGAACAACTTAATTGGGCAAGTGATCAAAGCGAAATGTATATTAATAAAAAACATTTCGATACACATCAGGCATAAATTGGATAAATTCTTGCAACAAAAAACCCACCGGAACGGTGGGTTTTCTTATTATTATTTGCGACGTTTAGAAGTTTTTTTCACGGATTTTTTGCTAACTTTTTTAGATGCCTTTCGGGTTGCCTTTTTAGGTGATGCCTTTTTTACAGAAGTTTTTACTTTCTTGGATTTGACACCTTTTTTCTCTTCTTTTTTTCGTGATTTATTCTTCAAAAACTTTTCTTTCCATCCTTCCAAAGCCAGCGGCAACACTTCATCCATATGTTTTACAGGAATAAGCGTTAATTCTTTGCGCACGCGCTCCGGAATTTCAGATACATCTTTGGCATTCGTATGCGGGTAAAGAATTGTTTTTACGCCTTCACGGTAGGCGGCCAAGAATTTTTCTTTAATTCCCCCCACCGGCAAGATACGTCCTGTAATGGTTACTTCCCCCGTCATGGCCAAGTGTTTTTTTACCGGCAATCCCGTAAGCAGACTCGTCAGGGCAGTTGTAATTACACCGCCGGCAGATGGTCCATCTTTTGGAATAGCGCCTTCGGGAAAGTGAATATGAAAATCGGTTTTATGAAAATCGGTTCCTTTTCCATAACCGCGGCTTTGTACGTAAGTAAGCGCTGCACGTACAGATTCTTTCATAACGTTTCCTAACATTCCCGTTAAAATGAGGGCGCCTTTCCCCGGCAATTTAGTGGCTTCGATAGTTAAAGTTTCCCCTCCTACGCTGGTCCATGCAAGGCCGGTGGCAATCCCAACCGAATTTTCTTCCGTTGCAAAATTTGCATATTTTGGAACACCTAAGAAATCGCTCAAATTCTCTTTGGTAACGGCAATCTTTTTGGCCCCTTCCACTAATTTCTTAGCGGCCTTGCGGCAAATGGAGCCAATTTCCCGTTCCAAATTACGCACGCCGGCTTCGCGCACATAATCGCGCATTAATTTGGCGACGGCATCATGAGAAACGGTCAACGTTCCTTCTTTGATACCATGCATTTTCATTTGCTTAGGCAAAAGATATTTATCCACAATGTCATGTTTCTCATATTCGGTATAACCGTCGAAATCAATTATTTCCAAACGATCCCGCAAAGTGGAAGGTATGCTGGCCAAGGAATTAGCCGTTGTGATAAACATTACTTTGGAAACATCAAACGGAACATCTAAAAAATGATCTGTAAACTCTTTATTTTGTTCCGGATCTAACAGTTCCAAAAGAGCAGCGGCCGGATCTCCCCGCCAGTCGGAGCCCATCTTATCAATTTCATCTAATAGAAAAACGGGATTAGATGACTTGGCTTTGCTCAATCCTTGGATGATCCGCCCCGGCATAGAACCGATATATGTACGACGGTGGCCCCGGATTTCGCTTTCATCACGCACACCACCCAAACTCATGCGTACAAATTTACGGCCAATTGCCCGGGCAATCGATTTTGCAAGGGAAGTTTTCCCGACCCCTGGAGCTCCGGCAAAACAAAGAATTGGTCCACGCAATGACTGCGTTAATTTACTGACAGCCAAATATTCCAATACACGCTCTTTCGGTTTCTCCAAACCGAAATGATCTTGATCTAATATTTCCCGCGCCTTTTTCAAATCCAAAACATCTTTTGTCGTCACGTTCCACGGCATATTGAGCAACCAGTCCAAATAAGTGCGTGAAACCGTTGCTTCCGGTGAAAAGGGTTGCATTTTTGCCAAACGGTCTATCTCTTTTTTGGCTTCTTCAGCCGCGTGTTTAGGCAAGCCATTTTTCTTAATTTTGGCACGCATATCTTCCAATTCTTTTTGGAAATCATCTTTTTGGCTCAATTCTTTTTGAATTGCCTTCATTTGCTCATTCAAATAGTATTCTTTTTGATTTTTATCAATTTGAGCACGAACTTGATTATGGATTTTATTTTCTATTTTTAAAATTTCTGCTTCAGAAGCAATTAATTTTAGAATTTTTTCCAATCGTTCTTTTACATCTACGGCTTCCAAAATTTCCTGCCGTTGGGCCGTTTTTACCATCATGTTAGAGGCTATCGTATCGGCCAAGCGGGAACCATCCGTAATTTGACGCAAAAAGGAAACCCCTTCCACTGCCATACGACGGGAAATGCGGGCATAACTGTCAAATTCATCCAATACTTTGCGCATAAGGGCTTGCACAACGGGAGAGTTATCCTCCGTTTCCTCAATATATTCCACTTGGGCAAACCATGCGTTGCCGGCGGCCGGATTTGCTTCCAATTTATTTACGCGCGCACGAGCTAAACCTTGTAAAAAAATCTTTAAAGAGCCATCCGGCATCTTTAAATTTTGTGTAATGCGGGCAATTACCCCAAAATGATAAATATCTTGCGCTTTGGGATCATCTTGGTCAGCTTCTTTCTGGGAAACTGCCAACAGGTATCTTTCCGGTGTACTCAGCGCCACTTCAACCGCCGCAACAGATTTTTCTCTATCTACCGATAAAGGCAAATTCATTCCCGGGAACATTACCACATCACGAATAGCTACGGTAGGTACTACCGTAGGCAACGAAAGTGTCATCTTTTTTGCTTCTTCCATATATTTTCCCCCTGATCAGACAAAAAACGGATCCAACTGCGCCCAAACGGGCTATCTTTGATAATTATTGTAACAAATTCTTGTAAAATTAGCAAGCATATTTAATGAGTGCTAATTTTAATCCCTTCCGCCTCATAGAAACTACCCAAAAACAGAATATTCAAAATCCTTTCTTTATTTTGTAAAATAGAAGTAACTCATTGTAAAAGGAAAATTATGATCATTTTATTTTTAAACTGTGGAAGTTCTTCCGTTAAATACAGCGTTTATGACTGGGACCAGAAAAAAAGCCTCTGCGCCGGTACCGTAGAACGCATTGGGATTGAAGGATCCCAAATTACCCATGACCGCCCGGGAAAACCGTCGGTTGAAATTCACCAACCTTTGGCTAACCACAAAGATGCCATCAATTTAGTTATTCAAACTCTTACCCACAAAGAACACGGAGTCATTGAGAATATCAACGTCATCAGTGCTGTGGGACACCGTATCGTACATGGCGGAAAATTTGCGAAATCTGTCATTGTAGATGACAGCGTGGTAGCGGAATTGCGCAACATTTCCGACTTGGCACCGCTTCACAATCCTGCCCATATTATGGGAATTGAGGCAGCCCGCGCCTTGTTGCCCAACGTTACGCACGTGTGCGTAATGGATACTGCTTTTCACCAAACTATGCCGGCTTCCTCTTATATGTATGCCATTCCGCGCAAATGGTATACCGATTATGCCATCCGCCGTTATGGTTTTCATGGTTCTTCCGTTCTATACACTTCTCGCCGTGCCGCAGTTTTGATGGATAAAGAAGTGGACGAAGTAAACACAATTGTTTGTCATATCGGTGCCGGAGCCAGCGTAACTGCTGTTAAAAACGGGCAATGCATTGATACCAGCATGGGCCTTACCCCTTTAGAAGGACTTGTAATGGGTTCCCGCTCAGGAGATATTGATCCGTCGGTTTGTTTTCACATGATGCATAAACTTAACATGTCTCCCGACGAAATGTACACCATTTTGAATAAAAAAAGCGGAATGTACGCCCTCACGGGGGACCGCTACTCCGACCAACGCGATGTACGTAAGGGATTGGATGCTGGAGATGAACTCTGCAAATTGGCCGTAGATGTGCAAGCCCACCGCATCCGCAAATATATCGGGGCATATATGTTGGAATTAGGTCGCTTGGACAGTATCGTTTTCACAGCCGGCATCGGTGAACGCGCACCGGATGTACGCGCCAACGTATTGAAAAATTTGGAAAACTTCGGAATTATTTTAGATCCGGAACGCAACGCGGCTGCCAATACCAACAAAGCCGAGTGCCGTATTTCGGCGGATAATTCCCGCGTGCAAGTTTTTGTAATTCCCACGGATGAAGAAATTGTGGGAGTACAAGATATCGTGGCCCTGTTGGCCGGCACCTATGATGTGTACACTAAATTTAGGTATATCTTCCAAGAAAAAGACTACCGCAATAAATTACGGGATGATGCTTTTATAGAAGATGTAAAGAAACACCCCGAATTCTTAAAAGCGGCTGTTAATTTACCGGAAGAATTAAAAAAGAAAGTAAAAAAATGATTATGCGCGCCCGTTTGTGTTCCAAGCGGGCGTTTTTATAAGATTAAAAAATTGGAGTTGACATTATGTTACTACCCAGACAAGATAAATTCTTTGACTTGTTTGATAAACAGGCCGAAAATATTGCCAAAGCGGCAGAACTTTATCATCAGTTAGTGGAAAAAGCCGATTTTTCACCGGAAAAAGTACGCCGTATGCACGAAATGGAGCATTATGGAGATGAACTAATGCACTCCACCATTAATACCTTAAATGAAACCTTCATCACTCCTTTTGATCGGGAAGATATCCTGGCACTGGCCAACCGATTAGATGATATTATGGATAACATTTACTTATTAACTAAACGTTTCCACCTTTATAAAATCTCTCAACCGACTCAATTCAGCAAACGCTTGTCCTCTGTTATCGAACAGACAACAAAAGCCTTGCAACACACGTTGGCGGCTCTTCGCAACAAAAAACACATGAAAGAAACACAAGATTATTGTGTGGAAATCAACCGTTTAGAAAACGAAGGAGATGTAATTAAAGACGAAGCTATTTCTTTCTTGTTTGATAACGAAAAAGACCCCATCATGGTACTCAAACAAAAAGAATTGTATGAAATTGCTGAAACCACCACCGATTGTTGCGAACACGTGGCCAATTTAGTGGAATCAATTTTAGTAAAGAACAATTAATTATGCTTTGGATATTATTCTTAGTTATTCTGGCTTTATTTTTTGATTACTTAAACGGATTTCACGACGCGGCAAACTCGGTTTCCACCGTTATTTCCACGCGTGTATTGTCCCCCAAACTGGCCGTCGCCTGGGCTGCCTTTTTTAACTTCATTGCGTTCTTGATTTTCAAAACAAGCGTTGCCCAAACAATCGGGGCCGGCATTGTGGACATCAACGTAGTGGATGCTAATTTGGTTTTTGGAGCCTTGGTAGGTGCCTGTGGTTGGAATTTAATTACCTGGTGGTTTGGATTGCCCTCCAGTTCTTCCCATGCACTAATCGGCGGATTAATCGGAGCCGGACTGGTAAAAGGAGGTGTGCATGCGCTGGTAGCCGGTGGAATTTTTAAGACCGTTCTATTTATCTTTGTTTCCCCTCTTTTGGGTTTCTTTTTAAGTTCACTTTTAGGGGTAGTCGTTTTCAATATTTGCAACCATTTCCGCCCGGCAAAAGTAGACAATTTTTTCCGCAAAGCGCAGTTATTTTCTGCCGCTTCTTATTCGTTGGGATACGGCGGGAACGACGCCCAGAAAACAATGGGTATTATCAGCATGTTGTTGTTGGGCGGCATGGCCAGTACTGATGTAGGCCCCATTCGTGATTTTCTTCTTACCCATGAAGAAATGCATGCCATTGCACAGGGAAAATTTGTAGTACCGCTATCGGTGGTGCTTTTGTGTCAAGCCTCTATTGCCTTGGGAACGCTTTCCGGCGGGTGGCGTATTGTAAAAACCATGGGCCAAAAAATCACACGTTTGCGCCCGGTAGACGGCTTCTGCGCAGAAGGTTCTTCTGCCATTACACTTTTCTTTGCTTCTATGTTAGGTATTCCCGTCAGCACCACTCATACAATTACGGGGGCTATCGTAGGGATTGGATCTTTACGTAGGATTTCGGGTGTACATTGGGCCGTAGCAAACCGTATTGTATGGGCTTGGTTTATTACAATTCCCGCCGCAGCACTCATATCTGCGGTTGCCTATTGGCTGAAAGTGTTGATATTTGGGTAATTTCACGTGCTTTTTGTTTTATCATCACAAAAAAACACCCCGCAATTTGCGGGGTGTTTTGCATAGAAAGATTTTATTTCTTCAATTCCAGCACTTCATCAATAAGCCCGTATTCTTTGGCTTCTTGCGCAGACATATAATAATTGCGTTCACTATCGTGGCGGATTTTTTCTTTATCCTGCCCGGTATGATGAGCCAAAATATCCAATAAATGCTCTTTATTTTTATGAAGTTCTTGGGCTTCAATTTCAATGTCCGTTACCTGCCCGGAAATTCCCCCTCCCCAAATAAGCGGTTGGTGAATCATGATACGGGCATGTGGCAAAGCATAGCGTTTACCTTTAGATCCGGCGGCCAAAAGTACTGCGCCAAAGCTCATGGCTTGCCCCATACAAATGGTGGTAATAGGTGCTTTGATAAATTGCATGGTGTCATAAATAGCTAAACCGGCCGTTACCATCCCGCCGGGAGAATTGATGTAAAGGTTGATTTCCCGGGTAGGATCGTCCGCATCCAAATACAAAAGCTGGGCGATAATCATATTGGCGCTGGCAGTATCTACTTCACCTTCGCGGCCGCCCACAAAGATAATACGATCCTTGAGCAGGCGGGAAAAAATATCGTAACCGACGTTTTTTTCAATAATAGTAGGTATAATCATACTTATATTGTACACAAAAAAAGGGAATTTCGGCGGATTTTCCTTAAAGTCCTATAACATAACTGGGCCTTAATTGCCATAAAAAATAGGTCCAAAGGCCCTTGTTTATCCGGAGTAGTAAAGTTATAGTATGAGTGTAGAAAAACTTTACATAAGGAGCCTGCAAAATGAAGAAAATTATTGCGTTACTAGCAGCACTTGGAATGTTCTCGCTTCAGACGGTCGCTTTACCGATTTCACAAACGGCTGCGCCTACCCCCCAAACCAACAATGCGGAAATTGGGGTTCAAATGCAAAATACACTGAATGTTTTAACTAAAGCCACAACTGATTTTATTCTTAACTTTCAACAAGGCTCCTGGAATGAAACGGAAGCACAAATCGCCGAATTAATAATGAGCCAAGAAACAGCAGATGAAATAACCGCCATTGATCAGGCCATTGAGCAAGCCAGTAAAGAATCCGAAGATTCTGAACAAGATTTTTGGGCAGCACAAGTAGAAAAAGGAAAGTTTTTGTTAGAAAAACTTAAAGCAAGCCCCAATATCGTGGAGATAACCCGTCTGTTACTATCTAACCAAACATCTTATAAGATGGAAGAATTAAATATGGATTATGCTTTGATCTTTACGGAAGTATGGCTCGTTGGGCTTTATGATAACAGCGTGGAGGAATAGGTAATATGAAAAAAATATTCTTACTATCTCTTTTAATCGTTGGTGTCACAACCGTTCGCGCACAAGTTCCGGAAGAACATCCGCTTGAGGTCCCAGCCATAGTGATAGAAGCAAAACATATCGATTTGCCGGAAAAAATTGTGTTTACAGACGAAATTACTACCAATTTTTATGAAAAATTGAATGCGAACCAATTAACTGAAGAAGAAAAAAATAAAATTGTGAACAAAGCACACTTTTATTTAACCACCTTCTTAAATATTGGTATTCAACAGGGTGTTATCCCTGAGAATTGTACAGAAAAAGATTTGTTCAAAGCTTTCTTCGAAGCTCGGGCAAGTGAAAAAAGCGGAGAAGAAGAAATTTTGGAAGACGTCTACCATGCTGAAGAATTTTTACAGAAATTGAAAGAAAACTACCCACAAAACCCTCCATATCCTTTCCCGAAAGAATTATTAACGCCGAGTTTTGTGGCAAGAGTACTCAATATCCTCCAATAATCCTAGAACTCCCTGTGTAAAAAACCGCCCCCGCAAACCCCGGGGGCGGCCCTTTTTATGAACAAACAAATTATAGGTTTTCTTTGATAGTCTGCGCCAAACGTTTCACTCCCTCTACCAGCTGTGCAGCGTCAGGGTAGGAAAAATTAAGGCGCATGTCATTATAGACGTTGAGTTTAGGATAGAAATCCACTCCGGCAACAAAGGCCACTTTATTCTCAATCGCTTTGGACAGCAATTGCGTCGCATTCATATGTTTGGGAAGTGTTAACCACAAGAAAAGCCCCCCTTCCGGCTTGGTCCAAGTAACCCCCTGAGGCATATATTGGTGAAGGGTTTTAAGCATCAAATCACGTTTTGCCCGATAGCAAGTAACAATCTCCGTTATGTGTTGTGCTAACAACCCACGGTGTAAATACTGGGCCGCCACTAACTGCAAAAAGGGAGAAGTGCATAAATCCATGGCTTGTTTCAAAATGACGTACTTGGCAATCACTTCTTTGGGGCCCACAAGAAATCCTAAACGAAACCCCGGCACAAATACCTTGGAAAATGTAAACATCGTCAAAACATTACCGTGATTATTATCTAATTCCAAAAAAGTACGCGGAGGCTTCCCTTCAAAACGTATTTGGCGGTAGGGAGAATCTTCCAAAATAAAAGTGTTATATTTTTTGGCCAAATCTAAAATTTGAACACGACGTTCTTCCGGAATCGTAGTACCCGTTGGATTTTGGAAATCAGGCACCACATAAATAAACTTACACAAACGGCCTTGTTTTTTGAGAGATAAAAGTTGTTGTTCCAAAGCCTCCGGCAAAAGGCCTTGTTCATCACTGTCTACGCCAATAATATCCGCCCCGGCTACTTGAAATGCTTGCAAAGCCCCTAAATACGTAGGATTGGCTGTAATAATAACATCTCCTTCGTTTACAAACATTCGGGCAGACATATCGAGTGCTTGTTGGGAAGCGGACACAATGAGAATTTCTTCCGGCGTGACAGATACATGTTCCGTTTCTTTGAGTAGTTTAACCAATTCTGTTTTAAGAACTTGTTGACCTTCCGTAGTGCCATATTGCAACGCTTCTTTGGAATGGGTCCGCATCACGTCCTGTAAAATAGCAGATACTTCTTTGACGGGAAACAATTCCGGTGCCGGCAATCCCCCCGCAAATGAAATAATGTCCGGTCGGGCAATTACTTTTAGCAATTCGCGAATGGCAGACGCTTTAGAACGGCTGACTACTTTTGAAAATAATGTATCGTAATTCATTACTTATATTCTACTATTTTTAAACTCAAATCTTTTGCCGGAACAGAATGTGTTAAAGCCCCCATGGAAATAACATCCGGACCGGCCTGACAATATTCTTCTAAATTATTTTTATTTACTCCGCCGGAAACTTCTATGACTGCACGGCCATTGATTTCTTTCTTGCATGCAGCAATTTGCTGCGGCGTCATATTATCCAACATAATAATATCCGCCCCGGCCTTTAAAGCTTCTTTTACTTCGTCTAGGTTGGTGGTTTCCACTTCTATTTTAGGCGTATGCCCGATAACTGATTTAATTTTTTCTACCGCTTGGGTGATAGAACCTGCCGCAGCAATATGGTTATCTTTAATCATGACGCTATCGGCTAAACTGATGCGATGGTTGCGTGCCCCTCCTACCCGCACAGCATACTTATCCAGACGGCGTAATCCCGGTTGTGTTTTACGGGTATCCACAATCATAACTCCATATTTTTTACCGATGGCAGCATATTCACGTGAGGCTGTAGCAATTCCGCTCATGCGCTGCATAAAATTCAATGCGGTACGCTCGGCCTTCAAAATGGATAAAGCAGGCCCGGAAAGCTCAACCACTTTTTCTCCTTTTTTAACGTTGTCCCCATCTTTTTTAAGGGGCGTAAAAACAACCGCCGGATCTACCGCTTCAAAAACTTGGCGAGCCGTTTCCATACCGCATAACACCAAATCTTCTTTAGCGAAAATAACGGCTTTGGCTTGTTGCTGAGCCGTGAAAATTGTGTCTGAGGTAATATCCCCCAAACTCAGATCCTCTAAGAGGGCTAGTTCAATAATTTTATCCAGTATCATTTTGCTAACTCAAACATTTTATCAATAGATTTTTTGGCTGCCTTGGCCACCGATTCATCCACTTGTACTTGCTGGTCTTCCCGCGGTTCAATCAATGCCTGCAGCGTATTAAGAAGATTATTCTTCTTCATATAACTACAAATGCCAAACGGCCAAACAAACTTTTTTTCCGGAAATTGGGCTTCCAGCCGGTTTACCAGTCCAAATTCCGTAAGCATACCAAATTGTTTTTCCGTTGAGGCGGACACATATTTCATCATACCGCTTGTGCTACCTACATAGTCGCACAATTTGCAAACCTCGATGTCACATTCCGGGTGCGCAACGACTTTAATTCCCGGATATTGTGCCCGTAAATTTTTTACATGTTCGGTACGATATTTGTCATGAACGCAACAGGATCCCCCGGATGCAATTATCTTTTTAGGAGTATTACGACGCAAAAGTTCGGCCTCTATATTTTTAGCCATCAACATATCCGGCACAAAAATCAATTCTTTTCCGGGCATTTTTTGGGCAATATCAAACACATTGCCGGAGGTAACGCAAACATCACAATTTGCTTTTACGTCGGCAGAACTGTTGATGTAACACAAAACCGGCACCCCAGGATGTTGTGCGCGCAATTTTTTAACTTCCTCTCCTGTCATAGAATCTGCCAAAGAGCAGCCGGCTTTTCCGGCAGGAATAAGTACTTTTTTAGAAGGGTTGATAATCTTAGCTGTCTCCGCCATAAACCAAACTCCGGCGAACACAATTATGTCTGCCGAAGATTGTTGTGCTTTTTGGGCTAACTGAAAAGAATCTCCGCTATAATCAGCTACCCCGTACACTAAATCCGGAGTAGTGTAAGAATGTGCTAAGATAACCGCATTTTGTTCTTTTTTGAATTGTTGGATGGACAATGTGTAAGGGGCCATTTGAAGGCAATCTTCATATGTCCATTTTTGGGCTTTATTTTTGGAAACATACCGAAGAAGCCCATACAATCTATGGGCTTCTTGCAAAATAACAGTTTCCTTTACATCCAACATTTTCAGCATAAATTAGAAGGCAGTAGTCGTGTTGGTGTTGGTGCTGGTTGCTCCCGAAGACGTACTGGCAGAAGATGAGCCTCCGCTGCTAGAAGTAGAAGAAGATACCACTTTTCCGTCTTGATAAACCACTTTGGTTGTGGTTTTGCTGCTAACCGGCACAGAAGGGTTGGGCCCATCCACTTCATAAATATTAACTGTATTGACCACTTTTTTAGCACGGGTTTGTTTTAAGGCAGTTGCAGTATCTACCTTGCGGGCAGCTGCTTTAATTTGGCCAATGCTTTGCAGCTTAGCAGCCGGCGGAAGGTAAGATTCTCCACAAGCCTGTAATTCGTACGCACACAATGTATCATAATCCGTATCCGGTGCAAGGAGATTATCATATTCCTGGTCAAAAATTTGATACTTAGCTTCTTTGGCATATATACTGGCCACATCCGTGGTTGTATCATAGTTGGTGATTTGATTGCTTTTCCGATCCCGGATACATCCACCGAAAAGAATCACGGCCGCACAGAATAAATACAAAAATTTTTTCATACTCCTTCTCCTTTGGTAACTAAAATACACCTTACTACAATTATATATCATATTTGATAAATTGGGTACTTTTTTCTACAAATTTTCCTTATTTTACTGGCCGTTCACTTTTTATATTTAGTATAATACTACAGTTACTCGAGGAGGATTTTTACAGTATGCAGTTACTACTTAACGTATATCATACAGCCGGCGCTTTTATATCACACCCCTCTTTACAATCTTTCTACGATATAATGAACGCATTTAACATGCTCGTATGGGGCCCCCCTATGATAGGGTTGTTGCTCTTCCTGGGTATCTACTTTACCTTTAAATTCCGTTTCATTCAAAGATATACGTGGCCTGCCATGAAATTATCGATTGCAAAAACCGAATCGGAAGGCGTGGTAAGCAGTTTCGGTTCCTTGGCTGTTATGATTGGCGCTACGGTAGGAACCGGCAGTATTATCGGAGTAACTACAGCTGTAGCCGAAGGCGGCCCTGGGGCTTTGTTCTGGATGTGGGTGGCCGGATTTTTCAGTTTTACTATTAAATATGCCGAATGTATGGTGGCGTTTAAATACCGTGTCAAACTTCCGGACGGAGAATATGTTGGCGGCCCGATGTATTTTCTATCCAACATTTTAAAAATGAGATGGCTAGGGGTTATTTTCGCTGTAGGAGCATTGCTGTTGGGGCTGACAGCCGGAAGTGCCTTGCAAACAAATTCGATTGCAGATGCTTTGCGCGAAGGATACAATTTGAACCCGTGGTACGTCGGCTTCGCAGTAGCACTGGCAACAGCTGTTGTCGTATTAGGAGGCGTAAAACGGATTGCCTCTTATTCCCAATGGTTAGTGCCCATTATGGGTAGTCTGTATTTACTTGTCTCATTTTTGGTAATTATTTTGCATATCAAAGACATTCCCCTCGCTTTATTCACCATTGTAAAATCTGCCTTCACCGGGAAAGCTGCTTTAGGGGGCGCTGTCGGCGTCGGATTTTTCGGCATATTACAAGCCATGCTCCCCGGTTTAACGGCCGGTATTACACGAGCAGTATTTGCCACGGAAGCAGGTTTGGGAAGTGCCTCCATGGCTGCGGCAGCTGCCAAAACGCGTAGTGCAACACAAATGGCGCTGGTGTCTGCCACTTCCGTTTTCTGGGCTGTTTTCATCTGCTCTTTAACCGGTATTGTGATTGTATTGGCAGGTGATTACACCAACCCCAATGTTTACGCTGCTAACTTGTGTAACAGCGCTTTTAAAACGGTACCCTATATAGGTACTCCTATTTTAATTTTCTCTCTTATTATTTTCTCCTTTACCACCATTATCGGTTGGGGATACTATACGGAAAAATCGTTGCAATTTTTATGCAAAGGTTCTAATAAATTCATTACCCACATTCGCATTTTGTTTATCTTGTTAACATTTGTGGGTGGTTGGATAGGAACCAGTTTCTCGTGGAATTTATTCATTGCAGACTCTGCCTTACGTACCGCACAAGCCAACCTATCTACACGGTTTATGTGGGCTTTGGTTATAACCGTTATGACAATGATGACGGTCCCGAACATATGGGCCCTGTGGTGTTTCCGAAAGATTATTAAGAAAACAACATTGCGTTACTTACCCGGAGTAGTAGAAAGAGCTACTTCTAAATTTAAAAAACAGTCTGAAAATTAGTGCGATTTGAAACACAATAAAAAACCCCTACCGTATAAAGGTAGGGGTTTTTTTATTAACCTAATTATTTCTTTTCTATTTCAGCCAGCAAATCAACTAACGCCTGCACACTGGCACGCCCGATATTTCGCTCACGCGTATGCGCAAACCAGTATTTTTTAGCTGTTGTTCCGTTTGGACCGGAAACCCCGATATAGATGGTGCCAACCGGTTTTTCCGCCGTTCCTCCATCAGGGCCGGCAATCCCGGTAGTGGATACGGCATAATCAGCTCCTGTTAATCTGCGCACACCTTGGGCCATTTGACAGGCCACCGTTTGGCTGACAGCACCATATTGTTTCAAATCTTCGGGGCGCACGCCTAACACGGCTGTTTTCACTTCATTTGCATACGCCACGACTCCTCCCAGAAAATAAGCAGAAGAACCTGCCACTGACGTAATTAAATGAGCAATATTCCCCCCACTGCAACTTTCCGCACAGGCAATTTTTTTACCGGCGGCGCGCAGCCGCAGTGCAATATTTTCTTCGTTTTTCTCTGAAGTATTTTCCAAAAAAGAAAAATCGCTTATTTCTTTTTTTAACTGTTCAAATAAAATAGGTAAATCGTCAGGATTTGTTTTGGCCGTTAAACGCAAACGCACAAAACCCGGAGAAGGCAAATACGCTAATGAAATCCCATTCGGTAAAGATTTTTCAAATTTTTCCAACCGTTGGGCTATGTCAGACTCCGGCACTTGATAAACCGTCAGCATTTTATAACGCACATTCAGAGAAGTAAACTTGGCTTTGAGACGTGGCAATACTTCTTGCGGAAAAATCGTTTCCGTTTCAAACGGAACCCCCGGAAGAGATACTAAAATTTTACCGTCTTTTTCAAACCACATGCCACTGGCGGTTCCTTTGCGGTTACGAAGCGGCACACAACAGCGAGGCAAAAACACTTGTGATTCGTTATAAGGATTTTTTAACCGCTCCGGTTGGGCAGCTAAAAGAAGTTGCAACCATTCTTCCGCTTGTGCATTTCTCTCTAAAGTAGTGTGAAAATAATCAGCCAAGGTTTGCTTGGTAATATCATCTTTCGTAGGCCCCAAACCACCGGTTACTAATACAACATCCGACGATAGAAAAGTTTCCTCCACTGCATGTAAAATAGCAGCATGCGTGTCTGCAACGGAACGCATTTCTATTGTTTCCGCTCCCACGCGCGCCAATTCACGTGCCAAATAGCAGGAATTTGTATCCAAAATTTGACCGAGTAAAATTTCATCCCCAATGGTAATAATACTTGCTTTCATATTTGTATTGTAGCACTTTTGAGCCATTTGGTTACGCATACAATAACTAAAAAATTCATATTGTAACCATATTAAAACGCTCTGGAAATTTTCCAGAGCGCTTTAATTAATTAAGTGGTATTTCCTTACTTATTCTCTTCATGCCATTGCTGTTCTAATTGTTGCATGTAAGAGAAGTCCGTTACCTGCGGCCTTCGTCCATTCTCATACGTTTGAACAACGGCAGCTGTACCGGGCGTGTTGGGAGCTTCCTGCGGGCCTCCCGGTATTACCGTTGTTGTGGTGACGGTCCGAGTCGTGTACTTACCGACTCCAGTGTTTTGCGGCATAGTTGAGACAACGGTCTTTGTTCCTGTTGTCCGTCTGGGCCGCGCACGCAACACGGTTTGGGTCATTTGAACATTCCGTCTGGGTTTTGGATCCGTTTGCGTTTCTTGCGACAATGACAATATCGGAGTAGTAGGTGTCTGGACCGACTCAATCGGTTGCGGTTGTTTAACCGTTCGTATAACCTGAACGGTTCGATCCGTACGTATCTGATTTGTCGGTTGAACCTTTTGAACGGTTTGAGGCCTCGGTTGAACAACCGGCACCTTACGTTTCGGGCGCTCTTGCACTACTATCTTCGGTTGCTGTGATTCCTCTTCCGGTTGTGGTGTTGCTTGCAGCTGAACTGCCGGCTGGGAAATTTTCACAGTCGGTGCCTGTTGAGGTTCTGCCGTCGTTTGTGGTTCTTCACCTTCTATTTGATACCAATCGTCTAGTTGTATTTTAGTTCGTTTTTGAGGACCGAAGTAAGAACGTTCGGGTCTTCCAAATGCGTAACGTATACCGGCATGGACACCCCAACCCTTTATTTTTTCTCCGGCTTCATAACTACCCAACGCATACCAATACAAATTATCGGTCAGTTGCATATTCAAGCCGGCATTCACTTCGGCCGTTGCCCCCTCCAGGTTGCTCTCTTCGGTCGCACCGACGTAGGTAACGTCTCCTTTCCCTACAAACTGGTAGCGTAAGGCAAATTCCATTAACGGCTCAAACAAAAGTCCGTTTTTACGTTTGAGATTGTATGCCAAAAGGATACCTGCTTTAGCATCCAAGTAATTAGCCCCTTCATATTCCAGCAATTTGTTCGTTTCTGACACGTTGGCACTGGACTTGGCAGCTCTCATATACGTTATTTCCAACTTAGGTTCAATACGCGTATAATTACCGCCGGACGTTTGATTTTCAATACTCTTACCCGCTTCCGCACTAACCGCAAAAATATTGCGTTTGGGTTTATAAACAAGCGGTGTACCCAGGCTGGAATGGTTGGTCATATCCAATTTAGTCCAGAAATTACGCGCAGCCAAATCAACGAACCATCCTTTTTCATTGAGTAATGTGGCATACACACCTATGCTCGGTGCATATCCCGTTCCGCTTTCGTAAGCACCATTTTCTTTTTTGGTTCTGATATTGGGGGCGTTTACAAATCCAAGTAACAACCCTGCGTATATTTTGTTTGGTTCTTCTGCATTAAATAACCAATCATACCCCAATTCTGCGCCAAACAAATTCATATCTGTTTTGATTAAATCTTTAACAGTCATGTCTTTGTAATAACTGCGTAACCATACGCCGTTGGTAGTATCCGTAGGTCCCATACGGCGCAGATCACCCATTCTGCGTTGTAAGGAATTCATACCGGTTTGGGCAATGACAACGTTTAATACGGGAATATTTAACATTGTTTTAAAAATATCACTAAGTTTGCCATTGCTGCGCAAGTAATAATCGTTGCCCGTTCCGTCTTCACCTCCCTGGTACAGCATATATTCATAGGCGCCTTCGTCCCATCTACCGCCAGCCAATGTAAACGAACCGTTTACGGTAGCGTCATCGGCAAAATCTACAAGTTTAATACCGTCACCGGAAGTTGCGTCTGTCCCTTCGGCTACGTTGGTTAAATGCAAAACAGCATTTCCAGAATAGGAGCTTTCAATGTTCAGCTGGTCTGCCGTCTGGTTTTCCAGGTCAACGTCCATATTTATATCACCGGTAAGAGATAGATTTCCGGCCGTTAGCGTATTGATGTTTCCTTGGTTCATATTAAGCGTACCATGCCCCAAATTTATATTTCCGCTTAACGTATTATCCCCACCCAGGATATTCAATATACTTTCGTCAGCAGTCAGATTACTCAATACGCCGCCTTCGTAGAGATTAACTGTTCCCGCCATTACGTAATCATCAATAGCAGAACCACCCGCATATATATTCTGTGTACCACCTTGTAAGAGGGCATTGAGAGCTTGTCCCCCTTCAAAAATATTCTGCGTACCGGTTTTCATTTCGGTCCCATCGGCAACACCGCCATTATAAATATTTTGTTCGGCGCCTCCAAAAAGCCATGTCTGAAACGAACTTCCGCCCGAAAGTACATTTTCTTTTCCACCGGAGGATACTATTGTATTCATGGTTTTTCCACCGTCTGACACAAATACTTGTCCGCCTTCAAAAGCTCCTGTATTCTTGGCTAGACCGCCGCTAGAGACATGTTGTTCTCCACCGGAGATAACAACAGTGATGCTTGCTACACCCGATTCATAAATAATTTGTTTTCCACCTGATAAAACGCCTGTTTCATTAACTAAACCGCCGGAGGAAACGTGTTGTTCTCCTCCTTCATAAATCATGGTGTTATTTGCTACACCCGACGCATAGACAATTTGTTTTCCGTCGCTTAAAATCTCTGTATTATTGGCTACGCCGCCGGAAGATATGTGTTGTTCTCCTCCTGCAGAAATCGTAGTGCTATTCGCTGTAGCCGACGCATAGACAATTTGTTTTCCGTCGCTTAAAATCTCTGTATTATTGGCTACGCCGCCGGAATACACATTTTGCAAACCGCCGGACAAAATAGTTCGGTTGGTCTCTCCCCATACATTTTGTGTGCCGGGATCTTTTCCTTCACTGCTTGCCAATGCAACCATATCGTTGGCCGTACCGGATACATTTTGTACACCACCGGCATGAATCCTTCCGTTTTCTACAGTGCCCCCTTCATCTACCGTTACCGTACCGTAGATATCTTGATCACTGACTGAACCACCGCTGGAAATCGTTTGCCAACCGCCTTCTTCGATTATTTGGCCGTTTACAACACCGCCCGATTCTACCCACTGAGAACCGCCGGCTTCAATTACGTTGTTCGTGACAACCCCACTGTCATAAACCCATTGGCTTCCGTTTCTTTGTACGGTGGTAGAATCAGCCGAACCGCCACCGTAAATATATTGCGAGCCGTAAGCAGATACAGTTGTATTGCTCACTACACCACCGCTGTAAACATATTGTTGTCCACCCGCTGAAATTTGTGTATCGTCGGCTACGCCACCTTCGGAGACGTGTTGTTGGCCACCCTCGGAAATTTGTGTATTGCTGGCCAAACCGCCTTCAGATACGTGTTGTTGACCGCCATTGGAGATTTGTGTATCGTCGGCTATACCGCCTTCGAAGACGTGTTGTTGGCCACCCTCGGAAATTTGTGTATTGCTGGCCAAACCACCTTCAGATATGTGCTGTTGACCGCCCTCGGAAATTTGCGTATTGTTGGCTATACCGCCGTCAAATATATTTTGTTGGCCATCACCGGATATTTTTGTATCGTCGGCTATACCACCGTTGTACACGTGCTGTTGGCCTCCACTAATGAGGAGAGTATCAGTCGCTGTTCCTCCATTGGAAATATATTGGTTCCCAACGTTGGAAACAATGGTATTATTAGCCGTGCCACCTTGAGAAATATGCTGTTGGCCTCCTGAAGAGATAACCGTAGCGTTAGCTAATCCGCCATCAAAGATATGTTGCTGTCCGTCGCTGGCAATTTGAGTACTACTGGCAACGCCACCATTAGAAACATGTTGTTGCCCACCGCTCCCGATGAACGTATTGTTTGCAAAACCACCTGCGTAAATAACCTGTTTTCCTTCGGAAAAGATACTCGTACGATTGGCAACCCCATCTTGATATACATTTTGCCAACCGCCTAACAAAACAGTTCGGTTCGTCTCTCCCCATACGTTTTGTGTACCGGGATCTTTTCCTTCACCGCTTCCAAACGCAACCATATCGTTGGCCGTACCGGATACATTTTGTACACCACCGGCATGAATCCATCCATTTTCCGCCGTGGCGCCTTCTTCTACCGTTACCGTACCGTAGATATCTTGCTCACTGGCTGAACCACCGCCGGAAATCGTTTGCCAACCACCCGACTCAATCGTTTGGCCGTTTACAACACCACCGGATGCTACCCACTGGGAACCACCACTTTCAATTACGTTATTGGTAACAACACCCGCAGACATTACAGACTGGACACCGGATTCTTTTACGGTTGTATAATCAGCGGAACCATAAGCCAAAATTGTTTGCGTACCGCCGGAAGATACCGTCGTATAACTTACTACACCACCGCTAGAAACAATTTGTGAGCCACCGTTAGAAATAACCGTGTCAGTGGCCAGGCCGCCTTCTTTAATCATTTGAGAGCCGCCATTATTGATGGTAGTGTCAAAAGCGCTTCCTCCCGAGGAAACAATCTGTGAGCCAAAATTTATTTCCGTTTCATAGGCAGAACCACCATTAGCAATGTGTTGTTGCCCTGAACCGTTTACTGTTACGGTAGAAACGTACCCCATTACACGTTGGACCCCACCGGAATTAACAACCGTATTCCAAGCAGATCCTCCTGCATTCACAGTCTGTTTACCGCTCTCATTAAGCGTCGTATCATAGGCTTTCCCGCCTTCGTAGACGTATTGTGTTCCGCCTAATCCATTCGCCATTCCAAACGTGTTCGAAGTTGTAACTGTTCCGTAGGCCACGCCCCCGTTGCTTATGATTTGATACGTCACGGAATTGCCGGCCAACGAGGTATTAATCGCGGTACCATTGCTGTGTACTACTTGTCCACCATTTATCTGTACAACGGTGTCAAATGCCGACCCCCCATTGCGTATGTGCTGAACACCAGCCGTATGGGCTATTGCTCCATAGGCTTTCCCACCGTTGAAAATTGTTTGAAGACCACCATTAGCCATTCTGGTTGATGTGGCAACCCCGCCATTATAAACGTTCTCTTCACCACCGCTATCTATCCCCGTACTTAAGGTGCTACCATATACTTCGAGAGTTTGATATTCACTCCCCGTACCTATTTTCATTCCTTGGACTTCTTCTTCGGCAGCCACTGTATAAGTTGCACCTTGTGCAGGCAATATCATATTATTGGTCAACATTGCCCCCACTGTGGCCGTATAAATCACGCGTCGTCCCCCGTCATAAATGCGCGACATTACCCGATATCCCAACCCATGGCTGGACACACAACAGGAACTAACTACCGCCGCACTGCAGCTAGAACAGTATTGTTGTTCTAATGCTTGAACGTAGGCGCTGGAATAAATGTTTTCGTTTTTGGGGGTACGTTTGGACATTATTTTCTCTCCTTTTTTTCTTTCTTCGGGGCACTTAAATGATAGTCCTTCATAAGTTGTTGAATATGTCTGATAACTTGTTTGCCTGTAATCAAACGGGTACATTCAAATTGGCGGTCTGTGCCTTTAAATTTGGGGCACCAAAAATAATCGTAATGGTCAAAATTGCAATGCACGTCATCCCAACAACCATTACAACCGTGAGAATTAAATACGCGGTAAGGTGTGTAAAACTCACACATGGGCAATGAAAATCCGCTAATTAAAACAACCGGCACATGCGTGCACCATGCCAGCCACGAAAGCCCTGATCCCAATCCAATGAAGAAATCGGCATGTTCCAACAGTTCAATGCGCTCCTGCAACGGTTTTGGACCGGTAAAATCTTCTGCTTCGTGGGGCATACGGTTCCACGTAAAATTGGAACCGGTTACTGCTTCTTTATCGATACATAAAACGCGGTAACCCAAATCTTTTAAATAATGCACCACTTGTTCCCACCCAAAACCGTTGTTCCACATTTTGGCTTGCGAACTGGCCTTGGTAGCAATACACACATAACGCTCTTTAATTTTACGTTTACTTCCCAATTTTACACGGGGGGCTTCTTCACGCGGATCTACTCCCAGAATAAATCCGGCCGTTCGGTGCAACCCTACTTTGCGAAAATCAATAGGTTGATTATTTACATCTTCGCGAAAAAACAACCCCAACATATAACTGGCGTAGGGCTTAGTAAAGCGGGGTTTCCCCGGTAAATGTGTAAAAAACAAATTAGGATATTGGGCCTCAAAAATTTCGGCCATATTGTGTGCCATTGTTATTTCAGCCACACACGCATGTTTTTCTTGAAAGCGATGCGCATAGGTCATCCAACCAATGGTATCCCCCAATGTGCCGACGGGGAATTTAAGCTGTACTTCTTTTCCTTTTAAGTCCAGCGTATGATTTAACACGGGTTCTTTTTCACCGCGAATCCACACACGGATACGGAAAGGAACATAATATTTTTTTGTGCTCAACACCCAGCCTTCATCCGCATCACAAGCAAAGATAATGTTATCCGTCTCATCATCTTCAATTTGCACATGCCATTTCCCTTTGGGTAATAATACGCGCGCCCCATCATTAAAATCGAAACGAATCCCCATGGGGCCTTCCTGCGTGGGAACTGCAGGAACTTCTACTAAAAATGGATTTTTGTTTTTTCCCACTGCATTGACAGCGGCAGTTACTTCCTGCGGCGTTTTGGTCGCAGATGTACTTGTAGCCACACCTTGAGTAGATGATTTTTTATCATTCGTATTTTGATTGGTAGTTACAGCAGAAGAAACAGGCAACGGATTATTTTCACTCATAATTCTTTCCATACGCGCGTTTAGATATGCATACAAATTCTATACGGATCTGCATACACTTTTATTATAACAAAAAAACCCCTCTGTATCTTCATTAAATAAAGATTTATAATCCGTGAAAAAACAATAGGAAATAAGGTTCATTCTTTTTCCAAAAACTCTTTTGAACAGTTGCTTGTCAGTTTGGTATAATAAAAGTAGCTTTTTCGTCTTAACGCGCTCGTAGTTCAATGGATAGAGCGTCAGCCTCCGAAGCTGGAAATGTGGGTTCGACTCCCGCCGAGCGCAAATTTAAACCCTGCATAAAAGCAGGGTTAATATAAAAATCCCCCTTTCAAGGGGGATAAATTCAATTCTTCGGTCTTTATCTTACACATCCAATATCAACAAATGCTTGGTCAGTTTTGTATCTTCACACACACACGTAATCGCTTTTGATTCGGCAAATCCCATTTTTTTATAAAATGTCAGGGCTGTCGGGTTTTTCTCCCACACACTTAACCAGACCCGTTTTAACCCCAGCGCCTTGGCATAGGCAACAGCTTCTTCCACTAAGGCACGGCCGATTTGTTTATTTTGAAAATCTTTCAAAACGTACAAATGCTCTATCTCCAATCCGTCAGAAACGGGCTTTTCTTCTCGGGAAACACTCGTATTTACTTTCATATAGGCCACTGTTTTCGCATGCGAAATAACTGCATAAAAACGCACTGAAGAACGCTGAATTTCTTTACATAACTGTTGAGAAGAAAAATGATTTTTGGAATAAGACAACAATTTTTCCGAAGCAGCTTGCGAACTAAATGTTTCCAACAGGGTAAGACGCGCTACTTTTTCCAAAGCAGGCACATCCGAGATACTGCAAGTGCGAACTTTCGTGTGATTTTGAAAAGTAACTGTCATAATTATTTATTTACCCAGTTCCAAAAATTATCTTCAAAATTGGCCGTATTGTGATAACGATAAGAACTACTTAAGGCCTTCTCTACAGAATAAGGCCGGTAGATAGTTTTACCTTTAGCATCTTTCTTCAAGAATCCACTGGCAGGATCACGGACAGGCTCTCCTTCAGCCAATAAACGGGTAAACTGTTGAAATTTCATATTATTTGTGAGTAAAAAACGTACCATCAAATAAGCCTGTAAATACCATTTTTCCAATTTCTCCTGGCCATCCGCAGCCTCGAGAGAACCTTCTTTCATAAAGGATTCAAAAGGCACTAAATAGACAGGGGACTCATCCTTATTAAATTTCTTACGACCACTCCCACGAGAGCCAAACGAAGACTGGCCAAAACCAAACATAGACTTGGAACCAAACGACGGGGGAAGTTGAGATGGATCCCGTTGTAAATTAAGTGTTTGAAAATCATGATTCCAAACTCCACCTTTCCCACCGTTATAAACCTGATCTTGTACAAAAACAGCCAGCCCTTCGTCAATCCAAGTGGGTGTCATGATACGCCCGGTATTGTGTTTATCAAAAAACTGCTGTGTAAAAATATGGGTTAGCTCGTGCGTAAAAACTTCTTTTAATTCTTTTTGGTTGTCGGGATCATCATACACGACAATTTCTCCTCGGGTAGGATATGCCAACGCATGCGCCCAAGCTTTGGCCTCTGGTTCGTAACGCAAGTAGGCATTGTGATCTTCGTAAATAAACACTCGTACCCGTTTAGACATCATCCACGGAATAAAACGTCGCAGTGTTTGATAGGCTGCCTCAAACGTAAGAGCCAAGTTAGCAGAGCCAATTTTACCCGTGGAAGACTTTTGCGTATAGATATCAAAATGGGAACTCTTGCTGAACGTCCACTCTACGCCAGGACGGAAAGCATTGGGATTAAACCTTTTATTTGCAGCCGGTACGGTAGCAGGGTGATTTTTAGCCGCTGAAGACGGAATCGGCCTGCCGGAAGCAGCCTCTTCCTTTGATTTTTCCAACAAACGAGCCGCATATTCCAATTCAGCATCCGCAGCGGCTTCTTCTTCAGATTCTGCAGCACTAATTTCTTGCAGCGCCATAAGCCCCTCCAGGGCTGTTTTAGAATTGGGTGTCTTTGATGTAGTAGGTTTTACGGTAGTTTGCACGCTGGAGTTATTACCCATTTCAAGCGGAATATCCAATGTAGTAGCGGAAGAAGCGGCTTTTACGGCTGCAGGAGTCGGTTGTGGAGCGGGTTGTGAAACAGTTTCCGAAGCAGGTGTAGAAGCAGTTTGTTCTGCCGGGACAGAAGTGGGTTTTGTTTCTTCGGGTTTTTGGGTCTGGACAGGCTCTGCGGGAGCATCTACGCGACCTACGGTAAGGGATGTGCCCTTAGCTGATTTTTCAAGCCACTCTAAACCGCCCGACTGGGCAGACTGATCGGTCCAATTGACCACTTTTACCGCTCCCGAACGTTTAGCTGTTTGGGCCCACAACGGAACGGTAAATATTACAGCAATCAAAATGCCCAGGACCGTTTTCATAATCGTTGATTTTTATAAATCTTGCGTGTTTCGTACTGTATATTCAATTTGGCATCCACTACTTCCCGTGCTAATGTGCGCTTGCACCACATGCCCGGGAGCATATCCATCCCCGCCTGTGCTCGCACAGGTATAATCCGTTACTCTATTTTCTGGATCCCCCGTTCCCGCAGGGTCATAACACGGCTCATCAAAATTAGTTTTATTTGGGCCAGCCTTACAATAAAAAATACATTCGCTTAAATCTCTGCTGAATGCTTCCGGCGTTTTAGCCGCCCACAATTGATTAATCTCTTCCATACAAGATTCCACTTCTATTTGTGAGGAAGTCAACCGGCGGGTTTGATGGGCCGTGGAAACACGGGACAAATTTGCGCGTAACAACATGGTAGCAATGCCCGCCAAGATAGCGGCAACTAACAGAACTTGCATAAGGGCTGCCCCTTTTTTAGATGATAACATAAGATCTCCTTTTTACCTATCTCAAACGATAATACGTTGTTAATTTGAAAATCGAGATGTAAAAAACACTTCTTCAATTGCATCATTTACGGCAGGTTGAGCTCCAGGAATCTCTACCACTACTCGTATTAAAATAGCCCCTGCCCCTGCGTTTTGGATGTAGGGAGCGGGATATTTGTATGTCTCCTCGTCAGGAATATATTTAACATTGCGTAGCACAACGTCTTTACCATTTCCGTTTCCAGCAGTGGGGCAACCAGTCACATCCGTGCCGGATAATCTTTGAATTTGCCCTCCCACATGGGCATTTGTAATTCCTCCGCCCACCGGACCAAATTGAAAACAATAATACACTGGGTTTCCCTCTCTGTGTATCGTTAATAATGTTAACCAATCACTTGTCGAATGAGTTCCCGTATAATTGTCTTGCTCTAGGAAATCAATACCGGTTGCTTCTTGTAAATCTCGGCGAAGTTGACGCATAAATGAAGACAACTGGTTACGCATCATTACTTTATTATTGGCAATGCCGGACTCACGCGAAGCAGCCGTAGTAATGGACACTAATGCCACCCCTACAATGGCTACAATAAGCACCGCTAATAACACTTCTGTTAAAGTAAAACCTTTTTTATTGTACATACTGATACCCATTACAATTAATTATATATCGGATTTTGCGAACAGCGGGAGCTGTTGCCTTACTGGAAGCCACCGTTCCTGCGTTTCCATAAGCATCAAACACAGCATTGAAACCGGGATTTTTCTTGTCATCAGCACTAGTATCCTGTAGCGGGGCTACCGTATAAATGAACGAAGACTTCTCCGGATCACAAACTGAAGGTAAAAATTGGTCAATCCGGACCCCGTTCGTCGGTCCGCTTGTCAGATCCGTTCCTCCCAAAGCCCCTGTGGCCAAAACTTCGTGTGTATTTGCAGTGGTGTAAACATTTCTTTGATTACTTGTTACCGACCAGACTGAATTGGAATTGGCTTTCAACGCATTAATTTGTTCCTGTATAAAATTTCCGTTGGACGTCGAGCCGGCCGTACCGGCGAGGGTAGTATAGCTATCCATATCTATGGAGGCTACGCGCAAGGCTTGGTTCGCACGTTCTACGGCTAAAATCATTTCTTCACGGATGTCCGGTTCAGTCGTTTTACGGGAAGCAGACAATAACACCCCAAAAGTACCAATAGAAATAACTGCCAACAATAACAACGCAATTAAACCTTCCAGAACGGTTACACCTTTTTGATCGTGTAATAAAATATTCATGTCGTTTCTCCTAAAGCATCATTCAACTTCGGTTATTTTTTCGTTTTCATATTTAAAGCTTCTACCTTCGTATTTACCTGCGCCGTCTATCCCTGTAAAAGTAATATAGGATGGTGCGTCTCCAACGTATGTATATTGAAATTTGTATGGCAACTTTTCGAAGTCCCGGCTGTTCACATATCCGCAAGCAAAGAGCTCTTCGATTTTATAATTTTCTCCATTACGTCTAATATTGCTACGTCGCGGAATCCCGGTAGCGGCATCATCCGTACATCCATCTGTACTAGGAATCCCAGTAGTTGGTGTAAAATCAGTAGGGCTAGGTAGAGGACGACCCGTTTTTTGTTTGGCTTGCCGAATACCTTCCAACAGGAGAACAGCTGCGGAACGGGCCCGACGGAACTGTCTTTCAGCCCGAATAGAACGATAGGCGGGCACCGCAAATGATGCAATCAATGCAATCATCATGATTACCGCCAATAATTCCATTAATGTAAATCCGTTTTTTTTCACCATGATCCTGCCCCCGATCCTTCTCCAATAGATCCAACACAAAAATAGGCATACGAATCTGTCCCTAGCGCCTCATCCAACTTTTCTGCTTTTCCAGTCATACACGCAAAAGGATAACCAAGGCTGATCATGGTTTCTGCTGACTTTACGTGACATCCATCTGTAAATGATGCTCCCTCAATTTTTGAATTTTGGCACACAGTAATATCTACGTAATCATCAGACCATACACGGTTTTCCAAAAAACCACAGTTTATTAATTGAGCAGCGGTACTTAGGGCCGGGTCACAAGTACCGACCGAAGTAAGCCTTTGCAAGTCTTGATTGTCAATCGTGGCGGTGGGATATTCGGCATAAAACTGTTGTACGGCCGCCGCCACTACGCGTGTACGGTTTTTATAATCTTGGATACGGGTTTGCGCCATCGATTTCTTATAACTGGAAGTAGCCAAAACGGCCAACGCCGCTAAAATTGTAGCGGTAATTAATAATTCCAACAGCGTAAAACCTTTCTTCTTCATAAAAAACCTCTTTAAAGTATTACCAAAAAACCGTAAAAATTCAAGGGCCTCACTCATCTCCGTCAGGGTCAGGAGTATCGCAAGATAAGATATTATAAGTACCATCCCGATAGAAACGGGCACCGGCATACGATTTCTCTTCCTTTGAAGGATGAACCGACTTTAATATCATGCAAGCAACGGTTCCCCCATGGCTAGTATTATGTGCACAGCATTTCCTACTGGAGCTGCCGCTTCCACAATTCACTTGTTGTTCTCCTTCTAAATTAGGGTCGCAAATGTAATGAAAATAAGGGATCTCTTTAGCAGTTGTTGATTCTACTCCCTCTAATCTAGGCAACGGCATATATTCACGCCCTACCAAAGCCAGGACAAAGGCCTTATTCCAATTCAATCCATCCGGCAATATCCCGTCTTGCCCCCATTTGGTTAAACTTAAATCTCTAATATCACTGTCGAAAGCACCAGCAACAAAAGTCGGGGTGGTTAGCAACGTTTCCTCTTCCAGTGCATACGTCCAGGTATTTCCGCTATACGTCAGAATATCCGAATAAAGGTTATTAATTCCGCCTCCCAGTTGCGTCAGCGTACCCAAAGCGGCATTAAAGCGGGCGCGGACCTGGGCTTTTCTATACGACGGGACACCAAAAGCCACTACCGATGCTAAAATAACCACTACGATTAAAATTTCTACAAGGGTAAATCCCTTCTTAAACATAACTCCTCCTTAGCTTCCACCACCGATTTGGGACAGTTTGAAAATAGGCATAAAGATAGACGCTACAATAATACCGATCAACGAACCAACCCCTACAATCAAGATAGGGTCAATAACCGCAGAGAAACGGGCAATGAATTGGTCCACATGATCTGCATAGAATTTGGCCAACGTGGCAATAATACCAGGCAATTTACCAGATTCTTCACCCATACGCATCATTTCCGTCATCAACCCAGGGAAAACTTGCGTATCTGCAAAAGAATCGGAAATAGAACGCCCGGCGGCCACTTCGGAACGAACTTGTTTAAGAGCGTTTTGGATGATTACGTTTCCGTCAAAAGATTCTTCCAATACGCCAATAGCGTTCAAAATAGTCACACCGCTACGAAGCAATGTGGAAAGAGTGGAAAGTAACCGGTCGTAATAAATACTTTTCAAGAAATTACCGAAAAGCGGCATCGTGAGTAAAAACGTATGCCAACGTTGACGACCGGATACAGTTTTGATCCACATACGGAACAACACAAAAGCTACAATTGCTCCTCCTACGATCAAGATCCAGTAGTTGGTAACGACAGAGGAAACACTCAACACCAATTGGGTAATCATAGGAAGCGTAATGTTAAAATCCGAGAAGATTTGGGCAAACGTCGGTACAATACCCACAATAAAGTAAATCAATACGCCTACAGATGCAAAGGCCAAAATAGCAGGGTAGGTAATAGCCGTGATAATTTTACTTTTCATGGCTTCCTGCGTTTTTGTATATTGAGCTACTTGCATTAAGGTTTCGGCCAATTGACCACCCACTTCCCCGGCTTGCACCAGTGAAAGCCAAATATGGCTGAAAGTTTTAGGGTGCAAAGACATTGCCTCATGCAGAGATTGACCGCTGGAAATGTCTTTGGCCACTTGACGGAGTACAAACCCTAAGCGCGGGTTAGAGGAATATTCTCCTAACAACTGAATGGCACGTACCAACGGTACACCACCGGCGATTAAGGTAGAAAGCTGTTCCGCGAAGAAAGCTAATACGTGCCCCGGTACACGACCCCCATAGTATTTGGGACCTCTCTGTTTGGCAAAGAGGCCGGCACTGCTCCCTTCTTTTACTTCCAAGACAATGTAACCCTTGTTTTGTAAAGCATGTATCAAACGGTCCGAGCTGTCTGTCTCGGCACTGCCACGCAGTGTTTTACCGCTCATATCTTTTACAGTATATGTGTATTTTGGCATAAACCCTCTTATTCGTCTGCAGTTGTAATACTTAAAATTTCATCAATGGTCGTTTGACCGCGAATAACTTTGTGCCATCCGTTGGCACGCAAATTAAGCGACCCCGAGCGAATAGCCGCCTGTTTCAACTCCACCAAATCTTGCGTCTTATAAATAATATTACGCATTTCTTCGTTCATGCGGTACACTTCGTAAATAGCACGACGTCCACTAAAACCGGTACCGAAACATTTTGGACAACCCACCGATTTGAAGAACGTCCAAGAATTCGCTTCCCGAGGGTTTAAATGTCCCTCTTTAATTATTCGGTCTAAGGCAGAAGCTTCCGGTATATAAGGTACCTTACAATAAGGACACAATACACGCACCAAACGCTGGGCCGCCACCAACGCCAATGAGCTGGCCAACAAGAAAGGTTCCATTCCCATATCAATTAAACGAGGAACGGCCCCTAGTGCATCATTCGTGTGTAAGGTAGAAAGCACCAAGTGACCGGTCAACGCAGCTTTCAAACAGGCTTCGGCCGTTTCATTATCGCGGACCTCCCCTACTAGAATGACATCCGGGTCTTGACGTAAGAAAGAACGTAAACCGGCCGCAAACGTCAAACCGATAGCCGGTTTTACCTGCACCTGACTAATACCCGACAGTTTATATTCTACCGGGTCTTCCAAAGTCATAAAATTCAGTTCAGGTGTACGAATGGAAGTTAAAACAGCGTTTAAGGTGGTAGATTTACCTGAACCGGTGGGT
>JAEELM010000045.1 GCA_016282685.1 Elusimicrobiaceae bacterium | reverse complement strand
GATTGGAATTTGCTGATGATGTCTTTTCTGTCTTGCATCGATAATACCATTTTATTTTACACTTAAGGCTGCAACCTAACGACCAAGCCGCATTTATCCGAAAAACGACCGAGCCGCAGCGGAGCCTTTCTCCTTTTTAATTTTATACTTAACCTAAAAGTACATATTAATTATAGCAAATTTATGTATAAAAATCTCCCATTCTGCAATAGAACGGGAGAAAAAATGACGAAAATACCTACAATAGGGATATTCGTACCCATTTGAGATTCTAGTAAAAAAAGATGATTGTTTCAAGATAACCCGCAATTGTTCTCGCACGGGTTCATATACTTTGCTATACTTACATATATGGAATCTTTATTACGACGAGCTCAAAAGGATCACACGCTAAGCCGTAGTGAAATTATTTCTCTCTTGACTGCAGAAGATGATCAACCTTTGTTTGATGCGGCTAATCAAGTCCGTAAGCAGTATGTGGGAGATGGCGTATATTTGCGCGGATTGATTGAATTTTCTAACTTCTGCAAAAACGACTGTATGTATTGTGGCATTCGTAAATCCAACGAACGGGCTCAACGTTATCGGCTTTCTCCCAATCAAATAGTTGAAACGGCCCGCAAAGCCGTTGAATATGGGTACAAAACAGTAGTTTTGCAATCAGGAGAGGATCTGTGGTTTAGTGCGGAGAAAATGGCAGATATTATTCATAAAATTAAGGAAACGGGTGCGGTTGTTACCTTAAGCATCGGTGAAAAAACACGAGACGAATATGCCTTGTACAAAGAGGCCGGGGCCGACCGTTATTTATTGCGTATTGAAACGACGGATAAGAATCTTTATGAAAAATTAGATCCGGCTATGAGCTGGGAAAACCGCGTTCGGTGTTTACATGATTTAAAAAATCTTGGCTATGAGGTGGGGTCCGGTTCTTTGGTAGGTCTTCCCGGACAAACAATAGAAAGTTTGGCAGATGATTTGCTGTTTTTTCAAAAGTTACCTGTTGATATGGCGGGAATTGGACCATTTATCCCCCACCCGGACACTCCTCTGAAAGAGGTTGCTTATGACGGTAATTTTAATCTTTCTTTGAAAATGATGGCAGTAATGCGTCTTTTATTACCTGATATTAACATACCGGCTACAACGGCTATGGAAACATTGCATCCGCAAGGTCGAATGCTTGCCTTGCAGTGTGGAGCGAATGTAGTTATGCCAAATGTAACGGATACTGTTTTTAGAAAAAAATACGAATTATACCCGGGGAAAATCTGTGTAGGAGATTCGGCTGAAAAATGTCGGGGCTGTGTGGAAAGAAAAATTAATTCTATCGGACGATATGTATCAACCGGGAAAGGATTCCACGGCGATTTTTTGAAAGGGAAGTGATTTTTACCACTCTTTGTATTTATCCAAAAGAGAGGACAGACGGCTTGGATTTGATGTGGAGAGAATAATTGCTTTTTTCTGTGTGGGATGGATAATGCACACTTTGTTCATACAGTTTTGATAAACCCACGTTTGAGGACACATTTTTGAAGGATGACAGTAGGATAAATACCAACTATGGGTAACAATTTTGGGAACATACTTTAGATAGTATTCATAAAAGTTGTTTGCTTTGAATACTTCTTTTAGAATTTTATTCCATTTGACCCCGTTTGATTCGGCTATCCAGTAAACAGTTACAATATATTTTTTATTAGAAGAAAATAGTTTGACATAACGTGGCTTTTCTTGCCGGAAAGTATCATACAGCTCACTTGGAATATCTGTTATTTTTGCATCTGTTAATTGAGAAGAAGGGAAAGGAGTATTAGAAAGATGCATTGGAGTGGGAGGGTTTTGATGAAACAAAGCGTCTAGATCAATTCGTTTCAGGCAATATTCCCCCAAAATCAAAAGGCCCAAAATCCCGAAAATCAGTTCTTTCGATAGAATTTTCATAGTTTTCATCCCGTATACGTGTAATTATAGCATAAAAGATTTTCCTTTTCATCTCAAATGTACTACAATATATAAGATTGATGCGGGCCGTAGAAACCCGTAAGTCGTTACTTTATTAAGGGAGAGATGTTACTGATATGGCAAAAAAAGTTTCAAAGAAACCGGCTGTTAAAAAAGCCGTAAAATCTGCTAAAAAAACAGCAGCAAAATCTGTTAAATATATTTACTCTTTTGGTGCCGGTAAGGCCGAAGGGAATGGAAAAATGAAAGAACTCCTCGGCGGAAAAGGGGCCAATTTGGCTGAAATGTCTGGCCAATTAAAATTGCCCGTTCCCCCTGGTTTTACAATTACTACAGAAGTTTGTACTTATTATTGGAACAACAAAAAAACCTATCCTAAAACTTTGAAAGCAGATGTAGAAGCTAATCTCAAAAAAGTAGAAAAAACAGCAAAGAAAGAATTTGGTTCCGAGAAGAATCCTTTGTTGGTTTCTGTTCGTTCCGGCGCACGTGCTTCTATGCCGGGTATGATGGAAACAATTTTAAACATTGGTTTGACGGAAAAAACCATTCCCGGAATGATTGCTAAAACCGGAGATGAACGCTTTGTGTACGATGCTTATCGCCGCTTGATTATGATGTACTCTGATGTGGTAATGGAAAAAGCTGCCGGTATCGAACCGAAAGATGGTGAAGGAATCCGCAAAATTTTGGACAACATGTTGGCCGCTAAAAAAGCCCAACTGAAAGTAAAAGATGATACTCAGATCCCCGCAACCGAATTGAAAAAACTGTGTGTGGAATTTAAGAAAACTGTTAAGAAAGTACTTGGAAAAGACTTTCCGGATAATCCGATGGAACAATTGTGGGGTGCTATTGGGGCCGTATTTGCTTCTTGGAACGGTAAACGTGCCATTGCTTACCGCGCCATTGAAAATATTCCGGACGATTGGGGAACAGCTGTAAACGTTCAAACCATGGTATTTGGTAACATGGGTAACACCAGTGCGACCGGTGTGGCCTTTACACGCAACCCAGGGAACGGAGATTCTCACTTTTACGGTGAATATCTAATCAACGCTCAGGGTGAGGACGTCGTTGCCGGTATCCGTACCCCCTCTCCGATGAATAAATGGTCCACTAACGCGCACTCGGCTCACTTACCGACGTTAGAAAAGGTAATGCCGAAAGTGTACAAAGAGTTGGATAGTATTCAGAAAAAGTTGGAGAAACACTTTCACGACATGTTGGATATCGAATTTACGATTGAAGACCAAAAACTCTGGATGTTGCAGTGCCGCGTAGGGAAACGCAATGGGATTGCCGCTGTGCAAATGGCTTTGGATATGGTAAAAGAAAAACTTATTACCAAAGAAGAAGCTGTTTTGCGTGTAACTCCGGCCCAATTGGGCGAATTGTTATTGCCGGCCATTGATCCCAGTGCCGAAAAGAACGCCAAGGCTATTGCGCAAGGTTTACCTGCCGGTCCTGGTGGAGCATGTGGACAAATTGTTTTCAATTCTAGTGATGCTATTGCGTTGGCCGAAAAAGGCAAACCCGCCATTTTAGTGCGCGAAGAAACCAACCCAGAAGATATTGAAGGGATGCGCGCTGCACAAGGTATTTTGACTCAACGCGGAGGTATGACCTCTCACGCAGCGTTGGTTGCCCGTGGTTGGGGTAAATGCTGCATTGTAGGTTGTGGCGATTTAGAAATTGACATGGCTAAGAAAACCGTTAAAATGGGCGGTAAAACCTTCAAAGAAGGTGATGAACTGACATTAAACGGAACCAAAGGTTATGTCTATGCAGGTGCACTTAAAATGTTAGGTGCGGGTGAAGGCAACAAAAATTTAGCGAACTTCCTTTCCCTTTGTGACAAAGTGCGCGTTCTAAAAGTGCGTGCTAACGCCGATACAGAAGATGATGCAAAAAAAGCTCGTCGATTTGGTGCGGAAGGGATTGGCTTGTTCCGTATTGAACACATGTTCTACGGTAAAAATTCCGAAACTCCGTTGTTCATCTTGCGTAAGATGATTTTAGCCGGCAATGAAGCCGAACGTAAAGCGGCTGTGGAGGAGCTGTTCCCGCACATGAAAAAAGAAATCAAAGCGACTATGAAAGCCATGGCCGGTTATGGTGTAACTGTGCGCTTGATGGATCCGCCGCTTCATGAGTTCGTGCCTACTTTGTCCAACAAACAACAAGAATTGGCTAATGCATTAAAGATTTCCATGGATACGTTCAAAGAACGCGCCGCTGGTTTACACGAAGTGAACCCGATGATGGGTCATCGTGGTATTCGCTTGGGTGTAACTTATCCGGAAATTACCAAAATGCAAGCCCGTGCAATTTTTGAATCTGCTGCTGAACTTATCAAAGAAGGGGTTAAAGCCGAACCGGAAGTAATGATTCCGCTGACCTGTGATAAGAACGAAATTGTTACGCAGAAAAAACTTATCCGCAATGCCTACGAAGAAGTGGTTGCCAAAACGAAAGTGAAAAAACTCAAATTCTCTGTGGGTACAATGATTGAGATTCCACGTGCGGCTGTCTTAGCGGCCGACGTAGCCACGGAAGCGGATTTCTTCTCTTTCGGTACCAACGACCTTACACAAATGACGTTTGGTTTCTCCCGTGATGATATTGGATCTTTCTTGCCCGAATACCTCAAACAAGGTATTTTGGAACACGATCCGTTCCAAACGTTGGACCAACACGGTGTGGGCCGTTTGATTACCCATGCGGTAATTGAAGGGCGCGAAGTGAAACCCGGCCTTAAGATTGGTATCTGTGGTGAACATGGTGGAGACCCGGAAAGTGTAGAGTTCTGTCACCGTGAAGGATTCACCTATGTTTCTTGTTCAGCCTTCCGCGTGCCGATAGCCCGCTTGGCTGCCGCACAAGCTGCCGCTAAAGACGTGTTAGCTAAAAAGAAACGCAAATAGGTGTTTCGTTTAAGCAATTTACAGGCTCCTCAAATGAGGGGCCTGTTTTTTATATAATAAAACGTGAATAAACTTAAGGACATCTTTCTCTTGCTTTGGGAGTAGTCAGCAGAGTTATATTCGTAAAATGCATGGCGGCTCTATGTGCCTAGATAGAAAAGGATCTCTTCCCCTTGCACCCCTTCCCCTCTATTTACTATAATAACAATATGAAGGCTTTTCCGATTATTATTTCGTCCCCCTCTGGCGCAGGGAAGACTACGATTATAGAGGCTGTTTTGAAACAAAATAAAACCGTGGCACGTGTAATTACGGCTACGACGCGTTCTCCCCGGAAAGGTGAAAAAAACGGAAAAGATTACCATTTTTGGACAATTAAACAATTTGAGCAAGCTATCAAAAAACATCAAATGCTGGAATGGGCGCAAGTACATACCCACTACTACGGAATTCCCAAAAAATCGGTAGATAGTTTAATGAAAAAAGGCATTTGCCCGATTTTGGTAATTGATGTGCAAGGGGCGCGTACCGTAAAAGAGCAATATCCACAAGCTGCTTTGATATTTATTGTTCCGCCCAGCTTAAAAGAATTAAAGAAGCGCATTTTAGGTAGAAATGACAATACGCAAGACATTGAAATTCGTCTAGAAACTGCTAAAAAAGAAATGCGCGAAATTGATAAGTATGATTACGTGTTGCTCAATGATGATTTGAAAGAGGCTGTTACTAAAATGGCAGGAATTATTGCGGCAGAACAATGCCGTGTTGTTCGCCATGACAGTAAAAAATTGAAGAATTTAAAGTAAGAAAGAGGTATATATGTCAGCAAAAAATGATCAAGAACTTGCCGCAAAATTGACCAACTTCGATGGAGACCGCTACGATATTGTAGTGCTTGCTTCCATGTGGGCCAAAGAACTCAAAAAACAAGATAAATATAAAAATATGCCGACGGCTGCCGTAATTAAAGAAGCCTTAGACGATATTTTAACTAAACGCGTTTCTAAAGAAGAAGTTTTGCAAGTAAGCAAAGAAAATTTAGAAGCCGAACTCAAGGCACAAGAAGCGGCCCGCTTAGAAGCGGAACGTAAAGCCAAAGAACCCATGAAGTTATAATTTATGGCATCTGATTCTTTGCGCCGGCTAGCTGCAGATTTTAAGCAATTTTTAGCCGCTCAGGACGAAGAAGATATTATTCCTGCGGTTGCACCCAAACGTGCAGCCGCAGTTGTTTCTGTTTCCAAAACGGTTAATTCCCATGCTTTGCCTCCCATGAAAGAGGGAGAAACGTTAACAGTAGAATTTGTAAAAGCAACCCCTAAAGAAACAGTTCCTGTGGCCACTACGGAGAATGCAATGAATACTGCGCAAAAAACAAAAGCTTTGGAAGAATTGGCTGAAACTATCCGAAATTGTTCCCGTTGCCCCTTAGGGAGTACCCGTATTAATGCCGTCCCGGGAGAGGGAAATATTGATACAGATGTTATGTTCGTGGGTGAAGGGCCCGGATTTGATGAAGACAGACAAGGCCGTCCATTTGTGGGGCGTGCCGGGAAATTGTTGGATCGAATGATTGCCGCCATGGGATTGACACGCGAAAAAGTGTTTATTGCCAATATTGCCAAGTGCCACCCTATGACCGATCCTTTGCATCCTGAAAAACATGGTAATGACCGCGCTCCTAACGCACAGGAAATTGCTTGTTGCCGCAAATATATAGAACAACAAATTGCTATCATTTGTCCCAAGTATGTTATCGCATTGGGAGGAGTGGCGGCCAAATCGCTGATTTCAGATGCAAAATCGTTGAGCGCTTTGCGGGGAAGATTTTATAATTTACATTTGGATAGTGTAGAGCTTCCCCGGCCTGTTCAAATTATTGCTACGTTTCACCCGGCTGCACTGCTTCGCAATCCCGGTTGGAAAAAAGATGCATGGAACGATTTACAGTTGGTAATGGATGCGCTGGGGCTTAAAGGCGCGCGCAAATAATATGTATTGCAAAGTAGTTTTTGATGTTCCTATAGACCGTGATTTTGATTATGTTATCCCGGAAGAATTGGCAGAGAAGATTGTCCCGGGGAAGCGTGTTACAGCCCCTTTTGGCCCTAAATTAACCTGTGGATTGGTAACAAATGTAAGCGAAGTTTGTACGGCGCCTGCCCAGGTTAAATTAAAAGAGATTGTATCTGTAGTTGATGAGAAACCTTTGTTTGGATCTGATCTTTTCCCATTGGCGCAGTTTATGAAAAATCATTGGGGCGGTCCCATTGGACAAATTTTGTTTTCTTTAGTTCCCCCCCAACCCTATTATAAACTTTCTTCGGTTATTTCTCCTTTTTCTGTTTCCTCATTCTGTCCCTCTTTTACTTGGACACCTTCTCAACAACAAGCGCTTGCGCAGCTGCATGCAAGCAAAGAATATACTTTTGAATCATTTCTATTTAACGGGCCTTCTTTTACGGGAAAAACAGAAACTATATTGCATTTAGCCGGGGAGTGTTTGGCCGGTTACGGGCAAGTGCTTATTACGGTTCCGGATATTGCGGCTTCTAAGCAACTTATTCTGGAAGCTCAACAACGTTTTAGAGAAGAAAATGTATTTTGTTGGCATAGCCGAATGCTACTTAGTAAGAAAAAGAAGTATTTTTCTGATATTTCGAACGGAAGGCCTTGTGTTGTAATCGCCACTCGTTCGGGAGCTTTATTACCTTTTAAAAATTTACGGTTGGTTGGTATGCTGGATGAGGGTGATGATAATTATAAACAGGAGGAAAATAAACCTTACTATCACGCACGGGAACTGTTGTATTTTCGAGCGAAAATGCATGGTGCAAAAATAATCTATGTGTCAGCCACTCCCAGTGTTGAATTGTTGCAACAAGCGAAAGGCGGAACACTGCGGGAAATTTGTTTTACTCATTCCGTGCCACAACATTGTTTCCAACCCCAGTTGAAACTTCTTCCAAAAAAGGGTGAAAAATCCCGAATTTTTTCCGATTTTCTGTTGGCCCAGTTGGCTGAAAATTTAGCCCGCCATGAGACGTCCCTTTTGATTTTGAACCGGAGGGGATACGCCAATGCATATTACTGCTTGAATTGCGGAACTTATGCCGCATGTAAAAAATGTGGTGCTATTTTAACACGTGAAAAAGAAGAAACCAAAGGGGATTATTTGCATTGCAAGAAATGTGGGGCGGTGGAAACTTTAACCCAGGTATGTCCAAAATGTAAAAATGAAATTTTTAAATCTCGCGGTGGCGGTACACAAAAAATAGTGACGGAAATTGCCAAATTATTCCCACAAGCTAAACTTTTGCGATTAGATTCCGATACTTTAAAAAAGAAAGAAGATCAGGGGTTTAAGGCATTGCAGGCCCTTCAAAAAAGAAGTGCTGATATTATTGTGGGAACGCGCCTTGCCTCTGGGGCTTTACGTGGCGCAAAGGTAACATTGGCGGCTGTCTTAGACGCTGAATTGGAATTAGACGGCCCTGATTTTCGTTCCAATGAGAAATATACGCAATTGTTATTTGAATTGAGAGGTCATTTGTCTGGCTTAAAAAACGGGAGATTATTGATTCAAACATCTACTCCCGAAAAATATGATTATGAGCCGTTATTTAGTGGATCTTATGCACAAGCTGCTCTGCAGGAGTTGGCTTTGAGAGAAAGTTTTAATTATCCCCCCTTTGTGCGGCTCATCCGGGTAACAATTAAATGTAAAGAGAAAGCCTTATTGCAGGCAGAGACAGAGCGTATTCAACACGTAGCCGCTATGCAGGTGATAGAAGTCCTGGGCCCCGTATGGTGTGCTAAGAAAACAGATACACTTCTGAAACAATATTTGTTACTTAAAGTAGATTCGGACAATTATTTAAATGTAATGGCCCAGCTAGATAGTTTCGTTCCTGCAAAAAAAGTGACGGTGCAAATAATAGCTGACCCGTATAATTTTTATTAATTTGCTAGAATATAGATAAATTTAGAAGGAGTTAAATATGACGCTTGACGAACAAATTTCTTTTTTAACACGCGGCTGCGTGGATATTGTATCCAAGGCGGATCTTGCCAAAAAATTAGAAAGTGGTAAAACGCTTAAAATTAAATTGGGTTGCGACCCGACCAGCGCAGATCTGCACCTGGGGCATAGTGTAGCTCTTTCTTTGATGCGCCGTTTTCAGGATATGGGACATACGGCCGTGCTCGTTATCGGCGATTTTACGGCTGCAATTGGGGATCCTTCCGGACGCGATTCTACCCGGCCGGTTTTGGGGCAAGAACAAATTTTACAAAACGCAAAGACTTACACAGCCCAGGCTTTTAAAGTGCTAGATCCTGCCAAAACGGAAATTCGTTTTAACAGTGAATGGCTTAATCCTTTTGTTGCCGGTAAAGATTTATTAACTACATTGCAACACATTACAGTAGCCCAGGTATTGGAACGTGATGATTTCAAAAAACGTATGGCTGCCGGTAATCCAATTAGTATGCTGGAGGTGCTTTACAGTTTATTTCAGGGCCAAGATTCAGTTGCCCTTGAAGCTGATGTGGAGTTAGGTGGTACGGATCAGATTTTTAACCTGCTTGTGGGGCGCCAGTTGCAAAAAAATAATGGACAAGAACCACAGGTAGCGCTTACAGTACCTTTGTTAGTAGGGTTAGACGGTGTGAAAAAAATGTCTAAATCTTACAAAAACTACGTGGGACTTACAGATGCCCCGGAAGATATGTTTGGTAAGATCATGTCTATTGCAGATGAAGTAATGCCCATGTATTATGAATTGCTTACTACTGAAAATTTAGAAGACATCAAAGCTATGCATCCTATGGCGGCTAAGAAGAAATTGGCCCATATTTTGGTAACACGTTTTCATTCCAAAGAATTGGCTGATGCGGCTCAAACTCATTTTGAAACGGTGTTTTCTAAAAAAGAACTTCCATCAGATATGCCTACGCTTTCTCCGGAATCAGGGGCCTTATTGTCCGCTGTTATTTTTACAGCCGGTGCTGCGCCCAGTAAGAACAAAGCACGAGGCCTTATTGAACAAGGGGCGGTGCGGTTAAGAGGCGAGAAAATAATGACAGATAACGTATTGTCCTATGAAAATGGAGATGTCTTACAGATTGGCAGACGTCATTTTTTTAAACTTGTAAAATAATGAAAAAATTATTGTTCATTGGCGTGTTATTGCTGGGAATTGCGATTGCTGGACTATGGTTGGTTAAAGCCTATTTCTTTAGCCAAGGGCCGGTAGTGGTTCTTCAAATTGAACCTGGACAAAATATTTCTCAAATATCTAAGACATTAAAAAAAGAGGGCATTATTCGTAGTGAACTCCTATTTAAACTTATTCTGCGGTTAACAGTCTCTCCTAAAGATATTAAAGCTGGCACATTCGATTTGCGTAAAAATATGCCGGATTTAACTGTAATCAATTGTTTAAAAAGCAGCCATTGCAGTCATTATGAAAAAATAACCATCTTAGAAGGGTGGAGAAGCGAAGAAATAGCGGAGGCATTGGCTGAAAGAAATATTACCAACGGTCAAGCATTCTTAGATATTGTCCGTCAAAAACAATTGGAAGGTTATCTTTATCCTTCTACCTATCTTTTTTCTCAAGATACTCCCCCGCAAAAGGTAGTAGACGAATTTTTGAATCAATACAAAAAAAATATTGAGCCTTTGTTCCAAGAGTTTCCGACCGATTTAACCGAAAAGCAGGTGCTTACGATAGCCTCTATTGTAGAGCGAGAGGCGGTTCACCACGAAGAGCGACCCAAAATTGCAGCAGTTTATTTAAATCGTTTCCGAATAAATAAAAAATTGGAAGCAGATCCTACTGTACAATATGCATTGGGATTTTCACTGAAAGAAAACCGGTACTGGAAAAAAGGTCTTACTTTGAATGATTTGAAGATAGAACACCCTTACAATACCTATCAAAATATAGGCTTGCCGCCAGGGCCAATTTGCAATCCAAGCGCGGCTTCTGTGAAGGGAGTATTAAACCCGGAAACAGATTTTGAGGCTCTTTATTTTGTGGCTGACAGTGGCGGATATCATGTTTTTTCCAGAACTTATGAAGAACATCTGGCACATATCAAGCGAATAAGAGGACGGTAATAATTTTCGCTTTGCTTTTATAAAAATATCCCCCGGCTGTAGTAACTACCGGGGGATATTTTTTTACAGATTTATTTTTTAATATTCAACGGAACTTTTAATTTTCTGTTCCTTTTTCTTCAATTATTCCCAAAACAAAATCTTGTAATTCCTGGGCATCTTTTGCAGCTAATTGCCCAGAGGTTGCAAATGACGAGAAGAAATCTTTTATTTCTTGAATAGATTCTTGAGGATAAGAAGGATAAGCAGAATCGCAATCATATCTTAAATATTCTTTCAAGAATTGTTTAGCATCTTCATGGTTTACTTCCGCCATTGCATTGTACATTTTGCCGGCTTGTTGTGGATCGTACCAAAAATCCAATGTCTCATCGGTACGGGAAGGAACCAACCCATTGTAGGAACAATTTCTCCAGATGGAAATTGTCGGCAAAATATAGTTGCGGGCGGTTTCTTCTCCAGAAATATCTTTTATTGCATTATAGAATTCTTTATAAGTATCCAACCGGGCTTCGGCTAATGCCGGGATGGGAGTTGTAGATCCTTGATAATCTAACAAAGCCCAAAAGGTTTCTGTCAAACGGCCGAAAATATTTACATTTATTTCTACGGAAGGATCATTTATTGCACGATTGACTAATATTGTATATCTTGCTTTATCAGTCATTTCATCACCAAATTGCAATATTTGATGTACATTATCAGACAAACTTTCAAGGTATTCTCTTGTATTGTTATTGTTGTTCTCAAATTGAATGAGTAATGACCGCATATTGAGATCAATCTCAAGCTGTGACTTCATTCCTGTATTTTGTACTTCTTGATTTGTAGCATTGTCTGAGAATGTTTGAGCTGTACCTACTGAAAACCCTAACATGCTCACTAATACAACCAGTATTATTTTTTTCATTTTTTTCTCCTTATAGAATACTTACAATTTTATTATAGGTAAAAACCTTCAAATTTACATGGGCCATTGGGCCCAGTTTGGAAGGTATTTTGGGCCTAGATGTTTTTTGGGTATAATAAGAAACCCCAAGCATT
>JAEELM010000044.1 GCA_016282685.1 Elusimicrobiaceae bacterium | reverse complement strand
TTTTTTATAAAAGCGGCTTTACAAGCTTTTGCCCAAGCCAATATTGACCCTCGTCAACTTAAGGAGCAACGGGTGGGGGTAATAGTGGGATCTTCGGTGCATGCATCTTTTCATTGTTTTGAAGTGTATAAGAGATGGAAGAAGGGTACCTGGACTGATGCAGATACCACGGAACTTAAAAATTATTTAACTACTCCTTTGGCTCAGTGGGTCAGCCGCTATTTTGGTTTTACCGGCCCTTTCCAGACGGTTGTAACAGCTTGCGCCAGTGGAACAGATGCTGTTGGACTGGCCAAAAATTGGATAGAGACCGGTTTGTGTGATGTGGTGTTGTGCGGCGGCACGGATGAAATTACAGAGAGCCCCTATGATGGATTTATCCGTTTGTTGGTATCGACAAACGAAAGGTGCCGTCCCTTCTGCAAAACCCGCACGGGTATCAATATCGGCGAAGGGGCCGCAGCATTATTGTTGGCCAATGAATCAACCATGAAAAAAATTCACTTACCCTGCCAAGGATATATCTTGGGATACGGGAATTGTTGCGACGGTTTCCATCCCACGGCTCCGGATCCCAACGGAGTCGGTCTGCAGAAAGCCTTGTCTTTTGCTTTGACTGACGCCGGGAAGAAAGCGGAAGAAATTGCTTTTATCAATGCACATGGTACGGCCAGCCAGGCCAACGATAAAGCAGAATCTATAGCTTTTAGGGCAGTGTTGCCTCAAGTGCCTGTGTGGGGCTCAAAAGCAGTAACGGGACACACATTAGGTGCTGCCGGCGCGATAGAAGCCGTTTTGTCACTGCAAGCTTTAAGTAGGCGTTTAGTACCACCCACAATCGGTTTCACTACGCCGGATGAACAACTGCAGTTGGTGCCTACTACCCAACCGACGGAAATTACAAAACGTTGTGCAGTATCCGATTCGCTGGCTTTTGGCGGGTGTAATGCTGCAATTGTGTTAGGAGCTGCTGATGTTGCCTAAACTGTTTGTAAATGGATTTTCATATCTAACGGGGGATAGCGTTCTGGAAGATTTCGCTTCTTTTATGGACGTGCGTAAATTACGCCGGGCAGAACCCATTTCCCGAAATGCGTTGCTGTGTGCTTTCCAGGCTTTGGAAAAAGCCCAAATAAAGCAGATTTCCTCCGCTAATTTGGGAATTAGTTTGGCAATGGGAGCAGGAGCATTGGGAAGTACACTTAAATTTATGGATAGCATTATAGAAGATGGAGATGAATTGTCTTCTCCTACGGCGTTTGCCAGTTCTGTTCATAATTCTACGGCTCTTTCCCTTTCTATGTTTTTAGGAATTCACGGGCCTTGTGTAGTGACCGGGCAATTGGATGCTTCTTTTGGGGCGGCTCTTTTAACTGCACAGCAATTTTTAGCCAAACAAATGTGCCAACAAGTGTTAGTGGCGGTAACGGAAGATATCAATCCGTTATTAACGGATCGCTTACAAAAAGATGAACAAACGTTGGCTCCTTTTGTTTACCAGCCTCATTTAACAGCCAGCCGTTTGGCAGGAGCTTTTGTCGTCAGTGCACAGGCTACACCGGCCACGGAGTTTGTGCTGGATAAAATCATACTTTCCAACACAGGGGAATATCAGACGCAATCCCAACCGCTTTTGCCCATTCAATCGTGTGCACACAGTATGTTGTTGTTGGCTACCTATTTGCAACAGGGAAAGCCCTTTTCTTTGAAGGAACAATTCGCCGGAACATTGTTGGAAATGGAGGGGAGACCGTATGTTTTCTCTTGAGAGGGTTGGGTGGATTGTAGAAGATATTTTCCGCACAGAGTTGGTAAAACAACGGCGAGACACGTTTGCCTTTTTCGATAGCCGGGCAGATTTGAATTTGCATGAGATCCAACCGGAAGTACTTTGTCTTATTGCGCAACAGGTGGGAGCCTTCTTTGGTTTTACGCCGGAGACATTTTCTTCGTTGCAAGAATTGACGTTGCAAGCTTATCAAGCGTATCAAAAGAATCGATTTGTTTATTTATCTACTTCAGGTAGTACGGGAACCCCAAAGCAAATTTTGCACACGCAAGAGATGATGGAAATTGAGGGAAAAAGTGTAGGAAAACATTTTAAACAGGCCAAGCGGTTGATTACACTTACCCCACGCCAACATTTGTACGGGCTTTCCTTTGCGGTGTTTTTTCCGGCTGTTTACGGAACTCCTACCGTGGCGTTAGCCCCATTGCCTACGCAACCGTGGCATACACTACTGCGGGAAGGAGATGTGATGGCTGGGTTTCCTTTATTTTGGGAATATTTTTTAAAAGGGGGGAATGTTTTTCCTGCCGGTGTGACGGCGGTTACTTCCACAGCCCCCTGTCCAAAAGGGTTATTTGACCGATTAAAACAAGCCGGCGCACAACATGTAGTTGAATTATATGGCGCTACAGATACAGGCGGAATTGGCGTGCGTCATGATGAAAATGTGCCTTTTGAAATAAATGATTTTTGGGAAATTGATGCTGCGAAACAGCCGGTGTTAATTCGCCGTAAGGGAATAGAGAAATGGATTCCTTTTCCCGATAAAGTAGAGTTTGTACCGCCGCGGGGAATTTTTCCGTTAAAACGTATGGACCGGGTGGTGCAAGTAGCCGGGGTAAATGTTTCGTTGGATTTTATAGAAAAAGTATTGCTTCAGTATCCGGCCGTCAAGAAGGCCAGGGTTCGCCTGATGCGCCCGGAAGAAGGGAAACGCTTAAAAGTATTTATTGTATTAAATACAGGATATGACTCAAGCGTATTAACTCCACTGCGTGCGTATTTAACTGCGCATTTGTCTTCTCATGAAATGCCACGCTCTTTTACGTTCGGGGCAGCGTTGCCTACCAATGCTATGGGAAAAGACGCTGATTGGTAAAATATTGAGAAAATCAAAGACTTTTTTGCCGTTTTGAATAAAGGAAAATAAGAATTTCCTTTATTTTTTCACTATTTTTATAAATGTCACCTGGCGAACAATCCCTTATAATTAGTATAATCTTAATATGCTAGTTTCTATTATTACCGTGGCTTATAACAGCCAGGATACGATTGCCAAAACGATAGAATCTGTACTTGCGCAAACCTACCCTTCTATTGACTATGTGATTGTAGACGGCGCTTCTACAGATCGTACTGTTGAAATTGCACGATCTTACCAAGAAAAATTCAAAAATAAACCGGGTAAAACGTTGCGTATTGTTTCCGAGGCTGACAAAGGAATGTATGACGCCCTTAACAAGGGGGCGCGTTTATCGTTGGGAACACTGGTAGGCAATATCAATGCAGATGATTGGTATGAGCCGGATGCCGTTGAAAAAATGGTGCGTTATTACCAACAAGATAATTTTGATTGTGCCTGGGGAAATATTTTAATTCATAAAACGTCGGGGAATATGTTAAAGCGGGCCCGTATCGGCCAGTGGTGGAGTACGGCGGGGTTTTGTCATCCGGCCATGTTCACGCGGCGTGAAATTTTACTGCAGAATCCTTATATCTGCCACAACATGTATGACGATTGGGATTTTATTACCCACCTTTATACCTCCGGCAAGCATTTGCGCACTTACAACGATTTGATTTCTCACTATAACTTTGGCGGAATGAGCACACAAAAGGATTGGAATCAGGTGAAGAAGCGTATCGGAATGAAATACGCTGTTTACCGCAAGTACGGGTTATCACGGTGGCACTTCCCGGAATGTGTGGCTATTGAAAGTGCCAAGTATTTGTTGGGATAGTTATGAAAATTTTACTTATCAATTCTGTTTGCGGCACCGGTAGTACCGGGCGCATTTGTACAGACCTGGCCCAACAATTTGAAAAAGAAGGGCACACTGTTAAAATCGCCTACGGGCGACACGGATATGTGCCGGATAAATTTCAAAAATATGCGGTGCGTATCGGTACGGATTTGGATGTAAAACTTCACGCGTTGCAAACACGGCTGTTTGACGGACACGGTTTCGGTTCCAAAAACGCAACTAAAAAATTTCTAGAATGGGCCGACCAATATAACCCCGATTTAGTTTGGTTACATAATATTCACGGGTACTATATTAACGTGGAAATGCTGTTTGCGTGGCTTAAAACCCGCCCGAATATGCAAGTAAAATGGACATTGCATGACTGTTGGGCGTTTACCGGGCATTGTGCTTATTTTACTATGGCAAATTGCAACAAATGGCAAACGCATTGTGATAATTGCCCGCAACTACGCCAATATCCGGCTAGCTGGCTGGATAATTCCCAAAGCAATTTTGACCGTAAAAAAGCCGTTTTTACCAGTGTAAAAAATATGCAGTTAATTACGCCTTCCAAATGGTTGGCGGATTTAGTCAAACAGAGCTTTTTGAAAGAGTATCCGGTTGAAGTTGTGTATAACACGATAGATAAAACTATTTTTAAACCTACTCCTAGCGATTTTAGGCAAAAACATGGCCTTGAAAATAAAAAGATTATCCTGGGCGTAGCCAGCACTTGGGATGAGCGCAAAGGACTGAAAGATTTTATGAAATTATCCCACATGTTAGATGACAAATACGCCATTGTATTGGTGGGATTGACCGATAAACAAATGAAATCGTTGCCTAAAAATTGTCTGGGTATTAAACGTACCAATAGCCCACAGGAATTGGCAGAAATTTACACCGCTGCAGATGTGTTTTTTAATCCGAGTTTAGAAGAAACTTTTGGGCTCACTACTGTAGAAGCACTTTCATGCGGTACGGCAGCTTTCGTGTATAAGGGAACGGCTTGTGAAGAAATTTCCTGTGAATACGGGGGGCAGGTCATTTGTCCGGGAAAATTGCAGGAATTAATCATGTGTTTGGAGAAAAGTGGTGCAGCTTCCTAATTTGGTAATTACAAAAGACGGATTGTTCCGAGTATTTTATTCGTGTTTATTGTGTTTTACGGCACTGTACTTGGTGTTGGCTCCTTTTATGCCTTCCTACGTTACGTTATTGCGTCTGCCAAGTTTGTTGGTCGTAATGTGCATTGCCGGGACTTATGTTATATTGCGCAAGTATAATTTGTACGAAATCGCGGCTGTTCTTATTATCTTCTTTATCATTCTGCTAAACTGTTTGTTGTATCCTGAAACGATTACCGGTGAAACCATGTATAGAACCGCAGGGTTTGTTGCTTTGGTAATGTTGATCTTTTCAAGCAATGCGGTTCATTTAGACACAAAAACGATCAGGCTTACATACATTTTTTGTATTTTCTGTGTTGTTATATTTTTCGGCTATTCATTTTCTTCTTTTGCGCACTGGGATACAAAACGTTATATCAGTGCTTTAACATTGGGTTTCAATAACCCCAATTTTACAGGAATGCTTTTATTCTTTTTATTCTCTCTATTGTTTATTTGTAGGCCTCCAAAGTTCGTAATGTTGAGCTATGTATTTGAATTAATCGTTTTGTACTTGCTTTTTAAGACACAATCACGTACATCTTTTCTTTCTGCATTGTTAATACTCCTTCTCTGTGTGCTGATAAAGCCCAAACCTTTACCAAAGGGAATTATTATGGCAGTTAGCATCATTCCATTCCTTTTTGTGAAAGGTTATTTGGAATTATACGGTCACCTTTTGGATGGCGGAATATTTTTGGGAAAAGAGCTTTTTACGGGGAGAGAACGAGTTTATGCACGCTACTTAGATCATATTCAAACGCCTTTGGATTATCTTATTGGTCATGCACAAGATGAAATGTTTGCAAATGCACATAATGGGCCATTGGCTATATTTGTTTCTATCGGTATTTTAGGATCTATCTGTTTTTTTGGAATTTTGTTCTATAAATTATTTACTTATAATCGAGCCATCTCAAATAGAGAAGCTGCTGCCGCTATATTGGTTTTGTTAGCCTGTTTTGTTAATTCTTGCGGAGAAGCTGCTGCGTGGACGGGGGGATTCCCTCTATTAATTTTTGTTTATATCACCCTTGTATTTGCCAATTATAAAGAGGCTAAAGATTAGTGTATGGGGAGCAACATTGTGTTGAAACAAACTAAAAAAATCTTATTTTTAACGAATATTCCTTCCCCGTATAGGGTTGATTTTTTTAATGAATTTGGAAAATCGTACGATTTAACGGTTGCTTTTCAAGCACATTCGTTTGCACACAGGCATGCTTCCTGGAAAAATTTTGAGGCTACTGCCTTTCATCCTCTATTTTTAACACCCTCTTTCCGATTTAAAAAACACGTATTATGTTGGGATGTGTTGGATGTTCTTAAACAACCGTGGGATGCTATCATAATGGGTGGATATTCTTCTTTGACGGATATGTTGGCAATAGAATATATGCGCCTGCGAAAAATTCCATTTTATTTTGAAGCGGATGGTGGACTGATTCGACAGGATAATAAATTGAAATTTTGGTTTAAAAGGCATTTCCTTTCTGCTCCTTCCGGTTGGTTAAGTAGCGGTAAAGAAACGACAAAATATTTAATACATTACGGAGCAGATCCTAATAAAATTATTGAGTATCCCTTTACCTCGGTATATGCGGCGGATATTTTGTCGCAAATACCGGCAGAGGAACATAAACAAAAATTACGTCAGGTGTTGAACATTAAAGAGGAAAAAGTACTCATTTCGGTAGGACGATTTATTTATAGTAAGGGATATGACGTGCTATTTAAAACGGTTACTAAATTACCCAAGGATATTGGGGTTTATATCATAGGGGACGAGCCTACAGAAGAATTTATACGTTGGAAACAAGAGAAAAATTCAAGACAGGTTCATTTTATAGGATTTCAATTGAAAGATGAATTGAAAAAATGGTATCAGGCAGCGGATGCTTTTGTTTTGCCTACGCGCGAAGATGTGTGGGGCCTTGTTATTAACGAAGCTATGGCGCAGGGATTGCCCATTATTACTACTGATAAATGTGTAGCCGGGTTAGAATTGGTACAAGAGGGGGAAAACGGCTATATTGTACCAGCGGAAGATGTGACAGAGCTGACGGGAGCTATTGCTCGCTTATTTGCACAAGATTATCGTGCTATGGGACAAAAATCGCTAGAGCTTATTCGGCCGTACACTATTGAAAATATGGCAAAACGCCACCTGGAGGTTTTTTATGGAAATATCTAAGATCTTGCCTCTTGCAGTAGCTATTCCTACCATGAACCGTCCGCAAACGTTACAGCGCACGTTGGAGAGTTATTGTGCTGCTGACTTTTTGCCTAAACAGATAGTGGTAGTGGATCAATCTCAAACAACGGAAATGCAAGAAAAAAACAAACAGTTGTTGGAAAGAGTGTCTATTAAAATTCCTCAAGTATCTTATATTTATCAAAAGGAGCCATCTTTGACGCAGGCGCGTAATCGAGCCACTCTAGCAGCCACTCAGGATATTATTGTCTGTTCAGATGACGATGTAGATGTGTATAAGGATACCCTTAAAAATGTGTATGATTTGTTTCAAAATTCTAAAATTGCTATGGTGGCTGGGCTAAACGATTGTTCCCAGAAAACTACCAGTAAAATAGGGTATTTATTGGGAACTAAATCGTTTGGAAAACGTAAGATAGGACATGTAACAGCGTCTATGTTGGGGCGTTTCCCGGAGGGAGATATAAAGGGTGAGATCCCCACGCAGTGGGCCATGGGCTTCTTTTTTGCTGTGCGTACACCATTGCTGAAGAAATGGAAAATTCAATGGGATGAGAATTTGACCAGTTATGCATATGCCGAAGATTTGGATTTTAGTTATAACTATTATAAGTGTGCTGTGAAAGAACAGTTAAACTGTGTCCTAAGTGATAAGGTTCATGTAAAACATTTAGGAAGTAAGGAATACCGTATCCCCTCCCAAAAGACGACCTATATGTATGTTTGTCACCGGTACTATTTGGCATTTAAACATGGCAAAGGGCGGAAAGAAAACTTGGCTATGTTATGGTGTAATTTCTGGATGTTTATTTTCCGGATTGTAAAAAGACAACAACCTAAAGATATGTTAAAGGCAATGGTTTATTGTTATAAGAACCGTGCAAAAATTAAAAAGGGAGATTTGTCTTTCCAATAGATTCTATGGCGAGTATCAGAAAAAATCTAACACTACAAACCTGTTACCAAGTACTTAGTGTATGCTTGCCGCTTATCACGGCCCCTTATTTGGCCCGTGTATTAGGGGCGTCTGCCTTGGGAATTTTCTCTTATACATCTGCGGTGGTGGGGTATTTTACATTATTCGCTTTTTTGGGAACGGGCAATTACGGTACGCGTACAGTTGCCGCGGTGCGGGATGATGCAAAAGCTCTTAATACTAATTTTTGGGGTATTTTTGCATTACAAGTTTGTTCTACCGTTTTATTGAGTATTGCTTATATCGTATATCTGTTGTTCTTCTGCCGGGACAATCAAATAGTTGCGGCTATTCAGGGACTAATGTTGCTTAGTTGCGTGACAGATATCAGTTGGTTGTTTTTTGGATTGGAAAATTTTACCGTTACCGTTACCAGAAGCATATTTATTAAATTACTTACGTTGGTTTGTATTTTACTCTTTGTCAAAAGCCCCGGAGATTTGTGGCTCTATACTTTGATTATGGCTGGAGGAAGCGTTTTGAGCCAAGCTATTTTGTGGTTTAATTTGCCGAAAGAGATTCATTTTCAATGCCCTGCTCTAAGGGAAATCATAGGACATATTACACCCAATTTAATGTTGTTTTTCCCATTGTTGGCCATATCGGTCTATCATCTAATGGACAAAACCATGTTGGGAATTTTGAGCACTTACGAGCAAACCGGGTTCTATTACAATGCCGATAAAGTAGTAAATATTCCATTGGCAATTTTGAATGGGGCGGGAATAGTTTTGCTACCACGAATGTCTGCCCTGACAGAAGCTAAAAATTATCCGGAGGCTGATAAATTATTTGTGCAAACCTTCTGTGCTATTGCAGCTATTGGTGTGGCTATGGGGATTGGGATAGCAGCTGTTTCTAGAGAATTTGTTCCGTTGTTCTTTGGTCCCGGATATGAACCCTGTGTTTTATTGGTTTACTTCTTCGCTCCTATTTTTATTATTAAAAGTTTCTCTCATGTGTCCAGTACACAGTTTTTAATTCCGCGGCATCAAGAGAAAAAAATGACTTTTGCCATTTGTATAGGGGCTGTGGCTAATTTAATTTGTAATATTACCCTCATTCCTGTTTATGGGGCAGTAGGGGCTGTTATTGGTACTCTGGTAGCCGAACTGCTATCCTTCCTGTTCCAGTTTAAGTTTGTACTTATGGCTATTTCTCTAAAGAAAGCTTTTACACAAGTGGCCATTTATATTTGTATGGGAATTATAATGTGGTTGGGAGTTAGATGGATACATCCTTATTTACCGGGATCAGTCGTTGCTTTATTGATTGAAATCATTGTGGGAAGTGTTATCTATACTGGATTATGTGCCTTATATTGGAAAAAGACACATAATCCGTTGTTATCTCAACTGTATCAGTATTGTCAAAGTATAAAAAACAAATTGTATAACAATTGAATATTCGGGATATATGACATGGATAAACAAGTAAAATTAGATATAGTAAGGCTAAAAGAAATTGAGTTGGATATTTTAAAAAAATTTCACCAATATTGCGAAAAATATCAATTGCGGTATTTTTTAACGGGAGGGACGTTGCTAGGGGCAGTCCGGCACAAAGGATTTATCCCTTGGGATGATGATATTGACGTGTTTATGCCACGGGCTGATTATGAAAAATTTATTGCAAAATTTTCTTCGGATCCGTTAAACGAAGACTTGCAAATCGCTTCTGTTACTACCCTACCGGGGTTTTATTTGCCTTTTGCTAAATTGATTAAGCGCAATACAATCCTCAAGGAGAATACCAGTGCCGATTTGGCGCTAGGGGTATATATGGACATTTTTCCTTTGGATAATATGTCAGATAATTACGAGACAGCTTGTAAATTGTTCCGTCGTACTTCTTGGTGGAGAAAAATGATGTGGATTAAAAATATTTCTCTTTCTGCGAAGCGCGTTTGGTGGAAAAATTTAGTGCTTTTGTTGGGGAAAATAAGTATTTGTTGGTTACCGCGTAAATATATTTTGATTTCTCTCATTAAGAAAGCCCGTATTTATGAAGGAGAACAGTTGTCGCGTTTTGTATGTGCAACGGTTATGGGAACTTATGGAATTAAAGAGATTTTACGGGGGGATTGGTATGCTCAAACTGTTTCGCTCCCGTTTGAAGATGCCCATTTTTTGGCTCCTGTGGGGTATTGCCAAATTTTGGAACATTTCTATAAGGATTACATGAAATTACCACCTAAAGAAAAACAAAAGACGCACCATGATTTTGAAGCGTATGAACTTGTTAAGGAGAATGGAATATGAATATAGCAGTTATTTTGGCGGGTGGAACAGGGAAAAGAGCCCAGCAAAGCGTTCCTAAACAATTTATTTCCATTAATGGTAAGCCTTTATTAGTCTACACGTTAGAACAATTTGAAAAAGCATGCGAAATTGATAAAATCTGTGTCGTTACTTTACCGGAATATATTACTACCGTAGAAAAGTATTCAAGTACATATTCTATTTCCAAACTACAAACAGTTTGTATTGGCGGAGAAACAGGGTTAGAGTCGCTTTATAAGGGGCTTATAGCAAGTAAGGCGAAATCTACTGATTTAATCGTTATTCATGATGGCGTGCGCCCGTTCGTTACCCAACAGATTATTGCGGATAATTTGCAAGTCGCACAAGAATATGGGTTGGCATTAGCGGCAACGGCTTGTGTAGAAACGTTGGTGCATTGCCAATGCAAAAATAACTACAGCACACGGATGATTGCCCGTGATGGTTTGTTTCGCATTCAGACACCCCAAACTTTTCGTGCTGATATTTTACACACATTATTGGACGACATTAAAGACTGGCATTCTATTAAGGAACCATCTATTTTCGCTTTGTTTATGAAAGAAGGAGGAAAAATATATATTTCTCCTAGTACAGAAAAAAATATCAAAATAACTTACGTAGAAGATGTTGCATATTTTAAGAATTTATTCTCTGTAGAGAGAAAAAATAAGTAATACGGGTAGTATTAAACTTTAGACCGATTGATTAAAGCAAATAAAGTTTCACTCGGGCAAACTCCTTCTATTGATTTATCTGTTAAATTAAGCTAGCTGGAATAAGATATAATACAAGGGTAAGAGAGGAAAAAATGAAAAAAGCGTTAATTACCGGGATTACCGGGCAAGATGGGTCTTATTTGGCGGAATTTTTATTAGAAAAAGGGTATGAGGTTCATGGAATTATTCGTCGGGCATCTTTGTCTAACACAGCCCGCATTGATCATTTGATTGCCAAAAAAGCGATAGTATTGCATGATGGCGATTTGGCCGATTCTACTTCCCTTATTCGAGTGCTTTCTTTGGTACGCCCGGATGAAATTTATAATTTAGCAGCGCAATCGCACGTTCAGGTGTCTTTTGATGTGCCGGAATATTCCGGTGACGTAGATGCGCTGGGGGTAATTCGTCTGTTGGAAGCGATGCGTATTACCGGTATAGATAAAACCTGTAAAATTTATCAGGCTTCTACTTCCGAGTTATATGGGAAAGTAGAAGAAATACCGCAAAAAGAGACCACCCCTTTTCACCCTTATTCCCCTTACGCAATTGCCAAACAATATGCTTTTTGGATGATAAAAGAATACCGTGAGGCTTACGGAATGTTTGCTGCCAACGGTATTTTGTTTAATCATGAGTCCGAACGGCGCGGTGAAACTTTTGTGACGCGCAAAATCACTTTGGCTGCCGGACGCATTGCCGAGGGATTGCAAGACCATTTGGAATTGGGAAATATGGACTCGTTACGTGATTGGGGCTATGCAAAGGATTATGTGGAGTGCATGTGGTTAATCTTGCAGCAAGATAAACCAGACGATTTCGTAATTGCTACCGGAGTCCAGCACACCGTGCGTGATTTTACGGAGAAAGCCTTTGCCGCCAATGGTATTACCTTGCGTTGGGAAGGAAAAGGATTGGAAGAAAAAGGATATGATAGCAAAACCGGAAAAATGTTGGTCTGTGTTAATCCGCGTTGGTTCCGTCCGACAGATGTAGATAATTTATTGGGGGATCCGACCAAAGCCAAAACCGTGTTGGGATGGAACCCACAAAGAACCTCTTATGAAGAACTGGTGCGCAGAATGGCCTTGCATGATCGGAACCTGGCCAAGCGTGAAAAAGTGTTGCAAGGAGTAAAGTAATATGATGGATAAAGGCGCTAAAATTTATGTAGCCGGTCATCGTGGAATGGTAGGGTCTGCCATCGTGCGTGAACTCACCCGTCAGGGATATCATAATCTTATTACTCGCACACATCAAGAATTAGATCTTTGCCGTCAGCAAGAGGTGGAAGATTTTTTTGCCAAAGAAAAACCGGAATATGTCTTCTTAGCGGCAGCTAAAGTAGGGGGGATTGTAGCGAACTCCCAAGCTCTGGCCGATTTTATGTATGACAATATGATTTTGGAAATGAATGTCATTCATAGTGCTTGGAAAAACGGTTGTAAGAAATTAGAATTTTTAGGTTCTTCTTGTATTTATCCCCGGTTGGCTTCCCAGCCTATGAAAGAAGACTGTTTGCTTACCTCTCCGTTGGAAAAAACAAACGAAGCGTATGCTTTGGCCAAGATTTCAGGTCTTAAATATTGTGAATTTTTAAACCGGCAGTATGGTACCAATTATATTTCTGTCATGCCTACCAATCTGTATGGGCCAAATGATAATTACCATCCTACACATAGCCATGTCTTGCCGTCTTTGATTCGTCGCTTCCATGAAGCAAAAGAACAGCATTTGCCTTTTGTTACTTGTTGGGGAGACGGTAGCCCATTGCGCGAATTTCTATACGTAGATGACTTGGCAAATTTGTGTGTATTTTTGATGAATCATTATTCCGGTAACGAAACCGTCAATGCCGGTACGGGAAAAGAGTTAACGATTAAAGCTTTGGCCGAATTGGTGGCAAAAGTAGTGGAATACAAAGGCGAAATACGCTGGGATTCTTCTAAACCCAATGGTACGCCGCGTAAACTTTTAGATGTATCTAAAGCGGCCCAATTGGGGTGGACTTATCGCACGGAATTAGAAGATGGTATTCGTTTGGCTTATCAGGATTTTTTACAAAATCCTTTGCGGGCCGAACGATAGGGGAAGTTTATGAATTTAATTTTGCTCTCTGGTGGATCGGGAAAACGGCTTTGGCCGCTTTCGAATGATATCCGTTCAAAACAATTTATCAAAATCTTCAAAACGGACCACGGTTATGAATCAATGGTCCAGCGCATGTATCGTCTTGCTCGTCAAAATGATCCAAAAACGGTGATTACCCTGGCCACTTCCAAAACACAAATCGCTTCTTTACACAATCAGCTGGGGGAAGATATTAATTTGTCAGTGGAACCTTGTCGGCGTGATACGTTTGCGGCTATTGCACTGGTAACCTCTTATTTGAAGGACGTAAAGGGCCTGGGAGAAGAGGAAGCCGTGGTAGTTTGCCCGGTGGATCCCTATGTAGAGGAAGACTGGTTCCAAGCACTTCAGGAGTTGCATCAGCTGGCCCAAAATGGGAAGGATAATTTGTATTTGCTGGGGATTAATCCTACTTATCCGAGCGAAAAATACGGTTATATCATTCCCCAGACAAAAGAAAAGATCAGCCATGTGCAAACGTTTAAAGAGAAACCCAATGTTCAAATGGCGCAGTCTTATATCCAGCAAGGTGGTTTGTGGAACGGCGGGGTATTCGCTTATAAAATTGGATATGTACTAAAACGGGCTCATGAGTTAATCGATTTTACCGATTATCAAGATTTGTTTCATAAATATGAGACGCTGCAGAAAATCAGTTTTGATTATGCGGTAGTTGAGAAAGAACCCCATATTACTGTTATGCGTTTCGACGGAAAATGGAAAGACTTGGGAACGTGGAATACTTTTACCGAAGAAATGCAGGAAGCGGTTATCGGTGATGTGCGTTGTGATAGTACCTGTGAAAATTTTCACGCTATTAACGAACTGGATTTGCCTATTGTATGTATGGGTTTGAAAAATACTGTGGTGGCGGCCAGCCCGGAAGGTATTTTAATCGCCGACAAACAACAATCCAGTTATTTGAAACCTTTGGTAGATGAAATTGTACAAGATGTGCAATTTGCCGAAAAATCATGGGGAAGTTATCATGTGTTAGATACGCAAAAAAACAGTTTAACCATTCGTATTACTCTTAATCCCGGCCATCGGATGAATTATCACAGTCATTCCCGCCGAAATGAAGTTTGGACCATCGTTTCCGGTTCCGGCCGTGCCATTGTGGATGGCATGGAACAACCTGTTAAACCCGGAGATGTAATTACAATGCAAGCGGGTTGTAAACACACGCTTGTTGCGGATACCGAATTGAAAGTAATTGAAGTCCAGTTGGGAAATGATATCCGCGTTGACGATAAACAAATTTATCCGTTTGAGGTATAAATGCACATACCGTTTTTGCTTGCGGCGGTAGGGAAAGATTATATCTGGGGTGGCACTCGTTTGAAAAAAGAGTTTGCCAAAGATTTGTCATTATCTTCTTTGGCAGAAACGTGGGAATGTTCTACCCATCCGGAAGGCCCCAGCCGGGTAGCTTCGGGTCCTTATCAGGGAAAATTATTACAAGAAGTATTGCTACAACGGCCTGATTTTGTGGGAACGCATCCTGTTGTAAAAAAAGGCCAGCTTCCGGTTTTGGTTAAACTAATTGATGCCCAACAAGATTTGTCTGTACAAGTCCATCCGGCAGATGATTATGCCCATACACATGAAAATGGACAGCTGGGGAAAACAGAAATGTGGTATGTATTACAGGCAGAGCCGGGGGCCAAACTGGTTTACGGATTTCAGCGAGATATGAGTAGGGAACTTTTGCTTCGCACCCTTAAAGAAAAAACCTTTCCGCAGTACTTACAATATATTCCCGTTCATACCAATGATGCTTTTTACATAGAACCCGGCACTGTGCACGCCATTGGTAAAGGAATTGTACTTGCCGAAGTGCAAGAAAACTCCAATATTACCTATCGTCTTTATGATTATGACCGTGTAGATAAAAACGGTCAAACTCGCACTTTGCATACGCAGCAGGCACTGGCCGTGGCCAATTTAAAAGCCGGTAGGGCGCCTGTACAACCTATGCGGGTGCTTAATTATCAGCCCGGCTGTGCAAAAGAATTGATCGGCCGTTGTAAGTATTTTTTAGTGGAACGGATGCTGATAAATTGTTTGCCGGATCAGCCCCTTTCTTATCAAACAGGGCACAATAGTTTTAGAATACTACTCTGTATACAGGGGGAGGGGGAACTTGTTTGGGCCGAAGACAAATTGCATTTTAAAAAAGGAGATTGCCTTTTTGTGCCGGCTGATTCAGTGCCCTTAAAAGTAGTGGGGAATACTCAATTTTTGCAAGTGAGCTGCTGATATGAACTTGATTGAAGAAACGTATCAACGTTGGAAACAATGCGTAACAGACGCGGATTTGTCCGTCGAATTGGCACAATTGTCCGAGCATCCCGAAACATTGAAAGATGCTTTTTACCAAAACCTGTCTTTCGGAACGGGGGGGCTGCGTGGCGTATTGGGGGCGGGAACCAACCGTATGAATATCTATACGGTGGCAAAAGCGTCGCAAGGGTTGGCTGATTATGTACTCAAAAATTTTTCGCTTGATACACACAGAATTGCCATCAGTTATGATTCCCGTATAAAATCAGATATTTTTAGCCGCGTCTCGGCAGAGGTGTTTGCTGCCAACGGCTTGAAAGTTTTTATCTATCCGCAGTTGAGGCCCACACCGTGTTTATCATTTGCCGTGCGGGAATTGCATTGTGCAGCCGGAATTATGATAACGGCTTCTCACAATCCGGCCCAGTACAACGGGTACAAAGTGTATGGAGCCGATGGCTGTCAAATCACCACGCAAGCGGCCGGGGATATTTTACAGGAAATTGAAAAATTAGATATTTTTGCGGATGTGAAACGGGTCCCTTTTGAAACGGCGGTAACGTCAGGACAAATCCAATATATTTCTCCCGAACTTGATACTGCTTTTATACAAGCGGTTAAAAAGGAATCGCTATTGGGTTCGTTGCCGGTAGATAAAAATGTTTCCATTGTATATTCGCCGCTTAACGGGGCAGGACTCAAACCGGTGTTACGTGTACTTTCGGAAAGTGGTTTTGCAAATGTAACAGTCGTAAAGGAGCAAGAACAACCCGACGGGAATTTCCCGACGTGCCCTTACCCTAATCCTGAAATTCGGGAAGCCATGGAATTGGGGTTGCAGTATGCCCGACAACAAAAAGCTGATTTATTTTTAGCTACAGATCCCGATTGCGACCGTGTGGGAATTGCTGTAAAAGATGCAAAAGGGGAATACCATCTATTATTTGGAAATGAAACAGGGATGTTGTTATTGGATTATGTTTGTTCTCGGCGGCGCGCACTGGGCCGTATGCCTTCCCATCCTGTTTTTATAAAAACAATTGTAACCAGTGATTTGCAGGAAAAGATTGCAGCCTCTTATGGTGTTAAAACAATTAATGTGCTAACAGGTTTTAAGTTTATCGGGGAGCAAATCGGTTTGCTGGAAAAACAGGGGCGGATCAAAGATTACATTTTTGGTTGTGAAGAAAGTTATGGTTATTTGAGCGGGACATACGTGCGCGACAAAGATGCCGTAAACGGAGCGTTACTTATTTGTGAAATGTTTGCCTATTACAAAGCCCAAGGGAAAAGTTTGCTGACACGCTTGCAGGAGCTTTATGATCAATATGGTTATTGTTTAAACACCTTAAACTCCTACCAATTCGAAGGGGCACAGGGCTTTGAGCAAATGCAACGTATTATGGATACATTTCGCCGGCAGACAACCAATATAGGTAGTTTCAAAATAGAACAACAATGGGACTACAATAAAGGTATTGATGGACTTCCCAAATCTAATGTAATTAAATTCAAATTGGCAGGCGGTCATGGGGCGGTGTTGCGCCCGTCGGGAACGGAGCCTAAGTTAAAATTGTATTTGTCAGTTACGGCTTCTACCTCGTCACAGGCCCAAGCAATTCAAACGGAACTGAAGAAAACGATTGAAGATATTAAATCAAAAATTTCTTGAGTAAATTTATGATTGTTCATTAAAAAACCCACCATAAAGGTGGGTTTTAAAATTTGGGGCAGAAAATTTTGATGGGGTGCGGGTTCTTAGAACGCCGAGTGGTGACGTGCAATTCCCTGTTTAACAGGCAATTAACAGGCAAAAAACAGGCATTTGAAAAGTTTATCCTTTGGATTCTGAGGACTTGTTAAATTTCCGTCCTCTTCAGAGAAATATCCGCCAAAAACACACCAAATTCCCTACTCAGAGTAACAGGGAAATATCAGGCAAATATCAGGCAAGAAACAGAGAAATTTAGAAACCTTCAATGGCCTTTATTTCTTTGGTGGTTTTACCGGGACATATCCAGAAGAATCTTTTAAAGGCGGGACAATTCCGCCTAAATGTTTTTCATTAGTTGGCAT
>JAEELM010000043.1 GCA_016282685.1 Elusimicrobiaceae bacterium | reverse complement strand
GACTTCATGTTCGGTAGAAACTCCACCATATAAAACAATTACTTTTGTAAGAGACATATATTATTTATCTTCGCCAAAGATAGACCACTTAATCCGACCGAAAAAACTACCGGTTTTGGTTAAAAAGTCATCAGCTTGGTCCGTTAATTCGGGTTGCGGTTCTATTTTCGCAACTTTTATCTCAGGCAAATCATCCTGCTCTTGTGCAGAAGAGGCGTGTTTTTTAGGCTTCACTGAAAAAGATCCTTCTTTTGGAGCAGCCGGCTTACGAGATGTCGGGGAAGTTGGAGCCGAAGGTTTAATCCGTGTTTTTGCTTTGGCCAAATCTTCTTGTTCTTTCTCATGCGCCAATTGAGCCGCTAGCAGCGCCGCACTTTGGCTACGCAATTGCTGGTTTTCTTGGGCAATATTTTCATTCACTTCTTCCAAAGCATGTTTCTCTTGATTGAGGCGGGCCACATATTTAGATAATTTTTCTTGGTCTTCTTTTTCTTGACGTTTGGCCTTTATCATGGCATCATTCTGCTGTTGCAAAACTTTGTTTTCATCCAACAATTGCTGCGATTTCGTTTCCAACACATCCGTATGTTTGGCCAAAGCTTCATTGCGCTCTTGCAACGTTTTATTATTGTGCAATAACGTTTCGTTTTGACGACCCAATACTTCAATCTTTTGTTTCAATTGTTCAATTACTTTGTCGTTACCATTGATTTTGGTTAACAACTCTTGAAAATTCTTTTCCAGAATCTCTTTTTCCTGTCGCACGGAATCCAGAGAAGCCTGGGCTTGTTCCAATTCCACCGATATACCATCACGTTGGCCTTCCAATATTTGAAGTTGTTTACGGAACGAAGCCAGTTGGTTTTGAGCTGCCTGATCAGATGAAGATTGCAAAGCTACCATCTCTTGTTTAAGAGCTAACACCTGGCGTTCTTTTTCCTGCAAGCGTGACTGGAGGACATCCCGCTCCTGCGCAGCATGATTTAGTTTTAAATTTTCTGCTTTGAGCGATTCTATTTCCTCTACCTGTTGCATACAGGTATCAGAAATTTCTTTCAGCTGCGTTTCCAAGCTGGAAACTTTCTGCTGATAAGCCTGTTTAACGGAAATAATACGATCATCAAAATCAAACGATTTAAATTTTTCTTCAGCCGCTGTTAATTGTTCCCGCAACGACAAAATTTCTTTGGCTTGCTCCGCCGATTTACGCAAAGCTTCCATTTTTTCTTGTTGTACTTTCTTGATTTCGCGGTCCAGCGCACTATTTACCGCTTTTAGTTGAGAAGCTTTTTGGCGCAAACTATCAAATACCCGGTCTTTTTCTATAGCGTGTTGCCCCATTTTCTCTGAGGCAATAGGCGGCTCCGGTTTTTTAATGGGAGCTGGCGTTCCAAAACTGGCTGGAATAGCTCCAAACGGCATTCCAAAAGGTTGAGTAGAATGCGAAGAATTGCGTTGTTGGGCACGTGACAAATTTTCGACACTATTTTTCAAAGATGCAATGGTGCGGGAAAGATGCTGCAAAAATGCATCCCGGTCTTTCTGACGGTCCATTACCTCACGTGTATAGGCCAATTCGGATAAAATCAATTGATTTTGTGAAGCGGAAACCTCAAATTTTTCTTCTAATTCTTGAATTTTCTGCTCTAATTTTTCAAATGAATGACGTGAAGATACGTTTTCTTCCGGCATTGTTACAGCTTCATCATAAAAAGAATGTTCAAATTCAGAAGAAACGGAATGCTCCTTAAATTTCTCTAAAAATTGGGAAATATCGTCATTTTCTTCAAATTGGTTATTTTCTAGTGTCATAAAAACCCCACAATACTCTCTTTACTATTTAACCACAAAGATCCCTTTAGTGTCAACTTATTTTGCGACGATTTTTTTATCTTCGTGCAATTTTTTTCGCATCCAACCCACCAAATAAAAGGAACCCGTACAAAGAATTATTTTGTGAGAAGAAGCCTGATGAAAAGCCTGCTCTACGTTTGGAATAAAATGAATCTTTTTTTGCAAAGAAGTGATGGGATACTCTTCCAGACGGGCTGCACGCAGGGAAGGTGGGCAAGTTACTATGATTTGCGAAAAATGAGGTGCTAACAACGAAAGCATTTCAGCGTATGCTTTATCCTTCATAAATCCACACAAAAGGGCTGCTTTCCCATAGAAGGGGGATCGTTGAAAAAAAGAAATTAAATTTTTGATTGCAGGCGGATTATGTGCCCCATCCAGTATAAAAATTTGGTTTTTTGTAGTAATAATTTCAAATCTTCCCGGCATATTTACCGTTTTAAATGCCTTTTTTATGGCCAAAGAAGGAATGTTTAAGAAACGACATACACAATACACTAAATAAGCATTCTGCAGTTGCTTTTCTCCTAACAAATGCAAAGCCCATCTTGCTTTACCGTTCCAAAACGACATTTCTTTATGTTTCCAATTAACCGAAACTACCTGTAAATTTTTTTTCAACATAAACAGAGGAACCTGTTGCCGACGTGCTTCCTCGCAAACTACTTGTTGAGCCACCAGAGGTAGCATACCGCAAAAAAGAGGAATCCCTTTTTTAATAATGCCTGCCTTTTCCCAGGCAATTTTTTCTATTGTTTTACCTAAAATAGCAGTATGATCCAACCCGACGGAAGTAATCAAGCAAATCAAAGGCATACATACATTGGTAGGATCTTTTCTCCCCCCAAGCCCCGTTTCCAATACCACATATTGGACTTTTTTTTGTGCAAAATAAACAAAAGCAGCAAGCGTTAAAATTTCGAAAAAATTTAAAGGAGAATCTTCAACAGATAGCACTTTTCGGATAACGCGGCTGAACGCCTGTTTGGAAATAGATTCCCCATCTATAGAAATACGCTCTGTAGGACTGATTAAATGGGGCGAAATAAATAATCCTGCCGAGAATCCGGCAGTTGTGATTGCATGCGCCAATAAGGTACAAACGGTTCCCTTACCATTTGTGCCGGCAACATGGATAACTTTGAATTTTTGATGAGGGTTCCCTAGCCGACGTAATAAAACGCGCATCCCGGCAAGGCCCACTCCCTTTACCGAACTGCGCGCTAAAATAGAAGCATAAACATCATCAAAAAGCATCTTTATCGGGGTTATAGCGCCGAATATCTGCGCCAAGTGCTGTTAATTTTTGCTCTAAATTCTCATATCCACGGTCAATGTGGTATACACGCTCTACTTCCGTTTCACCATCAGCACAAAGTCCTGCCATGACTAATGCAAAACCTCCCCGCAAATCTGACGCCTGGACATGAGCGGCAGAGAGTTTTTTAACTCCTGTTACGCGGGCCACGCTCTTTTCAGTTGAAATATCAGCCCCCATACGTACCAGTTCGGGAGCGTGCATAAAACGATTCTCAAAAATATCTTCATCCACCTCTGCCGTTCCATTGCAAAGTGTCATTAACGTCATCCAAGGAGCTTGTAAGTCGGTTGCAAAACCTGGATAAGGGGCTGTCCTTATGCGAACCGGTTTAATTTCACCAGCATATGGATGTACATGAACGGATGCATTGGTAATGGTAAGAGTAAAACCTGCTTCACACAAATCATTCAATAAAATGGAATTATGTTCCGGGACGCAATCTTCCACCACCACATCTCCACGTGTAGCCGCAGCTGCAAGTAAAAACGAACCACTTTCGATACGGTCAGCCACTACAGTATGTTCTGCTCCGTGCAATTCCTTTTTCCCATGAATTACCAAACGCCCTTTTCCATCCGCTTGGATATCAGCACCCATTTTATTCAAAAAATCAATCACATCATCTACTTCCGGTTCTTTGGCCACATTGTCCAAAATAGTTTCGCCTTCCACCAAACAAGCGCACATTAAAAGATTTTGAGTAGCTCCCACACTCGGGAAGCGTAATACAATGTTAGCCGGATTTAATTTTTTAGCACGAATAAGAACATTCCCCGCCTTTATCTCGCAGGTGGCTCCCAACCTTTCAAATCCTTTTAAGTGAATATCTACGGGACGAACGCCGATAGCACATCCCCCCGGCAAGGGGATATCCGCTTCTTTGAAACGCGTGAGCAAAGGGCCCGCTACCCAAAAGCTGGCTCTCATCTGTTTTACCAATTCATAAGGCAAATTATTCTTAAGAGAACCATTGGCCGTAATCGTAACGGTGTTATCCTTATACACCACCTTCTTACCCAAATATTCCAAAATCTTAAGCGTCGTACGCACATCTCTCAAATTAGGAATGCGGTGCAATATACAAGGCTCATCCGTTAACAAAGTAGCTACCAAAATCGGCAATGCCGCATTTTTACTCCCGCTAATATGCACAATGCCTTTTAATTTTTTTCCACCGCGAATTAAAAATCGGTCCATAAAAACTCCTTAATTTTTTTGCGCTAATACAAAACGCTCTACGTTAAATATATCTTTTTTTACGTTTGCCTGCCAACCTATTTCAGCCAACCCACGCGCTAAAGGTCTTGCCTGTCCATCATCCAATTCCAAAGCTAACCATCCTCCCGGATTTAAATAACTATCGGCAGCTTGACACAAAGGGCGTGTGACTTCAAATCCATCTATTCCACCATCTAACGCCAGACGCGGTTCCTGTTTTACTTCATGAGAAAGTGTAGCTAAATTTTCTGTTGGAATATATGGAGGATTGGAGATGATTAAATCAAAACTTCCCATAACATCTTCCCATAAATTACTTTTCAACAGATGAACGCGCTCTTGCAGTTTATGTTTTTTAATATTTTGTTCGGCAACCTTAAGGGCTTTTTCGGAAATATCTACTGCTAAAATCTTCGCTTGTGGAAATTTTGTAGCCAATGCCACTGCAATACATCCACTGCCGGTACACATATCTAAAAAAGTATAGGAACTTTTGCGATCAAATAAGGGAACAGCCAACTCCACTAAATTTTCTGTTTCCGGACGTGGAATCAATACATCAGGCGTAATTAAAAAATCCAGGCCACAAAAAGCTTGTTCCCCCGTAATATAGGCAAGAGGCACCCCTTGCTCTTTACGTTTTAATAAACTAAAAAACAATCTTTCATCTTGGTCACAAACATCAAAATTTCCATTCGCCAGTACCCAGGTACGTGTTACATTTAACACATGTGCTAATAGAAATTGAGCATTCGCTTGTGGCTCTTCTGAACAGGTTTGTTCCAGCCGGGAAATTGCTTCTAATAGTAATTGATTAACCTTCATAAAAAATACGCCGGATAACCCGGCGTTTTCACTAAATTTGCAGATTCTTAAGTTTTTGTTCTACGCGAAAAACACGCAAATCTTCCAGAATCGGCTCAATATTACCTTCCATAATTTCCAGTAGATTATGGTAAGATTTCTCCGTACGATGATCTGTTACACGACTTTGTGGAAAATTATATGTACGAATTTTTTCTGAACGGTCGCCTGTTCCTACTTGATTCTTACGTTCGTCGTAAATTTCCTTGTTGCGTTTTTCTTCTTCTATTTGATAAAGTTTGGCGCGCAACATAGCCATGGCCTTCTCGCGGTTCTTCCCTTGGTGACGTTCTTCACGGCAGGAAACTACAATCCCCGTAGGCTTGTGCAAAATACGAACAGCAGTTTCCACTTTGTTAACATTTTGACCGCCATGTCCCCCTGCGCGGGAAGTTTCCAATTCTAAATCTTCCGGACGAATTTCAATATCAATTTCTTCAGCTTCCGGCATAATAGCTACCGTTACTGTAGAGGTATGAACACGACCTGACGTTTCCGTATCCGGCACTCGCTGTACACGGTGAGTACCTGCTTCCGTACGTAGCCAAGAATAAGCGCCGTCTCCCTTGATAAACATACTGACGTACTTACATCCTTTCAATCCTGTAGGTGTAAATTCCAAAAGTTCCGTACTCCATCCCTTTGTTTGAGCGAAATGCTGATATACACGCAATAATTCTGCTGCAAACAAGGCCGCTTCGTCTCCCCCGGCGCCAGGGCGAATTTCCAAATAAATATTTTTTGAATCGTTAGGATCCGGTGGAATAACTAAAATGCGCAGTTCTTTTTGGAGTTCCGGCAATTTAGCTTCCAATTCTGCCAGTTCATCTGCGGCCATTTTAACCAAATCTTTATCTTCTCCCGCTTCAATTAGAGCACGATCGTCTGCAATAGCTTTTTGTGTAGCAGCAATTTCTTGTTCTTTTTCAATGATGGGTTTTAGAAATGCGTGGCGCTTTGCCTTTGCCGACAATTCTTGACTAGACAAATTGCCGGAAGAAAGCTCTTTTTCCAATTGTTTAAACTCTTCAATATATTTCGAACTATCCTGCATAATTACTCCGTAATCCCAATTAAAATATTTTTCCGCGGCCTTTTTATGCCTATAAATTTACGTAGCTTATTCTTAAAAGAAAAAAAGAGCAGACGTCCTTTCGGGTGTCTGCTCTTTTTAAAAAGCGTTGCTATTTGGCTTTAGCTTCTGCTTTTGCTTCAGTCTTGGCCGCAGCTTTTTTAGCCGGTTTTTTAGCGGCTACTTTTTTTACCGCAACGGGTTTTTTAAGTTTGGTTTTAGCTTTTACTTCCGTTTTCGGTTTGCGTACCATGGTCTTACCTTCGGTTTTAGCAAATCGTTTATTGAACTTTTCTACCATACCTTCGGTATCAAGCAATTTTTGTTTGCCGGTAAAGAACGGATGGCAAGCGGCACAAATGTCCAATTTCAAAGTTTTAGCAGTAGAGCGGGTCATAAATTTGTTGCCACAGGCACAAACCGCTTCTACGAATTCATAAGTAGGGTGTATATTTTCTTTCATTTTTCTTTCTTCCTTTCAAAATCTTATAGTTTATTGTACCATATTTTGGCGTTTTTGCCAAAATACCGTTAGAAAGCATTAACTTCCATTTGTTTGAAAAAGTCCTTATTTGATTTGGTAGCGGACAGTTTTTCAAGCAATAGCGTCATAGCATCTACAGAACTTAAAGGTGCCAGCACTTTTCGGATAATCCACACTTTATTGAGTTCATCTTCCGGCAAAAGTAAATTCTCTTTACGGGTAGAACTGCGGTTGATATCCACTGCAGGGAAAATACGTCTTTCAGAAAGTTTACGATCCAAACAAAGCTCACTGTTCCCTGTTCCCTTAAATTCCTCAAAAATAACCTCGTCCATACGACTACCGGTCTCAATCATTGCCGTAGCGATAATGGTGAGAGAGCCGCCTTCTTCAATATTGCGGGCTGCTCCTAAAAAGCGTTTGGGCTTCTGGAGTGAGGTGGCTTCCAAGCCCCCGGTAAGCACACGGCCTGAAGACGGTGCTACCGTGTTGTAAGCGCGAGCTAATCGGGTAATGGAGTCTAACAAAATAACCACGTCTTTACCTTGTTCAGCCAGACGTTTGGCCTTTTCCAGCACCATTTCAGCTACTTGTACATGGCGATCTGCCGGCTCGTCAAAGGTAGAAGCTACAACCTCCCCTTTTACATTACGGCTCATATCGGTCACTTCTTCCGGACGTTCATCGATTAAGAGCACCATTAATACCGTATCTTTATAATTTTCAGCAATTGAGTGGGCAATCGCTTGCAAAATCATTGTTTTTCCGCTTTTTGGTGGCGCGACTATCAGTGCACGTTGTCCTTTTCCAATAGGAGCAATCAAATCAATCACACGTTGCGTAAGCGAATTCTTATCCAATTCTAGGGTAAATCGTTCATCTGGATGAAGCGGAGTCAAGTTTTCAAACAACGGACGGTTATATACCTGCGTAGATTCTACCCCATTCACTTTTTGCACTTGTAACATGGCAAAATAGCGTTCATTATCTTTGGGCGGGCGGATAAGTCCTTCAATAGTATCTCCTTTACGTAGCCCCAATCGTTTAATTTGGGAAGGAGACACATAGATATCTTCTCCACCGGCCAAATAATTATTTTCTTCCGATCGTAAAAAACCAAATCCATCCGGCAAAATTTCCAACACTCCCCCACCGTAAACAGATCCGTTTTGCTTAGCCTGAATAGCTACAATGCGACCAATGAGTTCTTGTTTACGCAAGCCGGAAATGTCTTCCAAATTATAATTAACAGCCAGTTTAGTTAATTCCGCCACACTCAATTTGTTCAATTCACGAGCATCCATCATTTTAGCGCCATTAGGTTGGCGTGTGGGTTGTTGTGATGGCGTATTCTGATAGGACGCCTTATTTGCCGGGCGATTATTTGAAGGACGAACAGGATGTTGTTCCCGTTTGACAGCCTCGTTTTTTACGGGGCGAGTAGTTTTGATTTCTTTTGCAGGCTTTTCCACTATTTCCTGCGTTTTATTTTCTTCCATGATGACTCCTAGTTTGGTATGAGTTTTTCAAACGCGCTACAAAAGCGTTCCACTTTCCTTTTCAAATCATTTTTAGTGCAATGAAAAAAAATTACATCTGCCAGAACGGTTTTTTTATTTTCCGGCCATTGTGTTTTCAAACGCACTTTATACTGGGCAAGAGACATTTTTCGTTCTCTCAAACGGGCCGGAAGCGTTTTATCATCCGCCATTACAAGAATATTTAAATCCATCATTTTGTCCCAGCCTCTTTCAAATAGCAGGGGAACTTCCACTACTACTAAAGGCTTCTTTGCCCTTTTAATTTGCAAAGCCAATTCCTTTTTCACAAGCGGATGAATAAAACGTTCTAACCACTTACGCTTTTGTGAACTGGCAAAAATCTGTGAGGCAATTTCTTTCGTTTCTATCGTTCCGAAATAAGATTGCAACCGCTTCTTTATTTTGGGAACTTGGTAAAGCTGATGAACTATTTCATCCGCAGATAGCGTGGCTACCCCTTGCGTAGCGAAATAATTAAGAGCCGTACTCTTGCCGCTCAAAATACTGCCGGTAAGCCCAATAACCCATTTATGTGTTGCATTTGAATTCATAAGGAAAGTTTTTCTAATTGGTACAAATTTTTACCAGCCTTTGCACTTACCAGCAACGGCACTCTTAGTTTTACAGTATTTTGCATGAGTTCTTTGATGCGTAAAGCTACAGTTTGCAACTGTTCCTGCGGTAATTCAAAAATTAGTTCATCATGTACTTGCATTGTCATTTTAACGGGAGTATTACGATATACTGCAAACACATCTAACATGGCTTTCTTTATAATATCGGCACTTCCCCCCTGCACTATTGTATTAATCGCCGCACGTTGAGCAAAAGAAGACATGGAACCAATTCCCATGTTAAATTCTGGCAAATAACGTACATGACCCAACATTGTTTTTACATACCCGTTTTGGCGAGCTAATGATACATTTTCATCAATCCACTTACGCACTACATGATAATTTCGAAAATAGTTGTCTATGTATTCTTTTGCTTCGCGCAGTGAAATGCCAAGTGCTTGGGAAAGGCCCATGGGGCCCTGTCCATAAATGATACCAAAATTTATGGCTTTTGCACTAGAGCGCATTTCTGGAGTTACCATCAAAGGCATCACTCCAAAAATTTGTGCTGCCGTCTGTGCATGAATATCCCCACCCTCCAAAAAAGATTGGATTAAAACGGGATCTTTACTTTCGTGTGCCAGTACCCGTAAATCAATTTGAGAATAGTCCACACTCAACAGAACGTTTCCTTCCGCTGCACAAAACGCATTGCGTAGTTGACGGCCCTTTTCCGTACGAACGGGAATGTTTTGCAAATTAGGACTAGAGCTGGACAAACGACCGGTTACCGTTCCGGTTTGGTCCAAATAGGAGTGCACTTTATTCTCATCATCCGCCAACAAAAGCAAATTATCTACATAAGTAGATTTTAACTTACTACTGGAACGATATTCTAAAATCGCTTGAGCAATTGGATACGTTTGGGCAATTTCCTCCAAAACGGATTCATCTGTAGAATAACCGGTTTTTGTTTTACGAACTGGAGGAATTTTCATTTCTTCAAACAACAATACCCCCAGTTGTTTGGGAGAATTTACGTTCACTTTATATCCGGCTCGGGCATCTATTTGTTGCTGTAATTGAAGAATTTCTTGCTCTAAAATAGCTTGGAAACCTCTTAACCACTCCGGGTCCACTCGAAACCCCGTAAATTCCATATCGGACAAAACCATCATTAACGGCAACTCCAATGTACGATATAATTCATACTGTCCGCTTTCCTGTAATTTACGGAGTAAAACTTCTTTCAAAGGCCAAATAAAACGATTATACGCCAACAAAGAAGAAGTTTCATCTTCTTCACTAATCGTAACGGAAAAATAATCTAAGCAAGCGCCGGCAAAACTTAAATCTTCAGACGGATTTAATAAATAACGCGCCAAACGTCCGTCGAAACAATGGATAAATTGCCCTTTCAAATCAAGGTCCAACTGCCGTAAGGTTAGTTTTAAATCATACCCTACTTTTTCAATTGTGTCTGTTTGAAAAATCTGTCGCAATTGTTGCATTTCCCACGGTTGGATTTGCTCCAATGCAACCACACAACTTTCTTGAGGGTTTAGCCCCATTATCAATTTTTCATCATCCACATGTATAAAAACTTCCTTAGCGACCATGGCTTTTTTCAGCATCTCACTAAAAGGGAGAGAAACGGGTGCCTTTCCGTTCTGAGCCATGAAAGTTTCTGTGGGGATAGAAGTATTATTCGGCAACAATTCAAGTAAATTTTTAAATTCGTACTGGACAAACAATTTTTCCATTTCCTGCGGAGTAGGAGTTCGAATAGAATAATCAGATAAATTAAAAGGAAGAGATAAGTTGGGATCTAACACTACTAATTGCTTGGAAAGCAAGGCTTCCCCCTCATGTTCCAAGACCCGTTTTGCTAATAGCGGGCGTATATCCGGATTTCCATTATGTGCGGCGCGTAAGATATCTTCCAAATGACCGAATTTTTCAATCAATTCTACAGCCCCTTTGGGCCCCACTCCCTCAATTCCAGGTATATTATCTACAGCATCTCCAACAATGGAAAAATAATCCGGCAGGAAAGGAACCTCTACGCCAAATTTTTCTTTAGCAGCTTCCGGCCCTTTGAACCCGTCCTTTCCTCCCGATGGCCAAATATGAATAAAATCACTTAAAAATTGATATACATCTTTATCGGAAGTTGCAAATACACTTTTTATTTGCGCTTTTTGTGCCTGTAACGCCAAAAAAGCCATTAAATCGTCAGCTTCAACTCCTTGTTTAGCTACAACTGTAAACCCTAGTTTTTGTACCAACTCACGTGCAATTTCTAATTGATGCACCAACGCTTCATCTGCTTTCTTACGTGTACCTTTATAGGAAGGCAACAAAGCTTTTCGACGAGAACATCCGCCCGGGGAATCAAAGCACACCGCTACATATGTTGGATTTTTTTCTCGACGCATTTTAAGCAACCACCGCACAAAACCATACAAAGCTCCCACCTCTAACCCATACGAGGTTTTCAAGTTAGGAAGTGCATGGTAATTGCGATGAAGAAAATTATGTGCGTCTACAAGAATAAAGTCAGGTTTAAATATATCCATAATGAGAAGTGAAAGCACAAAATCCCTATGGGATAGGGAGTAAACAATTTTTATTAATAACTAAATTCCCTATAAAAGGGCGTTCATTTTTTCTTCAAGAGCCGATTTAGACTGTAAACCCGCTACTTGAGAAACTAATTCTCCATTTTTAAAAAATAACAAAGAAGGAATAGAGGAAATGTGATATTTCGTACAAGTATTCATGGCTTCGTCTGCATTGATTTTGCATACTTTTAATTTTCCTTCATACTGTTTGGCAAGTTCATCAATAACGGGAGCCAACATACGACACGGCCCACACCACGTTGCCCAAAAATCTGCCATTACTAAACCTTGTGATTTTAAAACTTCTTCTTCAAAATTGGCATCATTCACAATTACTTCACTCATATACTTCCCCCCTAAATAAGGTTATACAAAGAGTTTACCTGGTAAAAAGAAAATTGTCAACTGTCTACATGGCGGAATGGGAATTATTTGGCAAAAATAAAAGGAGTATTGTAAAATAACATCAAGAGAATTTTATGAAAGAAAAAATAATTTGTATCACGACACCTACCGATAGAACATATTACCAAGCGACAGCAGTGGCCAAAGAGTTTTTGGACCGAGAGCGAAATGTTGTCAATGTAACAGGGACACTTCCCGACGGGAAAATTGAAGAATATACGGTTTCGTCTGTCACGCACAAAACCTTTTCAAACGGCCAACTCCACGGAGAACTGGAAATAATTGATTTAGAAACGGCCGGCGTAACCTTAAAAGAAAAATACAATCGGGGAGCGTTGGTAAAAGTTTCTCCTAACCAGAACGTGCGAATAGTAACAGAGAAAGACGAGTCCGGCAATGATTCTTCGGCCGCTATCCCCGTTATTTCCGGAACCATTCTCAAATCCAACAAAGGGACTCATTCCTTTTATCTAAACGGAGAAGAAGTTGCTGAAGAAACGGTTTCTTCATCGGGGACCACTATTGAACTATTGGGAAACATCCCCGACGGAGAAGTAAAAGAATTGGATGAAAATAATAAAATTAAGGCCATTGCTTACTATAAAAATAACAAACTCAATGGTCCTCTGGTCAGATATGACGAAGATGGAGAAGTCCTGTCTCGGGAAGAATATGTAGCGGGAATTTTACAAGGCCCAGCAGAGTATTTTTCCTATTTGAAAGATAATTCTTTTTCCACCAAATGTACTTATACAAACGCTTTACTGGAAGGAGAGCGAACCGTTGTACAAAAAGACGGCACCATACGTGAGACTTCCCATTATCAACAAGGCAAACGGCAAGGAGAACGTACTTGTTTCTTTAGCAATGGAGTCCCTGAATTAAAAGAAAATTATGAAAAGGGAAAACTAGAAGGGGAACGAACACTATTTTTCCCTTCTGGAAAGATATGGTTCAAGGAACATTTTGTTAATGACTTTTTAGAAGGAGAACGGTTAGGATATTATCCTTGGGGGCAACTCTATTTGGAAGAATCTTATGCCAAAGGGGTACTACACGGAGTACGCAAAGTATACGGACAAAATGGGGATTTGTTATTACAAGAAGAATACCAATGGGGTACCATTGTACACAACACGGAGCATAACACCAAATGAAAGTAACGCGTTTTTGCCCGGCTAAAGTAAACTTATTTCTGGAAGTAACAGGCAAGCGCCCCAATGGATATCACGAGTTAGCCACTCTGTTTGCCAAAATTAATTTAGGGGATACACTGACTGTACAAGCCGTTTCCTCCCCTAATACATCTATTACCCTACGTTTAACAGGCCCTATTGGGAAATACCTTCAAGCAGATAATTCGAATCTCGTGTGGAAAGCGGCGCAATCTTTCCTTGATTTTTTTAACATACACGCTACAATCGATATGCTCCTGGACAAACACATTCCCACAGGAGCCGGGCTGGGAGGAGGATCCTCTGATGCGGCAGGTGTATTACTATCATTGTGCCAAATCTTCAATAAAGATCCCCATCTGTTATTAGATATATCTGCAAAATTAGGAGCTGATGTTCCCTTGTTTATGCACAAAGAAACTTTCTTAAAGGGAGAAGGTATCGGGGAAAAGCTCACTCCCATTCAACCTAAAGGGACACTGCCATGGCTGCTATTGATATATCCCAATACAAACGTATCAACCAAAGGAATTTTTGGAAGCCTCAAACTTCCTTCTCAAAAAGAAACGTTGACAAACCTTTCTAAATTAGATAGACTAATTGGTGCAGTAACAAATGCTGTTCCTTTCTATCAATGGAAGGGATTGCTCTTTAATAGATTAGAAGAATGCGTGCTTCCGTTTACACCTGAGGTAAAAAGTGCCTTGCACGATTTACAGCAGTTGCAACCGGATGGATGCCTGATGTCGGGTTCCGGATCCACTGTGTTTACTTTAGTAGAAACTGAACAAGCCGCTGCAGAATTGGCAAGTCAGTTAACACTTGGAGAAAGGACGTGTTTTATAACAACGTTCCTATGATAAAGCTCAATGCAAATAACGGAAATCCGGATACATCTCATGAACGAGGATAGGCTTAAAGCCTTTGCTAGCGTCATCTTTGATGATGCTTTTGTAGTACGCAATATGAAGATTGTGGAAGGGAACCACGGTGTTTTCCTCTGCATGCCTTCGCGTAAAATGGTTGATGGAACCCATAAAGATATGGTTCATCCCATCAATCAGGAATTTCGGACTTATTTAGAAAGTCATATTCTAAAAGCTTACAAAGAAGAACTGGCTAAACAGAAAGAAAATTCCTCGGCAGATCCTCACGTGAATTGTGAATCGTCTTCAGAGGCGCATTCATAATAAACCAATCGCACATAATCCTTGTTGTGCTTCTCGCTTTTTTTGTGCTGAAATTTACTTCCGGATGGTGAAACGGTATCACTACTGGTTTTGGTCCAGTCATTCTAGGTTCGAATCCTAGTCCGGAAACCATTAAAGCCCCCTTTTTAAGGGGGCTTTTTAATTATAGCGTAATACTACGTTCTTCTAACGGTAAAAACTGTTTTTCGTCGGGTTCGTCTGCTGTCATTCCCAAAGGCATTTGGGCAACTAATTCCCAAACTTTTTCGGAAGTGAAAATTTTTGTTTATTGCTTCGTTCACCAATGGATTATAATGTTGCAAACCAGTTCCAATGCCTACTTCAGCAAAGTACCCCCGGCGGGAGTTGAACTCGCAACCTCTTCCTTAGGACGGAATCGCTCTATCCATTTGAGCTACGGGGGCGTAAATTATTTTTTCTTTTTAGATTTGGAAGACACTTTACGAACTATTCTTTTTGCAGAATGTTTCTTATTATTTTGGTGCGACTTGGAGACTGGCCGGCGTAATTTCGTATTTTTCTTTACCACCGGCTTGGCTTTGTGAACGATTTTTTTAGAAACTTTCTTCTGATTTTTCTGTTTAGAAACCTTTTGAATTGTTTTTTTATGGACTTTTTTTGCAGAATGTTTCTTTTTCTGTTCCTTTTGCGCCGTACGAATCATTTTGGTTAAGGGATCGTTGTCTATCTCTTCCCCCAAAATATTTACCCGACGTGGACGTCGCATAGCGCTATGTAACTTTTGTGTGCGAAAATTTTCCGTATGCATTTCAATAATGCCTGCCCTATAAGCGGCCATGCGCAAGGTATGAATGGCACGCTCTTCTATTTGGCGCACACGCTCACGGGATAAACTTAATAATTCAGCCACTTCTCCCAAGGTTTTAGGGGCGTTATCTTCTAACCCATAACGCATAACCACAATGGCGCGATCGCGATCGTCCAAAGCATCTAAACTGCGTTTAATGCTGGCCTGGGTCTCGTTATCTACAAAAACATCATGAGGATTTCCCTTGCCATCATCACTAATCAAATCTTCTAAAGTGGTAGTTTCTTCTTCGTTTACCAGCGTAGTAAGAGAATCTATCCCCTTGGCAGCATTTAACGTATCCATAATGGATTTAACTTGGCGAGCCGTTAAATTTAACTCTTCTGCCATTTCACGCAAGGAAGGATCCCGCCCATTGGTTTCTTTCAATTCGTTCCAAGCACGAAACCATTTTTTTAAATTTCCCCACGCGTGTGAAGGTATTTTTATAGAGCCTGATTGTTCTTCTATAAATTTGCGAATATATTGTTCAATCCAATAAACTGCGTACGTAGAAAAACGATAACCTTTTTCCGGTTCAAATTTATCAATGGCTTGTAGAAGGCCCAAATTCCCTTCCTCAATCAAATCCATCAATTCCATCCCTGGCCGTTGGAAACGCTTGGCAGTAGGAATAACCAAACGTAAATTCATTTCCATGAGTTCTACTTTGGCCGCGGAATCACCTTTTTTGGCGCGCTTCCACAATTGCGACATTTCTTCACGGTTCATTTCTTTCGTGATTTGTCCCAATTGTTTAAAGTATTCGTTTACGGTATCAAAATTTTCGTTTACCATATTACCAATATGATATCAAACTTTTGAAAACTACTCCAGTTTTTTTAAGAAGAAAATTTGATACCAGATGCAAAAATAGTGTTATAATGGAAAGAGGCTATCAAAAGGAGAATTTATGCAAACAGAAAAACCGCCTAAGACATTCCTTCAAATTATGTTTATGTGTTTAGGATTTTTTGGTATTCAGTTCGGTTGGGCACTACAGATGGGAAATATGAGTGCCATTTACACGCGTTTGGGTGCCAGTGAAGATAAGTTACCTATGTTGTGGTTAGCCGCGCCTGTTACGGGGTTGCTAGTACAACCGATTATTGGTTATTTTAGCGATCGTACTTGGTGCCGTTTAGGTCGAAGACGTCCCTATTTTTTAGGTGGAGCCATCTTTTCTGCTTTTGCACTTTTCTTGATGCCGCAAGCTACCGCTATATGGATGGCTGTTATTGCCTTGTGGATTTTGGATACCTCCGTTAACGTAAGCATGGAACCGTTCCGCGCTTTTGTAGGTGATATCTTACCGGAACCCCAACGCAAAACTGGTTATGCCATGCAAAGCGTAATGATTGGAGCGGGGGCCGTAATTGCTTCTTCACTACCGCAAATTCTAGCTAAACTGGGCGTCAGCACAAAAGCTGCCATTGGGCATATTCCCGCTACGGTACGTTATTCTTTTTTCATCGGAGCAATTGTTTTATTAATAGCTATCATCATTACTATTGTTACCACGCCTGAATATCCGCCAGATGATATGGAAGCCTTCAAAAAATTACAAAAGCAATCTAAAAATCCTTGGACAACAATCAAAGAAATGTGGAGTGCTTTTACCACAATGCCTCAAACCATGCGCCAACTAGCTATCGTACAATTTTTTACTTGGATGGCTTTCATGCTCATGTGGGTGTATTTTGTCCCAGGAATTGCCTCCGGCGTATTTCATGCCGCTGCAGGAACAGAAGCCTTTGAGGAAGCTGCCAATTGGGGTGGTTCTTGTTTCTCTATTTACAATGGGGTGGCATTCGCTTTCTCATTTGTATTGTTATGGTTAACTACACGTTTCTCTGCTAAAGCTATTCATACCGTTTGTTTGGCAATCGGTGGCATTGGATTAGCTTCCTTGGGGGTAACCTTATTCGGAGTTCAATTTACCAAAACGGGACTTATCTTCCCCATGGTTTGTATTGGAATTGCGTGGAGCAGTATTTTGTCCATGCCCTATGCCATGTTATCTAACGCATTGCCCGCTGAAAAAATGGGTTTTTACATGGGAGTGTTTAATTTCTTCATTGTGCTGCCACAAATTTACATCAATGTATGTTTTGGCTCTTACATGAAATACTTATTGAACAACAATGCGATTATCGCCGTCGCTATCGGGGGAATTTTCCTACTTCTAGCAGCTTTGGCAATGCCTTTGGTACACGTCAATACGGCACATCAGGAGTAAGACTTTATGGAAATTTCGTTTCGTATCCATTATAAAACTGCATGGGGAGAAAATCTTCACGTAGTTCTTTCCCTTCTTCCAAAAGAAGGGAATAAACAAATTTTCAACATACCTCTTTCTACAAAAGATGGTCTTTTTTGGGAAGGGAAACTATCTGTTTCATTGACACATACGGTTAAGGCTGTTTACCATTATCTGGTATATCGGCAAACGGAGCTTTTCCGCCAGGAATGGCATGCCGTTCCCCGTACTTTGCTACTAAACCCTACCGCACATACTTATTTCATGCACGACACATGGCGCGATTTACCGGACCAATCTTTTTTATATTCTTCCGCAGTTACAAATGTATTTCGCAATCGATCTGTCCAGGGCACATATACTTGGCCTATTTTTAAAAGTACCCTTGTTTTACGTGCACAAACGCCCCGCCCTCATTGTGGGCAAGTTTTATATTTGTGCGGAGAAGGATCTGCTTTGGGAAACTGGAATCCCCAAAAGGCGCTCGCTTTTACAGAAACAGCTCCAAATGAATGGACCCTTGTTTTAAATACAGCCTTACTGTTACCGCAAGCTTCTTATAAACTTCTTATTAAAGGAAAAGGGGAAATAAATTGGGAAGAAGGGAAAAATCGCACTTTGCCGGATTTTTCTCTTCAATCGAATCAGGTGTTGGTACAAAGTGACTTACGCCCTAAATTTGTTGAAAATAATCCGCTTAAAGCTGCCGGAGTTGTTATCCCTGTGTTTTCCTTACGTTCTGAAAAAGGATGGGGAATTGGCGATTTCGGAGATTTATTCCGTTTAACCCAGTGGGCTAAGCAAACGGGACAAAAAGTAATTCAAATTTTACCTATCAATGATACGACCATTACCCACTCATGGCAAGATTCTTATCCCTACAACGCTGTGTCCGTTTACGCATTGCATCCCATTTATGCGGATGTAAATGCGTTGCCCAGAAAAGTAACCTTAAAACAGAAATGGAAACGCCGTTCCTTGAATGCAGCCGAAAAAATAGATTACGAAAAAGTATTAGCTTTAAAATTGGAAAGGCTTCGCGCTGCCTTTGAACAAGAAGGGAAAGACTGCCTTCAAAGCGCACAATTCCGTTCGTTCTTTATTGAACAACTTCATTGGTTGCCCCCTTACGCAATGTTTTGTGTACTGAGGGACCGCTATCAAACGTCTGATTTTCAAAAGTGGCCTAAATATAAAAAATTTTCATACCGGGAAGTCGTCAATTTTTGCAGAGAAACTGCCCCCGATTATAAAGAAGTCAGTTTCTGGTACTATGTGCAATTCACGTTACACCGCCAACTATTAGAAGCTGCTAAAAATGCTCGACAAGAAGGAATTATATTAAAAGGAGATATTCCCATAGGAATTTCCCCCACCAGTGTAGAAGCCTGGATGGATCCGCGCTTATTTAATCTAAATGCGCAGGCAGGTGCTCCGCCGGATGACTTTTCCGCTACCGGGCAAAATTGGGGATTCCCCACCTATAATTGGGATGCTATGGCCCAAGATGGTTACCGTTGGTGGGTAAGACGGTTTACACATATGTCCCATTACTTTGATGCCTACCGTATTGACCATGTATTGGGATTCTTCCGCATTTGGGAAATTCCGTTACACAGTATCCAAGGCCTTTTGGGACAATTTTCCCCCGCTTTGCCCATGGATGCAAAAGAAATTAATCGTTTTGGCTTACAATTTAAGCCAGAATTTTTAACTCCTTACATTTCTGAAAAATACTTACAAGAAAAATTAGGCCCTTTGGCTGAAAAAGCTAAAAAGCTCTTTCTACAACCTGGAGAAAACGGTTATTACCGGCTCAAAAAAGAGTACAACACACAACGCAAAATTGAGTCTTTCTTATCTTCTTCTAACGATAAAGATGCTGCGCAATTACGTGAAGGAATGTTTGCTTTGGTATCTAATGTATTATTTGTGGAAGATCACCATCGTAAAAATTTCTATCATCCACGTATCAGTGCTTTAACGGATGGATATTATAAATCGCTGAAACCGGCCGATCAAAAAGCCTTTAAAAGATTGTACAACGATTACTTTTATAGACGGCACAATGCGTTTTGGGAAGAACAGGCTCTTCGAAAACTTCCGGCACTCACACAAGCCACCCGTTTGTTGGCCTGTGCGGAAGATTTAGGCATGGTTCCTTCTTGTGTTCCTCCAGTATTACAAAAACTGCAGATGCTTTCTCTGGAAATTGAGCGCATGCCCAAGACACTAGGAAAAGATTTTGCAGACACGCACACCTATCCCTACTTATCTGTGGCAACTCCTTCCACACATGACATGTCCGTCCTACGCGCTTGGTGGAAAGAAAACCCTGAGATAACGCAGAAATTTTGGGAAAATGTACTCCAAAAACAAGGAAAGGCCCCAACAGAAGCCGATTGCAAAACTTGCGAAGAAATTTTGCGGCTGCATCTTACCAGTCCGTCTATGCTGGCACTAATATCTTACCAAGATTGGACCAGTATAGATGAAACTTTGCGAGCAAAGAACCCGGAGGAAGAACGTATCAATATCCCGGCTAATCCACACCATTATTGGCATTACCGAATGCCTTTAACGATTGAAGACCTACTACAAAAAGAAACCTTCAATCAAAAAATCAAGCAAATGATTCAAGACTCCGGAAGATAATAAAAACCCCCGCTAAATGCGGGGGTTTAAAGTTCCTGATAGATTATAGAGGAATGTTCCCCTGGTGCGGATTCGAACGACGCGGGTCTCTCTTTTTGCGCAATACTTCAAAAGCACGAATAATTTTCATACGTGCTTCAGCCGGTTCAATTACTTCATCAATGGAACCGTTGGAAGAAGCCTGATAGGGAGAAGCAAATTTATCAGAATATTCCTGCGTCATTTTCTGTTTCATTTCTTCTTTTTTAGCTTCATCTTTTTCCGCTTTTAATGCACGAGAGTACAAAATTTCAACTGCCCCACGCGGTCCCATAACAGCGATCTCTGCAGAAGGGAAAGCAAAGTTAAAATCACCACGCAGATATTTAGAGCCCATCGCAATATAGGCTCCGCCATAAGCCTTACGTAATACCAAAGTTACTTTAGGAATAGAGGCTTCGGAATAAGCATATAAGAGCTTGGCTCCATGGCGAATGATACCCCCATGCTCTTGGGCTACCCCCGGCAGATAACCGCCGGTATCCACCAACGTAAGTAACGGAATATTAAACGCATTTAAGAAACGGATAAACCGGGCCGCTTTATCGCTGGCATCACAGTCCAATGCGCCCCCTAAAGTAGCAGGGTTATTAGCTACAACTCCCACGACTTGTCCACCCAAACGGATAAAACCCGTTACCATGTTTTTGGCAAAATTTTGATGAATTTCAAAAAATCCGTAGTCATCTGCCAAACGCCAAATCACGTGTTGGATGCGAAATGCTTTTTTGGGATCCATCTCGCAAATCCTTTCTAATACGGGAGTAGTACGATTCACCAAATCGGTAGTAGTTTCTACCGGTGGATTTTCATCACAATTTTGAGGTAAGAAGGAAAGCAATTCCCGTACCTGGCGGAAACAGTCTTGCTCCGATTTGGCTACAAACTGGCATACGCCACTTTTTTCGCTATGCGGAGCACTGCCGCCCAACGTATCGAAATCCACCTCTTCTCCGGTGGCGGCTTTCACAGCGCCCGGGCCGGTGATGAACATATGGCTAATTCCTTCCACCATAAAAATAAAATCAGTTAATGCCGGGGAATAAGCAGCCCCCCCTGCACAGGGACCGAGAATTAAAGAAATTTGAGGAATTACTCCCGAAGCTTTAACGTTACGGTAAAAGATTTCTCCGTAACCGTTTAAACTATCCACCCCTTCTTGAATACGAGCACCGCCCGAATCAAAAAGCCCGATAACAGGGATTTTGGCATCAATAGCGCGGTCCATAAGTTCGGCAATTTTACGGGCATGGGCCAACCCCAATGAACCCCCTAATTGAGTAAAATCCTGGGCAAAAAGGGCTACTTCTCTTCCGTTAATACGACCAAAACCGGTAATAACCCCGTCTCCCTTAATGTGTTTGTCCTTGACACCAAAATCCGTACAAGAACTTTCCATTAAGCTTTTAATTTCCAAGAAACTATCTTTGTCTAAAAGGTAAGAAATTCTTTCACGCGCAGTCATTTTTCCCTTTTCTTTTTGGGCTTTTACGCGTTCATCTCCGGCTCCCTTGAGGGCATCTTGAGAAATTTGGCGAAACTTCACCAATGTTTGCGGGGCAGGATCTGTAGAAGGTTTATCGAGTCTAGGATCTTCAAAAAGTTCAATCATAGTCCCTCCAAATGGTCTACTTATATTTTACTAAATAATTATAGGTCTGCTCTGCAAAATCCAAGCAGAGCCAACCCTATTCGGAGATATTATGAAATAGCGGATATATCTTTTGGAGGGACAGATGCATTATTCTTAGAAGAGGGTTGTTCAAACAAGCCGGGCTGATTGCACAAAGCAATAAAAGCCCCCGCCCAAAGCACACAATGGGTAGTTATCCCACACAAAAGTAAAGCCCATGCGGGGAACTTTTCACCGATTAGCCAAGCCGGGAGCCAGGTTAAAATCATTCCAATCGTGAAAACAAGTATCCAAAGGAACGGATAAGTCAAAAATATGTCTAATGCGGCCAAAAAACCTTTTTTGCGGGAAAATGTCATGGCAAAGCCCATACCAAACAGAATTAAAGCAAGGGCCCACAGCACCATATAAAGACTACCGGTTAAGTGATCGGACAAGAAGGGCGGCAGCAACCACAACGGGGTAAAACCCTTTCTCCAGAACAAAAGAATACACACTATAGCACCTATAGCCAACTGCACGCTCCACAACGCCCAACTGCTGCGCAAGGTAATTCCCAAAATGTCTTTCCAACTATTATTTTGGGCCGTCATTTTATTCAACAACAAATAAACCATGAGCAGAAAGATAATATCCAATCCACCCATGGCTATAGCCGTATAAAAGGCATATAATCCCTGCATTAATAAAAAATAAATAACATCATGCTCCGCCAAAAAAGAAGCAAACGGCCCGAACATGACTCCAATTAACTGTCCAAAAACTCCGGGGAAAAACTGTAACAATACAAAACTGGCTACTATACTCCATCCAATTACTGTAATTAAAAAAGTCCAAGAAGAAATCTTATAATCTTGTAAATTAAACTGCATCTATACCTTTTCCCCCCTGTCAATTCCCGGCAGAATAACCTATTACCTTTTTTACTGCATCTTCAGTCTTACCTGTCGCTTTGGATAAATCTCTTACCCCTTGCTCTACCTTCGGCTGCAAACTGGCTTTCTCACTTTGCAAGGCTTTTATCCTTTTTTGCTCTTCTAATAACTTTTCCCCGGATAATTGCTTTGTACTGTGCGTCGCCTTTTCCAGCTCCCGGTCTATCTCGTTAATACGTTTCTGCATCCCTGTCAAACGGTTTAATTCATTATCTTCCCGCAATGCATCTATCT
>JAEELM010000042.1 GCA_016282685.1 Elusimicrobiaceae bacterium | reverse complement strand
TCAATAGGCAATTATTCGTGGATACATCTCCAATTGATAAAAGCAAATACAGCGTAGAACCAGGAATAATTCGGGCAGAAAACTCTCAAGGGAACGCGGGAGATCCCTTACTTTTTATACGCACAAAATGCTATTGGTTGGCTGTTAAACAAGACAACAAAAAAGATAGTTTCGTTTATTTCTCTCCCGAAGACGCTCATTTCATTGCCTCCACTTTACGTCAGCAAGATCCGAAGGCCTATAAACGCGTTTTGCCCACTTTACGCATTGATTTTAAGCCTTATCTGCAACCTGCCAAAATTAATCAAAAATAATTCTGTCTTTAAGCCGAGATGATTGCTAGAATAACCACATCCTAAATAAATCAAGGGGGGAAAAATGCCCAATCCTTTAATCAATCAGCGCATATTTGAACGAACCCGAACTACTGCACTCCATTCTAACCAAACAATGTCTTTACAAGGCACCATTAACAAAACTTTATTTTTATTATTTATCTGCGTGCTAGGTGCGATGTTAGCATGGAAAAACTCACAAATGTGGTCCCCTTATTCTCTATGGATACTACTCGTCGCTTTTGCTTTGGCACTTATCTCCACGTTAAAACCGACTTTGTCTCCATTTCTCTCTCCACTTTACGCCTTTGCAGAAGGAATTATATTGGGCGTTTTTTCCGCTGCATACAATGCGCAATTTAATGGAATTATCTCCAATGCTATAGCTGCAACAATCCTCGCTTTTTTCATCATGCTACTCCTTTACAGGACCAAAATCATTAAGGTAACCCGTCGATTAATGGCAACCATATTTTTTGCCACGGTTTCCATTGCCGTGCTTTATCTCGCTTCTTGGATTTTGTCACTTTTAGGTATCAATCCTTCCTATTTGACGTCTTCTTCTCCACTCGCTATCGGCATTAGCATTATAATATGTCTGGTAGCTTCTTTTAATTTCTTAGTAGATTTTTATTTTATCGATCAAATGACAGAAGGTTATGCTGTTCCTAAATATATGGAGTGGTACAGTGCACTGGGGTTACTTTTTACGCTCGTATGGCTTTATGTTGAAATCCTCAATTTATTCTCCCAATGGCAACGCCGTTGAATCTCTTTACACACCACGGTACAATTCAACTCTCCGACAGAATCTTTTACCCGGAGAGTTTTATAAAATGACGAGGTTCTCTAAATTTGATAAAATAAGGTATCCGCCTTTGGGCGAAAAATCAATAAGGAGTCAAGAATTATGAATTTTGACAGCATCAAAAAAATCCAAAATATGGATTTGAAAAATAAGAAAGTATTGGTGCGCGTAGATTACAACGTACCTTTGAAAGATGGTAAAGTGGATAACAACAAACGTATCGTAGCGACCGAAAAGACCATTAAACATTTGCTCGATAACAACTGCCGTATCGTTTTAATCGCCCACTTGGGCCGTCCGAAAGGAAAAGTTTGCCCGGAATTTAGCTTGGCTCCTGTAGCCGAAGAAGTACAAAAATTATTCGGTGTTCCCGTGCACTTTGCTAAAGACTGCATCGGTGCCGAAGCCGACAAAGTAGTAGCCGAAACTAAAAACGGCGAAATTGCCCTCTTGGAAAATTTACGTTTCCACCCCGAAGAAGAAAAGAACGATCCAGAATTTGCCAAACAATTGGCCAAACACGGTGAAATTTTTGTACAAGAAGCCTTTGGTACCGTACACCGTGCTCATGCTTCTACCAGTGCCGTAGCCGATTATTTGCCCGGTTGCGCAGGATTCTTGGTACAAAAAGAAGTGGAATTTTTAGGCAAAGCCCTTGAAAACCCGGCCCGTCCGTTTGCGGCCGTAATCGGCGGGGCAAAAGTGTCTGACAAAATTTTACTCTTGAACAACTTGCTCGATAAAGTAAACGTACTTATCATTGGCGGCGGTATGGCCTACACGTTCCTCAAAGCCAAAGGTATGGAAATTGGCAAATCTTTAGTAGATGACACGAAAATTGATGAAGCCAAACAAGTGATGGCTAAAGCCCAGGCCAAAGGCGTTAAAATGTTAATGCCGGTTGACTTCCGCGTTTCCAAAGAATTTTCCGAAACCGCTACCGCCACAGAAGTGGATACAATCCCTGCGGATATGGAATCCATGGACATCGGCCCCAAAACCGAAAAACTCTTCCATGATGCCCTTATGGAATGCAAAACTATTTTCTGGAACGGCCCGATGGGCGTATTTGAATTCCCGAATTTTGCCAAAGGCAGCGTTGCCATCGCCAACGCGATGATTGAAGCCACCAAAAAAGGTGCAATTTCTATTATCGGCGGGGGGGATAGTGTAAACGTACTTAAGAAAGGCAAAATCAATCAGAAAGAATTCTCCCACGTTTCCACCGGCGGTGGCGCCAGTATGGAATTTGTGGAAGGAAAAGAATTGCCGGGTTTAGTGGCGTTATCCAAGTAAACACGGTGCTTTTTTGCATAGCGAGAAATTTATACACGAACCGGGCCTGCCGTTGAGGCCCGGTCTATTTTTAGTAAAAAAGAATTGCCAGGGCTTGTAGCTTTAGCAAAACTCGGTCTACTTTTTAATCACAACTTAACCGCAAAAATTGCTATAATAAAGTATCGTTTTAATTAGGAGAATAAAATGTATACACTCATTTTACTGATTCACTTCATTGTTTGTATTTTATTGATCACGATTGTACTTTTGCAGAGCGGGAAAGGTTCTGCAGCCGGTATTTTTGGAGCATCCGGGGCTGATAACCTGTTCGCCAGTCCAACAGCCTTTAATGCTATCAACAAATTCACTGCTATTTTAGCATTGATTTTAATGATTACCTCCATTGTATTAACAATGGCCGCCAATAAAAAAGAACGTGCTTCCGTGTTGGACAACATCTCTGTTCCTGTTTCGTCCGCTCCGGCCGTTCCCGGCAATAACTAATTTAAAATCCCTCCGTGCCTACGGGGGGATTATTTTGTAAAGTTGCACCGCAATTATT
>JAEELM010000041.1 GCA_016282685.1 Elusimicrobiaceae bacterium | reverse complement strand
TGCGATTTGAACTTGAATGCTATGTTTAAGCAGATAGGTGGTAGGAAGGCATTTGGCACAGCTCTTATCTTATCGGACTTACTATGTACTTACGCTTGCCTTGCCATTTTGGAAAACCTTGAGGAAGAAATATCCCAAGAGTATGCCTATTGGCAAGGGGTAGATGATGCTAGCGCCAACCTTGCCGAAGAACAAAAGGCAACGCTCTATCAAACATTAGCCACAAACCGCCCCATAGCGCGAATTACAGACGAAGAATACGAACAAATCCAAAAAGTAATAGAACTGGTGCGTATTGGGTTTATGCGGCAATTCAAAGAGTACATGGACTTTATGGCAGAGAAAAGCGAGTATGCCACGGTTGAGTGGGAATTTAAGCGCGGCGATATGCTAACCCAAGCACTAAAAAAGACGCATTTCCCACGGGAAATGAAAGAACTAAACGACAGCTATGAACATTTCAAAGGGGTATATCAATCGGCGCAAACCTTACCAAGTGCCAGCCAATGTGCCAAATATATTGACGAACTGAATATCAGCGAAGAAAAGGCCATGAAAACAGTCAAAGAATTACTGATGCCTTTATTATCAAAAAGTTGCATTAACTAAGAAAATTAATAACCCGGCAGTAATAACAAATATTACTGCCGGGTTATTGAAGAATATATAAATTCTCTAGGGTCTTGTGTCAGTTGGATGGGAGAAAAGAATGTTTTCTTTTGTTCCGCCGTCATAGGGTATAGCATGTCCGGCTTTGATAAGTTCTTCACCTAAACTTTGGCCGTTGACTTTAACATCACAGAGTAGCCGGAAGTATTTATCACGTCCACAGTTGCGAAGCAAAATTTTGCCACCTTTGAGGAAATTCTTTGTGAAGGTCTTAGCTTGCTTGGCTAGGGCTTTGGTTCCAGTAGACCCGCCTTTAACTTCCGGGCAGTCCACCCCACGTACACGAATAGGTATTGTTTTACAAAATACTCCGTATTTACACGATAAATGAACACGGAAAGTGTCACCATCATACACAGAGGCCAGTTCCACTTTATTGAAGTTTTGACTGAAGTCAGTGCCTTGGGCTTGGCACAACACCACCAAACCCAAGACTATTGCTAATACATGTACATGTAGCTTGAGAAAATACCTCATGCTTTTTATCACAGTTATAATCAGAACGTTTTAGCCAATTGTTCAAGAAGGGCTTGAGTATAATTAGCTAGTTCGTATTGAATAATGCGTTCGTTCTTTTCTAAGGGTACTTGTAAATGAACATCTTGGGCTAACCCTTTACGGTTCACAATTTCATCTCCGTTTTTTAACATGATGCCTACCGTAATGTTGTATTCTCGTTCCAATAGGTTTTTGGCTTTCTTTTCATTTTTAAGCACAATTTTGTAGGCCGCTTGTAACGAGTAGGGTTCTTTCCCTGAAACGAAATTGATTTTCTGCTTAAAGCCGTACCCGGAGTTGAGTTCCGTGGCTATATTGGATAAATCCTCTTGGCTAATAGATACAGGGAGCGGAAACGCTGCAGCCAATGCCGCAAAACTGACTTCCGGAAAATTCGTTAGTTCAATCTCATTTCCCGGGAAAGTAGGTTTATCTAGCATGTACTGGATTTGATGGGATTGCGTATTGCTTCGCCCAAGTGCTCCGGCTAGGACCATATCTTTTTTAGATACCTTCTCTATCCCATCAACCAGTGGCGTAACAGCTTGGCAGACGGCTTTTCCATCTTGATAATCATATACTTGGTACTCCCAAATTGGGATTACGATTTCCTCGCCTTTTTGTTCGGTTTTGATTTTTCGAAACACCGTTACCGTACTACCTAAACTCAAGATCCCGTTGTTATCATTAACGTAAATCAAGCCATCTTTGCTTTGTGTGATCGGCAAAGAGCCCTGTTTGAATTTAAGTTGATTGGCAAATGCTTCGGCTAGTTTAACAAGGACATTTTTTGTCAGTACTTCAAAGCGGGATTCATCTGTAAATTTAATGTCTGAAATGGTTTTATCGGAAATGTTTTCCTGCACACAGGTAGCAAAAATTACGTTTCCTGTTTTGTCAAAAATATCTCCACAGGCCTTTTGATTGTATTTATCCAAAAAACCGTAATCTGTATTGGAAGCGTAGCGGGTGTACACTGGCTTGCCCACGTGTAGCCGCAAGAAGTAATCGGGGATACTTCGGCGGTTCATGTTTTCGGACTTAAACTCGCTGTTCAGTGCCACCAGAGCTTCCTGCATATCATAGAACGTTTTATCCACAGTGATAAGTGAAAAATCTGCCCCGTTCCCAACAGCAGAAGAAAAGATGTTGTACCACTTGGCATCTGGTAAGTCATTTATAAACGCAATCTTGGGTTTTTTGAGCTGGGCAATACTTGTGGTAGCAAATTTGGTAAAGGGAACATTTTTTTGTATTTTACCTAGCACCTTTTCTGCCACGCTGTAATTAAGCCCCGCATATAATACGTTAAGTTGGTTGCCTGTATCATCCGTTAATAAATCGCCTTTAGCAATACCGGAAGATGCGCCTTGGTCTAGGATGTATAAACCTTTGTACGTGTCGCTTACGACGGCTTGAATACTAAACGGATGAAATTCTTGGGCAGCTTTAGCCACTATTTCCTGTACTAATGTTTGATAACTTTGCAAGTACAGCTCTTTAATGGCTTGTTGCGTTTGGGGTGTATTTTCATTGCCGGTAGTGGTTTGGTACTTGCCAACGCTTGTGAGTGGGTAAGAGTAGAGCATTTCTCCGGTAGCTGCATTGACCAATTGGATGCTAGCTGTCAATGGCAGAAACAACTCCGTTACCTTCCCACGTTGAAATTTGTTTTGAGCCATACGCGGGATGCTGACGTACGACACAAAGGTTTTGTACTTGGTCCGGTCTGAAAATCCATTGACGGTATTGGGAAAGTGCTCTGTTACCTGTCCGGTAAACTGTTCTACCAGCGTTCCCCGATTGTTTTGTAAAAAGTCCTGTACGGCAGGATCTTCTTTTTGGGCAGAAAACACAGCAGGCAGCGGGTAAATATCTAATGTATTTTCTTCTGCTTGTACGGCAGTAGGCATACCGCAAAGTATGCCTACTGCTAACGAGAGAAACAATAACTTACTTAATAGGTTTGAACGTAACATGGTTTCCGCTCACTTTATAATCGTATTTACTGAATTTGTCTGCTAAACGACTTTCTGCCAGATTCATAAAGATGGCATCCGCAACGGAATCTTCGCCGTTATAATTGACGGTATATTCACAATGGGTATCATCAGAAACACGAAGCTTGCTTTGTTCTACGCCTTCCGTTTGGCTGATTGTTTTATTTAAGGCAATACGCTCCATGGGTAAAAAATTTCCCATGATCTCAATAACGTACTCTTGCCCGTACATGCTCCGTTTTTTCCAGTAATCTTGGATTTTTTTGGAGAGGACTTCGCCCAGTTCGTTACCAATCTTGTTGGCAACGTTGACGCGTGCTCCATCCGCAGAATTTCCGGCAGCAATTTCACTTAAGGAACCAGAGGCAATGACCTCTCCGTCTTGGGTAGAATAAATTTTGACAAATACATTACCCGAAGCCATATTCTTCCCTGTGTTTGCATTTTTGCCGTCATCAGTTATATAAGACACTCCGATAGCAAAGAAGTCAGCTTTGGCTTGTGTTCTAGCAAAATCTACATACTTTGCCAATTCTTCGGAATTAGACAATTTGTCCGCAGTAATGGCTTTGCCCTTAAAAAATTTGCTTTTGAACACGTCATTATCCAATGAACGAATGTCATACGTGGTAAAAGCATTTACTAACGCTGGCTGAGTATAGTTAAGGTTTTCAGCAACAGGAGCAGCCGTTGCATACTCTACAACACGTTGGTAAAATTCAGAATCTTTGGTAGACAAATCGCTAAATTCTCCGTAGGCAACAGCCACGTCTTCGGTAACTCCATACGCAGCAGCCGACTTAACATTTTTTTGTTCTCTGGTAGAAGCAGAGGTAATGGTTTCCTTTGTCGGAGCAGGTTTCATATGGGAAGGTTCAGCAAAGAACTCATCCATGACTACCAAAATGGCACTTTGACGGATTTTCTGTGTATTTAAGGCAATCCCCATATCGGATACCAACTCTCTAAACGCCGTTTCGTCTACCGTTAAAGTAACTTTGGCTATATAGTCGGTATTTTGGACGTTGCCAGTAAATTGTTTATCCAATACATAGACATCTTCTTGAGAAGCAATATCGTTAAATTTATTACGTACATTTGCGTCTTTGCTGGCTCCTGCACCCAAGGTTCTATCTAATAACGTATTTAACGCATTTTGAACAGCATTTTGTTGAGCTTCTTTGACAACTGCCATGCGTACGCTTCCACTTAAGGCTGCGTCCTGTTCTTTACGTTTATCCGCTTGTTTAATAGCTTTTTTTATTTGTTTATCAGACTTTGCTTCAGACTGGTTTTTGTGTGAAGCTTTATTTGCTTTGGCGTCTTGATTGGATCGGGCAGCTTCTATATCCACTCCTGTAATAGAGGCTTTCCCCGTACCTTGAATTTTGATTTCTACAGCAAAAAGCTGACTTGCTGTTAAAAGCAACATGCTACTTAGTAGAAAGGAGAAAAATTTATTCATAATGTTTCCTATATGCTAGGGATACGCCTTTGTGAAGGCGTATCCCTAAATGTGTTAGTTAGCCCAAGGGTCTACCGCTACAGCTTTTTCGGTGGCAGCTTTGGGTTCTTTGACTTTTACACCAGCAGCACTTAAAATCTTACGTACGCTGTTGGTTACTTGCGCCATTTGCTTGACTTGTGTAGCAGAATTGCTAGCTACACTCTTAAGAGTTTTTACTTCCCCGGCAATACCAAGGGCCGCTTTTTTGTTTTGAGCAATGGTCTTGGTTAATTGGGAAGATTCTGCAACAACAGCCCCCATGCCCACATTAGCTAAGAGCACGTTCCAGCCCGCATTGGACATGTTTGCTTTTTGGGCCTTGCTTAGCCCTTTTAAGTTGGCAGCTAAGTCTTCGCTTTGGGCGGCAGCTTCTAGCAGGCTCGCAGCATCTTGAGCTACAGGTCCGGCAATCGTGTTTTTTTCAGCATCCGATGCTTTTGCAGTCAAAGCCTCCTGTTTGGCTTTGAGTTCCGCAGCTTGTTCTTTTGTGGATACGGCATTAGCAAGAGCTACGATAGCTTCGTTGTAGCTTTGTGTGGTAGCTTCCGAGGTGGCGGCCAAGTTTTGAATTTGTAACTTGACAGCTGCCGCATCAAAAGCCGTGGCAGTGCTATCAGCAGTGTTGGTCGGCACTACTTTATCTGCTCCCGGTATTTTGAAGGCGGAAACGTTAGAGGCTAAAAGCCCCGATAACAACAATACAGCAACTACTTTTTTTGTCATCTTTTACTCCTATTCCTTAAGTTAATTTCACATCAAAATTCGTATAATTCCTTTGGAAAACCGGAAACAATTCTATTTTGCAGTTGTTTCTGAGCTTCCTCTCGTGTATCGCCAATCCCTTTAACCGTATAGGGATATATTTTCTTCTTAAAAGTAACTTGAACGGTTTGTTGACAAGACCATGCCTTTTGAATAGGTTGGCAGTCTTGTTTCTTTAGTTCCAGTACAACCGTTTTACCTCGTGCATTGAGAATATATCCCAACTCAACTAGATGAGATTCAAGGGCTATTTGTAAATCTGGGTTGGAAGGCAACACGGCGACTGAAACTTTACCCATGTTGGTACGTTTTTCCTTCTTTTCTCTGGTCATCCCCTGTAAGGTGTGCGGTATTTTATCAGTTGGAACATCCAATGCCAAAGTCATACCCGTAAGCAGTAAATACTTTTGATTCAATTTTTCGCGTTCTTGGTAACGTTGACTAAAGAGGAAAGTGTTGTCCGGAGAGTCAACTAACAAATGTTTTAACTGGGCATCCAGTATTTCTATTTCTTGTCTTAAAATCTTTTGTGCTTTTGTTTTATCTAAGACGGAAAGAACATAATAACCGTCTTTGGCCTTGTAGGAACGGACCATGGAAACCCCTTGCACCAAACCAGAGGTTCGTTCTTGGACTTGTTCGTCTATCTGGTGGGTCATGGTGGCGTCCGTAGCTGTTAAATTGCCTGTAAATTCAGATGAAATGTTTGTTTCAAAGTATTTTAGGATTTCGCTTCGGGCATGTTGTTGTGCTTGAGCTAAAGTCGCACCATTACCAATAGCATAAATGTCATCTTTTTTTACCACAGAAGTAGGATTTTCCAACCACAGGGGTGGTTCCCCAGCTTGCATGGTAGAGCTGCAACCTATACAACAGAAACACACTAAACAGAGCAATTGAATTAAATGTTTCATAGTTCTTTTATGCACGCAGGCGGTCAGACCTGCGTGCATATACCTCTAACGGAGTTTAGTTTGAAGTAGAAAGGTCTTCGCTTTTGAGTTTTGCCAAAGCATCTTTCACTTCGTTTTTCATTTCCTTTTGCACTTGGGTTTGAGCGGCCACTTTACCCAAGGCGACGTCAATCTGATGTTGCAGGTCTTTGTTGCTAATGGAGTACAGCACATAGTATTCGTATTGGTGTTCTTCCGTCTTGTTATAGTTATCACGGGTTTTCATTTTAACCCAGTAATCTCGTTCTTTTTTAAGCCCGCTGATTTTGGTATTGGAGAATGTGGCGACCAATTCTTTGACGAAATTAGCATTTTGTTCTGCGTTCTTATCGCCTTCTTGATTTCCACCAAATTCAGCCGATACTTTATTTTGGATAGCACGTGATACCTGAGCTTGGGCACTAAAGTTGTTAGCCCACGATTTTAACAGGTCTAGGTTTTTGCCTCGTTCTATGGCAATAACCGGGAGTCTGTCCTTGTCCTTAAATTCGGGCAAGTTTTGTAGAGTTACGTAATCGTCATCTATGGCTGCTTCTACCCATGAGGGAATATCAGCCCCAAGAGCTGCGCCTTTGTAATCTACAATGACACGTTCAATTTCTTTAGCTTGTTTAACTGGTTTTGATGTTTGGGTAGAGGCACATCCTACCAAGAAACATAAAACCGCTGTTATACTGCATATCACTACGTTGTTTTTCATTACTTCCTCCTGCTCTAGTTTTTGAATCGACACTTCTTTATTTTTTTGCTGCAAAATCGTTTTTCACACAACAAAAAAGACGACTGCTATTTGTGAGATTAGGACTACACAAATAAACAGTCGCCTACCCATTATCGATGATAAATCAGATAACAGGATTACTCGCCGACAGACACGGGTTATAAGGCCGTTTCCATCAGCAATAGCGACTGTTTTTGGTTCCTAATCTCTGTGTTTGTCCACAGTAGGGCCTAGCAAAATACTAAACCACCAAAAACAGTACAAACTAAGTAATACAGTTGTAATACAGCCACGTTTAAGGCTGTAGCCAAATAATACTCCTAATTAAACAACAATCTACATATTATTATAAAACATTTCGACTGTTATTGCAGTTTTTTCCCTCCAATCCATCAGAAAAGTCCCAGAAAATTGCAGATACTGTTTGAACTGTACTTTGTTCATTTTTTAGTCCATTATTAATATTAGCCTACATGGTTTAGTTAAGAAACATATTCGCACATATAATAAAATGTAATATAAAATATATATAATGTATTAACTATAATTTGCTATTAATGGAGAATGTATGAGCGAAGACAAGCGTCAAATTTCAATATATAAAATCAATACTAGTGATGAAATATTCAATAATTCTACAGACAAGTTATCAACGTTATTTACTGCTATCAAAGCGAATTCTAAATATTATTATGAAGACTGCAGTGTTGGAGAGAACAATTTCACAAATTACATTACCAAAGCTCTTTTGGTAACAAGCTATATGCCAAACAAATGGGCACCTTTTTTAAACGAAATATTAACTACACAAATAGATTTACCAAAAATCCGGACTCATTCTATCATACTAGGGTTAGAACACAAAACTAGTCATAACATATATGTAATTCCTTTTGGTCCGTTAGGTTATCATTTGATTTCAAATTATATTGAAGATAACTTCGGGATAGATGTCTTATCTCATTTACAGAAGCCTCAAGACTTATCATGCAAAACCACAAAATCACAAAGCTTAGTAGGGGCTAAACAAGGAGAGACATCTGTTTACCGGGATTTCCACACGTTGGAAGAAATGTTAGATGATTTTGGCAAAATCTTCCAAGAACTGATGGTATCGCTTGATGAGACGGTTTTATCTCATTTCGGCATCTTATTTAATGAAAATGCGAAAAAGCGTATTAAACACTGTTTAGTTAAAGATTCATTTAAAATTAATTCGGCTATTCAAGCTAAAGATATTGAGAGCGTGTTAGATGGGTGTGAATGGGCAGATACTCAACCCAAATTCCCTTTAAATGCTGTTAAAGCGTTAAATAGAAAACATGATCAAGCCCTCATAGATAAACTTAACTGTCAATGTTATAATTCGTTGTTGAAACTCTTTAATAAAGAACCGAATGCATATAAGTGCGATCTGTGTCATAAAGAATATGATCAATATTTCATGTCTCATCATTTTCAAATTACCGGCGAAGTTAATTTGCAAGGTGAAGAGATTTTAATTAGAATGGAAGATCTCTTTGACAAATTAAAAGAAGTAAAAGCTAATTGGCATCCAACTGCGAAAGAATTAGGTAGCATTATTGAACATTCCAAATTAAGCACATTCGATGAAGAAGGAAAGAGATTAACAAGTGACTTTATTAAAAAACATATTTTTGACGAACAGCCGATTAATGAACAAAAATTTTTTCTTCTAAATGGAACTTGGTACCGTTTAGAAAAATCATTTTTAGAAGATCTAGACCAAAAATTAAAAACTTCCTTGCCTAAATATAACAACACAGATGGTTCTTTTTTACATGATTGGAAGCAGGCGAAAGATGAAAGTTCCTTTATCCAAACGCATGCAGACAGTAATAATACCATCGTACTGCATCCTCATTCTGTCAAAAATATTGAGCTATGCGATATGATGCATTGGGACGATAAGGATCTTTATTTGTATTTTATTAAACAAGGATTTGGTAATGAAATTCGTTCTTTGGCATCCCAGGTATATATCTCTGCCAAGCTGATTGTTAATGCGCAAAAAAATAATTCACAATATTTATCAGAAGTATATAAAATGCTTATCGACAATAATCTTACTTCTCTTTCAGAAAAAGCATTTTTAGATTTATTTACAAAAAACATAAATCTTGTTTTTGCTTTTTATGATAAGACAGGAGGTCGTATTTTGGCAAAAGAACCCAATCGATTTCGTTCTAATATTGCTAAATACTCAACTCTAAACATAATTAAGGACATGAAAAATTTCGATTCTGTTTCATTAAAAATCGCACAAATTCATGCGTAGAGTTGAAGAAAGATAGTATTTGGGGGTTAAACGCTTTACCAAAGTATTGACAATACAACTACAAAAATCTCCCCAAATACACTTGACTTATCTCCCGATACTAAGCGTAAATGTAGTACGAAGTAAAAACGCTTATTTAAGGAGATAAATTATGAAGAAAAACACTAAAAAATCAGTAACAAAAACTAAACCCGCGCAACCTGCTGTTTTACGGGTAGTGAGTCCTATTATTACCGAAGAAACACCGCTTGAAAACCTGCCTGTCCGGCCACGCGATAACCGCTTGCCTGTGCCCGGTAGCATCCTCACTAAAACCTATCGTGGTAAAACCATAGAAGTAAAAGTGCTGGAAAACGGCTTTGAATACGAAGGTAAAGTATTCAAAAGCATCTCGCGCGTGGCGATGACGATCGTCAAACGCCAAATCAGCGGTTATGTATTCTTTGGACTTACCAAATGACGCCGCGCCATTTACCACCCACTTCAGGGCGATTTGTAAAAGGCCGCTCGGGTAATCCTCTTGGGCGGCCTCCCCGAAATCTTCGTGAAAGAGATATTGTTTTGTTAGTCGCTAAATTTTTGGAAACTTTAGCCAAGGCCTATTGTAATCAAAGCCGTTCGGTGGAAAAAATCCGTCAGATTAAAGATATTTTGTCATGAGAAGAAAATGCTACTTGCCCAAAAGTTATGAAGAATTAAAAGAATTATCTCCCAAAGAACTGCGGTTTTATTGGAATGTTTTCTATACCAGCCCTTTGAGAGGCGTTAAGGCCAAGTTGCGCCCGCTATGGTATGCCATCCAATGTGAGCTAGGGCGTTGTAAATTACAAGAAAAATACATCACGCGGCTTGACCGTTATGCGAGCAATCCGGACAAATATATTGAGCACGCACATAAAAAGCGTTATGCACTTGCCGCTGGAACGATACTGACTAAAACCTATAAAGGGCGAACATACCAAGTAACCGTAAAAGGGGAAAACGCTTATGAATGGGAAGGGAAAATATATCCCAATTTAACAGCACTGGCGGAGAAAATCGTGCGGGCCCACGTCAGCGGCCCTAAATTTTTCGGATTAACTAATAGATCATTGTCCTAATCCCCAAAAATACATATCCAATATCTTCATTGGCGGATATATATGGTATGTTTTATGGAGAGTATCTATTTCTTTTTGGTTCTGCTTATAAAAGTCGCATAGCTGCTGATATCCTTCCGGAGACATCGTCTGTAGTAAATGGCTCTTTTTGAGACCTGCTTTGACAAAACGGTCATAGGCGGGAATATTACCCAGAACGCCCATCAAAATCTTGGAGATAAGTGTATCAGATACCAAAGCGGAATCGGTTATATTAGGCCGTATTTGATGTTGTTTAGTAAAATAATAGCTTTTTAGGTCTTGAATTAATTGAAATAGAAGGCCAATTTTGGGCCCATCAAGTATTTGAGAATCATGTAACTGTTTATATTTGGATGAGAATATGATTTTTAGAGCGGGTATATGTATGGTATATGTGTATTGCAAGAGGAACGAGCTACCACGGTACATTCCCCAACTGGCCAAATAAAAAGCTAGCATAAGGGCAGCTTTATCCCAATCCCGCTTGTCGAATTTTTTTGAAAAAAATTGATAACAAAACTCCCATGATTTATAACGGCCATCCGGACTATTGCATTCGTCTTTAATAAATGTACTTACGTAATATGTAATCCCTCTTGTCATACTTGACTTATCTCCCAATAGTAAGCGGTAATGTGTATAGGAGAATTATACTAAATGGCAAAAATTAATTGTGCAATATACACCCGTAAATCTACGGAGCGCGGGCTGGAAATGGAGTTTAACTCACTCCAAAACCAAGAAGAGGCGTGTAAGGCCTATATCCTCTCGCAAGCGTTTAATGGGTGGGAGTATTATAAAACATTTGAGGATGGCGGGATTAGCGGGGGTACGATGGATCGTCCCGGCTTGCAAGCGCTTTTGAAAGAAATACGCGAGCGCAATATACAGGTAGTTGTCGTCTATAAAGTGGACCGCCTTTCGCGTTCAATTTTTGATTTTCATAAGATGATGCAGGAGTTTGCCAAGTACGAGTGCAACTTTGTATCTATAACACAATCGTTCGACACGAGTAACTCTATGGGGAAACTCACGCTTAATATGCTTTTATCTTTTGCACAATTTGAGCGGGAAG
>JAEELM010000040.1 GCA_016282685.1 Elusimicrobiaceae bacterium | reverse complement strand
GTTGCCAGCATGGGGGATACTCGTGTTTTGGCCACTGCCGTTTCCACCAAGGAACAAAAACCGGGTATTTCCGATTTTACTCCTTTGACGGTCAATTATAAAGAAAGAACCTACGCCGCGGGCAAAATCCCCGGCGGTTTTTTCAAACGAGAAGGCAAAGCCAGCAAAAAAGAAACTTTGTCCTCCCGCATTATTGACCGCACGATGCGCCCCATTTTCCCGGAAGGTTTTGCTTGCGAAACCAACGTAACGGCAATGGTCGTATCTAGCGATGAAAAACATGATGCCGATATTTTGTCGGTATTGGCTTCGTCCGCTTCTGTAGTTATTTCTTCTATTCCATTCAATGAGCCGGTAGCTGCTGTACGTATCGGCCGCATCAATGGGCAATACATTATCAACCCAACCAAAGAAGAACAAGCTTTGCCGGAATGTGATATGGACTTAACCATTGCCGGTTCTGCTCAAGGTCTTTTGATGGTAGAAGGGGGGGCCAAAGAAGTAGAAGAAGAAGCAATTATTAAAGCAATGGAAGCTGCAAAGCCGGAAATTGACAAAATGTGCGCTGCACAACTTAAATTGCGCGAGTTGGCCGGTAAACCGAAATTTGAATATGTCGTTGAAAAATTGCCGCAAGAAGTGGTAGATTTGGCCAACGGCAAATTCCGTGAAAGCGCCAAACAAATTCTTCACGCATTTTCTGACAAACAAACACGTGATACACAAGTAGCTCAGTTAAAAGCTTCTTTTACAGAAGAATTAACTCCTACTTATGCTGAAAATGCTGCTATCTATGCAGGGATTGCTCTTGAAAATATTATGTATGAAGAATCCCGCAACATGGTACTTAACGAAAACGTGCGTGTAGACGGCCGCAAGCCGACCGAAATCCGTCCTTTAAGTTCCATGGTAGGTCTCTTGCCGCGTGCACATGGTTCCGCCTTATTTACCCGCGGTCAAACTCAATCTTTGGCTGTTGCCACGTTGGGCACAAAAGATGACCAGCAAATGGTGGAAGGGTTGGATGACATCTCCTATGAACGATTTATGTTGCACTACAACTTCCCGGGCTTTGCTACGGGCGAGTGCAAACCGGACCGCTCTCCGGGCCGTCGCGAAATTGGTCACGGAGAATTAGCGCGCCGCGCATTGATGCCACTTATTCCTTCCGAAGAAGAATTTCCGTATACGATTCGCGTCGTTTCCGACATTACAGAATCTAACGGATCTTCCTCTATGGCCAGCGTTTGTGGCGGTTCGTTAGCTTTGTTTGACGCCGGTGTACCGATGAAATCACCTTGTTCCGGTATCGCCATGGGCGCCATCAGCGGAAACGGCAAATTTGTAGTACTCTCCGACATCATGGGATTGGAAGATCACTTGGGAGATATGGACTTTAAATTGACTGGTTCCCGCAAAGGTATTACTGCCTTCCAAATGGATGTAAAACTTAAAACGGGTATTCCGTTGGATGTCTTACGCCAAGCCATTTCCCAAGCTACACAAGGCCGTATGTTCATTATGGATCACATGGAAAAAACGATTGCTGAGCCAAAGAAAGAAGTTTCCCGCTTTGCGCCGGTTATCTTCAAAATGCGTATCCCTGTGGACAAAATCGGTGCTGTCATTGGGCCCGGCGGTAAAAATATTAAACGTATTACGGAAGCCTCTACGGCTAAGATTGATATTTCCGAAGATGGTATCGTAACGATTGCCGCTGCCAACGCAGATAAGTTGACGATTGCCCGTACGGAAATTGAAATGATGACTGCTGAACCGGAAGTAAACAAAATTTACAAAGGAAAAGTGGTCTCCATTCAACCGTTTGGGGCTTTTGTGGAAATTCTACCCGGTAAAGATGGGTTGCTCCACATCTCCGAAATTGAAAAACACCGCATTAATAAAGTAGAAGATGTCTTAAAATTAGGAGATATCGTCGAAGTAAAATGCGTGGAAATCGACAATAGCGGAAAAGTACGCTTGTCCCGAAAAGCACTTTTGAAATAAGTGATTTTCTCACCAAAGCCCTTGCCAAAAGCAGGGGCTTTTTGTATATTCTCTTCGTTTTGGACCTATTCACAAATTAGGCCAAAAGGCCCTAGCGTTCCACGTATTCTTATTCCTATACTATATATAGAAAATATGCGGAAAGGGCCTGTAATGCGTACAATAATATCGATTTTATGTGTATTCTTTTGGGGAATCAATTGTTTTTTGCCTTTGTATGGGCAAGAAAACAACGCAACCATTGTTAACCCCGATTCTATTCTTTTCTACTCCCCTGACGCACAAGAACAAGAAATAATAGATATTGATGACCCTTTTGAATCTATCGAGGGATCAGCTCCTATTGACAATAGCTTGATAACGGCGGACTACAACGTAGAAGACTCTGGCACGTTTAGCAACGTATCTCTTTTCATGCGTAAAAAGTCCGAATTAGAGCAATACGAAGACAAACGAATCGTATTGTTAGTTGGAGAAAACAAAGAATATGTTTGGATGTGTTCCGGCGCAATGGTAGGGAAATATGCTGTATTAACAGCCGCACATTGCCTAGATAAACAAGCAGAAAACTCTCTCATTACCATCTATGCAGGAGGATACCCTTCTTCCTTAAAAGCCTATTCAGATAAAATCCTATATATCAGCGCAATTAAGAAAGGAATGATCTCTATTAAAGCTGATTTGGGTATCATCATTTTGGACCGTCCTTTAGGAAATAAAACCGGTTATTTTGGAGCCACCACCTCTACTTTAGTCATAGGAGACACTATTTTTTCTTCAGGATTTCCCGGTTCTTTATCCTTGCAACACCCGTGGTTAAGTATAGGGAAAGTAATAGTAGATTACAACATTCCCAAGCCAACAATCAGCATTGGCTCTTTTTTATTCACCGCTTACGCTGAGAAGGGTATGAGCGGCGGCCCTATATTCGAAGGAAAAGATAGCACTCGAATTATAGCTGTACAGTCTTCCGTTTCAACTCTTTCTGCAATAGCTCGCGGATTGGGTGCAATCCCTGCCATTATCAAAAAAGCCCGTCAAATAGAACCCTCTACAAAAAACGTAAATGACGAACTTTTTGAAGAAGGTTCCCATCCTTCCTATCATTTTATTTAATATTTTCCACATTTATTCCTCTGAGCTCGCCTCCATACGTACAAAATATTTTTTGCTATAATACTTTTTATGAAAGTTCTACGCGCCTTACTTCTTTTATTAATAAGTTTTGGGCTGACATCTTGTACCTACTCTAGTCGTTTGGAGAGAGGAATTTTTCAATCTCCGGATGTTTCTCCCCAAATTCAAGCGCGTGTTCTCGTTTTATCAGACCATATTGCGCAACCTCTCTTTGTTTTTAAAGACTATCACGAAAAATCAACCGTTCATTCGTATAAGATTGATTTAAGAGACGGTTCCCTTGTAGCGGCAGCAGATGCACTTAACCCCTTCTTTTCCACCGTGGAAGTGGATTCTTCTGCCAAAAGCTCTCGTTATGATTATTGGGCCCAATTGGACTATCAGGTATCCAATTACCGTACCGATTCCACCGAAAGTGTACAATGGTTGGGATATTCTCAAATTCCCCAATTACAAACAAGAGTTACTTTAACGCTCTTTAAGTCTTCTGGAGAAGTCATCTTTACTGATTATGCCCAACGCATTAATCGCGTAGAGTTAAATAATCAAACAGCCGTTACCCAACGGTTACAAACAGCCGGAACTAATGTTTTATTGCCTTTCACTTCTCCTCTCTATACCCAGTCAATGGGAGATAGTTTACGTTACACTTTAGGAAGAGATTTAAATGAATGTTTGCTAGAAATCATGCAAACTTTACGAGATAATTGGGACAATTTATAGTAATAAGATTGAAAATTATGTAAAATATAGGAAAGAGTAGAAACGAGGTTTGGTATGAAGAAAAAAACTACTAAAAAAACGACTGCACCCAATAAAAAAGTTGCAAAAAAAGGGCAGGAGTCACCTATTTTGAAAGATGTAAAACAACTTTATACGTTTATGCAGGATAACAATTTGGACACCATTGAGTATGACCATAAAGGCGTTTATTTGCGTTTGGTTAAAGCAAAAGCTTCTATGATTCCGGTCCCCGTTAGCGTCAGTGGAGCTATTTCCACTGCCAACGGTGCGGTTATCCCCACGGAAGAACAATACAAAGAAGTTATTAAATCTTCGTTGATGGGTATTTTCTTCAGAGGGTCTACTCCCAGCGCCCCGCCGTTTGTAAAAGAAGGTGCCCGGGTTGAAAAAGGGGATGTAATTTGTTTAATTGAAGCCATGAAGGTGTTCAATGAAGTCCGTGCGGAGTTTCCGTGCATCATTAAAAAAGTATTGGTAGAAAATGGCAAACCCGTTAAACAAGGGGATATTCTCTTTGCCATTGAAAGGATCTAATTATGAACCCGTTAGATGAAAACATTCAAACAGCCGTTACGCGCATTACGGAATATCTTTCTACCCATAAACAAGCCTCTTCCTGGCAATTGAAGGTGATGTTCCGCCTGTCCAGTTCTGTTTTGTATTTAGCACTAGGGCAACTTTTAGCACAGAAAAAAATAACATTAGAGGCCAATGACATCAACTATCAGGTTACATGGGGACAAAAACCGGCGCAATCTGTAGCTCCAGCGGCTTCTTTACAAGAACAGATGTAAATATCTTTCCCTTAAACCCCCCAAGAGATCCTTGGGGGGTTTAAGAATATAAAAGACTTCCTTTTCCGCCTTAAAAAAAGTAAAATATCCGTATATGCCTAAGTATTATTACACCCACAAAAGAACTGCTAAAAAAAAGGCGAAAAAAAATTCCAATTCCCTTGCATGGCCTCGCACGGCATTGTTTATTTTATCCGGTGCATTATGCGTATGGCTTTGTGCCATTTTATGGTTCACTTCACAGAACAAAGGAATTTTAGGAAATCAGGTAGCCTCCCATTTGCAACATTTCTTCGGGTTAAGTGCCGGCCTTATTCCTGTCTTCTTAGGTTATTGGCTGATTCAAACAATTCGTAGCAAAAGTGCATCCTTTCTCTTTTTCCTAATAGGCAGCTTAATTTCTTTGTCTTCGCTTTCCAGTCTATTTACGCTTTTAAAAACCATCTTTGATAAATCCCTCATTAATGGGGGAATCGTTGGAGAGAAAGTATTTCTAGCTTTCAAAGGGGTGGCAGGCTCCGTTGGAGCCACATTATTCTCATTGGCTTTTCTGCTAGTAGGGATACATATGCTTTTTGCTATTCCTTGGAAAACGATTTGTTTATCCACCCTTGAATTTATCCGCAATGACTACAACGGCTGGATGCAATCTCGTGCCGAGTTAAAAGAAAAAGTACAAGAGGGGAAAAAGAGCGTAAAAGAATCTTCTATCTCTTCAGAAACTACAGAATCTACTGTTTCCAATGAACCTGAAATTCGTCGACCGAAAATAGAAATTCGCCGGCCAGTGGCTGAGCCTGTCAAGCTGCCTTCCAGAGAAACTTTAGCATCCCAGCAATCCCCTGATACCCAGGCCCAAGAAGAAAAGGAAGAAGCTACTGGACATGAATCCACAAATGAAAATAAAAAATTTGATCCGGCTTCTTTTCAGCTTCCCTCTTTAGATTTGCTCAATGATCCAAAAGGCGATGGAATAGTAGGCCCTAGTGACGAAGAAATTACAAAAGCTACCAAACGATTAGAAGAAACCCTAAAAAGTTTTGCAATTGGTGCTCATGTGACGGGGGTATCTCCGGGACCGGTCGTCACGCGTTATGAAATTCAACCGGACGCCGGCGTCAAAATGTCTTCCATTACAGCTCTTACGCAGGATATCCAAGCTAGTATGCAGGCACGTTCCATTCGTGTGCAAGCGCCTATTCCCGGAAAAAGTACCATGGGATTTGAAATTCCTAATGATAAATCCGTTATGGTTTCCATGAAAGAAATTTTGCAATCTCCCGTTTATGCAAAATCAAAAGCCGTCCTACCTATTGCGCTAGGACGTCATGCCAATGGAGATCCTGCCGGCACTGTAGCCGAAAAATGGCCACACATCTTAATCGCCGGAGCAACCAACAGCGGGAAATCCATTTGTTTGCATACAATTATCATGTCTCTCTTGTTCAAACACAAGCCAGACGAGGTAAAATTTTTAATGATTGATCCTAAACGAGTGGAACTTACTCTCTATGAAGGCATCCCCTATCTATACGACCCTAAAACTTCCTGTGATGATGCAGATATTATTACCAAACCTAATGATGCTGCGAAATCACTGCAGATGTTAGTTAAGGTAATGGAAAAACGGCTGGACATCTGCCAGATGGCAAAAGTGAAAAATATAGAGGGTTATAACCAATGGGCAAAAGAACATAATGAAGAAAAAATGTTTTACGTTTTCGTCATTATTGATGAAATGGCAGATTTAATGCTACAAACCAAAGCTTCTATCGAAGATTCTGTACAACGTTTAGCACAAATGGGACGCGCAATGGGAATCCACTTGATTTTATGCACCCAACGCCCTTCCGTAAAGGTTGTTACCGGAATTATCAAAGCCAATATGCCTTCGCGCATTGCCTTACAAGTGGCCTCCGGAATTGATTCAAAAGTTATTTTAGATTCCGTCGGGGCAGAAAATTTGTTAGGTCGTGGAGATATGTTGCTTTTAGATTCGTCCACTCAAACTCCGCTCCGTATTCAAGGGGCGTATGTATCGCCTGAAGAAATTAAAGCCGTGGCAGATTTCTTACGTGCACAGGGGGGGCCCGATTACCCAGTCCAAATCGTACAAGAACAACAGCAGGGCATGCGCCCGCAAGATGGTTTGGGAACTAAACCGGAAGAGATTTTGCAAGCTTTGCAATTAATCAAAGAACGTCGCCGAGTATCGCAAGATTTACTCAAAGCTCATTTTGGTTCTTCTGCCCGAGCTACCAACATTCTCAGTGTATTGGAAATGAGAGGTTATATTACCAAGCCGGAAGGATCCAACCGTTGGGAAATCCATTATGATTTAATTGACAGTGCAATAGAAGAATTGCAAAGCTTACCCTACGACAAAAACTATAAGGAACCCGAATATGAAACTATTTACAAATAAATCCTTTTACTTCTGCTCTGCACTAATTTTTTTAGTAGCTTGCGGAAAAGATACGTCTTCCGAAAGCAATCCGCAACCTTCCGAAGAAGTGGTCGTAGTTGTGGAGGATGCCCCGGTACTTGAAAAAACAACCCAACCGCTTAATGAGCCACCGGTGGCTACGGCAAAGACACAGCCCGCTAAAACCGCCTCCTTATACCCGGGGGAAGTAGTAACTGCATTAAAGAACTGGGATAAAAAACTTACTTTTTTAACGACCGATTTTCAACAAACTTCCTCTTATGATGGTGTTCAAGTCAGCCGCTCACAAGGCACTTTAAAATACGACAAAGAACGGGAACTCTTACGTTTAGACACTTTGGATGCGTCAGGAGCCTTGGAACAATCAGCTCTTACCAACAAACAAGAAATTATGATTTTTGATGAATCGGGAAGGCAAGTGACCAACCTTTCCTGGAAGGAATGGCAGCAAGGCCAACCCAATCAAGCTTTATTTGACTTCGGTAATTATACTGCCTTATTGGATCGGCACAATGTAGCCCTACAACAAGATAATGGCAGTCCTGTATTAGTGCTTACTCCTAAAGAAGGAGAACCTTATATGCTTTACCTCACTCTTTCTCCAAAGGATTATTTTCCAACTTCTATTAAAATTGTATCGGATTTAATGGTAACCCAGTCTAATTTATCACATACAGACAAAAACACCCCCATTGATATATCTATTTTCGGAGGACTTTTTCAATGATGACGCTTGCTAATAAAATTACCCTTATCCGTGCAGCTTTATCTATTGTAATGTTTGTTTTCATTTTAATGCCCTTTTCTTGGTCTCGTTTCGTGGCAACTGCTATCTTTATTTTGGCCGCTAGTACAGATTGGGTAGATGGGAAAATTGCGCGAAATACCCATACAATTACGCCCTTCGGTGCGATTGTTGATCCGTTTGTGGACAAAATTTTAGTTATGGCAGCCTTCTTTGCTTTTGTAGGAATCAAAGAGTTAGATGTCCCAATTTGGGCTGTATTTTTTATCTTATTACGCGAGTTGATGGTTTCCACTCTAAGAGCTATTGCCGCATTAGAAGGGAAAGTAATGGCTGCCGAACGGTGGGGGAAATTTAAAACGGTTATCCAAATGGTAGCTATTGGTACTATCTTTTTTGTGCTGGATGTATATCATTTGTCCCATTTGTTACATGGAAATGCCCAAAATATTTTTCGCATTATTTTCATTACGTTGAGTAAAATTCCCTATACACTAACGGCTATTGCCGCTGTCATTACTTGGCTAAGTGCTATTGCTTATTTGCGTAATAATTGGGATATGCTTAAAAAGTCTTGGAGTTTGCCATGCAATTAATTTATAAAACACTGGCAACAGGGGGGTTTATCAGCTATCTACCTCCGCTGGTGTTTCGATTTAAAAAAAATACAGGAGCCGGTTTTCTGGGAACGTTGTGGGGTGTTTTATTGGTGCTTTTTTTCCCAAAAGACTATATGCTTTATCTCATCACCCTGCTTGCGTTTTGGGCTCTTGCCGTTTTTGTATGTCAAAAGGTACAATTTAAAGGGTACAAAGGGCATGACAATCCAAAGATCGTAATTGACGAAATGGCCGGTTACCTTACGGCAATGGCTTTTTTACCACGTTCTTGGGGATATTTATTAGCTGGTTTCGTATTGTTTCGTACATTTGATACAATTAAGCCCTTATGGGTAAAAACCTTTGACAAAATAGAAAATGCCTTTGGCGTGGTATTTGACGACGTTTGCGCAGGACTCATGGTTAACATTTTGTTACAAATTTTTATCATTTTTTATAAATAGGGATTACCCGAGGAGATAAAAAAATATGGACTTTTCAAATATGACCAACATTAAGGAGTTGATTGCTGCCGGAGGACCGGTACTAATCTTATTGATTTTACTTTCTATTTATTCCATTTCCATTATTTTGGAACGTTTTTTCCGTCTGCGCTCTGTTATTTCTTATTCCAGGAAATTAATGGACTATTGCAAACATCCCATTCGCTCTTACAACTATAATAAGATTAATGATGCTTGTAAAAAAGAACAAGTTAAAAATACACCCGCCGCCATTTTGCTGACCCGATTAATAAAAACGGCTTCTCGGCCTGCCAGTGAACAAGAACGGGTGGCAGAAAGTGTTATTGACTTTGAAATTGCGTCATTGCAACGTCGTTTAACTGTTTTGGGAACTTTAGGAAGCATTACCCCTTTCATAGGGTTGTTCGGCACAGTAATTGGGGTCATGCACGCATTTAAGGATTTAGCTTCTAATGCAGCCGCCAACGGTGCGGGAGCTTCTATCGTAGCAGCCGGCATTGCAGAAGCTCTAATTAATACAGCTGCTGGGTTATTTGTGGCTATTCCAGCAGTTATTGCGTACAACTATTTCTTGTCCAAAACCAATTATTTTGCCCAAGAATTAGAGAAAACCGCTCAAGATTTTATTTACGCCGCACATTCGGCAGTGGAAAAATAAGTATGAACCGTCGCAATAAACACCGCGTTATGGCCGATATCAATATGGTGCCGTTTATCGACATCACGTTGATTTTGTTGATTATTTTTATGGTCATGAGTCCCATGCTGGTTCAAATGCAAATGAACGTAGATTTGCCGAAATCAGATGCCATTAACACCCAAGCGGATGATGATGTCGTTCGTATTGAGATACAAAAAAATGGTTCAATACGCGTACTCAATAAAACAGTTACGGTCAAGACGTTAGAACGTGAATTAATTTTACGCTTAGGCAAAGCCAACAAAAAGACCATTTTAGTTGAAGCAGACAAAGAGGTTCCAATTCAACAAGTGGTAGATGTATTTGATATAGCTAAAAAATTAGGTGCCGCCAAATTAGGAATTGGCGTATTGTCGAAAAACTAATGAATAGATATTTTATTGCTTCCAGCGGATTACACGTTATGGGGGCACTCCTTCTAATTTTACTTTTAGCTCCTTCTTCTCAAAAGATGAAGGCTACCTATACCATTGATTTTATCGGTACCGGGAAAGTGCAAGCCGTTACCGGGCAAGAACCGACAAAAGGCTCCATACAAGCCCCCAAAGCGGCTGTTCAAGCCCCAACTGAAACTCCAGCACCTCAACAACCCCAACAGTCTTCTAAAAAAGCTTATTCCTCTAAAGCGGAAATTTCAACTAAACCCACTCCCAAAAATAACACTCAAAAAGAGGCTCCTTTAAGTGCCCCCAGCATCTTAGAGGAAGAAGCTTCTTCCAAAAATTCCGCTGCGGCAGAGGGAGAATTTGAAGGGGGAAATATTCAAACGGATTTTGCCAATTTCCCATATCCTTGGTACATTACCCAAGTACGAAATTCGTTATGGATTGAATGGGAAAAGAGACGCCCGGCCGGAAACACCTTGGCGTCAACCGTTACGTTTTCCATTGCCCGTGATGGTAAGATAAAAAATTTAAAAGTAGAGTCTTCCTCTGGGGATGATTCTTATGATTTTGCAGCTACGTCTGCTGTAATTAACGCAGGGCCTTTTTCACCCCTGCCAATGTATTATGAAAAAGATGAACTAACCGTTACGGTGGAGTTCAAACAGGAGAAATAAAATGGGTGGTTTTCAACGTTTCGTATTAGTTGTGTTATTTGTGTTATTGGGATTAGTCTTCTTTCCACAGTATACGTTTACTGTTTGGATGTTCGTAGCAATTGTGTTGGCCGTAGCGATAGGTGTACTTATGGTCGTTTCTACTATACTGGCAATAACCGGATTGGATCGATTTTCCATCGTAAACACGTTGTTCACGTTAGTTCTGTTAACGGGGACAACCTACGCAATCTTGTACTATATGCCTTTAGAAGAAGGAACTCATCCTATCGAGCGTTTAGAAGCAGGGGTTTTCCCGACGCGTGAGGATATCGAAATGGGAATGAAACGTTTAACATTCAATTTTGATTTTAACAAACGTAACGCCCGCAGTGAGCAAAATTTTGCTAACCAACAAGATATCAAACAAAAAGAAGCAGCAAAACAACCTGCCGACGAGGAAAAACAAAAGGATACGAATACTTCGGGAAAATAATATGAATAAACCCACACTTCTTATTACTGGCGGAAACGGTTTCATTGGTCGTGTACTAACCGACAAATTACTACAAGAAGGGTATCATGTGCGCATTGTAACGCGCCATGCCCCAAAAACACAGCCTGCCAATCCCGCCGTAACATTGATACAGGCAAATTATCAAGATACTGCCTCCTTAAAAAAAGCTATGGAGGGGTGTGTGGGGGTTTTTCATTTAGCCGCAGCAATTTTTGGATTTAATTATGAAGACTTCAAACGTGCCAATGTGGATGCCACCCAACACGTTATTGAAGCAATTAACCAAACTCCTACTATTACAACTTATATTCAAGTGTCCAGTTTGGCAGCCAGCGGGTATTCGCCGGACAAAGATCATCCCCGAACTGAATCCATGAAACCGACCCCTGTATCTGATTACGGCATTACTAAACAAGCCGCCGAACAACTGCTCAAAAACACTATTCGTTCGGGTGTAAAATGGACCATTATTCGACCTCCCATTGTATACGGAAAAAATGATTCGGGCGTTTCTAAAATTGCTCTTTGGGTCAAACGCGGTCTTATGGTAAATACTTCAGGGAACGGTTATTTCAGTTTTGTACATGTATCCGATTTAGTGGAAGCTCTCTACCAAGCTTTTGCCCGTAAGGACACGGGGAATGAAACGTACTTCATAACGGAAGAAAAAATTTACTCTTGGGATTATTTTATCACAGAAATGGCCCAAGCTATGAATGTGCGGAAGCCCTTTATGCCCAATGCTCCAAAATGGATGATGAATGCCGCTGCAAAAATTTATGAGGGATGTGCCAAAATCACAGGCACTTTACCGGCGTTAAATTACGACAAAGTAACTGAAGCCACCATCCCCGGTCATTGGATTTGCTCGGGCAAAAAGTGGCAAACCCTAACAGGACAGCAGTTCACGCCCTTAAAGGAAGGACTTAAAAAAAGTTTTTAAACACCCCCGCTACGGCGGGGATTTTTGAATTATGCATAAAATTTTATTTATCTGTCATGGTAATATTTGCAGAAGTCCTATGGCAGAATTTGTTCTAAAAGATCTTGTCAAAAAAGCCAATCGCAAAGAGGATTTTGAAATTGCTTCTGCCGCTACCAGCACAGAAGAAACCGGCAATCCTGTTTATCCTCCAGCCCGTCAAAAATTAGCCGAACACGGAATTTCTTGCGCGGGTAAAACAGCCCGTCAACTAACACGTGCTGATTACCGCTATTATGATCTTCTTATTGGAATGGATTATGCCAACCTGCGTAATATAGAACGCATTTGCGGCCCCGATAATGAGCATAAGATGCATTTATTAATGGAATATACAGGAAATGTACATGAAGTCGCAGACCCCTGGTATACTGGGGATTTCGAACAAACTTGGCAAGATGTGTTGAAGGGCTGCCAAGGGTTACTCCTGAATCTCACTTAGCTAAATTGCTATAATCGTACTATAAATTATCAAGAGAGGATATTATGTTTACCAATTTCAACCCATGGCATCATGTGTCGCCTGGCAACAAAGAGACTCTGCCCGATATTGTAAACGGCATTATTGAAATTCCAAAAGGCACCCGCGCTAAATATGAATTGGATAAAGAGAGTGGACTCCTTAAAATGGATCGTGTGCTTTATTCTTCCGTTTATTATCCGGCCAATTATGGATTTATTCCTCGCACGTACGGAGCAGATAAAGACCCTTTGGATATCCTTATTTTGTCACAAGTAGAAGTTGTTCCCTTGTGCATTGTCCCAGCAAGAATTATCGGTGTTATGCGCATGTTGGACAATGGCGAAGCGGATGATAAAATCGTAGCTGTCGCCCAAGGAGATCCTAATGTCAGCCACTATCAAAACATTTCAGAACTTCCCGAACATTTGGTGTCTGAAATTATGAGCTTCTTTGAAGATTACAAAAAATTAGAAAATAAAACAGTTGTAGTAGAAAAAATCTTTGACAAAGAGACGGCTGTCAAAATTTTACAAGAGGCCTTTGTGGCCTATGAAAACAAATTTGTAAAATTCAGTAATTTTTAACCAAAAAAATAACCCCCTTACGGGGGTATATTTTTCGGAGAGGGAGGGATTCGAACCCTCGATACGGGAATTAACCCGTATAACGGTTTAGCAAACCGCCGCTTTCGGCCTCTCAGCCACCTCTCCAGGAATCGATTTGATTACTACTCCTAACTAAGGATATTATAACAAAAATCAAATACCCTTGTCTTACGAATATTTCAGCACCCATACCCCGTAGGGGGGAATTGTTTTTTCTTTCTTTTTTTCAAACATTTTTTGGTAATATTTTTCCAGCAAAGCGGGCGGAATCTGTTGCGGCTGATCTGAAGAATTCAGCAAAATCATATAAATATATCCCTTATAGGCACGCGATTGCATAACAAGTGGACGAGAAATAGCTAATGGATTTTCCACTATTATTCCATTTTCTAAAATGGGCAATAACTCCTCCAATTCTTTAATTACCCGTGTCACCCGCTTCCAATTATCTGGTTGAAAAGAAAACATAGGCTTGTTTTGCGCAGTAAAAATAAAATAGAACAATCCCGTGGCTCCGTTTAAAATGCCATCATAACTCATAAAACGAATTTCTTCTTCCGTAGGGAAACGACCGATTCTGTCATTATCCGGCCGGTGCTGTTTATAATCTTTCCAATCAAAGATTTGCACTACTCCCCATAATTTCCGAGGGTATGGACTATTATGTTTTTCCATTCCTTCTAACGTATAGCGCACATTGTCACCAAATGATGTCAACGCTAAATGGGGAACTGGATACCAGTCCACCATCATTACATCCGGTAAATCGTAATAAGGAATAAGCGTACGCCCTTGTCCAATTACCAATGTAGTGAGTTGATTCGGGAAAGCTGTTTTAGAACGCTGATGGGCTTGTCGCACACGTTCTCGACTCCATTTATGCACATCAGGTTCATCTACCAGATACCATGCCAACATAGGCCAGCTTTTGGCTTCATTTTCTTTGGCGGAGCCGATAACTTGATCAGGTAAAAAAACTGTTTTTAACCCATATTTAGAGGCCTGTTTGGCCAAAGCAGATAATGTATCCGGATCTTTTTGATAGCTCTGGAAACATGTAAATCCGGCTTTTTTTACTTCAGGCACCCATTTTAGATCCGATATTCCGTACACACAAAGCGGGAATTCCAATCCCATAAGAGGGGAGGTAATTATTAGTAGAAACCCTATAATTAATTTACGCAACATAAGTATCCTTAATGAACATTCGCAAACCTGTTCGTAACATAATTTCAATGTCTAACATAATGGATCGGTTTTTAATGTACCATACATCGTAAGAAAGACGCGTAAAAGCAGCATCAAAAGCATGCGGATCTAATTCTTCGGGGGCTTCATTCCTAAAATTAAAATAGGTGGGGGGAGCTTTAAAATTCAATTGCGCCCATCCCGTAATACCCGGTTTTACAATTGTCCGAATATTATGATTAGGAACATATTTGTTTAAAAAATCATATTCATTTTCCCAAATGGGTCTAGGTCCAACGAACGAAATATCTCCTTTTAAAACATTTATCACTTGCGGAATTTCATCCAAGCGGAAACGTCTTAAAAATCTTCCGCATTTTGTAATATTTTCTTCCGTCCCTCCAGGAACAATCGTTCGGAATTTATAAATATAGATAGGCTTTTCTAACTGCCCGACTCGTTTTTGAATAAAAAGCGGTGGATACCCATCAATTATCCGAACCGCCACCCAAATAAATAGTCCTAACGGAATTAAAATAGGGAGCAAGAAAATGGAGGCTATCACATCAAATGCCCGTTTAATATCGTCGTACATTGTATGTTCATGGCGGTTACCAATACCACGCAATAACCAAATAGAGTCTGCAATACTTTCACGCGATACTCGACGAAACATTCTTTCATAGACATTAAAATCCGTATCTACTACAATCCCTTTCGAAATAAATTGTCTAGAAATAATTTCCCATGCTTGCGGATATTCTTTAAACAACCGACTGCCGGTAACCACTATGTCCAAATTGTTCAACGAATAATGTTTATTTTCCGCAGGAACAGGCTCCACTCCTCGTATGCGAAATCCGCGAGAAGACTTCATTTCTTTAACTAAAGCAGAAATCGTTTCACTTTGGCCGAAAATTAATACATTTTTTTTAGCAAAATCCAATTTAAAATAATTTCGACGCATTAAACAAATATAGACGTAATAAACTGTTAAAATAATCAGCAATAAACGTTTAGGTGTAGGGATAGAAAACACGGAAGAAACGAAGTAAATCATAGTTGAACAACCTAGCAAACATATCAACCATGCAACTGAAAGCATTTTGTAGGAAACCATTCGTTTACGTAATTGCTTGATATCGTAGAACGAAAACAACCACAACACAAAAGTAACAAACAAAAAAATAACCGCAAAAAGCGGAACATTCCTTTCAAACACACTGCTGTTAACATATCCACGTAATACGAATACACTCCACATGATTACGGAAAAAGCACAAAAATCCAACAATAAAAATAAGAATTTCATTTTTTATCTTCCTGTTTTTTTAACCACATATCCCGCAAACCCTCTTCCAAAGAAACCTTTGGAACAAACCCTATAGCGGAAATTTTAGAAATATCGGCGGACGAACATCGCACATCCCCGGCCCGTTTGGGACAAAAGACCCGCTCCAATTTTCGGCCAGAAATTTTCTCTATCGTATCTGCCAGTTCTAAAAGCGTATATGTACGGCCAGAAGCCACATTATAAATTTCTCCGGCCGTACCTTTTAAAGCCGCCAACAAATTGGCCTGTACAACGTCTAACACATGGACAAAATCCCTACTTTGTTTACCATCCCAATCAATCCGCAAAGGTTGATTTTCAGCTGCCAGTTGCATAAATTTAGCGATTACTGCCGCATAAGCAGAATGAGGGTTTTGTCCCACACCAAACACATTAAAATAGCGCAAAACGACCGTTTCCACTCCGTATGCGTGGGTATAAAGCTGGCATAATTCTGCCCCTGCTTGTTTACTCCAAGCATAAGGAGACTGACAATCCGGCAACGTGTTTTCCTTGTAGGGTAAATCTAGACTGTTACCATATACAGCGCTAGAAGAAGCAAAAACGACTCTTTTCACATGTTGTGCCCTGGCTGCTTCCAGCACATTGAAGGTTCCTTTGACATTAATGTGAGCTGTTTGTTCCGGTTCTTGCATGGATTGAGCTACTGAAATTAAAGCTGCATGATGCAACACATAATCCACTCCTCCACATGCATTCAAAACATCTTTCGGCGTACAAATAGAACCCTGAATAAAGGATATTTGGCTGGCCACAGGTGCCAAATTCTCCAAATTCCCACTGGAAAGATCATCTAACACAACAACTTGTTGTCCCTGTTTTACCAATTCTTTTACTAAGTGAGAGCCAATAAAACCCGCTCCACCCGTTACCAGCCATCGTTTAGAAGTTCGTAAATTCGTCATACTCTTTATATTATAGCTTATTTTATTTCTTTCCCCATTTAGCGATATGGGGTTAAATATGTCTTTGAAAGGCTAAGAAATTGGTATAATACAAACGAGAAGAAAAAGCATTTATAATAACTTTTATTCGTATGAAACAGGTATCTTTATTAACACTGGTTGTTATAGGCGGATTGTTGTTAGTCCCGCTAAGCCTTCGTTTGTTTAAAAAAGAAAAAAGCCGCCTTGTTTACTTGTGGAGTTTAGCTTCGCTCTACGCCGGCAGCGTACTTTACTTTACTTTGTTTTGTCGAAATGTCAAGGAAATGGTTCGTTTCCGCCTTCAACCATTTATTACTTACAAAATAGCATTCTCTTGTTTAACGGGGAAAGGAGAGTTTTCTAAAACAGATTGCTATTCTGTACTGAGAAGCAGTAAAAATATTTTCCAAGTTACAAAAAATTCTCCTATAGAAGATTGTTTATTAAATATCACCTTATTTTTACCGTTTGGTTTTTTTGCGGGTTACCTGTTTAAAAAAACGCCGCTTTGGAAAATTTTGCTTTATGCCCTGACTTTTTCGATTTGTATAGAACTAATACAAGCTATTTTCCACATAGGTAGTTGCGAAACAGATGATGTTCTTAACAATACACTGGGGACTTTTCTAGGCTGGCTTCTATTCCGTCTAAGTGCACGACGTAAATAAACTAATCCAATGTTGATTTTGAAAGATTGCATCTTTTACATTTAAAATAGTATAATCTAGAGGTAAAATAAAATAGGAGGATGTACCACATGATTAAGAAGTTTCTGTGTTTACTGAGCACCCTGTGCTTAGCGGGGGCCTTAAATGCGGCCATCACAGTCATCCGAGATGGACAGCAACCTGTCAAGTATAAAGCGGGCAGTGTGCTTTCTATCAGCGAAAAAGCAAGAACCGTCGTAAATTACGACGAAGTTGTCATTACGGTACCGCAAAATCAAAACGTCCAAATCAGTCCTGAAAATAACGGACGTCTTATTGTTTCCGGCACCAACTTAAACAGGGTTCAAATTGGCGGAAGTATCATCAGCGCTAACGGCGCCATTAGTTTAGTTGTTGATCCCAAAACGCAATTAGTAACTGTTAAAAAAGGCGGTCCAGCTTATATCACAACCGGTGGGAAAACATCCACCGTTGCAAATGGTTCTTCTGTAAAAGTAGACGCCATTGCGCGTGAAAAAATAGCTCGCAGCGAAGCACCGGTCGTTGCTCCGTACAAACCGGTTACTACGTCTACAAAAGTGTCCAACCAAGGAACAAACACCGTGGAAGAAGACACTCCTGCTTTTGTAGCCGCAGAAGCTGCCTTGAATACGCCTGATTTAGCTGCTCAACAAGCGCAAAATGATTTGGCAGCCGAAGCAGAAGTAAGTCCTTCTGCTCCAACTGGTAACTAAAAAATTTAGGGAGAAAGCAAGAAATGAAAAAATTAGCAATTATTGCACTTGCTGCTTTTGTAGCTTTTCCAGTTATGGCTCAAAAGCCACTTACATTCATGGTATCTGAAGATGTAAGCTATGATGATAACATCTATTTAACTCACTATGGGAAAAAAGATTCTGTTATCAGCACAACTCGCGTAGGTGCCGATTACAAAACCAATATTCCCAATTCTGCCTTGAAATTCAATGCGAATGCTTTAGTGGGATATAACGCTTATACCAAAGATGCCAGCACCAATAATTATTGGGATGCTTTAGGCGGGGTAGAACTTTCTAATAAACAGTTCAAATTAGGGGATCGCATTCTCTACACCTCTGATCCTGCCAACAATGCAGAAACAGAACGTGCCAAACGTTTGAATAACCATGGGTATTTCTCTTACATTACTTCCACGGAAAAAATGTTTGGTGTGGGTTTCTTAGCAGAAGATATTTACAATCACTATTTTGAAGACGAATGGGAAGCCTTAAACCGCAATCGCGTTAATTTAGGGGCCCAATTGTACTACAATCTTTCTGCCAAAACCAGCTTCTTTGTGGAATATATGTACTCTGACATTGCCTACAAAGATTACAAACTCAACGATTCGTCTAGCCACCTCGTCGGTTTAGGTGTCAAAGGGCAAGTTGCACCGAAAGTAACCGGTATTGCCAAAGTAAACTACGATATGCGCAAATATGACGAAAAAGTAAATAATGAAGATGAAAGAAACATGGTCGGTTATTTCCTCTCTTTGGAATGGAAACCCAGCACTGTTAATACCCTTCGTTTAACGGGTAAACGTGGCTTAGAGGAAACCTACTACGGTGACAATCGCTATTTCAAAGATACTACTTTGTCTTTGTATGGCGACCAAAAACTTACCGACAAATTGACCGCTCATGTGACGTTCCTTTGGGACCAAATGCACTACGATACATACGTAGACGGCACCAAACGCACGGATGACGTGTTCTTGGTCCGCCCCGGTGTAGATTATCAATTCAAAGATTGGTTGTCTGCTGGCGTATGGTATCAATTCCGTGCCCGTCACTCCAACGTGAACTTGGCCCAATACGAAAACAATAAAGCTGGTGTATTCGTCCGTGCTTTGTTCTAATTGATAAATTACTTATCAAAAACCTCCGCTTTCAAAGCGGAGGTTTTTTGTTTATCAATCCTAATGCAATTTCTTCGCCCCTATTTTTCATAGGATTTTTGGCCCTTGTCAGCAGGAATTTCACTTTCCTTCCCGATAAGTGCACTGTAGTAATACTTCAACCACGCCAGAGCATCTTGCCCAGCAAAGAAAAAGTCATGCACGCCATCTGGATGTTCCTTAGAATACGTATCGAGCGCCATCTGCAAGAGGTCTATCTCTTGTAAACGACTTTTGGCGGACTCCGCCATCACTATAAATTGTTCAAAAGTTAAAGAAGGAGCCATTTTGCTCACTTCTACCAATTCTCTTTTCATCTCTCCAATACTTGAAACTACCATAACGTCAAGCCTTTTCGTCTTCACATTCGCGGAGGTGGCGTTAAAAAGTAACAAAGATTTCTTTTGCAATATTTCATACGCTAACAAAGAGGTAAAATTCGTGGGACGCCCTTCTGAAAGAGCTCTTTGTGCTATCTGTACAATTTGTTTATTGGCCTGTATCTGGGCTTCTGAGTCTGCGCGCAGTGCAGCTAGGGCAATAGCATCTCGAGTAGCATCTCCTGTAGTGGTGACCCCCGATAAGAAACTTCTTTTGGGCATAAAAAGCTTTAGAAGAGCTTGCTTGGAGGTTTGTGCCTGCCCCAACAATGGCAGAAAAACGCACAATATAAAAAATGTTATTTTTCTCATTTATACTCCTTTATCATCATTTTAAAAATATCTATACCAACTTACAAGGGTCATTGGACCCATCTGGAAAGGGGGAAAAAGGCCTAGATAAACATGAGCAAAAAATTCCCCGGCTAGGTGCCGGGGAAAAATAGGGGAAAAATTTAAACTATTTTTCTTCTTCGTCAGAGTAATAGTGATAGCTCTTATAATAGCCATATTTCCCATAAGATAAGCCTTGTGGCTGATAGGCCCCAATTACACCTCCAAGAACCTTCACGCCGGCTTTCTGGAGCTTATCCAATGCGATTTTAGCCAATTTAACATTGGTTTTACCATATCTAATCACAAAAATTGCCTGTGGAATATATCGACCCCACAACATGGTATCAGAAACCGGTAAAATAGCGGGGCAATCCACCACTACTTGGTCATAATTCTTTTTAGCCCAAGCAACAAAATCAGCCAATTTGGGGGTACCTAACAATTCTGCGGGGTTAGGCGGCCTCACACCTGATGTCATTACAAAAAGATTCTTTACGTCGGCTATTGGCTGGACATTTGAAGCATAATCTGATTTTTTGGGGTCTTTATCCCAAATGTTACTTAATCCCTTATCCAGAGACAATTTGAATACTTTGTGAACACGACCACGGCGCAAATCACCATCAATCAGCAACACTTTCTTGCCAGATTGTGCCAGTGCCACTAGCAAATTAGAAGACAAATAACTTTTCCCTTCACTTTGCAATGAACTGGTAATTAAAAAAGGATTATTGGGGTTGTCCGCCATAGAAAATCCCAACATGGTACGAATGTTACGCACATTTTCCGCCTTCAAGAAATTGCCTTCTTTAAGCATGGTGCCATATTCGGATTCTTTCTTTTTATTCTTTTCATATGGAACAAATCCCAAGAAAGGAAGCCCTAACTTCGTATCCATTTCTTCAGAATTTTTTACACTTTGGTCTACAAATTCAACTCCGAATGCAACTAGCACTCCCAATAAAGCCCCACTCAATAGACCGACAAGCAGGTTAATCAATTTACGCGGACGAACGGGAATCGTAGGAACAATTGCAGGATCAACAATTCGAATATTATTGCCCGAAAATTGTCCAGAAAGCTCAATTTTGATACTTTGAACCAATCGTCGGGTTTCCGTATTGATTTCTTCTCGAATAGTTGCCAATTGGCGATTGACGGAAATAACTTCAGGGTGCTGATCGGTATATTTAGCAGATAACTGCGCTTTAAGCGTCTCTAAATTAGCCGCTTGTTGCTTAAGCGATTTAATAAAATCACTATTTACCACTTGCGGCATGGAATTGAGTAGCTCTTGCTCGGCCTTGCTCTTTTCCGTGCTTTCCAGGGCACGAATAACATCTTGTCCCATAGAAATGCGATTTTCTACGTTTTCGGCCACAAACGTACGACTAACTGCGTTGGAAATATCTGCTGCTAATTGCGGATCATAAGCGAAAGCTTTCACTTGCACCAAACGGCTACGCGTAACGGGGTCTATTTTTAAGGCATTTTTGAGTTTACTAATTCCTCTGGGATTAGCAAATTCTTCGTATTGGTTTAAATCCAATTGATTGTAGACTTTTTCCAACAAAGAACGACTTTCCAACAACTGATATTGTGTGCGGTAATAATCTTCCTCGGCAGCAAATGACCTATATGAATCTGTATCTAATTTCCCGGCATTTTCGTTGTTAATCATCATTAGCGTAACAGCTTCGTATACAGGACGCATTAAAACATTTACCAAAATAGCCGCTATTAATCCCAATAACATCGCCGCAACGATCCACCAAAGGCGTTTAAATACAATTTGTATTATTTCCGACAAATTCATTTCTTCTTTTTCTATATTTTCCATAAATCATTCCTAAAACATACTCTGCGGCACAAACACAACATCTCCGGGCATAAGGGCAATATCCAGTGATTTATTTCCCTGTTTGGTAATTTGAGCAACATCTACATCCATGGATTTCTGTTTCCCGTCTTCCATGCGAAGCACACGCACCTTGGAGGTATTGGCAATATCGGTAAACCCGCCCACAGAACTAATTGCTTCCAATACGGTAAGTGCTTTCTCCGGCGGTATTTCAATGGAGGACGGATTCTTGACTTGGCCCAGAACATACACCGTTTTATTACCATATTCCTTTACCAACATAGATACTTGCGGATTACGCAAATAAGCAGTTAGTTTTTTTGCCAATTTCGCCTCTGCCTCTTCTAACGTATTCCCGGCCAAATTTACATTACCCACTAACGGAAACGTAACGTTCCCATTTCCACTTAAACGGAGCGTACGTGTCATATCCTCTTCTTTGAATACTTGAATTTCTACCAAATCACCAGGTTGTAACGTGTACGAAGATGAGGATCGAACTTTTTCTATTCCGGAAAGGACCTCTTGTTGATCCAATTGTTTTTGAAGAGAATTATTTTCCGCAATAGAATGAGAAGAACAGGCACTTAATCCTAAGACAAGGCCAAGAAAAAATAGTATAAAATAACGATTTTTCATATGTTCTAATTATACTAAAAATAGAAGGGCTTTCCAAACCAGCACTCCGCATTTCAATTGAGAAAAGAAAGCTTTTAATCCAAGTTATACACACGCATGTAAAGTTGGGAAAGTTCTTTGTCTTTAGGGTATTTTTTAAGATAAGTTTCTGCTACCCTTTTTGCCTGACGCCAATAAGCATACCGTAATTCCGTATTGTGACTATGGATTCCGGCATTGTAATAGGCAATTCCCAGGTAAACAGCATATCGAGGACTAGGATAATAACTTACTGCTTCTTCGTAAGCAAAAATTTTTGTATCATGTTTCATTCCCTTACCAAGCCACATCAACCGCCAAGCAATCGTTTTGCTTGTAGGAATCCATACCGCAGCCACACATATCCCTACCAACAAAATCCGTTTTATCCAATTTAATGATATTATTTGCACCGTTTTTTTATTGAAAGAAGGATTACACGCAATTCCCAATGTTAAAAAGAATAAACAGGCATTAGCCGGAATAAAAAAATCAAAATCGAACAAACTTCCCACGCACATAACCGTCATTACACTTATTAAGCCACTGTAAACCAGCTGTTTTTTCGTCTCCAATTTTTTTAGGTTACGTAACATAAATAAAGCCAGCCAACCCATAAACAGTAATACTACTCCCGCTCCCAAACATCCAATTTCCAATAAAATTTCCAGCCAATCACAATGTAAATGATTTACATACTTTTTAATGGGCCATTCAAAATAATTATGTATTACTAACGGGGTTGTACCCAACCCCCAGCCAAAATAGGGAGATTCTTTCAAAGCACGGAAAGAAGAACGATAAAACATCTTCCGTGTCATTTCTGATGTGTTGGTAGCACGTTGGGCAAAAGCATTGATTTCCGGCACATGGGTGGCCACCCACCCCGATACTAACACCAGTGCCAACAATGTAAAAAACCACCCCTTTAAACGTTTTTTTAACTTAGGAGGGACCACCCAAAAGCATAAAAAAGAATATGTAAAAATTCCAACGGCTAATGATAGCATTCCTCCCCGGGAACGCGTAAAAACAGTTCCCGAACAGAGCCCCACGAAAATGAGGAGCAAACATAAATGCCTCATATAAAAAGATTGTTTTTGCGGGGCAAATAGCTGCTTTCTGTTTTGAATATAAGATGCGAACAAGAAAGACAATACCCCAACAGAACTCATGGCTAGAAATATTCCGGCGTGGTTACGATTTAAAAACGGACCAAAGCCGGAGCGAATCCCCACAAGACGAAACATATAATCACTTTTGGGAAGAGCACACGCACACAGGACAACAGCTACTCCAATAAATACCGTACACAAGATTAAGTGATTGCTTTTTGTAAAAGAAGGAAATAACTGAACAATCAACCACGTCCATATCAAGTACGTTAATAACAAAGAAGCCACTTCCAATGTATGTAACCGTAGCACGGTGAAAGGGAAGAAAGCAACGCTATCTAACAAAGTGCGTGGGAACAAACTTTGTATAAGTGCCAACCCTATCAAAAATAACAATAAGCTTGAAATAATTTTGAGCGGACGAGTGATGTACAATGTCTTTGTCGTAAAAACGTATCCCAGGGCTAACGCAAACATACCATACTGCAAAACAGAAAAAGCCCACGGGTCTGTACCTGCAAATGCAAAGACAACAAAACCTAATAATAAGACAACACTCATCCTGAAAAATAAATTCATAAAGATATTTTATAAAATTTGCTATAGTATTTAATGTGAAAATACTATTTATTTGTCATGCAAATATTTGTCGGAGTTTTATGGCGGAAAGGTTATGCCAACAACTTCTTCCCACTGTCCAAGTATTTTCACGAGGGCTTTATGCAAATGCGGCCTATAATGTTCCGTCAAAAGTATCTTCCTTTTTATCTTCTAAAGGAATTGAAAACGTTCAACATCATTCCACCCAGTTATCTGCTGATGATTTAAAAAATGCAGATTTAATCTTTTGCATGGAAAAAATACATTTGGAGCGGTTGCTGGATCGCTATGCTCAATATACCGATAAGTTATATCTGCTATACGACTTTGCTTACGATAAAGAAAAAGACCTCATTGATCCTATTTCTCTGGAGGGGCGTTCTTTCATAAAGCAAGCCGAAATATTATGCGAAACTGTAACGGCAGCCGTAAAAAAAATAAAACAACAATATGGAGATAAACTATGAAAGGAATTATTTTAGCCGGTGGGGCCGGTACACGCTTATATCCAGCCTCTCTGCCCATCTCTAAAATTTTGTTGCCCGTTTATAATAAACCCATGATTTATTACCCGCTGTCTGTACTGATGCAAGCGGGCATTCGGGAAATTCTCATTATTACCACTCCAAATGATAACGAAAATTTTAAACGTGTCCTAGGAGACGGACACCAATGGGGGATACAACTTTCTTACATTTCTCAACAGGTTAAACGTGGCATTGCGGATGCTTTTATTTTAGGAAAAGAATTTATAGGGAAAGACGCCTGTGCTCTCATTCTAGGGGATAATCTTTTTTACGGAAGTGGTTTTGAGGCACTCCTTTCCCAGGCCACCCAACAACCTTTTACCGGAGCGACTGTTTTTGCCTACGAAGTTAATGATCCCACACGATTTGGAATTGTTGAATTTGATAAAAAGGGAACAGCCATTTCATTGGAAGAAAAACCAAAAAATCCGCGCAGTAATTTTGCTGTTACCGGGTTATATTTTTACGATAACCAAGTTGTTCAACTGGCCCAAACCCTCCAGCCTTCCAGCCGCGGAGAATTAGAAATAACAGACTTAAACCGCCTTTATTTAGAACGAAATCTTTTACATGTTTTTTGCCTAGATCGTGGTTTCGCTTGGTTAGATACCGGCACTCATGAAAGCGTATTGGAAGCCTCTAATTTCGTCTATACTATGCAAATTAACCAAGGAATAGAAATTGCCTGTTTAGAAGAAATTGCACTGGCTAAAAAATTCATTACCAAAAAGCAATTAGCAACTCAACTTCAAAACGTTCCTTCGAACAACTACTATGATTATCTAAAAAAGTTGTTACAGCGTAAATAGCCTTTTCCATCCAAATAGAACTCCCTTTGTGACAGTAGAAAACTAATTAAAAAATTCAAACAACTGTTTGAATATAAACAAATTATTTTGTATAATTTTCAGGGAAGATAAATTTATGCAAGATACACGCGTTAAACTACTTCGCACGGCAGCTCGCTTGTTTGCCCAAAATGGGTACACCTCCACCTCTATTCGAGAAATCGTAACAGAAGCGGGAGAAAATGTATCTTCTATTTCTTATCACTTCGGAAATAAACATAACCTATATTTAGAAACGCTTAAATATTTACTTTCTAAAAACCGAAGTTATATTTTTGGGGGGGACAAGCCCCTTCCCACGCCCCAAGATATCGATAAATTATCCATGGAAGAAACATGGGAGGCTCTGCACCGTATTATTGACAAAGTGCTGGAAATGAAATTCAATCGCGTCAATGTGCCTTTGGAACGCATCTTTACATTTGCGGAATTAGAAGACTCTTCCGAAATGTTAATGTCTTTAAAATCATACGCAGAACCTTTGAACAATTTGGTAAAGCATACATTGTCACGATTAACTGGATTAAAAAAAGATTCGGATGAAATGATTCTTTTGGCACATTTAATGTTTTTACAAGTTAATTTATCAGAATGTGATCGTTTTATGATTTTACAAGCACTTAAAGAAGATATTACCCAAACTACTCCTCCGGAAAAATTAAAAAAGGCCGTTTGGCACTCAATTGAAGCAATTTTGAAATCATATAATAAGGAATTGAAATAAATATGAAAAAATATTTTTTATTTTCTGTCATAGTTGCTATGACGTTACAAGGATGGGCCTTGGATCCCATGATGGCTTACACAGTAAAACCACCGGAAGGATGTATAGACAAGGATATTACAACCCAGGAACTTTCTTTGTTAGATTTAGTACAAATCAGTCTTTGTACGAATCCTTCGTTGAGTGCACAATATATGGGGGTAAAGGCAGCTGAGGCCAGCGTAGGGACCTCTCGCTCTGAGTATCTACCTTCCGTGGTAGTGTCTGGGCAAGGAAACATTACCGGTCAACGTGCGCAGACCCAGCCGCACTATACTCAAAACGAACCCTATTCGGCTACCGCTGCCGCTTCTTGGTTACTTTTTGATTGGGGGGGAAGAACTTCTCGTGTTAAAGCCTCTCGTGCGCAAGCCAACGCGGTACGTTTTGCCTATGATGCAAAATTGCAAGATTTGATGCTTGCCGTACAAACAGCTTACCTAAAAGCACTGGCCGCAAAAGAGTCTCTTATTAGTGCCAATGCCAGTCTGGATACTTATAAACAATCTTACAACGAAGCCCAAAAACGTTATAAATTGGGAATGGTTTCTTTAAGTGACAAATTGCAAACTAAAACAAAATATGAGCAAGCCCTTCTATCGGTAGTATTGGCTGAAAATTTACAAAGTCAAACACTGGGAAACTTGGCTGTACTTCTTAATTTGCCTCCTAATACCCCTTTGAATATCGAAACTCCTACTTTTAATGAAGACACCACTCAAATTGAAACAGATGATGTGGAACAACTCATGAATCAAGCCCTGGAGAACCGTCCGGAAATGCGTGCGCAAGAAAGCACAGCCCAAGCAGCCAAATCGGCCCTTCACAACACACGCATTCAAAATCTGCCAGCCGTTCATCTAAATGCTTCCGCAACATACGGAGATAATTGGAAACATTCTTATCCATATCAAACGGAGACTGCCGCCGGTATTAGTGTTTCTATGCCGTTATTTACCGGATTTGCAAACATGTACGCAACGCAAAGTGCTTATTACGCTTATCAGCAAGCTTTGGCCAATACCCAAAACGTTCGTCTACAAATTCAAAATGATGTTTGGACCAATTATCAAAATTATAAAACAGCTGTACGTTCTTATGATATTAGCAAAACTGTTTTAGAGAGCGCCGAAGAAAACGAACGGGTCGCTTTTCGTTACTACAAAGTTGGAAAAAGCGATACACTAAACCTTCTTACTGCCGTAGCTCAATTGGCTGATGCCCGCCAAAATAAAATTACGGCATTTTACGATTTACTATTGAGTAAAGCCATCTTATATAGAAGTATTGGGAAATAATTATGACAAAAAAACAAATAATACATTATTCAAAATTTGCAATTCTTCTCTTGATAGGAATTGCCGTTGGGTTTCTTATAAGTGGGAAACTGGGAGGTAAAAACGCCGGGCCGGGTATGGGTGGAACGGCCACCGTTCTCGTGCAAACCCTTAAAAAGCAACCCATGCTACAGGGTAAAAAGTTTATTGCCCGCGTAGAGGCCATCAACGCTGCTGATGTTGTACCGCAGGTGTCCGGATACGTAGACAAAGTTATGTTTAAAGATGGTTCCCTGGTAAAAGAGGGGCAAGTTCTGTTTGTTATCGACCAAAAACGCTATAAAGCGGCCGTATCTTCCGCTCAAGCTGCCGTAGATAAAGCCAAGGCTAATTTAACTCAGGTCGAAAACGATTACCACCGTGAACAAGAATTATACCAAGATGAAATGTTATCAAAGGCCGATATGGAATTGGCAGAAAGCAATTTAGCCAATGCTAAAGCCAATGTTAAATCTGCCCAGGCAACTCTGGATTTAGCAAAATTAGACTTAGATTATACCGAAGTGCGCTCCCCGATTACTGGCTATATAGGTAAAGCACTTATCACTAAAGGGAATTTAGCCACTGCCGGCGCCAGTAAATTGGCACGCGTGGTTCAAATGGATCCCATCCGCGTTGTGTTCTCTATTACAGATAAAGAACGTTTATCTGGTATGGATGAAGTAACCGTTCAACATCCGGATTTACAAATTGCGCTCCCCAACGGAGACACCATTAACATGCCTTCCGCCACTGTGTTTTCTGATAACGAAATTAATGCCCAAACAGCTACCATGGCGGTATATGCCAAAACAAACAACCCAGACAACCGTCTAGTACCGGGAAATTATGTGAATGTTACCGTCAGTTTGGACAAATTGCATCCTGTCCTCTTTGTTCCGCAAACAGCTGTTTCTCAAGATGCTACGGGACAATATGTAATGACCGTCACTCCGAATGACACCATCGTACAAAAATATATCACTACCGGAGATATGGTGGATGGAAAATACATTGTTGTATCCGGTTTAGAAGAAGGAGATCGCGTGGTTACCTCTGGACAACAGCGCTTACAAAATGGCATGAAGGTCAATGTAAGTGAAATCAATGCCCCGGATCGCAAAACTCCGACAACCGATCAAAAGGAAACCTCTCTGCAGGAGAATAAATAATGTTTTCTAAATTCTTCATTAACAGACCACGCTTTGCCGTGGTTATTTCACTTATTTTATGTTTAGCGGGTATCATTGCTCTTAAGACTCTCCCTGTTGCCTTATACCCAGAAATTACCCCGCCGGAAATTATTGTCCGGGCAGTCTATCCGGGCGCCAGTGCAGACGTTATTGCCAAAACAATCGGCATTCCTCTCGAAGCCAACGTCAATGGGGTAGAAGACATGCTCTACATGTCTTCTGACTCTGCGGACGGCTCTTATATGCTTACCATCACTTTCAAAACGGGGGTCGACCCGGATATTGCCCAGGTCAAAGTACAAAACCGCGTTTCGCAAGCGTCTCCTTTGTTACCGGCTGCCGTCACACAACAAGGAATTAGTGTTTTTCGCCGTTCATCTAGCATTTTAGGCTTGCTCGCATTTAGTGATCCCACCGGCAAGATGAATACCATTGAAATCAGCGATTACCTCAACAACAATTTACAGAAAAACTTAAGTCGTGTAAACGGGGTGGGGGAAGCCCGCGTATTCGGAGCTGCAAAAAGCATGCGTGTATGGCTAGACTCGGATAAAATGGCTGCTTTGGATATTTCCGTAGCGGACGTTAAAAGTGCCATCGCAACGCAAAACTATCAACCTTCTTTGGGCAAAATCGGGGCGCGCCCCAGCGATGGCGCCATCTTAACCGTTTATCCGCTCCAAACCCAAGGACGCTTAAACAGTGCCGAGGAATTCCAAACAATTATCGTTCGTACCGATAGTAAAGGTGGCGAAGTGCGGCTTTCTGAAATTGCCCGCGTAGAAGAAGGGCAAGAAAGCTACAGTTTCGCCGGTTCTTTTGACGGTCACCCTACAGTTCCTTTGATGATTAACCTTTCTTCCGGGGCAAATGCTTTGGAAACCATGAAAGGGATCAAAGCGGAAATGAAACGTATGGAGCAATTCTTTCCGGCTGGTCTTACATATGATTTTGCTTTTGATACGACTGAATTTATTACCGCATCTGTTGAGGAAGTTCTTTTCACCTTATTCATTACCTTCATTTTGGTCGTAATCGTGTGTTATGTTTTCTTGCAAAACTGGCGCGCTACACTTGTACCTGCGGCTACCATTCCCGTATCTCTGTTAGGTACATTTGCTGTCATGTTGGCTTTAGGGTATTCCATTAATTTGTTCACACTCTTTGCTCTCGTACTGGCTATCGGTCTTGTGGTGGATGATGCTATCTGCGTAGTAGAGCGTGTAATCGTGTTAATGAACCGTGAAAGGCAACAAGCTAAACATGCAGCTGAGCAAGCCATGGGAGAACTTTCCAGTGCACTTATTGCTACAACTCTTGTGCTGCTGGCTATTTTCGTACCCATTACTTTTATGGGAGGAATTACCGGGGAAATTTATAAACAATTTGCTGTTACCATCTCCGTGGCTGTTTGTTTCTCTACATTAAATGCACTCTCTCTTTCTCCGGCAATTTGTGCTACGTTGTTAAAACCCATTCCGGAAACAAAGATTTTCGCATTGCGTTGGTTTAACTTAGCCGTTTTACGTGGAGGGAAAGGTTATCGTAATATCGTACGAAGACTAGCACGCAAGGCTATTATTGTATCCCTTTTCGTGGGATTTGTGTTTTTGGATATATTCCTTTTAAAAACCATACACACTTCCTTCATTCCGGTGGAAGACCAGGGAATTGTAATGTTGAATATTGCTTTGCCCGAAGGAGCTTCCTTTGCACGTACACAAGCAGTACTCAATAAAATTACTCCGGAAATATTAGACACTCCAGGGGTAAAACATTTTACCTCCGTTATCGGTTTTAGTTTAATGTCCGGTTCCGGGGAAAACGTAGCCGTAGGGTTTGTTTCGTTACAACCCTGGGATAAACGTAAAAAGAGAACACTCAAGCAATCTTATATTGCACAGCTATTTTCTAAAAAATTTGCTGCTATAGACGACGCTACTATCCGTGCTGTAGAAATGCCTTCTATTCCTGGATTAGGAACTTCGGGTGGACTGGACTTACGTTTACAAACGCTCAATGACTTTGACTATACAAAATTAGCTGATACTTCCGCTGGTTTTGGTTTTCAAATGATGAATGATCCCTCTATGGCTATGGCCTATTCTACCTTTCAGGCAAATACCCCTAACATCTTCTTAGATGTTAACCGAACCAAAGCAGAAGCCATGAAAGTACCGGTCTCCAGTATTTTCGCCATTTTGGAAAATTACTTAGGATCTTCTTATGTTGGAGATGTAAACTTCGGCACACAGGTCAACAAAGTAATTATGCAGTCCGACAGTAAATACCGCATGACACCGGAAAACATCAACAAGATGTACGTAACCAGCGCAACGGGAGAATTGGTTCCTTTAATGGCATTGGTAGACTTAAAATATATCCTTTCTCCGCGCCAAATTACGCGTTACAACCAATATCCGGCGGCCACCATTATGGCTACCCCCAATGGGGACTCCAGTACTGGGGAAGCTATGGAAGTAACGGAAAAGATTATGAAGAACTTGCCGCCCGGATACGCTTATGAGTGGACGGGAATGAGTTATCAGGAAAAGCAAAATAAAGGACAAATCAATACGTTAATCTTTCTAGCCATTTTGTTCGCGTATCTATTCTTGGTCGCACAGTACGAAAGCTGGACAATTCCCGTGCCGGTATTAATGTCTGTTGTAGCGGCCGTATTCGGAGGATTGTTCGGTTTATTAATTACCAACTTATCCATGAGTATTTATGCCCAATTAGGGCTCGTTCTTCTCGTCGGATTGGCTGCTAAAAACGCTATCTTGATTGTGGAATTTGCGAAAGAAGAACAAGAGAAGGGAACTAGTGTCTATAGTGCAGCTATGGACGGTCTTACGCAACGTTTCCGTCCCGTACTCATGACAGCGTTTACCTTCATTTTGGGGATGGTCCCCATGGTAATTGCCACCGGTGCAGGTGCTGCCAGCCGCCGTGCTATTGGTACACCTGTTTTCTGGGGTATGCTTATCGGCACCCTGGCAGGATTGGTACTTATTCCCTTGTTCTACATGTTTGTTCAAAATTATGTAGACACATGGCAGCGCAAACATCCTTCGCCCAATAGTGCGGAAGAACAAAGAGAGGATGAAGTCCGCATCCGTTAATTTAAACCCCGCTTCGGCGGGGTTTTTTCTATTATTATTTGCTACAATACAAAATATATGAAGAAAACCATTTTACTTACCGGTGGTAACGGTTTTATTGGCAAAAATATCTTAAAAAGTTTTTTGGCCCAAAAATATGATTTGGTTGCCCCTAGAAGTTTTGAGTTAAACCTTGCCGATACCACACAAGTAGATAGTTACTTCCAAACACATCAATTTGATGTGGTTCTTCATGCTGCCACAAAACCCGGCCATCGCAACGCGAAAGACCCTACAAATTTGTTTTATACCAACGTACGCATGTTCGAAAATTTGGTTCGTCATAAAGATAAATTTGGAAAATTGATTAATTTTGGCAGTGGTGCCGTTTATGATATAGCTGCGGACAATCGTTTGGTAACTGAAGACCAAATCGGTAGCCATATGGGGCAAGATGACCATAGTTTTTGCAAGTACGTTATTCATCAACGAATCAAGCATCTGCCCGACGTAGTGGATCTTAATATTTTTGGTATTTTTGGTCCTCAAGAAGATTGGGAAATCCGTTTTATTTCTAACGCAATTTGCAAAACACTCTTTGGGTTACCGATTACGCTACGTCAAAACCGTCGTTTTAGTTATTTATATGTCGAAGATTTAATGCCCATTTTAGAGTTTTTTATTGAAAATAAAACGAAACACAAAACCTATAACATCACTCCTGACACCGAAACCGAGCTGTTAGATGTGGCAAAACAAGTGCAAAAGATCGGGAGGAAGAACAATCCTATCCAAGTAGCCAAACAAGGGTATGGCCTTAATTATTCCGGCAGCAATGCTCGTTTAAGAGAAGAAATGCCCCAACTTTCGTTTACCCCTCTTGAAACTGCTATAGAAAAGCTTTTTAATTATTATAGAATGCATCAGAACTTACTGGATAGACAATTACTCTTAACAGATAAATAAACCACAGAGGAAAATACATGAAAAACAAAATATTCGAAGATTTATTTGTTTTAGAACTAGCCAACAATCACTGGGGTAAACGGGAACGCGGCATCCGTATTATCGAAGATTTTGCCAAAATTGTTCGTTTCAATAATGTACGTGCTGCTATCAAATTGCAATTCCGCAATGTTCCCACATTTATTCATAAAGATTTTAAAAATCGTCAAGATATTCGTTACATTAAAAAAACCGTTGCCACTCAAATGGACATCAAAGATTACCAAATTCTTGTGGATGCTATCCGCCAAAATAATTGCATCCCCATGGCCACTCCCTTTGATGAAGTATCCGTAGACAATTGCGTAAAATTGGGCATTGATATCATCAAAATTGCCAGTTCAGATTTAAACGATTGGATTCTTATTGAAAAGATCGCTACTACCCGTAAGCCGGTTATTGTATCGACAGGAGGAAGTTCGCTCAAAGACATTGATGATTTGGTTACTTTCTTTGAACACCGTAATATTCCATTGGCTATCAACCATTGTGTCAGTATTTATCCTTCTGAAAAATCAGAATTGGAACTCAATCAAATTGACTTTTTAAAGAATCGTTACCCAGATCATATCATTGGTTTTTCTACGCATGAGTTAAATGACGATTTGGAAAGTTCTATGCTAATCGCCTATGCGAAAGGCGCACGTACTTTTGAGCGTCATATTGATATTCAGGCTGACGATATCCCTATATCCGACTATTGCTCCCTACCCGAAGATATAGACCGCTGGATCAAAGCTTATCAAAAGGCCGTCATCCTTTGTGGGCATAGTGCAACCTCTAAAAATATCGCTCCACGCAAAGAAATTACGTATTTAGACGCACTGGTAAGGGGCGTTTACGCTCGTTGGGATTTACCAAAGGGGCATAAATTAACCGACGAAGATGTTTATTTAGCCATTCCCTTACAAAAAGGGCAGATTTCCTGCCGTGAATTAATGCGGGGAGAAGTACTTTTAGAAGATATTAAAAAAGACGATCCAATTAAAATTTCACAAATAGACTGCCCTTACGCTCATAATAAGGCGCTAAAAAGGCTTATTGAAGAACGCGGATTATAAGATGATAAAACTATCGGACTATGTGGTAAAAAAATTGGAAGATCACGGTATACGCCATGTATTTATGGTAACAGGTGGCGGTGCTATGCATCTGAACGATAGTTTTGGGAGAAGTAAAAAGATTGCTAAAATCTTTCCACACAATGAACAGGCTCTTTCTCTAGCGGCCGAAGGATATGCCCGCCGGAATAACCAACTGGCAGTCGCTTGCGTAACCACGGGACCCGGTGGCCTCAATTGCCTCAACGGTGTGTTTGGAGCATGGACAGACAGCGCGCCTGTATTGTTTATCTCCGGACAGGTAAAAACTTCCACCACTTTGGCCAGTTGCCCACAACTGCCACTAAGGCAATTGGGAGATCAGGAAGCCCCCATTGTCAGCGTAGTAACGCCACTTACCAAATATGCCAAAATGATAACAGATCCTAATGAGATTGATAAGGTTTTAGAGGAAGCCATTTATCAAGCCACCAACGGGCGCCCCGGCCCGGTATGGATAGATATTCCAATTAACATTCAAGCCGCTTTGATAGATCCTAAAAAACTCAGAAAATTTATACCTAAAAAAACAAAAAAAACCAATTTATCTTCTTCCCTTAAAAAGGCCGCTAAATGGTTACAAAACGCTAAAAAACCGCTCATTGTGGCAGGTCATGGCGTGCGTTTAAGTAATATGCAAAAGGAATTGGAAAAATTGCTTATTCAGACCAAAATACCGGTTGTTACTACCTTTAACGGAATCGATTTAATCGAAGACACAAATCCTTGTTTTGCCGGACATATCGGAACAGTAGGCCAACGGGCAGGCAACTTTACGTTGCAAAATGCCGATGTAATTTTATTTTTGGGTACTCGTAACAATATTCGCCAAATCAGCTACAACTGGGAAAACTACGCTAAAAATGCCAAGAAGATTGTGATAGATATTGACCCTGCTGAACTGAAAAAACCAACAATCTGTCCGGATTTGGCCATTTGTGGAGATTTAAAAGATATACTTCCAAAGCTTGTCCGTTTGCTACCCAACCCTTTAGGCGCTAAAGGCTGGCTGGCACATTGCCAACATTTACGACGGCAATTTCCTCCCTTACGGGAATTTAGCGTACGTGCCAACGATAAAGTTCATCCCTATTTCTTTATGCAAAAACTAGGGGAAATATTACCCTCCTCAACTACGTTGGTAACTTCTAACGGAACCTCTTGTGTTGCTTTCTTACAAGCTTTTCCTCATAAAAAAGGACAACGTACTTTTTCTAACTCCGGTAATGCCTCCATGGGTTATGGCCTTCCTGCCGCAATGGGAGCCTGCCTGGCCAATGGTAAAAAAGAAACCGTTTGTCTGGAAGGAGACGGTAGTATTATGATGAATATTCAAGAGTTACAAACGCTTAAAACTCTTCAATTACCCATCAAAATTTTTATTATTAAAAACGGTGAATATATTTCCATTATCCAAACGCAACGCAATTTTTTCAACGGCCGTTTAACTGGCTGCAACGCAAGTAGTGGCGTAGAAGTTCCAGATTTTGTACAGGTAGCCAAAGCTTTTGGGTTGTCTGCAATGCGTATCGCAAAAAATAAAGACGTAGAAAAAGGAATAAAAAAAGTATTATCCACAAAAGGGCCTTTTGTGTGTGAATTAGATTGCACCTCCGATTACACGTTTTCTCCAAAACTTTCCGCACGCAAATTATCAAACGGGACCCTGGTCAGTCCTGATTTGGAAGATATGTTTCCATTTTTAGATCGTAATGAATTTAAAAAAACCAAATTTCACTCCAACGAAGAAAAGAGGTCTAAATGAAGAAAAGAATATCTGTCATTTCCAGTGCCTATAACGAAGAAGGGAATATTCGTGAGCTTTATACCCGTGTCAAAGCAGAAATGGCCAAACACGCAGAAAAATATGACTATGAACAAATCGTTTTGGATAATGGTTCTACCGATAATACTCAAGAAGAATTGCGCCAGATTGCTAAAGAAGATAAAAATTTTAAAGTAATTATCAACACACGGAATTTCGGACATATTCGTTCTCCCTATCATGGAATGTTGCAAGGAACGGGAGATGCTGTTATTTACATGGCATCCGATCTTCAAGACCCACCGGAACTCATTGGAGACTTTCTGAAAAAATGGGAAGAAGGTTTCAAAGTGGTTTTGGCTCAAAAAACAAAAACTCAAGAGGAGTGGTTCTTTGCTATTGCACGCAAATTGTATTATACACTCTTAGGCTGGTTAAACGATTCGGGCGCCGAGCTGACCAATAACTGCACTGGGTTTGGTCTATTTGACAGAGAAGTAATCGAAGAAATCCGCCGATTGAACGATCCTTATCCCTACATCCGCGGGCTCGTATGTGAGTTGGGATATCCTAAAGCTCTTGTTCCGTTTACACAACCTTCACGCACGCGTGGATTTACCAAAAATAACTTCTACACGCTTTACGATAACGCCATGATAGGATTTACCAATCATACTAAAGTACCTTTGCGTCTGGCCGCATTTGGAGGTTTTATTCTTAGTTTGATTAGTTTTATTCTAGGTATCATCTACTTGATATTAAAACTTATCTATTGGAATCGTTTCCCTATGGGAACTGCCCCTTTGTTATTAGGAGTTTTGTTTTTTTCTTCGGTACAATTATTCTTTTTAGGTATTTTAGGAGAATATATCGGGGCCATCTTTACACAAGTATTAAAGCGTCCGGCCGTAATTGAAAAAGAACGCATTAATTTTTAATTCTTTATTAAAATAACCATAATGGAGGGGGAATTTACAAATATGAAAGTATTAATTTTAGCCGGAGGATTAGGATCTCGTTTAAGTGAGGAAACTGTTTTAAAACCTAAGCCGATGGTAGAAATTGGCAATCGCCCGATTTTATGGCATATCATGAAATCTTACTCGTATTATGGTTTTAATGATTTTATTATTTTAACAGGGTATAAATCTCACCTGATTAAGAATTATTTTGTAAATTATTACCAAGAATATTCAGATCTAACGGTTGATTTAGCCACTAACACCGTATCTATTCATAAAATGCGACAAGAACCTTGGAAAATAACCATGCTCTACACCGGGCAAGACACTATGACCGGTTCCCGTATTAAAAAAGCCAAAGAATATATTAACGGAGAACGTTTCTTGCTCACATATGGAGACGGGGTAAGTGATGTAAATATTCATGATCTAATAAAATCACATGAAACTGCCGGAAAATTAGCTACAGTTACGGTAGTAAAACCCTTTGGACGTTTTGGGGCAGTGACCATGGATCAAGACAATACCGTTTCTGCTTTCATGGAAAAGCCTAAGGGAGATGGTGCTTGGATTAATGGAGGTTTCTTTGTTTGCGAACCACAAGTTTTAAATTATATCGGGGAAGGAGACCAAGTCACTTTTGAACGCACTCCTCTGGAAACGCTAGCTAAAGATGGGCAGCTCCACGCTTACAAACATGATGGTTTTTGGCAATCTATGGACACATTGCGTGATAAAAACCAATTAACCCAACTTTGGCAATCCGGCAAAGCCCCTTGGAAAAAATGGGATTAACTATGTGGAGAGATAGCTATAAAGGGAAACGTGTTCTTGTTACGGGACATACTGGCTTTAAGGGTGGATGGCTTACTTTGTGGCTAAAGGCACTCGGGGCCGAAGTATGCGGCTACTCACTTGCACCCAACACAACTCCTTCTCTGTTTCAAGCCATTCAAATACGACAAGAAATTTCCCATCATGAGGGGAATATCTTGGATTCTACTCATCTTAACCGAGTTTTTACCGAATTTCAACCGGAAATTATATTTCATTTAGCTGCCCAACCGCTCGTACGCCTCTCTTACTTAGAACCGGTATTGACGTATGAAACGAACGTAATTGGTACCCTCAAAGTACTGGAGGCAGCCCGCCGTTGTAAAAGCGTAAAAGCATTCGTAAATATCACAAGCGACAAGTGTTATGAAAACAAAGAAGTATCTCAGGGTTATAAAGAAGGAGATCCCATGGGGGGATACGATATGTATTCTTCTTCTAAAGGCTGTGTAGAAATTTTATCTTCTTCTTACCGTCGTTCTTTTCTGCAAGAACCGGGCAGTTTCTCGCTGGCCACTGCACGGGCAGGAAATGTAATCGGAGGGGGAGATTGGGCCACAGATCGCCTGATTCCCGATTGCGTACGCAGTATAGAAAAAGGGCAGGAAATTGTCATTCGTAGTCCGCAGGCTACACGCCCTTGGCAACACGTGTTGGAACCATTAAGCGGATATTTACTTTTGGGGTACTTACTCTATACCAAAGGTAAAAAATACGCAGAAGAGTTTAATTTAGGGCCTTGCACGGATAGTGTCCTCACGGTGGAAGAAGTAACAAATTTGGTTATTCAAAACTACGGAAAAGGTACTGTAAGAATTTCCCATAAAGACAGCTTACATGAAGCTAATTTACTAATGCTGGATATCACTAAGGCAAAAGAAACTTTGGGTTGGCAGCCCACCTATACGGTCAAAGATGCTATCAAAAAAACAATAGAGTGGTATCAAAAATTTTATGAAGGCAAGACAGACATGCGCGCCTTTTCTTTACAACAAATTAATGATTATTCAACGAGTATTAAATGGAAAAAGAATTAAGAGAAGCTGTTAAACAAGCCGCCCGTAATTACTATAAACAGGTACATGGCAAAAAGCAAGAATTAAAATATATTCCTCCGTCAGGTAAATTGTTAGATGAGGAAGATTTAATGGCCATGATTGACGCCTCTTTGGACATGTGGCTTACGTCTGGCCGGTTTAGTGACCAATTTGAAAACGAGTTTGCTCAATTTTTAGGTATCCGGTTTGTGCACACGGTCAACTCTGGCTCGTCAGCCAACTTACTCGCGCTGGCAGCGCTGACCTCACCGAAACTGGGGGAAAAGCGGCTTCAAAAAGGGGACGAAGTCATTACCGTTGCCACCAGTTTTCCTACGACCGTAAGCCCCATCATTCAATACGGGTTAATTCCGGTATTTGTAGATTGTGAAGTTGGCACCTATAATATCGACGCGGCGCAAATCGAAGCAGCCCTAAGCCAAAAAACAAAAGCCGTTTTTGTAGCCCATACTCTGGGCAATATGTTTGATATGGACGCTGTATTAGCCATTTGCAAAAAACATAATTTGTGGCTGATTGAAGACGCGTGCGACGCATTAGGTGCAGAATGGAAGGGCCAAAAAGCCGGTACTATTGGGCATATCGGCACTTTTAGTTTTTATCCGGCCCATCACCTTACCATGGGGGAGGGGGGCGCCATCGTAACGAATGACCCTCAACTTCACCGCATTATCTTATCTTTGCGCGATTGGGGACGCGATTGTTGGTGCAAACCCGGAACAGATAATACTTGTAAAAACCGTTTTAAAATGCAGTTGGGAAATCTTCCCTTTGGCTATGACCATAAATACACTTATTCTCACTTAGGATTTAATTTAAAAATTACCGACTGGCAGGCCGCACTCGGTGTAAGCCAACTCAAAAAATTGCCACGATTTTTAGAAAAACGTGCACAAAATGCGACGTATTTAACAAAGAACTTAACCGATTTACAAGATTATCTCATCTTGCCGAAGATTACCACAAATACAAAACCTTCATGGTTCGGGTTTTTAATTTCTGTCAAAGAAGGGGCTCCCTTTACCAAACAACAACTGGTAGAATTTCTGGAAGAACAGGGGGTCGGTACACGCCAACTTTTTGCCGGCAATTTACTGCGCCAACCCGCCTTTGTGGATAACGATATCGCACTGCGCATTGGAAATTCTCAAATTCTCCATTCGAGTCGTCTAACGGAAAAAGAATACGCGCTTTTACCGCAAACAGATTTTATTATGAATCACACGTTTTGGGTGGGCACTTTTCCGGCGTTAGGAAAGGAAGAGTTGCAAAGAACAACCGCCCTTATTAAAGAATTTGTAAAGCAACACGTCTCTTTATGAAAAAACTATTTGCTAAATTATTTGCCCACACGCCCAGTGCCAAAAATATAGATTGGAAAAATATTCGTTCCGTGCTTATTCGTCCAATTGGATCTGGATTAGGTGACAGCGTTGTCTTATCAGCTGCTTTTAAGCAGCTAAAAAAGGCGTATCCCAACTGTAAATTAGGCATTCTGTCCACTCCACGCAATCGCTCAATTCTGAAGCACATTCCGTTTGTTGACGAAATTCTACCCAATAACCTTTTGACGGCCATTACCCATTGCGGGAAATACCAAATATTTATTGATTACCAATCCTCTTTTACATCAAAAACCATTTTATTTGATTTTTTCTTAGCTCCTTCGTACACCATTTGCTTTGAGAAAAAAACGAAAAAACATTACAATGCAAATACCGTCCGTAATTACAACTTTTATGTTCCCAATTTAGCCGCTACTCATTTAAGCAAAAGTTTAGCTCTTACTCCTTTTGCGCCGCATATAAATGCCCAAACGCCCTCTTATACTCTAACGAATCCCTCGCCAGAAGCGTTAGCCCGTGTAAAAGCGTTTTTTCAACCGAACGTGCCTAACATTTTAGTTTGTCCTTTTGGCACAGACCGGCAAGTGGATAGAACATTACTGAGCGAGATGCTTAACAAATTACACCAACACACGCATTGTCATTTTATTCTTCCGTTTTTGCCGGAAGAATATCCGTTGGAAGGATCTTTTACTTATACTGGAAAACAAGATTTAGAAGCATTTTTAGCCCTTCTCAAACAGGTCGATATGTGTCTTTCTGTCGATAGTGCACCCGTACATATTGCTTGTGCCTATCAAACCCCGCTTGTAGGGTTTTATTCCGGGGACAATTATAATTTCAAACTATTCTCTCCTATTGGGAACCATTCCACCGCCGTTCGCTCACATACCTCTGCTAACGGGCCGGTAAAAGTAATAGATAATTGGTCCGTTGATGAAGCCTTTGAAAAAGCCGTACGTTTATTGGAAGCAAGAAAAAAATGAATTTTCACGAGTGGAATCGTCAAAAAAATCTGTGGCTGCGCGAACAAAAACGGCGCATAGCCCTCGCATTATTGGATCAAAAGAACCCACACGTTTTTTCTCAAAAAGAAGTACAAGATCTCCGCAAAATTCTTATTTTGCGCAATGACAACAAACTAGGAGATATGATTGTCACCTCCGTCGTAATTCGGGAACTTAAAAGACAATTGCCACAGGCAAAAATCTCCGTCATTGCCGGGCCGACAAGTGCCCAACTACTCGTGCACAACCCTTATGTCAGCCACATTTACATAGGCGAAAACAAGCTTTGGCAAATGTTTCAGCTAGGGCAACAACTCGCCAAAGAAAATTTTGATTTATTTGTAGATTTTGACCGCAAAAATTCTGCTGCCACACTTTTACTTTTGCGCCTGTTGCATCCTAAATTTGCTTTCGGGTTCAACCGGGAGGGAGTAAAACTTTATAACGTTTCCGTTCCACTTGATTTTGATGCATTCCACGTGACACAATGGTATGCAAAATTATTAAGCACATTAGGACTAGATCTTACAAATACTCATTATGATTTGTTCTTTCCCGAAAAAGAATCCCGTGAAACCGAGCAATTTTTATCTTCCTACAAGCCCTTTATTGCGCTCAATGTTTTTGCGGCCAGCAAACACCGTAGTTTTTCCTGGGAGCAAGTATGCGCCATAGCAACATCTTTTCCAAGCTACAATTTTGTACTCCTAGGAAAATCCACACAAATTTATGCGTTTATCAACGGAAAAAACAAACCGTCTAATCTTATTATTTTGCCATCTTCGTTCGGACTATACCACAATTTATCCGCACTAAAACAAAGCCTACTGCTCATCACGCCCGATACTATGTACGTTCATGCAGCGGTAGCACTACAAAAACCACTTGTAGCTCTCTATAAAGATACACCAGAAGCATATTCATGGGCACCACAAAATATCCCTTCTAAAATATTTTTAACGAAAGAAGATTTTTCTCAATTTGACACTCAACCCCTCATCAAGGCAGTCCATACACTACTTGCATAATTTTTTCGCTGACAAAACTTCTTTTTTTTGCTACACTATATCCCCAAGATAGAGGAGGGAATTATGAAACTTTCCAAAACAGTTTTAGATGCACTTTTTGATAAAGCTGGCAAAACTATGCAAAACTCCTATTCGCCTTATTCCAAATTTAAAGTAGGCGCAGCGGTGCTCACCAAAAGTGGCCATATTTACGGCGGAACCAATATTGAAAATGCCTCCTATGGTATGACGTTGTGTGCCGAGCGTAATGCCATTTTTGCCGCCGTGTGCAACGGAGAACGTGAATTTGATGCACTTGTTATTGTTTTCAAACAAAAGGATCTTGGTCCGTTAAGCACGCCTTGCGGAGCCTGCCGCCAAGTGATGAGTGAATTTTGCTCGCCCGAAATGCCTATCTACACAGCAGATTTATCAACGGGAAGACCTCAACGCGTGATGAAGAAGAAACTAAAAGATTATATTCCCTGTCCATTCAGCCCGGCAGCACTACTTAAAAAACCTGCTCAAAAGAAATAAATCTTATGTTAAATCCCCCGACGCTTTCGGGGGCTATTTTTTACTATTCCCGCTATGCCTAAAAAATTGTAAAATATATGTGTTAGTAAAAATATCCATGGAGGACGTAAACTGTATGATTAAAGTAGGTATTAACGGTTTTGGCCGCATTGGTCGTTTTGTATTCCGCGCGGCTCAAGAACGCAAAGATATTGAAATCGTTGGGATTAACGATTTGTGCCCGGTTGATTATTTGGCCTATATGCTCAAATACGATACCATGCACGGACAATTTGAAGGCACGGTAGAAGCTGATGTTGAACACAGCCAACTGATCGTAAACGGTAAAAAAATCCGCGTAACCGCTGAAAAAGATCCCGCTAACTTAGCATGGGACAAAGTAGGTGCCGAATACGTAGTAGAATCTACCGGTTTATTCTTGACTCAAGAAAAAGCAGAAGCACACATTAAAGCGGGTGCCAAATATGTAGTAATGTCTGCCCCGTCTAAAGATACCACCCCGATGTTCGTAGTGGGCGTAAACGAAAAAACCTATGTAAAAGGTACTAAATTCGTTTCCAATGCTTCCTGCACCACCAACTGCTTGGCTCCTATCGCCAAAGTTTTGAACGATAACTTCGGTATCGTAAACGGTTTGATGACCACCGTACACTCCACCACCGCCACCCAAAAAACCGTGGACGGCCCTTCTATGAAGGATTGGAGAGGCGGTCGTGCCGCTTCCGGCAACATTATTCCTTCTTCCACCGGTGCTGCTAAAGCCGTGGGCAAGGTAATTCCGGAACTCAACGGGAAACTCACGGGCATTTCTATGCGCGTACCCACCTTGGACGTTTCCGTGGTTGACTTGACCGTCAACTTGGCCAAACCGGCCACCAAAGAAGCCATCTGCGCTGCTATGAAGAAAGCCGCTGAAGGCGAACTCAAAGGTATTTTAGGTTACACCGAAGACGCCGTTGTATCTTCCGACTTCTTGGGTGATAAACGCACTTCTATCTTTGATGCCAACGCCGGCGTGTACTTGACCGATACTTTTGTAAAAGTCGTGTCTTGGTACGATAACGAAATCGGCTACTCCAACAAAGTACTCGATTTAATCGCCCACATGGCCAGCGTAAACAAATAAGTTTACACCTGACAAAAAGCCCCGCTCAGGCGGGGCTTTTTTGCTGACATTCATCCTAAAAATTTCCCTTGATTTTTCTTGATTTTCCATTAAACTGTTAGTAAGAGGAAGTAGGAGCTTGACCAACCACTCTAAATTGAGGGTAACACTATGAAAAAACTTCTACTTATTTGCTCTTGCGCATTATTTTTTGTAGGAGGATGCGCCAATTCTCCTAACAAACAGCTGTTGGGAACCTGGCTTCAACCCATCCCCAACAGTCCAACTGAAACCCGTGGTTTTGAATTTAAAAAACATGGGAAAGTTATTACTATTCGATCCAACCAACAGAAATATACCCTCTGGCGCATTTCAGAAAACAATATTTTGGTACTTTCCGGAAAAGATTTATCGGCAGGATCTATGGTAATGACGACTGATTACTATACAATCACCACTTTAAATGATTCTATGTTAGTACTTACAGCCTTTGATGGGACAATATCTTACTATAGCCGGTCCAAATAATTGAAAATACCCCAAAACATTGTTTTGGGGTATTTTTTTGATCTAAATAATACTCATCTATTTAGCTGCGTGAAAAACATGATTAAAAGAGAAAGATACCCCAATATATATATTTTCACCACGCGCGCCAAATGCATCAGCCTGTGCCGTGTAGTAACTTACAAACGGTGCTACAAACAAGTTTTTGTAGAGTTGCACATCTAACCGAGCATCTGCTTCAAATTCCCAATCAATATTAGTGTTGGGAGTAGGAGTTGCGGAATAATCCAAATAATCACGAAATAGTGCTCCGGCTTTAAATATTACACCTTCCCGCACCGGAATTTCCGTTTTTACGCCTGCTTCCCATGCCAAATTGGTGGAATAAGGATGATACGTAAAATCGCGCTCTCCCACAATTGCCGCATACAACTCCTTCAAATATTTTCCTTCAAACAGTTTCCAACCAGCTTTACCGCGCAAAACACGGCGACGGGGGGCTTCATTGGCTTTGGTAAACTCTGTTTCATACCCCAAATTGGCAAATGGCCCCATTTCAAATCCACCTAAAGTATCTTCTACTTTCCACAACCGTTGGGTATAACCTGTCGTAAAAAGGATTTTATCAGCATTTTCATTGGTAAGGGTATCTCCATCTACCGGACGGATTTTCGTACGCCCGTAGTCCATGGTTAATTCGTTATTCCACAAATAATGTTCAGCATAGTAGTCAGCCACAGAATCCCAACTGCCTCGTACGGATGTTTGAGAATCTGACGTCAGCCGAGCATCAGCAAATCCTTGGTATTTTTCGGCATTTTTCACTTCTGTTGAAGTTAAATCAAATGCTAATTTTTTAAGCTCTACTTGCCAGCCTTGTTTGGCTTCTTGCGCAAATACAGGAAGCATTACAACCAACAACATCATAGTTATCATTATTTTTCGCATAAAAACTCCTTTATATTCAAAACAAGAAGTTAGGTCGTCCCTAATTTTCTCGCTTATATTGTAGCGGATTTGGGAAATGTTTTTCAAGACGACTATACAGAAGGCTTTGAAAAATAATAGAATATACAGACAAATTTGAAAATTTAAGGATATTCTCTATGAAATTACATCATAATTTTTGCAAAATTATTGCTACTATCGGCCCCCATACTTCTGACAAGAAATCGATTGAAAAACTGGTAAAAGCCGGGGTTTCTATTTTCCGTTGTAATTGTAGCCATGGCTCTTTAGCCGAATATCAGCAAAGAGTTACCAATATCCGTAGTATGGAACAAAAATATAATCTCTCTTTGGGGATTTTATTTGATTTGCAAGGCCCCAAATTGAGAATTGGTACTTTTAAGAAAGAAAAAATAAATTTAAAAGAGGGGAATCTTTTCACCTTAGATTTACTTCCTACTCCAGGAGATGAAACCCGTGTCTGTTTACCACATCCGGAAATTTTTAATGTACTTAAACCGGGTTTAGAATTATTGCTCAATGACGGAATTATTCGTTTACGGGTAGAATCCTGTTCTTCCAAAGAAGCGCAGTGCACCATATTGACGGGGGGGGAACTCTCGGATAAAAAAGGAGTCAATGTCCCAGGAGTGAAATTACCTATTTCCGCTTTAACAGCCAAAGACAAAGCCGATCTAAAAATTGCCGAACAATTAGGGGCTGATTTTATTGGTCTATCTTTCGTACAATCTCCCGAAGATATCGTAGAGTTACGCCAATTAATGAAATCCAATGCTCAGATCGTAGCAAAAATAGAAAAACCCTCTGCATTAGAGCATTTACGGGAAATTATTGATTTGGCGGATGCTGTCATGGTTGCCAGGGGAGATTTAGGAGTAGAAACAAGTCCTGAAAAAGTTCCTGTCCTGCAAAAGCAAATCGTATCTGGCGGACGGAGAGCCGGAAAACCGGTTATTGTAGCTACCCAAATGTTGGAATCTATGGTACACAATGCTACTCCAACTAGAGCAGAAGCTTCAGATGTTGCCACCGCCGTATATGACGGGGTAGATGCCGTAATGCTTTCAGCTGAAACTGCTCAAGGAAAATACCCAATAGAGGCCGTAATGACCATGAAACGCATTATCCAAACCGTAGAAAATGATCCCCGTTATCAGAAAGGTTTAACCGTTTTTGAGCATTCGGCCTCTACTACAAAAGAAAAAGCTATTACTATCGGTGCCAGTACAGTAGCCGCCAATATGGATACAGCCAACGTAATTGTTACCTTTACCGAATCTGGTTCTACTACATTACGGGCAGCTCAACAACGCACGGCACAAATTCCCATTTTAGCTTTAACCCCTAACATTACCACAGCACGCCATTTAACCTTGGCCTGGGGAGTAACACCCATTGTGATTGAAAATTTACACACTTTTGATGATATCTCCACAGAAGCACGAAAAGCAGTATGTGAGACCGGCTTAGCCAAAACCGGCGATAACGTCGTTGTTACCGCAGGGATTCCGTTTGGACAAAAAGGCAGCACGAATCTTCTCTATGTGTTGAAAATATAAAGAAAAGCAATTCTAACACAAATAAATAGCCCCCCAATATCAACAGGATATTGGGGGGCTTATGAAATATATTTTATTTTGCAGGAGCAGCAGCTTCCTTTTTCCACGTTGTTGCAATACAAATCATAGCAATGATACACGCGTAAATACAGGAAACATATACACCTTTCCAACCATAGTGTGTGCTAATATAGGCAGCCCCTTTACTGGAAAGCATAGCTCCAAAGTAACCAAACATACCGGTAAATCCACATGCCGCTGCGGCAGCTTTTTGTACCGTTACACGAGAAGCCTGTACACCACCAGCCAAGTTTTGAGGACCATCTACAAAGAAACCGATAAAGGCCGCCAAGATAGCTGTCGTCCAAAAAGCGGATGGGGCAGCCAACTTATAAAATCCCCAACAGCTAGCAGCCAAAATAATCAAGTAAATAATGTTCATTTGTGTGCAACGTCCGTTGAAAAACTTGTCGGCTAAATAACCGGCCACGATACCACCCGGCATCCCCAAAAACGGCATGGCAGAAGCGGCGGAAGCGGCAGCAGCCTCTGTAAAACCACGATGATTGAGGAATGTGGTTGCCCAGTCTAACGTGGCGAAACGCACATAATAAATAAATACGTACGAAATAGCCAACGCCCACAGGAAAGGGTTTGCCAGTACATATCTTTTGATAATTTGCCATTGGGTCATATCTTTTTTGTCTTGTTTGACAGGCATTACATCGTTACGATAAATCTCAATAGCAGGCAAGCCCACTGATTTGGGAATATCCGTCATATAATACACCATAAAAATACTATAGACAATCCCCATAGCGGCCGGTACCAAAAAAGCCATTTGCCAGCCACATTTCCAGTATAATAACAAGGAAATAAGTTGCGCTACAAAGAACGCCCCGAAGGTATGCGAAGAAGACCACAACGTCCATTTGGTAGCTCTTTCGGATGGTGAAAACCAGTGTACTAACCCTTTAGCCACAGGAGGAAATCCCATAGATTGGGCAACCCCGTTTAAACCCCATAAAAAAGCCGCCATAAATGTTAATGATAGCGGCAAAACTTGTTGAATTTGGGGTAAAAATGCAAATAGAATATTGATAATAGCAGAAGAACACAATCCGGTAGCCATTACTGCACGGATATTACATTTATCGGCAATCGTACCACTGATAAACTTACCAATTCCGTACGTTAAATAAATCACAAACCCGATGGTGCCTAATTGTTCTATGGTAAACACCCCGTTATTAATCAACACTGGTTTAATAATATCCAAGTTTTTACGGGTAAAATAAAAAAGAGCATACCCAAAATACATGGAGAAAAACATCTTAATACGCCATGAACGATACAAACGTTTAATTTCTTGTTCATCCGTTAGCGGTTGAGCATCCGGCAAAGGTTTAAACCAATTTAAGATTTTAGCCAACATAATATCTCCTGTTATAAAACAAAAACAAAATTGTTTTTTCGTCTTTCCATTTTTTGTTTTTTAAAAATTCTATATTATAGAAAGAAGAAAAAGCACTTTCGTTACGTAAAAACCACATCAAATGCAGTTACCCTTATTATAACAAAAAAACAACTTTGCTCGTAACTTTTTATAAAAAAGGGGAAAGAGGTCTTCCCTCTTTCCCCATTCAACTATTCTAAGAATTTTAGTTCCCTTCCTCTGGAGCGTCTAGCATATCGCGCATCGCTTGTTTTCCTTCTCTTACATTGGGACTGTCTGAAGGCAAAATGGTTAAAAATCCTTTTTGAGAATCTTGTTCATTTAACCATACGCATAGCTTATCCATTTTGCGACGCAATTCGTTCACACGCTTCGAATCTGCCGTGTTAGCTTTTTCATACGTCAACAGATCTTCGCGCGCACGCAACATATAATCTACGAATTTCTTATAATCAATCGGCGTTCCGGAAGATAACGTATAAGCCATTTGATCCATTTCGTCCAACACACGACGGGCAGACTCGTAGGAACTATAAGCTTTTGGCAACTTATATATGTTTTCTTCCACATAAGACGGATCTTGACGCAATTTTTTCTCCGGAGTAAATAGAGCTTTTTCGAATTTATCCAATTCGCGGTGCAACATAACAGAGAAATCACTTTGCGGCAACTCCATAATTTTTCTGAATTTAATTAACATCTTTTCTTCCCGTTGGAAGGCTTGTTGTGCTACTTCTGCCCCTGCCACTTCAGAAATAGCCACCAAGCGGTTATGGACTCGTTGCAAACGAATCAAAATATCCGTTAATTTTTGTTCAGAATACATACCGTATACACCCATCAACAGATTTTCCAATTCTTTTATTTCGCCTGATTTTGGGCTAGTCAAACTACCCAACATCATAGTGGCATTATTTTTGTTAATGGAAAACTCTTTGGGAGTAATTTTCTGATTTGCAATATTTTCGGCTGTAATCGGTTTTTTCTTGCGGAAGAAGTTGATACCATCTCGTGTCAAATTCACATTTTTCAAGGCCAACAATCCAGCCACCCCAGCGGAATAGCCAAACAGCAAGCGATCGAGCGCCAATCCATGTGAACTTTCTCCGTATACACTTGAAATCGTTTCCAAAATATCATGGGTCCACTGTGGCCCAAGGTCTTCGAACAAGAAAGCAGCAGCAGCGGCTACGAAAATACCCCACAAACCACGGGAATTATATAGAGAATAATCTTTAGAAGCCTGAGCAGACCATACTTTTTCCTCTGCTTCTAACTGTTTAATAGCTGCTTCTTTTTCTGCTTCTGTCAATGTTTCATCAGACAAAACGCCTTGTTTCAACTCCTGCATCTTAGCCGTTACAATATTTTGCATACGGGCAGCATCCAATTGTCCAGGAACGGCCGTGGCCATGTAGTGTAAGATGCCTGCAAGCCCTGTAAGAGCTGCTAGAGGCCCTGAGAAAGGCAACAAAGCCAGTGCGGCACCGGAAAGAGCCAACGTAGGCAACGATAAACCGGTTAATTGGTCATCTGTCATAATATTTTTCTTGACCAACTTGGTAGCAGCCATACGAACACCCAATGTAGCCAACATACAGGCCGTTATAAAACCTTGTCCCCAACCACCTGGCAAGACAGCGTTGGCACTTTGACCTAAAATCATCAAACTGGCCGCATAGGATGCATATACCATTTTCACACGGCTCTTAATAGCCTGCATTTCCGGTAAATTCTTTCTAAATTCTTTATAGGCTTCAATGTACGCAGCTTCGTTGGGATCTTTGGCTTTTGTAACAATACCTTTTTCACGGTACATAGGTGTATTTCTAAACAAAGCGTATGAAATTCCTAACAATCCCAACCCTATCGGAGCCACAATCGTCCAGTTAAGTCCGCCCAATGCGGCCAAGGAAACTATCCCGGAAAGGGCCAAACGAGACATTTGTTTTTTGGTACTAAAATCCAAGTTGGCAGCAGTACGAGCAGCCGGATCCTTATAGAAATTTAAGAAAGTAGGAATGAAAGAGTTGGCCAAACTTGCCCCTAAAACCAATGCAACTGTAGGAATTGCTAATGCAGCCAGAGGTAACGTAGCAGGGTTTACTGTACCAAACATTCCTAAGCCAAACACAGATCCGGCCAATGCCAAACCCGCTGCCCCATAAATTACTTCGGTCGTTTTCTTGTTTCCCCAACGTGCCATCGTTGGCATAGCATATCCGCCGGCAATCGGTGTCATATATCCCACACCACCCAAAAGGTTGGTAACCATATTTACAACCCCTTGTGCAGCATTTTTCAACGACTCCTTAAACGGACCGGTTAACGTATTCCCGGCATCATTTCCAACAAACAAGGCATGCGCCGTTAAGAATTGAGTAAGAGAGTGGGGGGTATTTAAAGATAATTCAAAGTTAAGAGAAGGATTTACTTCCAATAAATGGGCTATAGCTAACAAATCGGTTGGACTGTAATTAGTATCCAAATGAACCCGTGCAGATCCTTCTTTATTCATTTGTTCCAATACTTTACGAGACTGAGGATTGGCTTCTATGGCAGCCAAATTCCCTTTTGGAGCAACAATTTTCCATTGTCCTTTTTCATCTATTGCTAATACAAAACCTTCCGGAATAACCAAACCAGGTTGAGAAGCCAAATGCATAAAGGACAAAATCCTTCCGTATAGAGAAGCGGGCACCTGCGTTAAAATTCCAACCGGTTCGCTAGAAAGTTCCCCTTTGGAGTTACGGTAGTAAAAAGGAATATTATTTTCATAATAAACACCTTTTTTCGTTACTTTCCCTACAGAAGCATTCTTCTTGGCATAACCCTGGAAACGAACGGCATTTTTAATGATTTCTTTATCTGCCTCCGGTACGGAAGGAACTACCCCGCTAAAGTTACCTTCCCTCAACGGTAATACGTCTTCCGCTGCATAGGAACGCTCCACTTCTTCCTGCCATCCGGCTTGCGTTACAATACTTTCCAAATCATCTAAAATAGAACCTTGTTCCACCACGTCCGTAATTTGGTTAAGTACTTCTTCCAAATATTTAGTTTGATACAAACGCAGTAGTGCACGGCCTCGTTGCTCGTCGGTGGCATTATTGATATTATTTTTAACATTCGCGGGTTGTTTATCCAAAAAATCTTTGAAAAAACCTTGTTCATAAAGTTTTAGAAGAGCCTGAATTTTCAATGCATTGGATGCATTACCTATTACAATATCACGCAAATGAGTGGCTAACGGTTGTGGCTTGTTTAATACAGCCCGGGCTTGTTTATCAGCGTTTCTATCTGAAGATGGTGATAACCATGATAAGAAACGGTCACGAGTCGAAGATGTGTCTCCTGCTTTTCCCTGTTGTGTGCTGGGAATATTGGCAACTTGAGTTGAATAGGAAGAAGTGTTTTCTGGAGTTTCAAGTACCGGCTTATTTAGTGTTACGGGCAATGTAATCGGTTGGAATACCGGTTTTCCTTCTTCAATAGCTTCTTGTCCGCTTGATTCTTCCGCCAAGGAAGAACCGGAAGAAGATGCACCTGCTTTTTCGGCTTGCGTGGAACTTTGAGCAAGAGATTTATTCCTACCAAGCAACAAAAATACTTCGGTACCTTCTTTAGAAAAATCCGCGTTCAAACTTCCCAAATAATTAAATTTCCCAAAATACTCTTGTAACTTGGTAGATAGATCGGGAGATACACCGAAACGCCCTTGTTCAACAACGGGAGCTGTTACATTCCCACCATTTTGATTTGCAATATTTTTTAAATCTACCCATACATTTCCCGTTGGCTTTTCCCGCAATAAAAATTGATTAAATTCTTCATATGCTCCATAATTTACCATACTACGGCCAAGAAGTAGGGCTGATGCATCTGCAAAAGGAGTCTCTTTAAATGCGTCATGGAATCTATTCAAAACAGGTAAATCGCTTCGGTCTCCTCTTATCCCTAAAAATAAAGCGTTGTCAAATAATTGCCCAACCATTGCTGTTTCCATGGCTCTTGAAGCAAAAATTGCAGGTGCAGCAAGTGCTTTAGGGCGGGAAGAGAAAATGGTAAGATTTGAATTTAATTTTGTGCGCAATGAATAAAGATCAGTTGATAATATTTGGCGTGATAGAGTGCTGTATATTTGAGGGGTTAGAGAGTTTAAACGGAGAATTTCTCCTTGTGTGGCCGTTTGCAAACCCTTTTCAATCAGAGGAGACGTTCCTGGTATCATTCCCCGAAAAGGGCGTTGAGCAAATGCTGGCGTAATACTACCGGTAATTAGAGAAAAACTTAGGACTAATGCTAGAATTTTTTTCATTTTTATTCACACTCCACGAAGTAATAATGGAATTACTATCTTTCTACTCTCATTTTAACGCTCTCATTTGAAAAGGGCAAGGGCCTTTAGACCTATTTTCCATCTAGGCCTTTTTGACCCTTTCCCTTGCAAACAACGATAGAGATTATCAAACAGAAATTTTACCAATCCGATTCTTTTCCAACTGCGGCGGCAGGCAACTGCGCTCCAAAAGTAAAGGTGGTAGGCATTTCATAAGCTGTCAATTTTTGGGATAAGTAAGTACGTATAATGCTCTCATGAGCAGGCGTATAACCTTCCTTAAGTACTACAAAAGCTTTCAATTGTTTTCCTTCGTCGGGTCGCATCAACCGCACCCGACAGTTTTTTACTGCAGGATGTTTCGATAAAATTTGCTCTATTTCCTGCGGATATACTTCCACTCCTGCCACACGGACACAGTCCTCTTTTCGACGTAAAACACGAATAGACCGATCAGATAAAAAGGCTAATTCATCCGGTAACATCAACCACTCAGGTTGGGATTTTCGTTTAAATTTAGGCGTATCTGTCCGACGAGAAACTTCCCAAAAATCCAATACGGTAAAAGGCGCCCCGGCATGAGTACGAATGGCCAATGAACCGGTTTTACTGGAACCATATACCTCTGCAAAATGAGCAAGGCCTGCCCCAAACAGGTGATTAATAATTTCATCTTTACAAGGAGCAGTTGAAGATAGAGCTGTTACGCCTGGAGCAAATTTATTTCCGGCCCGTAACCAGTAGTTCCAAAAGAGGGGGAAAGCAACCACCAAATCGCCCTCCTGCAGCCAATCTTCCCATGATTGGGTAGAGAGAGGCGGTAAAACAGCCACGTCTATTCCTAATATATGCGGCAACGTGATTGTAAAAGTAAATCCATACCACTGATTGGCTGGTACTAAAGAGACAACCCGTTTAACTCCCTTAAAAAACGGAACCAAAGCAGAGCCTTCTTCTTCCAACATATTTTCTGTATGAATACATGTTACCGTAGAACCTGTACGATTCTGCGTAGTAAATACAACTCGTCGATTTTTCAAATAAGCTGCATAGGCATACTCTGCCATTAGAGCAAGAGAAGAGAACTCCCTGGAAGTATAACCAAAAAATAAGGCCGCTTTATCAAATGCATTTTTACGAACTTCCCGGGGCAAGCGTTCAAAAAATTCTTCTTCCTTTCCTTCTTCGAATACGGCCAACGCTTCCGATTGATAAGATGATAATTCCGTACGGAAAAAATCTACCACCACACGGTAAACATCTTTTTTTAGAATCATTTTATTCTCCGCAAAATAATTTTTAGGGACGAGCTGTATTTGTCAACTACTACAAAATTAAATAAAATACTATATAGATATCATAGCTAAAAATAATCTTCAAATACAACCCCGAGAGCTTTTATCTGTATTTTTTATGAAAAAACCTCACTTGTCACGTAAATGGATGATTTTTACGGTTACTGCCAACGGAACCTTTATGTCTACGTTATCAGCAGGAATTGTAAACATTGCTTTGCCAACCATGTCCAGTGAATTTGGGGTTTCATTAGAAAGCATACAACTTGTTGTTAGTTTCTATATGCTGGTCCTTACCTGTTTATTGCCTGTTTTTGGAAAACTGAGCGATATTTATAGCCGCAAATGGATGTACTTAGGAGGGTTTATTACTTTTGGTGTAGGGGCCCTTTTAGGGGCTTTATCCAATTCGCTTTCCACCATGCTCTTAGCCCGTGGAATACAGGGGATAGGCTCTTCTGCCATGATGGCTACTTCCCAGGCTTTAATTGCGCAAATTTTTCATGGTGCTTCACGCGGAAAAGCTTTTGGGGCTATCGGAGCGGTAGTTGCCTGCGGTTCTTTGGCAGGGCCAGCTATTGGGGGAGCCCTCATCCAAGCCTTCGGATGGAAAAGTATTTTTTGGTTGTCCGTGCCCATTGCCATAGCGGGTGTATGGAGGGGAATTTACCTTATTCCGCGTTTCAATGCACACAAACGTGTAAAAATGGATTATTATGGAGCGACCCTTTATGTATTAATGAGTTTCTCTTTCCTGGCCGCACTTAATACCGCCTCCGACAAAGGATGGAGCAATCCTTTTATTTTAAGCGGATTTGCCATTTCTTTGGTATTTTTATTGCTTTTTTTACGTCGAGAAAAAACGGCCAAAACACCCTTTTTAGAATTGGAAATTTTCAAAAATCCCGTTATTTCCATTGGTTGTTTAGTAGCTTTGCTAGGTTACTTAGCCTTATTTGTAAATACCGTTTTACTTCCTTTCTATTTAACAGATATCTTGGGATTAGATCCTATTAAAATTGGGTTGCTTATTCTACCATTTCCCATTACATTAGCAATTACGTCAGCCGTGGCCGGGACACTCAATGCCAAATGGCCCGCTCGAATTTTAACAACTGCCGGATTCATATTAATCATTATAGGGACAATTCTCTTCGCTTTTATCGGCATCTCTCCCAGTATTTCCTATATTGTATTGGCACAACTGATTATGGGGGCCGGCTCCGGTACTTTTCAGGTTCCCAATAATAATACGGTTGTTTCTGCCGCCCCAAAGGGCAAATTAGGCGTGGTCGCCAGCATGAATGCCCTGGCACGCAACGTGGGGATGATTTTTGGAATTGCGTTTTCTGTAGCTGTATTCGCAGCCATAGAACATGGATTGCAAGCCCATGGAGCTAGCCAACAAACTGCTTTTATGGGAGGAATCAAAGGAGCTATGTTACTAGGAACCTGCGCCGCTACTTTAGGAGCTATTTTATCAATCCGTCGATAAAATGTTTTTCTAATAACTTGATAAATTCAACAAAAAGCAGAAAGGAGATCCCTTTCTGCTTTTCAAAACGATACAAGTTTCTATTTTAATAATTTTCCGGATGAATCATAAAATAGGCTTGCGGATGTGCACACACCGGGCATACTTCCGGAGCTTTTTCGCCCACACACACATGACCGCAATTAGCACATTCCCACATCACAATACCCGCTTTTTTGAATACTTCTTGCGTTTGCACATTGTGTAAAAGTTTGCGATAGCGTTCTTCGTGCATTTTTTCAATTTTACCAACAGCTTCAAACAAATAAGCTAATTTATCAAAGCCTTCTTCCTTTGCCGTTTTGGCAAAACCCGCATACATATCGGTCCATTCGTAATTTTCCCCATTGGCAGCATCTAACAAATTTTCAGCCGTAGTGGGGATTCCTTCATTGTGCAAATATTTAAACCAAAGTTTTGCGTGTTCTTTTTCGTTGTTAGCGGTTTCTTCAAAAATTTTGGCAATTTGCACAAACCCTTCTTTTTTTGCTTTAGAAGCATAGTACGTGTATTTATTGCGCGCCTGCGATTCGCCCGCAAACGCGGTTTGTAAGTTTTGTTCCGTTTTAGAGCCTTTCAATTCCATAATTTCTCCTATAAAATCCAGCCTCCTCAACGAGACTGGCAAGATTTACAAATTCCCTTAAACTGTACCGTGGATTGGCGTATTTGTCCCATAGCGCGTACAGAAACCGGAACCGGCAATTGCTCCCCGGGCCGTAGGAAAACATCATACACTTCTCCACATTGAGTACATACAAAATGGCAATGAGGTCTTGCATCACCGTCAAAACGTGCCTTGGAGGACAAACCCACCCGTTGCAAAAGACCCATCTCTTCCAAGGAGGACAAAGTCCGATACACTGTATCTAAAGAGAGATTGGGTAACTTGGAACGCACCCGTGCAAACACCTGTTCTGCACACGGATGCTCGCAAGAGGAAGCTACTGCACGAAAAATCTCTTGCCGTTGCCGCGTCATGCGCAAGCCTGCTTCTTTACAACGGTCCCCAAAATTTTTCAACTGGGTCTGCACCATTCCCTTGCGATTTTTTATTTTCATAAGGACAACTTCTCTCAAATAATTATTAGTAGTATAACATATTTTGCTATCCTTTATGTATGGCAGATTTTCACACAGCAATTATTGGGGCTGGGGCCAGCGGACTATTCTGTGCTGGTAGCTTTAATGCCTCCAAAATTATCTTAGACCATAACGCACAACCCGGTGCCAAAATAAATGTTTCCGGTGGCGGAAAATGCAATTTTTCTAATTTGCATATATCTGCCAAAGATTTTTTATGTCAGCAACCCCATTTTTGTAAAAATGCACTAGCCTCTTTTCACCCACAAGACTTTATCTCCCTACTTGAAAAAGCCCATATTCCTTATGAAGAACGCCAAGATGGACAACTCTTTTCTCAAACTTCTGCAAAAGAAATTGTCCGTCTATTAGTTCAACGTGCGCGAGAAAATAATACTCGTTTTTCTTTAAATACGCAGGTACTTTCTGTCTCAAAAGGTACACCTGATTTTTTTATAATTCAAACATCTTCGGGAAATATACGGGCTCGAAACGTAGTATTGGCCTGCGGAGGTCTTTCTTATCCCTCTTTAGGCGCATCTTCTCTGGGCATCCGAATCGCACGACAATTTGGCCTAGCAATTATTCCTCAACGTCCGGCTCTTTGTGGTTTAACTGCCCCCAAATCACTTCGACCAATTTTTTGCACATTGGCCGGAAATTCTCTAAATGCCATAATACATATTAAAAAACAAACTTTTACAGGGGATTTACTCTTTACCCATGAGGGCATTAGTGGACCGGTTGTATTACAAGCTTCTGTTTTTTGTATGCCACAACAAGAAATTACCATTAATTTTGTACCGCAAATAGATGTACTGCAACATTTTTATAAATACAAAAATTCTTCGCTTTCCCTGGCAAGTTCTTTAAAAGATTTTCTATCTTATAAAATCATAAAATCCCTTTTAGGTGAGTTAGAACGGGACTTGGCCAATGCTTCCAAACAAGAATTGCAAACTGCCGCAAGTCGCTTGCAAAACTTCACCTTTGTTCCTTGTTCAACAGCCGGTTATACAAAAGCGGAAGTGACCGCAGGGGGGATTGATACAAAGGAAATTAATCCCCACACTTTTGCTTGTAAAAAAGTCCCGGGGCTCTATGCAGTAGGGGAATTGCTTGACGTAACTGGCCGATTAGGAGGATTTAACCTGCATTGGGCATGGGCAAGTGGTTATGCTGCCGGGCAAGCATTAGCCAAAATTGTTTGATTTTTTACGCATAATTATTTTGTTTTGCTATAATAAGGAAAAGGAGAAAAGGGATTTCTATGGGTATTCGAGAACAACAAACCGTCTTTCAACTGTGGCTTCAAACGTTTGGTATTGCCAATCGTTCTTTTGGCACTTTTCTAAAAGCAATGCTTTTATTGTTTGTACCGTTATTACTGGGAATAGGTATGGCTATTGCGATACCAATGTTTACTCGTGCCACGCAAATGATGGCGGGAATTAAAGTAGCGTTAGTAATCTTCTTATTGGTATTGGTTCTCATATGTATACTGGCTCCTGTTCTTATTGCACGTTTGTATGGAGCCTTCATAGAAGAAAGACCAGAATCTTTTCTTCAATCCATATTTTCTTCTTTTCTTCCGACCATCTTCGTTATTATATTAGCCTGTATACAGGCTGTCGCTGTGGGTGTACTTCTGTTTTTTATCATAAGTGCGCATTCCTTTATACTCTTTGGTATCGGTTTGCTTTTCTTTTTATTTTTGTTCATCCGAACTTTTTATGCTTTCTTAGCTATTGCTTTGCGCGACAAGGGCCCTATCAGTGCACTTGTCCAAAGCTGGGAAATGACTCGTGGAATCGGAGGATTTTTACGCGTATTGGGAATGCTGGTTCTCATGTCCCTTTTTAATTTTTTCCCACAACTATTATTTTCACTACTTTACAAAGCCATTCCCCTGTATGTGCCCCAGTTAAACATAGGGGGGTTGCCTATCGTTCTATTAGTAGTGATTGCAATCGCCGCTGTTTTCATCTGTTTATTCTTTTATGCTTGTTCTCTCATCTATCCCGTGTTGGTTTTTATTAATACGGAAGCCAACTCTCAACTAGAGTCGACCTGGGGAGTAATCCCTCAAGCAAAAGCGCATAAAAAGCGCGCCTCAACGACACACGCTTCTCCAGATGACGAAAATGTGAAGTTTGATGGAGAAGAAACGATTCGATTAAATGCCGAGCAATTACAAGAACTTACTATTGAAAGTACAGCCGTTGTGACCGGGAATGAAGCCACCAAATTACATGAACAGCTACAACAAGTTTACCAACCCAATCAAGTGCATAAGGTGACTCCCGGTGACGAGGACAGAATGCCTACCATCTTGTTTGATGACGATTTATCTCAACAGTTGGAAAAAGATCGCAAAATACTAGACAATTCAACCGAAAAAGATAATAAAGGATCAGATGACAATGGTCCGCAATCCGTAAAACTATCCAAATAGCTATAGCAAGGGGGGGCATAAAGGCACCCCCTTTTTGTAAAGGTGAATACTGCCTTTATTTTTACAAATCTTCAATTCAATAGACTTACTAGGCCTACACTCTTAAGTAAAACTATTTCCGTGTGAAACCAAAATTGATATGATATTAAGAGATACCATTACCGGGAGGTTTGCGTATGAATCCGCTTGTTATTTTTAAAGATATTTCTACCTTTTTCGCCATGTTAAAAGCTATTTTGCGCCGCGAATATAAAACACCGTGGCAAACACTGTTTTGGGCCGTTGTTTGTTTTTTCTATTTTCTCGCTCCCATTGATTTCTTGCCAGATGTACTCCCTATGCTTGGCATTGCTGATGATGGCGCTTTTATTATTTTTGTATTGACGCTCTTGCACAAAGATTTGGTCGCTTTCCGCCAAACCCAACAAGACAAAGAAAATGTAATTGAGGCCGAAGTGGTTGAAACTTTTGACACGAAGGAAAAGAAATAATTTATGCGTAAATTGCTCAAATTCCTTTTGGTAATGTCCATTATCTTACTCTCGTTAATAGGGGGGGGATGGGTCGCATTAAAACATTACGTTTCTCCACAAAAAATCCAGAACTGGGTAGCTCAATATGCAAAAGAAAACTGGAACCGGGAAGTTTCTTTTCATTCCGTTTCTTTTAATTGGATTGGACTGACACTGCGAGATTTTTCTCTCTCAGAAGAAATTTCTTTTGCCAACGGAACTTTTATTCAGGCACGTACCTTAGTCGCTAAGGTGGCCGTAAAGCCTCTTCTAAAAAAGCGTATTGAAATAAACACATTACAGTTAGATGGATTAGAATTAAATCTGGTACAACAAAAAGACGGTAATTTTAATTTTGCTTCTTTCGCTACCAAAAAGGCCAAAACGTTTCCTCAGCAACCTCAAAACACCAGTGAAGGGCACAATTCTTTTTCCTTATCTGCTGACGAAATTTCCGTTTCAGATTGTAAGATTTCTTACAAGAATGAAACCCAAGGCACCCAAAGTGCATTAGATCACCTAAACTTAGAAATACACCGCTTTAATTTGACTACCCCTTTTCGAATCAAAATTGATTCCACAATTCAGTTAAATCAAAAATCTCTTCAAGAACTTCGTATCCCCATACAAACAGAAGGGGTGATAACGTTATCGGACTTAAATTGGAAAGATGCTACTGCCAAAATTGACTCTTTTACCGCTCATTATCAAGATGCCGACCTGGTCCTGTCCGGAAATGTAAACAATTTTACAGCTCCGCAGATTGATTTAGAAGGGAAACTACAAGGTCTCTCCGCACAGACATTAAAACAACTGTGGCCGGAATCTCCTGAATTTTCTGTTCCTACACTTGCCATGAAAATTTTGGCCCAAATAAATTTAGAAAAAAGCCTTGCCACCGTATCGGAAGCCACTCTTTCTGCCCAAGATAACCGCCTTGTTACAAATGGCCATATCAGCTGGGAAGAAAACAACAATAACCCCTACTCATTCAGTGGCACCCTCCAAGCGGATTTAACCCAATTGATGAAAATGAAGGGGGGGAGTTCTCTACAACCTACAGGAAAAATCGACGGATCTTTCAAAGCGACATCCAAGAAAGGGCAAAACGATTTCAGTGGACTGTTTTCATTGCAAAATGTTTCCCTGTTATATTCTCCGTTTACTTTTGAACAGGTATCCGGTTCTTTTTCGCTTTTTTCCTTGCAGCATTTTTCTGCAGCGCTTACGGGATTACTTAACCAAAGTAATTTTGTGGGAAATTTTTCTTATCAATCAACCCCTAGTGTAAACAATCTAACGCTCAATTTAGATTTGGACAAATTAGTACTTACTGAATTTCCGTCTTCCAATAAAGAAACAGCATCTCCCTCTTCTGAGAAAAAAGTGAATAATTCCCCATTACTTAACTTAAACGGGCAAATCAAAATAGGGGAAGTAACCGTTCCGCATTTTCATAATACAGGTTTAACTTTGCAGGCAAATCTTACTCAACTTTCCGACTCTATGAAACAAGCAAACGGAACTCTTTCCTTCTCTTTGCAACCCGGCTCAATCACGGATTTAGAGGTATTTGTAAAAGAAAATAAATTCGTAAAAATTCTCTTTTTACCACTAAATGTTATACGTAAAGTGTCCCAGGCTTTAAAGCTAAACATCTTTCCTTCAGAAGAGAAAGATAAATCGATTCCTTTTACAATGGGAGAGGGCTCCTACACCTTTACAAACGGCGTAATGAATATTGACAATACAGTCTTTAAATCTTCTCTGGTAGATATTCAAGCAACCGGGACTATAAATTTCCCGGAAGACACATTGCGCATGCTTGCACACGCCTCTTTATTAACCGATACCGTTCCTATGGTTATTAAAATCACGGGAACGCCCCAAAACCCAAAGGGGAAATTGGATATTACCCGCACCGTCGGATCCGTTTTAGAAAATATGTTGAATGGTAAGACTGAAAAAGCAACTGACACAGACGTTGTTGACACAACTGAAGAAACAGTTCAAGCGGCAGATACCTTGGTAAAAGATGCAGTAACAGATGCCGCAACTACACTAAAAGATATCGGGAAATTCTTCAAGAAGAAAACAAACCAGTAATCTTACCATAAAATCTTGATTTGATTATAATTAAAAAACTCCGGGTTCTTGCCCAGATTTATCCATAAAAAAGCCCCTCTTTCGAGGGGCTAAAAAGCCAACTAAATTTGCTTAGCTTGCAAAACCCAAATTTTTCCATTCTGACTGGTATCAAATTTTTTTGCCTGTTCCCACGTTCCTGTTGCGCCGCTATCCGGGCCCTTCCCGTTTTCATCTTTAGGGAACCACGTTTCATCATTGCTTTTTTTGATTTCGCTAAAAGCAGCCGGTCCTACTGTAGAGTTATCATCTACAACGAATGTTCCTATTCCCAATGTAGCGTTCTGCGCCACACACGAAGATCCTCCTGTCGTTTTAGGCTCACAAAAGCGTATTTTGTCAGTGTCCAAATTTTTAACTTCCACATCAATGTCACCACGTCGTATCCACACCTCTCCTTGAGAATTCCACGCGGTAATATCGTCTGAATGGAGCTTTGCCGTCTCCGCCCCGGACAAATAGATTTGCCCCAATTTGGCATAAATATTATCTTCTCCTTCTTTACCCTTCAACGCAATGGTGCCACCTTGCGCACCATTTTTAATCGTCAAAAAATTCAGTTGATTAACATAACCTTTTTCGGAAGATGTTACATCGGAAAATACACCCACTGGTGCCCCGATCGTTGTAACAAATGTTAATTCGGCGGCACTAACAACCAGGCCGGTCAATAACAACATTGCAGATAAAATACTTTTTTTCATAAAGCCCTCGCTAGTATAGGATATTCACAACTTAAGTATAACTAAAATATCTTAAAAAAACAAGTCTTTTCATAAAATTCCGGAACGAAGCGAAACGAAATATCCTATAATAGTAGTGTATGGGAATCTTTTTATTAGTACTTACCAATTTGGCTTTCCCGATTGCAGCGCTGGGAGTGGTGGGCGGTTTTTTATTTTCTCCTCGTAGAAGAATCCTTAAAAATCTGCGGGCTGAACTTAGGGAACGCTTTGCTCACGAACCTTCGGAAAGTCTTCCGCAAAATGCAATTTGGGTGCATTGCGCCAGCGTAGGGGAAGTAACCGCCATGCAGGAACTTATTTCCCGCTTAAAGTCATTTTATCAACGTGATATTTTAGTTTCCACTTCCACGCAGGCGGGTAAAGAAACTGCCCAAAAAAATCCGAATATTGCCAAAGCCGTCCTTGCTCCTCTTGATTTTTATCCTTTCTGTCGCCGTTTTATCCGAAAAGCACATCCCTATCGTTTGTTTATCGTTGAGAGAGAACTTTGGCCTAACATGATAGAAGCAGCCTATCAGGCGAACATTCCAACCTCTTTAGTAAACGGGCGTATCTCACAAAAGTCTACTTACGCTTATTTACTGATAAAACCTCTTTTTAAGCGAATTTTATCTCACTTACATTTTGCTGCACTACAAACAGAGGAAGACTGCGCACGTTATCAACGTCTAGGCATGCAACCCGAACACTTAAAGATGTGTGGAAACGTAAAATATGATTCACTGTCTGATACCCCTTCCAAGCTCAGTGAAATACAGCAGTTGCTTACGAACCTCCATTGGGGGGGAAAACCAGTTTTCGTAGCGGGCAGTACGCATCCACAAGAGGAAGTAGTTTTGCTGCGTTCGGCCCCTGATATCATAAAAACAGGAACTAAAATTATTTTTGCGCCACGTCATCTGGAACGTAAAGCAGAGATAGAAAACATGCTTCGCCAAAGCAAACTGCATTATGCTTTTGCCAGCCAAAAAGATTTCCCTGCATCTGTAGATATTCTTTGCTTGGACACCATGGGCATGTTACAATCAGCTTATGCTTGTTCCTCGCTTGCTTTTGTGGGCGGATCTATTGTTCCGCGAGGTGCACACAATTTACTGGAACCTGCTATGTTAACAAAAACGGTTCTATTCGGTAAATATTTCTACAATACGCCGTTAACGGCCCAAGCTTTGCTAGAACGGGGCGGGGGCATTTTGGTCAATGAAACCAATTTCAAAACAAAAGTGTTGAATTTGTTGGCCGATGCTCCTCAACGGGAAAATATGGCTTCTAAAGCACGGGCTACAGCACTTAGTTTTAAGGGTGCTACAAATCATATTATGGAAGTGATTACACATGACGAACAACCAAACGCCTAAAATTTTAGTAGTACGTTTATCTTCTTTGGGAGATATTGTACTTTCTTCTCCTGTTTATAAAAATATAAAGGCCCAATGGCCTCAGGCACACATTACATTAATGGTAAAACCCGCTTTTAAACATGTTTTGGCCGGACATCCGGATATTGATGAGATCCTCGTTGCCAAACAAGGCATCCTGGCAAACATACGTCAAATCCGTGCCGGGCATTACACGCATTACTTAGATTTGCATGCTACATTCAAAACTATTGTAATGGGCTTTTTTAGCAAAATTCCTAATCGTGTACGTTATGAAAAAAACGCCTTAGCTCGACGTATATTGGTGCGTTTCCACAAGACTTCACCTGTTTTAGAACGCCACACGTTAGATAAATATTTAGAAGCACTAAAAGCCTGGGACATCCCTATAATTTATAAAGAACCTAAATTAGGGGATTGGGCATATAAAAATGCCAATTTGGGAAAGAAAGTAAACAAAATTGGCATTTTCCAAACTTCCTATATCGGAGATAGCGTTCTTACTACCCCGCTAATTCATAAAACGGCAAAGCTTTTCCCGGAAGCAAAAATTGTAGTTATTACCCGCCCGCAAACCAAAGATATTTTCAGTCCTTTGAAAGATGTATCGGAAATCATCTTAAACGATAAACGCGGTTGGAATAAAATCGCCGGCGTATGGAAAACAGCTCAGGCTATTAAAAAATCTAACATTGATATTTTATTAGTGCCCCATCGCAGCTTTAGAAGTGCACTCATTGCTTGGCTTTCAGGGGTAAAAGTACGTATTGGGTTTACTTCCAGCGAAGGCCGATTCTTTTACACAAAAACTGTTCCTTTTAATTGGATGATTCATGATGCAGAACGCAATTTATCTCTATTACAGGGAATTGTAAAAGAACAGTTCACCGCCGAGAAGTTACAAATGGATTACAGTGCATCTGCTGAAGAAAACGTAGAACGGCTAATGACCGATTTTAACTTAAAGGGGAAAACGCTGGTTGGTATTCACCCTGGCAGTGCCTGGCCCACCAAATGTTGGCCAATGGAATACTACGTAGAATTAATCAGTCGCCTGCAAGAAGAGTTGGGGGTACAAGCCGTATTGGTAGGCGGCGGACAAAAAGATACCGATTTGGGTGAAAAAATTTGCCAATTATCCAAAGGCCATGCTGCTAGTTTGTGTGGTAAAACCAGCTTGGCCGATTTAATGGCCCTAATGGGACATTTCAAATTATTCATCACAAACGATTCTGGTCCGATGCACATTGCCACGGCTTTCAAAGTTCCTACTTTAGCTATTTTCGGGCCAACTACTCGCGAATTAGGATTTTTTCCATATGGAGAAGGGCACCGCGTCGTAGAAGTAAAAGACTTACCTTGCCGTCCCTGTGCATTACATGGCGGAAGAAAATGTCCATTGGGACATTTTAAATGCATGCGTAACATTACTGTAGAAGAAGTATTTATGAATGCAAAACAAATGTTAAGGGGAGTTGAAACAAAAAAATAAATCCCTTCGTTTCTTATATAATGCAATTGAAACAGATTAATTAAAATAAAACTCCCCGGATATAATTCCGGGGAGTTTTACATAAGAATCGTAATTAGAAGTCAATATCCGGCTGTTCGTTCAATGCATCCAACGTCAGTTGGAATAATCTTTTTACCTCTGGCAATTTATCTAAAGGAATCCATATTCCTTTTTTGGTAAACCCTTTATCTTCTTCCCATTGACGTAAATCCAATCCTCGTGTGCCATGAAAGGAAGCAATGGAAGATACGATACAAATACCGGCACGTTTGGCAAATTTTCCAAAAATGCCTTCCTTTAGTTCCGTTTCGTTGTCAGGTAATGACAGTATTTTGGGCGCTAATGCCTGCACAATTTCAGGGGTCATTGTAATTCCATCCCGCGTGGCCCCGGCAAAAGCATTCGTTTTTAAATAGCGACGCACAGACACATACCGATACCCATGGTAAGCATCAATGGAAAACCGAATACTTTCATCTTCTTTTAAAATGATTTCTCCTATATCCCTTAGTAATGTAAAGCTGCTTTCCAGCATAATTACCTCCCCTGTACGAAATCACATAAAATATGATAAGATACCTTTAGTATATTGTAAAGCTTGAATGCAAGAAAATCAAGTTTTTTACTACATTAAATGGGAATGACTATGAGCGATAACACTTCTTTAGTCGGAAAAGAAATTTCAGGTTGTGTCATTTTGCAGAAGGTAGCAGAAGGGGGAATGGGAGCGGTTTATAAAGCGCGTCACAAAGCATTAAACCGTATCGTATGTGTAAAAATCTTAAGTCCGTCTCTCGCCAATGACAAAAAAGCCGTTGAACTTTTTCTCACTGAAGCTCGAGCCATCGCCGAAATAGACCATCCCAATATCGTAAATGTATACAACGTCGGCCGCGAACAAGGGTATTATTTCATTGTCATGTCCTTTATTGAGGGAGAAACCCTTTCCCAAATCATTAAAAAGAAAAAAGTCTTACCATTAAGCCAAATTTTAGAACTCTTTGAAGGAGTATTATTAGGATTGGATGCCGCTCACAATAAGGGGATTATCCACCGTGATATCAAACCTTCCAATATTTTGGTTACCAAAGAAGGGCAGGCTAAAATCGTAGATTTCGGCATTGCCAAAAAAATGGAGAAAGACAAAACTACCACCAAAACAACTGAGTTAGCTGGTACTGCCTACTTTATCGCACCAGAACAAGCTTTGGGGAGAGATTTGGATACCCGCGTAGATTTGTACTCCGTTGGCGCCAGCTTGTATTATGTACTCACAGGTCAATTCCCATATCGCGGCAAAAATACCATTGATATCATTCAAAAGCACATTAATGACCCTATCCCCGATCCTGCTGCCATTCGACACGATTTACCCGTATGGCTTTCCCGTGCCGTACAGAAATTAATGGCTAAAACCCCCGAAGCGCGCTTTCAAACTGCAAAAGAAGCCTACTTGTTTTTTCAACGTATGCGGGCAGAAGAACAACTTAAAATGGAAGAAAGCAGCACCGGGCGCATTGTAAACTTAGCAGAAGAACAACCGTTGCGTTTGGTACAAGAAGAAAAGTTTCAAACCACCACAGTCTTACAACAGCAACGTGCTTTGGAAAAAGAAATGAATTCGAAGCCTGCGGTAGTTAACTCATCGGATCTGCCCGTTGTCTTGCCGGGGGCCATGGCACCGGAACCAAAAAAAGAATTAAGACAAGACCATGTTGAAGCCAACAAGCCCTTAAACATGCAAAGTACAGATCAGGCGAAAAAGATTGATGTTTATCAATCTCGTATTACTCCTAACATATATAAAGCGAAAAAAATAGCAGATAAAACGATTCATTTTCTATTAAAGATATCCCTCCTTCCCTCTCTTTTGGCTGTTATCATTGTAGCTATGGGATATATTGCTTATATGTGGGGCAAAACCGCATCTATCCACGTTGTTCCTCATGAAAGCTTTGTCGAAAATTTAGTAAATGCTGTCTTGAGTACGCCTTATGCTCCAGGGCAGTTTACTTGGATGGCTTTATCGATACTTGCTGTTATTTTATCTTTTACATTGGCTTCAGCAAAAGCTTACGGTCGTTCAACCATATTCTTACTTTTCACTATTGTAACGGCTTTTCTAGCGGGATTATTTGCACCGAACCTCCCATTTTGGCATGCACAATTCTTGGGGCAATTCCTTTTTTCTCCCGAGTATAATTTAGCTTATTTACTGATTGCCTTATTAGGATCACTTACCTTGTGCTTTACCTTGAAGCGCTCTATTGGGCAAGGGATATTGGGCGTATCTCTTTGTGCAGCTGTTCTCGTGCTGACTTATCTCTCTACGCACCTGACTATTGCACCTTCTTCTGAATATTCTTTTATGATGTTACCGTATCTGGCCATATTGGCGGGGTTGTTGGCTGCCTATTACTTAATTTCTCCCACGCAACGTGACAGCGCTTTTATGCCCATGATGTTGCTGTTTATGGGGGTGGGTTGTTTATGGGTGTATGGTATATCGGGGTTACATGAAAACACAATTGTTACCCTGGAAACATTGACCCAAAAAATTCAAGTAAAAAATTCTGTACTCAGCAAGGAAAGTAAGGAAAATAAAGAAATAGAGAAGACAGCAGGTATAGATTCTAAACGAGAAGTTTTTTCCTCTGCTATTAATCAATCGAACGAAGTTAGTACCATGAAACAAGATGAATCTATTGTTTATATTGAACGCCAAATTCTACGTATAGCCGGTGAAGATACATTTAATGAAGAAATTTTGCCGATCTACTCGCGATTTTTAAGAGACTACTATAAGGGTGGTGCAGCCAAAATGAACTATCACGTGTGGTTATACGCGTTGGGCTTACCCATAGACAATTTCAATGAAAATGCCGTTAACAATGATGTATATACATTGCTACTAGTCGTCTTGTTCCTGTTTGCAGTAGTTTCTTGTATAGGAACCATTGTAATGGGAGAGAATTTATGAGCTATTTTGATATCGAATTTGCAGCTGTAACAGATATCGGAAAAATACGCGAAAAAAATGAAGACAATGTTCTTATTTCTTCCGACTTAAGTTTAGGCATTGTCGCAGACGGTATGGGAGGGCATAGCGCTGGAGAAATTGCTAGCAATATCGCCGTCTCCGTATTAGCTGAAACGATACGAAAGATTAATCGTAAGCAACTTTCTGTCCCCGAAACATTTTTACCTAGATTAACCCCTACGGCCCGCAAATTATTATTAGCTGCTAATTTGGCTAACGAAGCAATTTATTCTACGGCCCAAACATCCGACATGTATAAGATGATGGGAACTACACTAACAGGTGTGATTTTTGATGAGGAAAATGCCACCACTGTTCATGTAGGGGATTCCCGCTTGTATTTATTTCGCAATGATAAATTTGTACAAATTACAACAGACCATTCCTTAGCCATGGAACATGTTCGCCAAGGTCTGTTAACCAAAGAAGAAGCCAACCACTCACGTGTACAAAACATTCTGACACGAGCTATGGGTATTAAACGCAGTATTGAATTTGATTTATTGAAATTCCCTGTACAAATAGGTGATACTTTGTTACTCTGTTCCGACGGATTATACAAAGGATTAAGTGATGTTCAAATTGCTAAAATTTTACGCGAAGGAGAATCTACACCCCTGGTAAAATTATGCAAACAATTGGTCCGCCTTTCCAACGAACGGGATGGACAAGACAATATATCCACCGTTCTCATCCGAATTCTGCCTCCACAGAAATTGACACTTAAGCAACGTCTAAAGAAATTATTTTCTTTATCAAAATAATATGAAAAAGCCTTTTTTCTAGAAGAAAATAGGGCTTTTAATTAGCACTCTTATAAAAAGGTTGACAATTTTAAATCAAAATGCTAAATTAGCATTAAGCCTGAGCGAGTGCTAAAATCACAGCCAAGCAATTTATTATTTTTACAAGGAGCGAGAATTATGGCAGATGTAAAAATTAAACCGTTGGGCGATCGTGTAATCGTGAAGCCCATTGAAAGAGAAACCATGAAGGGGGGAATTATCATTCCAGATACCGCTAAAGAAAAACCTATGGAAGGAGAAGTAATTGCCGTAGGGCCGGGAAAACTCTCCGATAAAGGTGAACGCTCTACTATGGAAGTCAAAAAAGGAGACCGCGTCCTCTATGGTAAATACTCTGGAACGGAAGTAAAACTGAATGACGAAACTTATTTAATCATCCATCAAGACGAAATTTTAGGTATTTTGGGGTAAGTAAAGAAGGAGAAGAATTATGGCAAAACAAATTATTTATGGTGATGAAGCCCGCGCCAAAATGCGTGCAGGCATTGAAAAAGTAGCAAATGCTGTAAAAGTAACTTTAGGGCCAAAGGGCAGAAGTGTAGTACTAGAAAAAAAATTCGGCTCGCCCCTTATTATTGATGATGGTGTAACCATTGCTAAAGATATCGAATTAGAAGATAAATTTGAGAATATGGGGGCACAGCTTATTCGTGAAGTAGCCTCTAAAACCAACGACGTCGCCGGTGACGGTACAACTACTGCAACCGTTTTAGCCAATGCTATGCTCACGGAAGGGATTAAAAACATTACAGCCGGCGCCAACCCGACGTTAGTTAAAAAGGGGATTGAAATAGCGGTGGAAACTACCAAAGAAGCCCTTAATAAAATGCATAAACCCGTCAAAACCAAAGAAGAAAAAGCACAAATTGCTACCATTTCTTCTAATGATCGTGAAATTGGGAACATGATTGCAGAAGCTATTGAAAAAGTAGGAGCGGAAGGCGTTATTACTGTTGAAGAAGGCAAAACAGCCACCACCCAACTGGATATTGTAGAAGGGATGCAATTTGACCGCGGATATATCTCTCCATACTTTGTAACCGATTCCGAAAGAATGGAATGTGTATTGGAAAATCCATATCTTATCATCACAGATAAGAAAATTTCTTCCATGAATGAGTTATTGCCTATACTGGAAAAAATTGTACAAAGCGGCAAGCAATTTCTGATTATCGCCGAAGATGTAGACGGCGAAGCTTTGGCCACATTGGTAGTCAACAAATTGCGTGGAACACTGAAAGGTTGTGCTGTAAAAGCCCCTGGCTTTGGTGATAGACGCAAGGAAATGCTAGAAGATATTGCCATTTTGACGGGCGGAGACGTCCTGTCCGAAGAACGTGGTATCAAATTAGATAAAGCAGAATTAGCCATGCTTGGTCAATGTGCACGAGTTGTAATCGATAAAGAAAACACCACTATCGTTAGTGGCAAAGGTTCAAAAGAAGCCATTGCCGCTCGCGCCAACCAAATCCGCGCACAAGTGGAAAATTCCAAAAGCGAATACGATAAAGAAAAATTACAAGAACGTTTGGCCAAACTCTCTGGTGGGGTTGCCGTTATCAGCGTAGGTGCTGCCACCGAAACAGAACTGAAAGCCAAAAAAGCCAAGGTAGAAGATGCCAAAAATGCTACGAAAGCCGGGGTGGAAGAAGGACTTGTCCCTGGCGGTGGAGTGGCACTAGCCCGCTGCCAAAAAGCATTAGAAAATATTAAGGAAGAAAATGAAGATATTCGCACCGGTATCAATATTGTGCGTAAATCCCTTATAGCCCCGTTAAAACAAATTGCTATAAACGCTGGTTTAGACGGCGCAGTAGTGGTAGATAAAGTGCTTTCCATGAAAGGTACTGCTGATGGATACGATGCGGATAAGAACGAATATTGTGACCTTCTAAAAGCAGGGGTTGTGGATCCGGCAAAAGTTGTCCGTACCGCTCTTGAAAATGCTGCTTCTATAACGGGCACCGTATTACTTACCGAAACCTTGGTAGCCGACGCTCCAGAAAAAGAACATGCTCATGCTCCTGCAGGAATGCCCGGTATGGGAGGCATGGGTGGTATGATGTAAAATGATTGTGTAGATTACACAATAAAAACATCAGTACATACTGACAAATATGAAAGAGCCTCGCGATTTCTAACCCAAAGAGCGAGGTTCTTCTTTTTGAAAGCTTTATTTGTCCCTTCGGAGCCAGTAAGGGCCTAGAAAAATATAGGACCTTTGGTCCCCTAAAAAATAGGTCCTTTTTACTACTACAAATTTTGATAAAAATAAGTTATTCTAATAAGAGTTGTGTCGAGAAAGGGATGATAAATATGCACTCACTATTGCCTTCATTCTTTATTCTATTAATAGCTTTATCGCCGTTACAAGCGGCGCCTTTCCCTTCTCTGTCAGAACGTTTATCCTCTATTGTTAATCACGAAGACATACTTGGTACCTCTCAAACGCCGGAACCTGCTTTCACGGTTCAGATTCCGGTATTGAACTTGGACGAAAATGATTTATCTTCGCAATGGTTTACCTCTGTTACTTGTAAAGCCTACAGTTTGGATGAAAATTGGCTATTGGCTGGGGGAACATGTATAGAAGCCATGATGGAACCCCGATTAAAATCAAAATTAAAGATAGGGGCTTTTTCCATTCCCATGAAAAATAATTTTGTCATGCAGCAAGCGGCACATCCGCATGTATTTTTAATTCGAGTTCCCCATGCTAAAGCATTCCAAACTTTTCGAGAAACGCTTCTCTCACAAAAAGAAAAGATTACTTTCTTGGCCTTCTCGGACAATACGCATGTTAGTCTGCTCAATGGGCAATTATTCGTGGATACATCT
>JAEELM010000005.1 GCA_016282685.1 Elusimicrobiaceae bacterium | reverse complement strand
TAAAAAGGCCCGTTGAGAAAATTCCCCTCTCTGGGCAGGAACGGCGCCTAACTCGCATAAGATTTCCAGTAATCTCCCTTTGATATAAGGAGAGCCGTGAACGGCAAATTCCACCACATCTTCTCCGGTAAAAGAGTTCGGAGCCTGAAAATAAGTAACCAAGGCCTTATCGAGTACGGTTTCTCCGTCGTAGAGTGTGCAAAAAACCTGCCGACGCGGGGTCCAGTTTTCTTTTCGGCTAACCGACGAAGCAATCGTACGCGCACGCGCGCCCGATAACCGAATAATGCTGACTGCCCCGTTTGAAGTGCCGGTGGCAACAGCGCAAATGGTGGAAAAACTCATATATAACTATTTTATAATATTTGACTTGATCGCGTGCAGAAAGATGGAACGCGTATCTGGCTATAAAAATCCCGCCCCTAGGGGGCGGGATAAAGAGGAGAAGATTCTTTTAATGATTTACGGAGTGGAAGAAATTAGCGTATGAAGTAGTCCATCCGTATGGGTTACCGGCAAATTCACCCATTTCCCTTAAAACGGGGTTACCAGTTCTAAACTTTGTAAACTCCTCTGTTGAGGAAAAGGGTTTAATTTCTCCCGGAAGAATGGCAGAATGGGGTTTTAAAGGGATCAAATCTCTCCACGAATGATCAGACAGCAAAGAATTGGAATCAATATCATCAATGAGAAACCGATAGAGAGGATAGGTCGGTCCTTTGTTGCCTTCTGCCCATTTTTCTTGATAGCTGCGATGTGTAGCCAATTCTTTAATTTTACTATATTGTCCTTTCATCCTAAGCACAGGTATTACCACAAAATCAGTGAGATAAGTGTATTGTTCGGGTGCACGCAAGGCAAATTGGACCAATGCAGTAGCCGTAGATTCATCGCCCGTATAAAATAAACCGGTAACGGCGGTTAACGAATCTACAAAATTTTCAAAATCGGAAAATGCATTTTCACGGTTCAAAAAGTTCACAAAGAATTCATTTGCCTCCGCTTTCCGTTCGGCGCTTAATAGGAAACGTTCTGCGAAGGTTGCTATAACCAGATTTCTTCCATAAAGTTGTTGATCAGGGATTCCCTGCTTTTTCCATGAATCAATTTCTTCGTCGGTAATTTTTTCTCTATAAGCATTAATTCTTTTGAGTTGGAAACCCGGGGTGGGGCCAAGTGTTAGTCCGGTCACGGGGTGCAAATTTCGGTAACGACGTATTTTGTCACCTATATTGGTAAGCAACTTTGAGGACGTAACTTTCACATGGGAAGGAACAGCGGGAATAGTAGGAATAGAAACGTCTGCAAGACCCGTGGTCCCTAAAGTGCCCACTCTCATTCCGGTAGAAAGAGGCATGTCTGTTGCGGTCGTGACGGCAGTTGTTAAATCCGGAGCGGCTTGCACGGTACTTACACCTTTACCGACAAGAGTATCTGTTGCGGCTGAGGCCACATTCCCGGCGGCTTTTCCCCCTGCCTGTAAGCCTTTCTCCAGGGTGGAGGGAACTTGCCCGAACATAAAACTAGGGATTGTACATGTCAGAGCAAGTAATAATAATTTCTTCATTTAATTTCCCCCTATTTAATCTAATTTTCGCTTTAGCGAGGTAAAACAGTTATTTGCGATGTTTCTGTAAAAAAGAGTTCTTTATAGAGATCGTTCCATCCATGCAAATATCCCTCATATCCGCGCAGGTAAAGTTGCATTGATCCTAAGACATAACCTGAAGATCTCGTACGAAGAAAATTTTGAGGGCCTTTTTGTTCCAAATTTACTCTATTCAAACCTTCTTCAGAGAGATTGTCAAAAAGGATTTTAACATCTTCAGGAAGAATATTGAGAGATGCATTCTTGTATAAGTTTAAATAAAGAATAAATGTTTCTCCCCGGTTACCTTCCAACCAATTTTCTTGTGTGCTACGATAATTAGCTAACTCCTTTATCATTGATGTTTGACCGTGAAGTCTTAAAACGGGGATAGCCACAAAGTCTACTGCAAAAGTGTATTCTTGCGGAGATTTTTTAGCAAAATCTACTAATGCGCGATCTGTAATTTCATTACCTGTATAAGCTAAACCAGTAATGGCCCCCAATGTAGATGAAAAGCCGTCAAAGTTATTGTCGGAAAAAGCGTTTTCGCGCTTCAAAAAATCCATATAGAATTTGTTGGCAACTTTTTGTTGTCTGGGACTTAATTTAAGTACTCCACGATAATATCTACAAGGAATGAGATTCGTATAAAGATTGATTCCAGGGCGGTTGTTCCTAACAGTGCTATTGCCTTCCAATCGTTCTGCCAAATCTATCGTGTTGTTGCGAACAAATGTGGTAGCTACTCGAGCTGCACGGGTTATATTTTCCCGAATTTTGCTCCAATCCATCGGTGTTGAGGGGATGGCGGAAGATTGCATGTAAGCATTGGTTCCTACATTCATCCCCGTATATATGGGTCCATTGGCGGTTGCGGCTTCAATGGGGGTGGTGTTGATGGCGGCATCTGTCAAAGTTTTTGTTGTTCCTACGGTAATGCCTTCGGTTATGACCGCTCCGGTTTTTGTCGCAGCTTTTCCGGCTGTTTCTAAACCTTTTTCATATTTTGTAACTTGCCCGAACATAAAGGTTGGTACCGTACATACCAAGGCAAGTAAAATCATTTTCTTGTTCATTATTTCTCTCCTCTTTTACGTTTGCTCTACACTTTTATTATTGAAAATTTAGTGACGCAGAGCCAGGGTCTTTGGACCTAATTTTGTAAAAAAAAGGGCCTAGCTCTTAAGGGACCGTTGGACCCAGATTAATGTGATAAGAGATAGAAAATTGGAACAATTTTTAACACAAAAACGCCCCTTGGGTTACAAGGGGCGGGATAAGTAGACAAACATAGACGAAAAGAATTTATTACTTTTTACCTGTCTTTTTTTCAAAGAAGTACTTGAGATAATTCGATTCCCATTTGGTAAATATTCCATCGCAATCATTCAAAGAATCTGCCATTCTCTTTAGGACTTCGTTGTTTTGTCCTATTGGTGAGATTCCAGTGACTAATTCGGTTGTAAATTCATCCGCTGATTTTTGTGTTAAATCCATAGGTTGAATCGGAAGAGAACTGATATTGGAGGGCAAGATATCATAAAAATCCTTATCAAATTTTTGTAAAGTTTGATAAAGTGGAAACGTAGCCCCTGTTTTACCTTCTTCCCATTTTTCTCGCGACTTGCGGAAATCGGCTAAATGCTTTACCATCAAGTTTTGTTCGTGCATTCTCAAAATAGGAATGACTACGAAATCTGTTAAAAAAGTATATTGCTCGGGGGCGTTCATCGCAAACAAAACCAACGCTTTGTCTGTAGATTCATCACCTGTATAGGCTGTACCTGTAACGGCAGCCAATGATTTTTCAAACTCTCCCCTACCGTAAAAGGCGTCCTCACGTTTTAAAAAATATTCATAAAACTCATTGAGTGTATTTTTTTGTTTACGACCCAAGGCAATTTTCCCATAGAAGTTGTCATCAACAATAGAGTACAAATAAAAGGCTTTGCGTACTCCAGGTAAAGAGAATTGGTATATTATCTTCCTAAATTGCTCTGTAGCCTTTCTGTGTTTTTTAAGATCCACAGTATTAAGTCGAATAATCTCTCCAGTTCTTTGTAAAGCGTGATATATCTGCCCTACCTGGTTTCCCGTGAGTGTAAAGGGAGCAGGAGGAACAACAATAGGGGTGTCATTTGTATAAGCCAAGGTTCCTATTCTCATGCCATCAAGAACGGGTGTGCCGGTTGGCATGTTGACAGCGGTTCCTAATGGAATAGTTGCTGTTTCAGATATTGCTCTAGTTCCGGCTGACATTGCATTGGCGATAGTAGATCGAGTAGAAGCCTCTTCTACGGCCTCTGTGGCAGCTTGTACAATTCCTGTTTGCCCAAACATAAAACTGGGAATTGTACATGTCAGAGCAAGTAATAATAATTTCTTCATTTGATTTCTCCTTATCTAGTCTTTTTTTCCCTTCTTCCACATTGTAATGAAAGATAGTTTAAAAAAAAGGGCCATTAGACCTAAATTACTCCCCAAAAAAGACCTAGACGTTTGTGGGCCTTTTGACCTAATTTACTGTGTGTGATTTGGTCTCTAAGGAAGAAAAAAGCCCCTTGGGTTACAAGGGGCGTAAAAGAAAAGAAAAAGTTAAGGTTGAATTAATTCAACGTTGGCGGCCGGGGTAAGTGATTGCTCCAGTTGGCCCAAGCGCAAGCGGGGCAAGTTTACAAAAGAGCCGGCTTTAATTTGAACTAATTTTTCAGGTGTTAAAACAAATAAATCTTGTTTTACAGGGGTAAAGAAGATGTGAGTGGAAGTGCCAATAATTTTACCTGTTACTTTGTCACCGAAAAACGGCGAAGCTTCTTGCAAAGAAGATTCAACCATAACAGTAAATTCTTCCGGAAACAGAAAAGAACGAACCCCGTTAGAAGTGTGTGCCGCTTGGCGTAAACGTCGAAGCAGAAAATCAGATTCTACTTGGGTTAAGCTGCGCCAAAGAATTTGAGCTTGCTGAAAATCTTGTTGTGAAAACTGTAAAGGTGTTTTGGCGACAATGGTGTAAAATTCATTGGTGACCGGATCGGCAACGTCAATATCTTTTTTTAGAAATGTGTAGATTGTTTTTCCGTGAGAGGTGAAAGGTTCAAAAAATTCGAAGGTCTTGTCTTGTGCAAATAAAAGGAGCAATTCTTTTTTACCATTTAAAAATGTTTGCGAAGGAGAAGTGTGCTGTGCAATTTGATTAAGATCCGGCACTGTTGGACGAAGTTCAAATACCGTTTTGGGAGCTAGCAAAGATCTTAATTGCGTCGCCGGGAGAAATTGGGAAGAACGCAGTACGGTGGCTTGGGCAATATTGCGTTGCAAATCTGGGAGAGAAAACGGAATAACATTGGGAACTTGATTACCGACAGGACGTAGCGTTGTTTTGGCAGGAGATAAAGATAAAAAAGTGGATCGAGTGGCTATGTTTGCTAGTGCATCTGAAAATGTTTCGCTATAAAATAATTTTCCTTCTGTAGTTCTGATAAAAGATTTGGCAATTGAGTTGGGGAGTGTTTGAGCAAAGACAAAAGTAGAAGAAACAAAAAAGGAAGATAGAATCATTAGTTTTTTCATGGTTAAGTTCCTTAATAATAGTAAAAATTTGTTTACGACAAATTCTGCCTTTATTATAGAAATATTCCTGCAAAACTACAAGTGGTCTTTGATAAATCAATTTATCGATTAATTTTCAAAATCTTCTTCCTCCTGATTTTCTGAGATTTTCGTGGATGTATCCTTGCGCGGAATGACGATAGGACGGTGTAATTTCTTCCGGAGGCAAGCCATATTGGCCGTAATTCCTTCCTTATAGGAAATACACTTAAGGAAAGTGTTATCGGTTTTTTCTATAAATTGTGCCGGTATCCAAAAATTGGAATTAGTAGCATTTCTTGTATTATCCATTAGATCTTCATTCGCTAAAGGGTAGTAGGCCGGTTTTTCTCCATGCATATAGTTTGCAAAGGCAACGATTCTCCAAAAATCCATTCCCATTATGGAGTATAAGGGGGGTGAAATTCTTGAGGCATTTTTTTGCAGATAATTTAACTGTTGCTGAAAAGTAGGATAATGGTACTGACCTGTCCAAGAATCTTCATTGGTTAGTTTTTTGGGAAAATAAATGGGGTGATCCGGAACGGTAGATAAATATTCACGCAGTTCCACAAACGCACCGTATCCGGCCGCCGAACGCACGTTGATGAAACGTTGTAAAGCGGGCCAATCCTCCAACAAAAGCAACGCATGAGTGGCTACATAATCTGTAAGCAGTTGATAGCGTTTAGGAGCGAGCAGAGCCGCATCTACAATGGTATCTCCGGCTTGAGGTGTGCCTAACAGGCTTAAACCTGTAAATGCCCACATTACTTCTGCGCATTTGATGAGGGAAGCGTTTCGAAGATCATACCAGTCATTTGGGTTTTCAGGCTCTTCAAACGTTCCGTATATATTCCTGTCCGTTAAAAGTTTTTTGTAAAACTTGTCCGCTTCTTCTATCTGTTCTTCACGAATGGTAAAGGGAATACCAAAAAAATAATTAGGGAGTTTTATAAGATAAACATCGAAAAGACTACTGCGCAATCTGTTTTTTTCTTCAAATAGAGGATCAGCAGATGGTAATACAACTTTTTGGAAGAATCTTTTTATGGAAAGGACAGTGAACTGCGAACTGCTTTGCACGGGGGTTGAAATAGGCCGTTGCATAAGGGGTCTTTGAGGTAAAATATTCGAAGATACTTTCCCAGAGGGTAAAACAGAAGGAATTTGAACAATTTGTGACGTTTGAGGCACTTTTAACGAAGAGCTGGAAACGGACAAAACAAGGGGAGCTGTTTCTTCTGTTACGGTCTTTTCCACTGATGACCTTTCAAGTGCTTTTTCAGCTGCTTGTACTAAACTTTTCTGTCCAAAGATAAAGGCCGGACATAGTAGAAGTAATAAAGAGGTAAGGAAATTCTTCATAAATTTTATCAGTGAATTTCGGAAAGGAAATTTAACTTCACTTGGCTGTCGGGTAAAACGGGAAAAACTTTTTCTCGGAGCCGTTTGGTCATTTCCGGTGTAAAGGGCCGTATGTTTTCTCCGGCATCAAACACAAATTGAGCCCCTCTAAGGTCTCCGTAGGGCTGATTCAAAATGCAAACGTAAGAATTAGCTGGGAGCGCATAAAGCGAAAAATTAGATGATACAACTATATTTTTCTTCAACTGCAGGAATACCCCCACGGAATCATCCCATCTTTCTCTTCGTAATAAGGCCAGGAAAGGGTCTGAGAAAAAATCCGTATCTCCGGCGGCGATAAGTGCGCGAAACTCATCATATGTAAGATAACTTTTGCTTCGGGTATAATGAAAAATATCAGCGCGTTGCTTAAGCAAATCAATTGCTTGTGGGGTCCAGTTTGCTTTTAAGGTTTGTTGTAACCGCTGAAATTGTTCTTCCTCTATTTTCCAAACCTCCTTCTTATTCGCTGTACGCATAAAGGAACCCGGATTTACATTGATGTGTATGGGTTGACGGAAAGAAGTAATCACAAGGCCGTCATGGCGCATATAATCAGGGTCAAAGAATTTGCCTTCCGTATCTGCCACTAAAAGGATGTTCACTTCATCCATGGTAAGCGGAGTAGGTAAAACGGCCCCTTCGCGGGCGGTTTGTTGTGCTTTTTCCATTATCTTGGCCGGATAGGCGTCCATTGCATAAGCAAACTGAGTAGGTTTGCGCGTATTGAAAAGGATGTGATTGGCTATTTTGGCCGTAGAAACAGCATATGAAATGCGTTGTGCCAGAGGCGGTAACGGAGGTTGTACGCTAGCGGATTTGAGAGCAACGGCACTAACCTCTCTGGTAAGGTCGACTTGGGGCGCTATAGGAGCTACAGGTTGAAGAACGCCCATTCGGATCCCTTCCCCAAGAGCAGAGGAAACAGCTGCACCTTTTAAAGTAGTTTCCCCTCCTTCTATCAAGGTCGCTTCGGTTATCTTAGCTAAATGGTTTTGCCCAAAAGCAAAGACTGGCAAGACACAGATAAGAGGAGCAATCCACGTTTTATTCATATGCTATTCCAATTTATTATTTCTTAAAACCAAGGATCCGGTACATATAGTCATCCAACGGGAGTTCTTCTCCTATGGCTTGTAAGAGAGAATTGGATGTATTGAGTATTTCAGAAAGATTGGAGTTATCTTTTTCCAGGGTTTCTTTAATCCCGATATCATCTCTCCAACTTTCTTCTATATTTGTACGGATGCCTTCCGGGAAGGTAATGGGTAATGGTTCCCGACTTATACGGCTAAACCATTCCAATTCCTGAAAGATTGGTAAATCAGACCACTTCTCTGCCAACTCTACGTCGATGACGCCTACTTTGTTTTCATTAGGGGCTGGGGCAATTTTTGAAGGCCGGACCAACCATCCTTGTTCTTCGCCGCGGTAGGCCATCAAATCCTCTAATGCTTGGTATTCACGGGCATTAAGCAAAGCACGGATCGCCACATAATCAACGATTGCTTCTCTGTCGCGAGGGGCTTTCTTTGCTGCGTTCAAAATAGTGGTGCCTACATCTTTGGTACCTACAAAACTTAATCCCAACATAGCGGATAATGTTTCGCCGATATTTAGTTCTTCACGTTCCTCAGCCCAATTGTATGCGTAAGGATTTTCTTTTTCCAAAAGATACTTATAATAGGCTTCCGCAAAACGTATGTGTTGTGGGCGTAAAGCGGTTTGGGCATATTTTCCGGGGAAAACGACATCAGGAAGGGTTTCCAGAAGCAAGCGTTTTACGTCCTGGTCATATTTCACATTTTCAAAAGCTTGATCTGCGAACCGATAGACACGGCTTGCTGCATTGTAAACTTGGCGAAAACGAGGAGATGCAGCAGGAATTGTTGTTGTATGAAGAGGAACGCACGTACTCAACGCAGGAGCAGGTGTTTCCATATATTTGTTTATTCCCAGAGAAATCCCATAAGTAGTAGGTGTGGAAACCGCGGGAAAAAGTTTAGCCAGTTGACTGGTTGTAGATAAATTAGGAAAAATTTCCAAGGTAGAAGGAATCATTGCATCGGTAATTCCCGTAGTGCATGTTTTGTCTGCAAGTTCTGCTCCGGTTCGGATAAGTTTGCCCTGAGCGAAAGTAACGACCGGTAAAAGGAGCGTTACTAAAAGTGTTAATTGTTTCTTCATTTTTTCTCCGTGTTTCATTTAGGGTTTAATTCTATCGACTTTCTTACCTTATTTATTGTACGAG
>JAEELM010000039.1 GCA_016282685.1 Elusimicrobiaceae bacterium | reverse complement strand
TTGGCGTTGAATTGTTTGCAGAATTCCATGATGTTTACACCATGTTGCCCCAAAGCGGGACCTACTGGCGGTGCCGGGTTGGCAGAACCAGCCGGAATCTGCAATTTGATGTAACCTTTAATTTTTTTCTCTTTTGCCATTTTTTGTTACTCCATAATTTTTACTGCTTTACTGCGGTAAAACTAATTTTTTTCCACCTGCAAGAAATCTACTTCTACAGGGGTGGCACGGTCAAAAACCGTTACCATTACTTTTAATTTATTTTTCTGTTCGTTTACTTCTTCTACGGTTCCGATAAAGTGTTTAAACGGACCTTCGGTTATCCGGACACTTTCGCCCCGTTTAAATTCAACTACATATTTCGGTTTGCCCGAATTATCGTTTACTCTTTCTAAAATATCTGCAATTTCTTCTTCCGGCAATGGAACGGGGTTCGGATCTCCCAAAAATCCCGTGACACCGGTGATATTGCGGATAAACCAGTAAGCTTCGCTCGTTAAGTTCATCTGGACGAGCACATAACCAGGGAAAAATTTGCGCTGGTGAGAGATTTCTTTATTTTGTTTAACTTCCAGCACTTTTTCGGTAGGCACAAGGGCTTGAAAAATGCGATCCCCAAAATTATGGGTTTCCACGTCTAATAAAATACGCTTTCTAACTTTTTCTTCGTGCCCGGTTTGCGTGTGCACGACGTACCAAGCCGTTTCTACACTAGACATTTGCGCCCCCTACCACCAAGCCAAGCACCTGGGTTAAACCGAAATCAATCAATCCCACATACAAGGCAACCAACGCTACCACGATAATAACCAAAAAGGTAGATTGCATTACCTCTTGCTTGGTGAGCCAAGTGGATTTTTTAAGTTCGCTTACCGATTCCTTAAGAAATTGGATTGCTTTATTCATAGAATTTTACTATTCCTTGGTTCAAAACCTGGCAGGAGCGGAAGGACTCGAACCTTCAGTCCCGGTTTTGGAGACCGGTGGTTTACCAGTTAACCGACGCTCCCACAAAAATTTTATGAAGCCTTTCCTTCTTTATGGGTGGTACTCTTTCCGCAGGCTTTGCAGAATTTTTTGAGTTCCAACTTATATTCTTTCTTTTTACCGCGCACTTTATAATAGTTTTTGTTTTTGCATTCGGTGCAAATCAGCGCGATTGTCATTCTTTCAGTTGCCATCTTTTATTTCCTTGAATAATGGGAAAGTCCCAATCTGCGTTTGTTCTCTACGTGGGGGCATTACGCCCCCACGCGACAGAGAACTAAACAATTTTACAACGATTTATTACTCAATAATTTTGGTTACTACACCAGCGCCTACAGTGTGGCCACCTTCGCGGATAGCGAAGCGCAAGCCTTCTTCCATGGCTACCGGGGTAATAAGTTTTACTTCGATTTCGGCGTTATCACCAGGCATAATCATGTCTTGTTTGAAAGACAATTCGCCAGTTACGTCGGTCGTGCGCAAGTAAAATTGCGGTTTATAACCAGGCGTTAACGGAGTATGGCGGCCGCCTTCTTCTTTTTTCAAGATATATACTTGACCGGTGAAATGTTTGTGCGGAGTAACCGATTTCGGAGCAGCCAATACTTGACCGCGTTCTACTTGGTTCTTGTCGATACCGCGGAGCAAAATACCTACGTTATCGCCGGCAATACCTTCGTCCAAAAGTTTGCGGAACATTTCGATACCGGTGGCTACGGTGGTCAAGGTGTCGCGGAAACCGATGATTTCCAAGTTGTCACCTACGTGCACCTTACCGCGTTCAATTCTACCGGTGGCTACCGTACCACGGCCGGTAATAGAGAATACGTCTTCTACAGCCATCAAGAACGGTTTATCGGTTTCGCGTTTCGGTTCAGGGATCCAAGAATCCAAAGCGTCTATCAAGCGGTGGATGCTGGGTTCACCGAGTTCGCCTTGGTCGCCTTCGATGGCTTTCAAAGCGGAACCGCGGATGATCGGGGTGTTGTCACGATCAAAATCATATTTGCCCAAAAGTTCGCGAACGTCTTCTTCAACGAGGTCTAACATGTCTTTATCGTCGACTAAGTCAGCTTTGTTGAGGAATACTACGAGCCGCGGAACGTTTACCTGTTTAGCTAAAAGCACGTGTTCGCGGGTTTGCGGCATCGGACCGTCTTCGGCGGAAACTACCAAGATAGCGCCGTCCATTTGGGCAGCACCGGTAATCATGTTTTTAATGTAGTCAGCGTGGCCGGGGCAGTCAATGTGTGCATAGTGGCGTTTGTCGGATTCGTATTCTACGTGAGATACGGCTACGGTTACGATTTTAGAAGCATCACGTACCACGCCGCCTTTGGCGATATCCGTATAAGCCATAGCTTTGGCTTTGCCTTCTTTAGCTAATACTTTGGTAATAGCGGTGGTTAACGTGGTCTTACCGTGGTCTACGTGACCAATCGTACCTACGTTAACGTGCGGTTTGCTGCGGCTAAATTTCTCTTTTGCCATTTGTTCAGTTCTCCTTAAGTTAATGTACTACTTTGTTTAGTTCAAAACAGCTGGGAGTGGGAATCGAACCCACGACCTTTTCCTTACCATGGAAATGCTCTACCGACTGAGCTACCCCAGCATTTTTCCGCCCGAAAATTAGGCGGTACTACAAAATTTTAGCTGGGAGTGGGAATCGAACCCACGACCTTTTCCTTACCATGGAAATGCTCTACCGACTGAGCTACCCCAGCAAAAAATTGCCAAAAACGTCGAGCGGGCGATGGGAATCGAACCCACGTCACAAGCTTGGAAGGCTAGTGTTCTACCATTGAACCACGCCCGCAAGACGGTACTTAATTATTATACAAAAAATTCACGGAACACGAAAGATTTTTCTCTCTCTGTTGTACCCTAAATACCGATAAAAACGACCCCCGTAGGGGTCCTCTACAAAATTATTATATCAAATTGAACCAAAATATGCAAGATTTCTCTTAAAATTGACGCAGATTCCTTTTCCTTTTTTCTTGCGCAATAAAAGAGGGGAGCACTCTTTTGCTACACACTGTAAAAATGCATGCGATTCTGTAATTATTAGCTAGGAATTAGCTAAAATAGAAGCGAAAAAGGTGCGGGTGGGAATCGAACCCACGAATAAGAGTTTTGCAGACTCTCGCCTTACCACTTGGCCACCGCACCGATAACAACGACTCAAATTATATATTTATTATAACAAAATTTTAGAAGAAAGCAAAATTTTTAAAATTAGGCCTTGAAATTTTTACAAATATCATTATAGTATGGGTATAGGAACCCATTGAGACGCGTTTAAAGCGTATGCTCCTAGTAGAGCCTGGGTTCCTTTTTTATGTGCTTTTTTGTACACTATTCTTAAATTACAAATGCATATGAGAGAGCTTTTATTATGATTCCGACGGAAAAAACAAACTACTATCCTTCCGTTTTATACAGCATGATCAGTAGTGATGAAAACATCTTATGGTCCGGTAAACCTAATTTCAAATGTTTTATTTTAGAAACTATTTTTAATCCCTTATTACCTTTCGCTCTTGTTTGGGCATTGTTTGATGCATTTTTTGTCAGCTCTCTTTTGATGTCTGATAAACATGCCACTTTCCCGACGGTGGGTATAGTGGCTATGTGTGGTTTTTTTGCGCTCCACTTGATGCCGGTTTGGATTTATCTAGGCGGCATTGTATTTTCATTTCGCCGCCACCGCCACACAGAATTTATCCTCACCGATAAATGTGTCTATACGTCAGGCGGAATTTTTGCACAAACATTTCATACTCTTCCTATCAAAGAAGTACGAACAATAGCTATTCACCGCGGAATGATTGATCAATGGTTAGGAGTGGGAGACATTGTATTATCTCAAACGCAAGATACATCTATCTCGCCTTTACCTATATCGATACCGGCAAAAAATTTCAGAAAGACAAACACGCAACAAAAAAATACCGAAATAACCGATATTCCGGATTTTCAACGCGTGTACGAACTCCTTAAAGAGTTACAAACGAAAACTAATTAAACTGATTCATGGCTTTCTCGATGCCATGGGTAAGGTAGCATTCCAGCGCATCTACAGCGCGGGGAAGAGTGGAGGTTAGCGTTTTTTCTTCCTCGCCGGAAAAACGACCCAACACAAAATTTACAAGGTCAAACTTTTCCGGTTTAGGCCCAATGCCCAAACGCAGGCGGGGCAAATCTTGGGTGCCCAGTTGCTCAATCACGCTTTTCATACCTTTCTGGCCCCCTGCGGAACCATTGCGACGCAAGCGGATTTTGCCTACTTCCAAAGACACATCATCAAAGCAAATAAAACAATTTTGAGACGGGATTTTATAAAACCGGGCCAGGCTGGAAACAGCCCGACCCGATTCATTCATATACGTAAAAGGTTTTAGTAAAAAAACCTCTTGTCCGCAAACGGACACTTTTGCATATACTCCCAGTTTTTGCCAGTCTTTCCAATCGGCGCCCCATTTTTGTCCGGCCGCATCCACCACCCGAAAACCTGCGTTGTGGCGTGTACGTTCGTACTCAGCACCGGGATTTCCCAGCCCCACCAAGAGATATGCCATAGGTTATTTCTTTGCGGCGTCGGCACCTTTGGTAAGGTTGCCTTCTTCATCTTTCTTCCCTTTTGTGGAAGAGCTTTCCGGTTGGGCAGCAGTTGCATCAGCAGCGGCAGCCGGGGCCGGGGCAGCTTCTTCTTCTTTCGGGATAGCCAAGTGAACAACCGGCGCTTGAGGATCGGTCATGAGTTCCACACCTTTAGGCAATTTAATATCGCCCGCCAAGATACCTTTGTTAATTGTCATGGGGGTAATATCTACTACAATTTCGTGCGGGATGGCACTTACCAAAGCGCGCACTTCAATTTCGCGCATAATGTGTTCAATAATAGCACCATATTGAGCGATATCGGCACAGGTACCTTCCAAGCGGACCGGTACAACAACGTCCATTTTATCGTTCATAGATACACGTTGAAAATCAGCGTGAATAGGCAAGTCCGTTACAGGGTGATACTGTACTTCTTTTACAAGTGCAAGTTCGGCTGTGCCGTTTAAGGTCACTTCTACTAACGTATTTTTACCGGCTTTTACGATTTTGTCCAAATCTTTTACGCTAACGGTTACGCTAACAGGGTCTTTGTGTCCGCCGTAGAGAACGGCAGGAATGTTTTTTTCCGCTCTGATTTTAGAAAGAGCGCCTTTTACGCCAATACCCTCGCGGGCAGTAGCAGCAATACTTACTTTTTCCATCTTTTTATCCTCCAAGTTTAAAAATCTTACATGTTAATATCGCTGAGAGATTGACCATTATGGTTACGGCTAATGGCATCTGCCAGCAAGTAGGAAACGGATAGCGTTTCTACTTTAGGGCCTAAATTACGTACGGGCAAAGAATCGGTAATAACCAGTTTTTTAATGGCCGAATTATTAATTCTTTCCACAGCATTGCGTGAGAGCAAACCGTGTGTACTGGCCGCATAAATTTCTTTTGCACCGCGTTCTTTAATCGTTTGGGCTACAGTGGTAAGTGTTCCCGCTGTATCCACAATATCGTCAAAGATAATCGCAGTTTTACCGGCCACATCCCCGATAACGTTATAAACAACCGCTTCATTGGGTTTGGGACGACGTTTATCAATAATGACCAACCCGGCATCCATTCGTGCGGCAAATTTGCGGGCACGTTCCACCCCACCTACGTCGGGGGAAACTACTACCAAGTTATTGCGGTCAAAATCAGCAAAATAATCCAAAAACACTTTGCGGGCACGTAAGTGATCTACCGGAATATCAAAAAATCCCTGGATCTGACCGGCATGCAAATCCAACGTCATAATACGTTCTGCTCCAGCTTTGGTAATCAAATTAGAAGCCAGTTTGGCCGTAATCGGCACCCGCGGAGATGATTTTCGGTCCGCACGTGCATAACCAAAGTAAGGAACTACTGCCGTAATTTTACCGGCACTGGCACGCTTAAACGTATCAATCATTATCAGCAGCTCCATTAAATTTTCATTTACAGGCGGACAAGTCGGTTGAATAATGTAACAATCATGAGCACGGACACTCTCCAACAATTGCACATCTATTTCACCATCGGCAAAACGGTCTACATGTAATTTGCCAAGGTCTGTATTTAAATGGTTGCAAATTAATTGCGCCAATGCAGGGTTTGCATTGCCGGTAAAAATCCGCAAATCGCCATTTACGCTTTTAGTCATTTTTTGGCACCTTTATTTTCTAGTACAACCTGGCGCGAACGGGCAATAGCTAAGCCATTTGCGGCCACTTCTTTGGTGACCGTGGACCCTGCGCCGATTTTTGCATATTCGTGCACCGTAACCGGTGCTACAAAATTGACATTAGACCCCACAAACACATGATCTTCAATAATCGTCTGGTGTTTGTTTACCCCGTCATAATTACAGGTAATGGTACCGGCCCCTACATTCACACCGGCTCCCATTTGCGTATCCCCAATGTAGCTAAGATGATTAACTTTGGAACCCTCGCCAATGACGGATTTTTTAATTTCGGAAAAATTACCTACTTTTGCTGCTTTGCACAAAGTAGATTTAGGCCTTAAGTGTGCATACGGCCCCAACTGACATTCTTCCGCTACTTCTGATTCTTCGATATAGGTTCCCTGTTTGAGCACTACATTGTTTGCAATTTTGGAATTTTGGACATATACGTTACTTTCCAGGGTGCAATTGCTTCCGATTTTGGTGTTGCCCAACAGGTAACATCCGGAAGCTATTACGGTGTCTTCCCCTATTTGAACCCCTGCATCAATATAAGTATCTTGTGGGTTAATCAGCGTAACGCCATTTTCCATGTAAAATTGATTAATGCGGGCACGCATAACTTGCGTTGCTTCCGCTAACTGTGCACGAGAATTGATCCCTAAAGCTTGTTTAAAATCTGCGCTGGTAAAAACTACAGCAGGCTGACCGGATTTCTTGATGATAGACAATGTATCGGTTAAATAAAACTCATGTTTGGGGCCTTGCGGTGTAAGCTGCGAAAGAGCTTTTTGCAAAGCAGCACTATCAAACACATACATTCCACTGTTAATTTCATTTATCTTTTGAGTAGCGTCATCTGCGTCTGACTGTTCCACAATCTTTTCAAATTGGCCTTTCGTATCCCGTACGATACGCCCATAACCAAACGGATCTGGCACTTTTACTCCTAATACTAACGCACCGGCTGCTTGTTCTTGAAATTGTTCTATCATCTTTCGCAGCGTTTCGGTTTTCAACAACGGGGTATCTCCGTTTAGAACCATAACCGTTTGGTGTTTTTGCAAAAAAGGCAAAGCGGCTTTTACGGCTGAAGCAGAACCGGACAAATCGGTCTGTACAAAAAAATCCACCGGAGTAGTGATACCCCAAGCGGACAAATTTTCAGTTACTATCTCTTTTACCTGTTCGGCTCCATGGCCAATTACAACACCAATAGCAGCCGGATTTAGCGACTGGGCTGCTCTTAAAATATAAGTTATAAGGGGATACCCGCACACCGCATGAAGCGGCTTGGGTAGAGAAGATTTCATTCGCGTGCCTTTACCGGCCGCGAGAATTAAAACTGCTGTATTTTTGGCTACCATTTTGTTTAACTCTTGCCTAAAAATAAAATTTAGATATATTTATTATACAAAAAAAGAAAAGGACTGGCAATCCAGTCCTTTTTGAGAATTAATATTCCGTTTTATCTTCTTTAGCATCCCAAAGATCAAACGGTTCGTTTTTATTATCTACGTCAACACAATACGTTTTGAGCGACCTTTTTCCCACAGGGAGAGGCACTTCTTTATAAATAAACTCATCATCAAAACCCGATTTTGCCGCACGGAAACGGTCCGCCGCAAAAATTAAAGCTTTGGGGCGCGCCCAATAAATCGCCCCTAAGCACATGGGACAAGGTTCGCAAGAAGAATAAATAATACAATCTTTTAATTCAAAACTTTTGAGTTTTTTGCATGCTTTGCGAATAGCATCTACTTCTGCGTGACGGGTGGGATCGTTTTGAGAGGTTACCTGGTTGCATCCGCGTGCAATGATTTTACCCTCTTTTACAATTACCGCGCCGAACGGACCTCCTTTGCCGGATTTCATTCCTTTTTCTGCCGCTTTAATTGCTTCACGCAAAAAATATTGATGTTGTTTAAATTCTTTTTCTTCCATAACTCCTCCACAGCTTTTCCATTATAGCTAAATTTTTAATAAAACGGTTTTATTTCTTTCGCTAAACACTATCTTTGAACCCACCTGAACAAAACGCCCATGTTCCCCTATACAAAAATCTTTTGTTGCAGTTTCAAAACAGTAGGAAACGCTATCTTCTTTCGATCCGCTGTATCCTTTCTGCGTATGGATAGCCCCTTCGCGATCAATATACAAAGGCCAACGAAGCGTAACGGTAACCGGATCAAAAAAGAAGGAAGCATCCGGCCATTTCCCTATAGAAAAGGGCGTAATTTCTTGGTCAACCGGCATAAGGGTAGCAAGGGAAGTTTTCGGTAGGCGATCTGACAAATGTAGCACTCCGTTGAGACGTCTGCGCCCCAATCGATACAAAGAGGCTTGCAGGGTAGAAGCATCCAATTCAGTACCCACTACAAAAGTTTGGTGAGGAAACAGCACAAGAACGCTATGTTTGTTCCATTGCTGCAATAAATAAAGACGAACCGGTTGTGGCGAAAAGAAACTTATGCCCAAACATAACCCTATAATTACCATTCCCGGCCAAAAGCACCGACGAAAGAAGGAACGTAACGGAAAATGAAATAGTAAAAACAGCCCTGTATAGTACGCACAAAGAGAAAGTGGTTTCCAGGCTGTAATCATAATGGAAGAAAAAGAAAAAGAGGCAAAAAATTCAACAAGCCAGGCAAAGAGTTTTAATCCCCATAAAAGAGGAAAATAAAGCAAAAACCCTATCCGTAACAGCTCGGCTACATAGTACGCAAAACTCAACCCCAACAAACAAGAAGCTAGCGGAACTAGGAACATATTGGCCACTATCCCTATCAAAGAGACCTTATAAAAAACATTTGCAAAAATAGGCAGCAGAACCAATTGGGTAGCCAACGTGGCCAAAAAAATCTGTGCAAAAAAGCGCAACCAAGAGGGCCATTGGGCTGGAATTTTCCAAATATTTAAAACTAACACAATAGCAAATGTAGCCAAAAAGGACATTTGAAATCCCGTCTCAAACAATGCGGCGGGATGAAACAATAAGATAAGAAAACAAGAAACTACCAACCCTTGAAATACACCGCTATTGCGTCCCAACAAATAACCCGTTACTGCACAAACCGTCATAAAGTAGGCGCGAGCAAGCGGAGCATCTGCCCCGGCTAAAAGCGTATAAATCCCGGCCACCACCAAAGCAATGATTAAAGATTTTCTCCTGTTTAATGAAAAGAAACCACAAAAGGCCAATGTTAACAGTGTAACAAAGCCTACGTTTCCCCCGGAAGCCACCAGTAAATGAATGGCTCCGCTATCTTGAAAAGCTGAAAAAAGTTCCGGAGACAAATCGCCTCTTTCTCCTAATAGAATACCGCTGGCAATTTGAGGTAACGGAGTTGAAAAATGGTCAGCAAAGGTTTCCAAGATGGATTTTCTTAAGGAACGAATAGCTCGATACGGCCAGGGAGCCGACCTGACCACTTGTATTTCTTGTACATGCATTTCTGCAAATACTTTTTTGTAAGTCAAATAACGGCGCCAATTAAAATTACCGACAATATCCAGACCATAAGGTTCTTTCAAAACGCCGCTAAAACGCAAGGTGTCTTTCCATTGCGGGATATCTTTCTCTACTCGTAAATATAATTTTCCTTTGGCAGGCTGTCCGTTGAGTTTACTGACGGAAACCAAAACATTGTCTTCCTTTTGTTTCCGTACCGCAAAACTATCCACCCGCCCTTCAATTGTAACAGGTGTTTTGGAAATAAAATGAGAAACATCATCAAAGGAAGGATGCGGATGATAAAAGAAACTAATCGCAATTATTTGTAAAAGCAGGAGCAAGAAAAGAGGCCGCTTGTATACGCAAGGATTCATCCGATTTTTGTACGCCCTTTGAGAGAATAACCCAATGTCATTTCATCCATATAGTCCAGGTCTCCCCCCAGCGGCACCCCGTAACCAATACGGGAAACCTGCCCCACCAATCCGCGTAACAAATCGGCCAAATACAGAGCAGTGGTTTCTCCTTCATTGTCAGGATCTGTGGCAATAATTACTTCAGAAATAGGGGTTGGGGAAGATTGAATCCGGGCTAACAATTCGCGCACTTTTACCTGTTGGGCACCCTTTCCGTCCATGGGAGAAATGGCTCCATGTAGCACGTGATAAACCCCTTTGTAAGCTTTTGTTTTTTCAATGGCCTCAATATCTTGAGGGTCTTCCACTACACAAATTTGGCCATGGTCACGGTCTTGGTCACTGCAAATATCACAAAGGTCTTTGTCACTATAAGAAAAGCAAACCGGGCACAGTTTAATATCCGTTTTCATGTCTAACACGGCATTTACAAATTCTTCCAATTCTCCTTGTGAAGCATGCAAAAAATAAGAGGCAAAACGTTCGGCCTGCCGTGGGCCAACCCCCGGCAAACGTCGCAAAGCACGCACCACACGGTCTAAACTTTTCATAGATTAACCCATCAACTCCCCGGGGAAAATTTCTAAAATTTTCTGCACTTCTTCCGGAGCCTCTGCTGACGAAACAACCGTTTGGGAAGCAGTTATATCTTTTTCAAAATTTCCCTCCACAAAAGGCTCTTCCTCCGAAATAATCATTTTTTCTTGCGAAGAGGATGCCTTCGTGCTCCGGGTTTTAGTCCCTTTTTTAGTCGAAACGGTGGGTATTTCGGCCGTGCTTAATTTATTATCTGCCAGCGTTATTTTAATAGTCCGACCGCTAATTTTAGAAGCAGCCTCAGCCAATTCTTTTAATTTGTTCTGAGCTGGAATTTGATAAAATTCTTTTCCCGCAGGAAAACTCAACGTCCACCAATTTTCTTCTTTGAACTCAACGGTACTGTTTAACATCACATCATACACAAAGGGACTTTTCTCAAATTGTTTAAGCATTTTGTCCCATACTTGTCGATTGGAAAGTGTTGTGTCCGGCGTTGGAGCAATCTCTTTTTGTGTGTGCGGTTCGGGAGCAACCATGTTTTGCTTTTCCGGAAGATTCTTAAATGTCGGTTTAATAACAGCCGGGGTTTCTTTCGTTACAACAGGTCGGCGAGGAGACGGCGGCGTTGCCGGGGCCCCTTTTTCTAATGCTTCCAACCGTCGAACAAAATCTTCAATATCCAGCACGCTGTCCATTACCGTAAACAAACCTACTTCTGCACTAATCAAAGCATCATCGGCAAATTTTACTTCTTCCATCAGCTTGTTTATTTTACGGGACAGTTGCGCTAAAAAGCCGGGAGAAACTCCTTCCAACAATTGTTTCGCTCCGGAAAAAGGCTCGCCTCCCTGCCCCAACGAAAAATAGAACGCTTCCCCCAGCGAAGTTTTTATGTCCTTTAAAAAAGCATTTGCATCAAATCCTTCATTTTTCAACGTTTCAAATACTTGGTGAAGTTGTTCGTTATTTTTATGAATTAACGCATCCAATGCTTCTTTTATTAATTCGTCTGGCGTAAGGCCCAACATCTCCCCCACTAACTTTTCGTCAATACGATTACCGGCAAACGCAATGGCACGGTCCAATAGGGTAAGCGCATCTCTCATGGCGCCCCCGGCGTTTTTAGCAATGATTCTGGCGGCAGCAGCGGTTAAATCTATCGTTTCTGCTTCTGCCAATTCCATCAAATGCCCACTGATTTCTTCTGTGGTTAAAGGGCGAAAACGGAATGTTTGACAGCGGCTAACAATCGTAGCAGGGACTTTATGTTTTTCCGTCGTGGCTAAAATAAAAACAACATGGGCCGGCGGTTCTTCTATCGTTTTAAGCAAAGCATTAAAAGAACTGGAAGAAAGCATGTGAACTTCGTCTAAAATAAAAACTTTGTACCGGTCTCTGGAGGAAGCCAACGCTACGGTATCAATAATCGCCTCTCTCACTTTTTCTACTTGTGTATTACTGGCAGCGTCTAATTCTAATACGTCTAAATCTGTACTCTGTGCAATTTCCAAACAAGAAGGACACTTCCCGCAAGGGGTGGCAGACGGCCCGGTTGCACCGTTTCCCGTACAGTTTAAAGCTTTTGCCAAAATACGCGCGGTGGTCGTTTTCCCGCAGCCACGGGGACCATAAAATAAATAAGCATGGCCGATACGCCCTAATTTTAGGGCATTTTGTAAAGTTTTGGAAATGCTTTCTTGTCCGACCATGTCCTCGAAAGTTTGTGGGCGGTATTTGTTGGCTAAACTAACGTAATTTTTTTGCTCCATAACTAACCTCTAAATTCTTCTTCCGCGTGGCGACGCGCACGATTAAAATCCAAACTAAAACGGCCGGGTCCCATCATAAGCGTGGGCAACAAAGCAGTGATTAATAACAAAATCAAAGTTATATATATTTTATTCAAATCTGCCCCAAAAAATATAAATCCAACAGCGGACAGACAAATTATCGACGCACATGCTACCCACCGGCTAAACCATCCTAAAATCAAAAGCAAAGCCAAAAACAGCTGGGCAATTACCAAGCCTAACCCCACTCCAACTGGCATGGGAACGCCTAACACAGCCACATTATAAAGATATTCCCGATAGAAAAGCAAACAGCCTATTGTTATATACAACAAAACAAGTGCACTTATCAAACGAGTTAAAAAAATCATAACGGAGAAGGTTTTCTCATCAATATTACAATGCATCTTTGCCGCCATGTTTTTCTCCTTTACAGTTCAGCCTCTACGGATAATGAAAAAAATGTCTTGCGGTTTTCTTCCCGCCGGGGTTCAAACACTTCTATACCCCCTAAAAAAGAAGCTCCCCATAATTTAAAACGTAATCCAGCCATTATTGCAAAAGCATCCTGCTCTTTTTGGGCATAACGATAACGTACTAATCCTGCATAGGGGGCCAACAAATCGGTTGTGTAACTTGTCTGCAAAGCAGCGGCTTCTTTTACAAACCCCTGTACGACAGCAGACAGATAAGGAAAATCAGCCCAACTAAAAGACATGTCTTGCGCCAACGGTTCACTATATTTTAACACTTTATTCCACTGGGCTTTCAAGTGCCAATTTTTTCGTTCCGCTCCTGTTTCCAGTTGAACATTTGTTTCTACTTCTCGAAAAGTCCGTGAAAGAGATTCCCCTTTATCATTAACAGACGAACGATAACGTGACTGCCCAACACTCCCCCGCAGAAAAGGGGCTTTAATTCCCCTCCAATAATAAAAGGGCTCCCATCGCACACCCGCATGGTATAACACGGCCTGATAACCTATCGCTTTGGGGTGCCATATAAAGTCCCCCAACAATTGGACCGTGTCTGTTACCTCGTAACGTGTTCGCAAACCGTAGCGGGAAGTAGATCCCTTTTCATCTTGTTCCGAATCAGAAGGCCGGTAATACCCAACCAAGGGAGTCAAAACCCATCCATTATCCAAATCCAGAGCAAAACTACCGCGCAAAGCGGAATAGCCGCGTTCCCCATGTACGCTTGAAAAACTGACCTGCCCGTAGCATAACGCACACGGGCAGATGAGTAATAGCAAACTAAGAAACGCATTTTTTAACCGCATTTATTTTCTTTTTTTGGCGGCTTTGGCAGCCTTTGCATCTTCTTCTTGTAAGAATTTGATGTAGTTGGTGGCTTTGCGTTTTTTCCAAGCCCCTTTGTGATAACCATACCCAATGATCAACGGAATAAGAGTGGTACATTCACCGTAAACCATTTGCTCTAATGCGGTAGAAACTTTTCCCCAAGAAGAGGCTTCTTTGAGCGTAGAGCCGGACAAAGCACCATCTCGCACGTCTGCTACTGTGATTTGAACTGCATATTTATGCATGGGGATTTCAGCCCCTAAAGCTTCTGCTGCTACCACAGTATCTTGTGCAAAATTTTTCGGTACCCCGCCGGACCACATCATAAGGCCCGTTTCTTTGGCTTTCATTTTGATTTTTGTGAGTTCCAAAAAATCTTTGGCGCTATCAATAGAAATATGAGCACCCGGGCGTTCGGCTTGATGCATTACAAAACCAAACCCGGCAGAACAATCGGAGAAGGCCGGCACAAATATCGGAACACCGTATTTATACGCATTATAAACGATAGAATCTTTGCCTTTGTTCTTTTTATCCAGATATTTTCCCATTTCCCAAATAAATTCGCGGGAAGAATAAGGGCGCGGCTCCAAAGCATTGCAAATTTTGTAAATGGTTTCGTCGCACACTTTGAGCTCATCTTCATCAATGTAAGTGTCATAAATACGATCAATGTGTAAATCACGCAAGAGGTTATCATCTTGGTTATACGGATTTCCAATGTAATGTTTAAAACCCAATGCTTCAAAGAAATCTTGGTCTACAATGTTGGCACCGTTAGAAACAATTGCATCCACCATATGATTTTGTATCATATCCACTACTACTTTTTTCATACCGGCGGATACAAGAGATCCCGCGATACACAAAATGACAGAGCATTTCTTATCGGAAAGCATCATATTATAGATTTTGCTCGCTCTGGCCACTTCACGGGAAGCGTAGGCCATGCTCCCAAAGGCATCTACCATCGGAACAACATTGTATTTTTTCAAGTCAATGTGTTTGACTGTGTCTTTGAGAAAGTCTTTTTTGGTTAATTTAGCCATTTTCTAACACCTCGTTCTGGATTTTTGATACTTCTATTTAGTAAATTATATTAAATAACGATTTATTTTCAAATAAAAATTTCAAAAATTTTAAAGGAGATTTTGTAATGTACCTCAATCTTAAAAATACCGATCCGGAAGTTTATTCCGCTGTCACAAAAGAATTGCAACGCCAGCGCGAAAAATTGGAATTGATTGCTTCTGAAAATTTTACTTCTTTGGCTGTTATGCAAGCGCAAGGTTCCGTGCTAACTAATAAATACGCGGAAGGATATCCCGGAAAACGCTACTATGGCGGTTGCGAATTTGTGGACCAAGTAGAAACTTTGGCTATTGAACGGGCTAAAAAATTATTTGGAGCCGAACATGCCAACGTACAACCTCATTCCGGAGCGCAGGCCAACATGGCGGTTTACTTTGCCTTGCTAAAACCCGGAGATACGGTGCTGGGCTTAAATCTTTCCCACGGAGGGCACTTAACGCACGGACACCCACTCAATTTTTCGGGAAAACTTTATAACGTTATCGCTATCAATGTTCGTCGGGATACGGAAGAAATTGATTATGAAGAAGCGGCCCGGTTGGCTCGGGAACATAAACCAAAATTAATCATGGCAGGAGCCTCTAACTATTCGCGCATTTTTGACTGGAAAAAGCTGCGTGAAATTGCCGATAGCTGCGGGGCCTATTTGGCCTGTGATATTGCCCATTATGCAGGGTTGGTAGCAGCCGGAGAATATCCTTCCCCCGTACCGTATGCAGATGTAGTAACCACTACTACCCACAAAACTTTGCGGGGGCCTCGTGGCGGACTAATTTTGTGTAAAGAAAATTTAGCAAAAGCTATCAACTCTGCCGTATTTCCCGGGGTACAAGGGGGGCCTTTGATGCACGTTATTGCCGGTAAAGCAGTTTGTTTAGCCGAGGCACTTAAACCGGAATTTAAAGAGTATCAACACCAAATTAAATTAAATGCGCAGGCACTTGCCCAAGCTTTAACAGCACGCGGATATCGGTTAGTGGCCGGAGGAACCGATTGCCATGTGATGTGCATTGATTTGCGCAATAAAAAAATGACAGGAAAAGCAGCTGAAACCGCTTTGGATAAAGCAGGTATTACCGCCAACAAAAATACCATTCCTTTTGACCCGGAAAAACCTTTCGTCACCAGCGGGTTGCGTATTGGTACACCAGCAGTTACTTCCCGTGGTATGAAAGAAACAGACATGGAACAAATTGCTACTTTTATCGATCAGGCTATTACCCATGCCCAGGATGAATCATATCTGGCTGAAGAAGCACAACGTGTAAAAGAATTTCTAAAAAAATTCCCGCTTTATCCTTCTCTGGGTTAGAAAAAAGGGGCTTGTAAAAGCCCCTTTAATTTGGCAAATTTTATTTGGCTAATCTGCTAAAAATGCCTGGGCAGATGCGTTTCCGTTTGCTGCTGCCTTTTCAAGCCAAGAACGCCCTGTTTTAATGTTTTTCTTCACTCCCAATCCCTTCCAATACATTTGACCCAATACATATTGTGCGGAAGCATAATCTTGATCGGCCGCTTTCGTAAAAAAATCTACCGCCAATTTATAAGATTGTCCGGTTCCTTGTCCTTGCAACAGCATATATCCCGTCATGTATTGGGCAGGAGCATATCCTTGCTCGGCCGCATTGGAAAACCAAGCAAAAGCATCTTGATAATTAGGAGGATTTCCTTCATAACTGCGTTTACCCAAAAAATACTGCGCTTGTGGGTTTTGCAATTCAGCAGCCTTGGCATATAGTTCAAGTGCCTTGTTTTCGTCTTTCTCTACTACTTCCCCCAAAAGATACATCTCTGCCATTTCCACGGCTGCTTGAGAAAGGGTATTGTCTTTTTCCCAGGCCATTTTGAATAGACGGAAGGCTTCTTCATCATTGCGAACAATCAGGGTGCCCGAACGATAAAATTTAGCCAGAGAAAAAGCATCTTGCGGATCCTGTTCTTGAACCGTTTTATCAAACAAATCAGAAAAAGCGAGGACTTCTTGGTACAATTCCGGCCGTTGTTCCTGCGCTGCCTCTATGGATTGCAAAGCGGCTGGCTCATCTTGCTTGGCCGCTCGAATTAACCATAAAAGAGCCTCCCCGTCACTTTGCGGGGCAGAGCCCAGGGGTTGTTTATAAAACCGGCTCAACGCAGTCTGGGCCTGTGCATTTCCTTGAGAAGCTGCCAATTGATAATACACAAAAGCTTCTTCTAAATCTTGCGGAACTAAAACGCCTTCTTCATACACTTGAGCCAATCGGTATGTAGCGGCTGTATTGCCGGCGCTGGCAGCCTGACGATAAAAGTCAACGGCCTGATCTTTGTCGGGTTTTGTCCCCGTACCTTGTTCGTAAGCAATCCCCACCTGTAACATGGCCTGACTGTCACCCTGTTTGGCCGCCAAAACATTTTTTTCAAAAGTACGGACTTCCGGAGTTTTGTGAAATACAAACCAATAAATCCCCGCAAAAATAAAAACCCCTAATAAAAAAGTTAAAAAATTCTTCATAATTTGATTATATCTTTTTGTTGGCTTTTACACAGCCAACGTTTATACAAAAAGCCCTCAAATAATTTTGAGGGCTTAATGTTTTTCATTAAACGGTTCTATTTCATCATGATAAACGGCATTTGACCGTTTCCTGCCATATACGTCGGCATACGGCCATCCCATTTATCAATGGCTTTTAGTTGGGCTTCCACCTGGCGTAATTTAATGAGATTGTCCGATACAACTTCACGTTGCAAGCGTAATGATTTCGCTTCGGCTTCGGCTTGTAAAATTTTCTGTTCGGCTTCTTTTTTTACTTTTTCCACCAAATTCGTAGCCCGTTTGGCTTCTTGTTCGGCGATTTGTTTTTCTTCTACCGCTTTCAAAAATTGAGGAGAAAAATCAAAATCCGTAATGGCAATGTCGGAAACGATTACTTCCTTTTCTGCCATTTTTTGTTTCAAAATATCATCCAATTCTTTGGTTACCTGCATACGGTTGGAAATTAGATTATCGGCAGAGTATTTTGCAATGACAGCTTTTGACCATTCTTCTACCATCGGTTTCAATACCGTAGCCGTATATTCCGGCCCCAGGTTACGATAAATAGATTCTACCGTGTTGGGTAAAATACGGTGGTTGACCGCCAGGGCCAATTTTACTTGCTGTAAATCTTTAGAAAAAGCTTCCGTTTGGAAAGCATCTTTTTTGATACGTACAGAAAATTTTTCTACGGTATCAATAAACGGTACTTTAAAATGAATACCTTCTCCGTAGGCTCCTTCTAATTTACCAAAGCGTAATTTTACCGCCACTGTACCAGCGGAAACAGTGAAGTAAGAGCTGAAAACAGCAATCAAACAAAAAAACAAAACCAATGGCAAAAAAATTAACCAACCACTTATTCTATTAGGGGTAATATCTCTCATAATTTCTCCTGTCTAAAATCTCCGTTTTTTTACTTTCATACGAGTTAGCGCCTGCTTGATTTCTAACTCTGCCAACTCAAAATCAATATCTGCGTCTTTGTTAGAAAGCGATTCTTTTAAAGCTTTGATGCGTTGTTTTTCAGCCTCTTCATCAATTTCGCCTGCCAAATCTGCTCCCTCGGCAAAAACGTTTACAACATTGTTTGATACTTCGGCAAAACCGCCCAATACGGCAAATACTTCCGTTTTGCCTTTTTGTTTATAACGCAAGGAACCCATCCCTAACTGAACAACCGTTTGGATGTGCCCCGGTAAAATTCCCATTTCACCCAGTAAGGCCGGTAAAACAACCATATCTACCGGCAAATCTTCCACCACTTGTTTTTGAGGGGTTACCAGGTTAAAAGTTAATTTTTTTTCTGTCATAAACTATTCTTTATCTTTTACTTTTTCGTAATTAGCCAGTACATCCTCTATTCCACCGCACATGTAAAAACAAGATTCGGGAATATGATCATACAAGCCGTCCACAATTCCCTTAAAAGCTTGGATTGTGTCCGCCAATTTAACATATTTGCCCGGGTGTCCGGTAAATTGTTCCGCCACGGAAAAAGGTTGTGATAAAAACCGTTGAATGCGGCGCGCACGCGCCACCGTTTTTTTATCTTCGTCACCCAATTCATCCATACCCAAAATGGCAATTATGTCTTGCAAATCTTTGTATTTTTGGAGCACTTGGCGCACGCGTTGGGCCACTGCATAATGCTCATTACCGATAATGCGCGGATCCAAAATGCGGGAAGTAGATGCCAACGGATCCACCGCCGGGTAAATACCTAAACTGGCGATCTGCCGCGAAAGCACAGAGGTTGAATCCAAGTGTGTAAAAGTAGCCGCCACACCGGGATCTGTTAAATCGTCTGCCGGTACATACACCGCTTGAATGGAAGTAATAGCTCCTTTTTTGGTAGAAGTAATGCGCTCTTGCAAAGCCCCAATTTCCGTATTCAAGGTAGGTTGATAACCCACAGCGGAAGGCATACGTCCCAACAAAGCAGACACTTCCGAATTGGCCAACACAAAACGGAAAATATTATCTAAAAACAAAAGCACATCTTGCCCTTTTTCATCACGGAAATATTCCGCTTGCGTCAAAGCCGTAAGGGCTACTTTCGCACGGGCCCCTGGCGGTTCGTTCATTTGGCCATAAACAAGCACGGTTTTATCCAAAACCGAACTTCCATCCGAAAGTTTGGAAGAAGCCATCTCTAACATTAAATCGTTTCCTTCGCGGCTTCTTTCTCCAACTCCGCCGAAGACGGAACTGCCGTGGTGCTCACGGGCTACGTTATTGATTAATTCCATAATCAAAACCGTTTTCCCCACGCCTGCTCCACCGAAAAGGCCGACTTTCCCGCCTTTCATATACGGAGCAATCAAATCGATTACTTTAATCCCCGTCTCAAAAATTTCGGGAGTCGGGTTTTGGTCTTCCAACGTAGGAGCTTTACGGTGAATGGGCATTTTCATAGCAGCTTTGATAGCCCCTTTATGGTCCTGCTCTTTCCCCAAAACATTCATCAACCGTCCCAAACAACCTTCTCCTACAGGCACAGACAACGGCCCTTCCGTATCAACAGCCTTTGCCCCGCGTTGTAAGCCATCTGTACTTTCCAAGGCTACACACCGCACAATGCCATCTCCCATTTGTTGGGCCACTTCAGCCACAATTTTTTTTGAATCGTTTAATTCAATTTCAATGGCGTTTTCAATCGAAGGAAGTTCTTGCTGAGAAAATGAAATATCTACAGCGGCTCCTATTACTTGTACTACTTTTCCCGTTTTCATACGCGTTCCCTTTAACTATTCAGCGCTTCCGCGCCGTTTACAATATCCAAAATTTCATTCGTAATGCCCGCCTGGCGGACCTTGTTAAGTTTGATTCCTAACGCTGTGACTAACTCCCCGGCGTTTTTGCTGGCAGAATCCATAGCATTCATAGTGGCCGCTAAATTGGCCGCTTGCGATTCCAACAAAACACGGTACATGTGTGCCTTAATCAAACGGGGAATTAATAATTTAAAAATTTCCAACAAACCCGGTTCATATTCAAAATCATGTCCTTCTTCTTTTGGTGTAGAGGCCGGGGTATGAAACGTAAAAGGCAACATCTGCTCTTCTACCAAATGTTGACTGGCCAACGATTTAAAATCGTTGTAAATTAAAGTAATGCTTCCTAGTTTTTCTTCAAAGAAAACAGACAACAAACGCTCCCCTAACAATGCTGCATGCGCATACGAAACTTTGGGGAAAATTCCTACGCTTTCATACACTATGTGAAGATTTTTCATTTTAAGACGGCTTAAAAAATCCCGTCCTTTTTTGCCGATTGCAAAAATATAAATTTCTTTGCCTTCGTTCTTTTTCAAAAACTGTAATACACTGCGTAGCACAACCGCATTGAACGAGCCGGTTAGTCCTTTATCTCCGGTAATTGCCACCAATCCTACTTTGTTTTTATCACCGGATAAATTGGTAAAAAACCGACTGGCAATATTTTCTGCTTCTTCGGGAGCTTGGGGTAAAGCTAAAACATCTGTGCGTAAATCATCCACCATTTCCAACATTTTTTTTGCAAACGGGCGAGCCGACAACATAGCTTCCTGTGCTCTGCGAATACGAGCGTTGGAAATCATCTTCATTGTCTGCATGATTTGCTTGGTGGACTCAATGGCTTTGATGTTCTGCCGAATATCCCGCAATGATTCCATAATTTAGTTGTTTTTCCCTTCCAAAATAGAAACGTAATCTGCAATGCCTTGTTCCAAAGAATAATCAGGGGTGTATCCCAATTTTTCTTTGGATTTCGTAATATCGGCCTGCGTTTTGAGCTGGAAGAAAGGATACGGATTATCAATATATTCCGGTTCCAAATGAGTTCCCAACTCTTTGTTCAAACAACGAATAATATCGTTGTAATCCCGCGGAATACCCGTGGCTGCATTGTACACGCCTGTTTCTTTTCCGTTGTTAAGCGCGCATAAATTGATTTTAACGATATCTTTCACGTAGACAAAATCGCGTTGTTGTTCTCCGTTTTTGAATACACGCGGGCGTTTACCTTGTTTCATTTGGTTGTAAAGCTGGTACACCATGCTGGCCATTTTCCCCTTAAAGCTTTCACCCGGCCCGTACACATTGAAATAACGCAAACCAATAATCGTCATATCGTTGTTATCTTCTGCAAATTGACGGGCTACGTTGTCCATAATCGCTTTAGAAAAACCATATACATTTTCCGGGTGGGTAGGTTGTGTTTCCACGTTCGGGACAGGTCCGTTCCCATACGTGGCAGCACTGGAAGCATAGATTACTTTTTTAATTTCATTTTCTGCCGCAAAAGCCAATAAATTCTTAAAAGCATCTACGTTTTGTTCCATCATGGCTTTTTGATCCGTAACGGTGGTATCCGTAATGGCGGCTTCATGAAAAATAGCATCAAAATACATATCTGTGGGAACGTATTTAAATAAATCTGCCGTAATAACATCCCCTTTGAAACCGATTAAATTTTTGAAATGCCCGTTTTTAGAAAAGTCATCCAACACAGTCACTTCGTGCCCTTGGGCTTCCAGTGTTCTGGCAATATTACTGCCAATGAACCCGGCTCCACCGGTTACTAGATATTTTTTGCGATTTTTCGATTCCATATTTTCTCCTATGCTTCCTTGAATACGGTTTTAAATTCCTCTAAGATTTGGACCATTTTTTGTTCCAATTCTTCCGTCAGTTCGTTCGCCTGTTGCAATTCTTCTAACGCTTTGGCATGTTGCGCATGTAAAAAAGCCAACAACTGTTTTTCATACGCTTGTACTTGTTCTACGGGAACCGTATCTAAATAACCGTGGGTTCCCGCATACAACACCCATACTTCTTCGCCAACCTTAAGCGGTGTGTATTGATGTTGTTTTAACAATTCCGTCATGCGTTTACCGCGGGCAATTTGCCGTTGGGATTCTTTATCTAATTCCGACCCGAATTGAGCAAAGCCGGCTAATTCCTGATATTGAGACAAATCAATACGCAACGTTCCGGCTACTTTACGCATCATTTTACGTTGGGCACTCCCCCCTACACGAGAGACGGACAATCCTACGTTAATGGCCGGTTTTATACCACTTAAGAAAAGATTACTCTCTAAGTAGATTTGACCATCCGTAATGGAAATCACGTTTGTTGGAATATAAGCGGAAACGTCGTTAGCTTGTGTTTCAATGATTGGCAATGCCGTCAAAGAACCGCCGCCGTTTTCGTTGGATAATTTACAAGCGCGTTCCAATAAACGGGAATGCAAATAGAACACGTCTCCCGGGTAAGCTTCACGTCCGGGTGGACGACGCAATAACAAAGACATTTCCCGATAAGCTTGGGCATGTTTGGACAAATCGTCATATACAATCAACACGTCTTTGCCCTGCCACATAAAATACTCGCCGATTGCACAACCGGCATACGGAGCGATATAGAGCAAAGAAGCCGGATCTGATGCGGTGGCCGATACTACCACGGTATAGTCCATTGCGCCGAAGTCACTTAATGTTTTAATCACTTGGGCTACTGTACTTTGTTTCTGTCCAACGGCTACGTAAATACAAATACATCTTTCTTTTTCAGGAATGTTTTTTTGGTTAATAATCGCATCTACTGCTATTGCAGTTTTTCCGGTTTGGCGATCCCCGATAATAAGTTCGCGCTGCCCTTTGCCTATGGGAATCATTGCATCAATGGCTTTGATGCCTGTCTGAAGAGGTTGTTTCACCGGTTGACGGTCAATAATACCGGGGGCCACAATATCCAACGGCATAGTTTTTTCAGCGGTTATTTCTCCTTTCCCGTCTAACGGTTTACCCAACGGATTAACTACCCGTCCTATCATTTGAGAACTAACGCCGATGCTTATTACCTTCCCGGTACGTTTTACTATATCTCCTTCATGCACTAAATGGTCCGGCCCCATCAATACACAACCTACGTTGTCATATTCCAAGTTTAAAGCCATGCCTTGTACACCGTTGCCAAAATCAACCAATTCGGAAGATTTCACATTTTTCAATCCGTGCACGCGGGCAATGCCGTCTCCTACTTGAATAACGGTGCCTGTTTCGCTGATATCTACCTGTGCATCAAATTGCGCAATCTTTTGTTTTATAATACTTGTTATCTCTTCAGGTCTAATTGCCATATCTATACCGTACTAATTTGAAATTTTTTTTAATAATTTTTCTAATTGATGCTGCAACGTTCCGTCTATCTCTTCCCCTTGGCAAGAAATTTTTAATCCACCCAGCAGCTGGGGATTTACATTAAAAGTTACTTCGGCCCTGGCATGATAACGTTGCCCTATAGCTTCTTTTGTCTGTTCTTGCTGACGGGGAGACAAAATTTGTGCGGAGGAAACTTCCGCACGAACAATACCCAAACGTTCATCTGTAAGTTGCTGTACTTGCTGTTCGATGGCGGGCAAGAGCGCAAAACGTTTGGCATCCAAGAGCAACGCAATAAAAGCGGCAGTGTCCGGTAAAGAAGACAGCGTGGAAAGCACCAATCCTTTCTTTTCTGCCGTAGAGACACGCGGGCTGGAAAGATAGTTTTGTGCCGGAGCAAGTGCCTTAATAGCGTTGTGTAAATCTTTCTGGCGACGCAAGGCTTCTTGCGACGAAGTACTTAAAGCATCATAAGCCACAGCATAACGTTGGGCAGCTATTCGTTGGGTAGTATTCATTTGGTTTTCACTTCCTTTAACACGTCTTCCACAACTCGGGCGGCCGATTTCTCATCCACTTCTTGCGCTAAAATACGCGACGCAGCCATCATGCTCAGCTGTGCAATTTGGTTTTGTACTTGCGCAAAAGCTTTGTTTTTTTCGGCCGTAATTTGTTCTTGCGCCTGGGCTAATATCGCTGCAGATTGTTCTTTAGCCGCAGCAATTATTTGGGCCTGTTGCGCTTCCGCCATTTTAACAGCCTGCGCCATTTTTTGGGCGGCTTCTTGCGAAATATGCGCCAGTCTATCGTCCAATTCTTGTTTTATTTGTTGGGATTCTAAACGGGCTTTTTCAGCCATTTCTTTATCGGTGCGAACCTGCTGTTCCCTCTTTTCCAAAGCTCCGATTATCGGCTTCCAAGCAAACTTAGCCAACAAGAAAACAAGCAATGCAAAGTTTAGAACCGTTAAGGCCAGTACGCCCCAATCTGGCTTTAATAAATCTTGCATAAATCTCCCTGTGCTACATGACCATTGTTAACAAACAAATTACCAAACCTAACATGGCAGCCCCTTCTAATAAAGCGGCAATAATAATCATGGTGGTACGCAAGTCAGAACCGGCTTCCGGTTGACGGGCCATTCCTTCCAATGCGGCAGAACCGATTTTTCCCAATCCAAAACCAGCACCACACACAATAATACCGGCACCAATACCGGCTGCGATGTATTTAAGTACTATGAGGTCCATTTTTTTCTCCTTTTGGGCAATGCCCGTAAATTAGTGCGTATGAATTACCGATCCGGCAAAAATAGCCGTGAGCAATGTAAAAACATACGCCTGTAAAAATGCAACTAACAACTCCAAGCACGTCATAAAAATTTCAAGAGCCATGGCAGGCAATACAGAACCGACACCAGCCGCCCAATGCATTTGCCCGACGACAAACACAATAATAAGCAAACAAAGCAGTACCATGTGGCCCGATAGCATGTTGGCAAACAAACGGATAGCCAATACACATACTTTGATAACCGTGCTAACAACTTCCAGCGGAAAAACCAACGGTACTAACCATAGGGGTGTGCCGGAAGGAACAAATCCTTTGATAAAACCCATTAACCCATGGTATTTAAGCCCGCTGTAAAGAATTAACATTCCAGAACATAGGGCTAAAGCGGCCGTAACGGAAATGTTAGAGGTGGCGGTCTTCATGTTAGGAATCATTCCGGCCAAATTGACACTTAAAATAAACAGAAAAAGTGTACAAAAATAGGGCAACATGCTTCGCCCTTCCGCGCCCATATTGGGAAGAACAACGCCGTCACGTATGAAAGAAACATATTCCTCCATCAATGTGGTAAGCAAGCGCCCGGCACGGTTTTTATGGGCTTGGGCAATCCAAGTAAGGGCGCCTAACAAAAATAAACTTACGCAAAAAATGGTAACGGAATGGGCTGTAATCGGCAACCGGACATTCCCGAGCATTACCCCAAAATCGTGGTCCAAAATATGATGAGAAATAATTTCCGATACGTTCATTTTTTCTTGTTTGCCTTTTTAGCTTCTTGCCATATACGATAAAACCCGAGCAAAAACCCTAAAAACACACCTGCAATTAAACACCAGGGAAGGGTGTCAAATTTTTTATCTAACAAATATCCGCCGTATGCGCCTGCGATTTCCGCAACGGCAATTTCCAACCCCAACGTTGTAATTTCCACATGGTCTTTAGCGGAAAAAGGGCCTGACGCCATTTTAACTCCTCGTACGTGCGCACGGGCGCGTATAAGTATATTATAAAAAAAATTCTACAAAAATACTATACAAACAAAAAAGCCTGCCGCAAAGGCAGGCTTTAAGGGAAAAATAACAATTTACAGGGTTTTTTCCAGCTCGTAAACGTCGTTGAACAACGGGGCTCCAAACCATTTGGCAAACCAAACACTAAAACGGAGCGGATCTCTGGTAGGTGGAAACAATGCCGGAAACGCATTTTCTACATACACAAAATACCCTTTTTCCTTAGCGTAAAGTATTTGCTTCCCTAAAGAGGAGTTCTTCGACACTTGTACAACACTGTTATCAATTTCCGTCTTGCCAGGGCCCAGTCTTATACGATTTCCTTTCACTTCTATTCTTGCTTCGCCAGCAGGGTAAACATTCCTCCATGGCTTGGCCCACTTTTCTTTCAAAAAGCTTTTTTGATAAGAAAGCCATTTACCATTTTGCCAGTCCATCACGTATAGATCGTCAAGTGGATTTTCCGGGGTTTGTTTTGTGATAATGAAAAGTCCTTTTTTGTCGGCGGCTGCTTTCTCGTAAGCGGATTGCAATGCTTTCTCCAATGTTTGCCCTGTGGCAGGGTGGACGGCTATTTTATGCAATTCTTCAAAATCTTTCACAAAATACCCGGCAAAAATTGGTTCAGTGGGATTTCCTAATGCGTAGCTCAACATACGAGACATATCACTAAAACGTAAACCCGTTTCTTTTTCAAAAAGAGCACTGTCTTTTAAAAAAGAAGAAATATATCCGCCGCCGTACGTTTTTACACCGGAGGCAACAGCCACACGATATAGTCTGGAAGTAAGTCCGTTCATTTGTTTGGCAACAGGCAGAACGGTAACAGGCTGTGGAGCAAACAAGACTTGGTCAAGTTGCCACTTCAAATCGGGACTTTTGACAATATATATACTTGCAAAAGTTCCGGGGGTTTTTTTAGCTACATCTCTAGCAAATTGACGAGCTATGGCAGGAATGACTGCCTGCCCTTGTGCAAAAGAAGGCAACGCAAAAATAACCGTCAATAAAAAACTAACTATATATTTCATCTTTACCTCAATGCTAAATTTATTCCAACCCCATCAAAGGGCGTTCCAATTCGTACACGTTATCAAAAAGAGGCTCTCCTCTCCTCCGCGCAAAGTAGAACGTAACTTTGGACAAGTCATCTACTCTAACCCCCGGTTCTACTTCGGGCAAATATTTTATGAGAATGTAATATCCTTTTGCTTTGGCATATTTCAGTTGTTCAAACCAAGGGGAACTTTGAGGAACATCTAACAAATGTTCTATAGCATACACAAGGTTGTATTGACTATCCTTCATAAAAAGGCCAGATTCAACTATTAAGTCTCCTCCTTCTCTTTCGATCACTACAGCACCGTTCAAAGGCAAGAGACCTTTTGTATCCACGCCCTTTTTTCCACCTTTCAAAACCGGATCCATTACACTTTGTTGATAAGAAATCCAGTGTCCGTTTTCCCAATCCATTACGTACATATCTCTCAAACCGGCGGGATCCATGCGGTAACGTTTCCCTTTGAAAGTTTGTAATTCTTCCGGTCTTTCTTCGGTAATAATTAAAATGCCCTGTTTCTTTTCAGCGGCTTGTTGGTAAGCGGTGCGCAGGGCTTCGTCCAATGTTTGGCCGGTAGCTGGGGTGAGCGCTGCTTTTTGCAATTCTCTAAAATCTTTTACAAAATAGCCGGAGAAGTTTCTTTCGGCAGGATTGCCCAACGCGTGGCGCAACATAACAGCCATATCACTGTATTGAAAACCAGTCTGTTGAATGAAAGTTTTGCTATCTTTAGTAAAAGAGGGAATATATCCGCCTTGGGCGGTGGGTAACACTGGTTTTTCCCTGAGTGCTAAACGAAGAATCGTATTAGACATTTCCGCAATTTGCCGGTTGGCGCCTTCCAGACCTGTCACGGGTAACTGAAGCGGAGAGGATGGTGCTTTGTACAAAAACGCATTTGTGATTTGATTGCGAAGCGCAACATCTGCCACTAAATATTTTGCTGAAAATTCAGAAACAGTTTTTTGGGACATGTCTTCCACTAACTGACGTGAAAGAGAAAGCGCAAAATTCCCTTGCGCAAAAGCGGGAACCGTCAATAAAATTGACAAACAAAGACTCGCGAAGTGTTTCATTTTTTTCTTTCTCCAAAGATTTTACACTTATTCTAACAATTTGCACTATATGACCGCCAGGGCCAAAAGACCCAAACAACGTCTGGGCCCTAAAAAAAGCATCCCCGAAAGGATGCTTTCTTTTTTTAATGAAAAACTGTGTTATATGGTGTATGTAAAAATCAGCCTTTCGTAGGGTTTAATTTCTATTTCCCACTCGCCGTTTTTCATTTCCTGCGTGACGGGAATAGACGTATTGGTCAGCTCTTCGTACACGGCGTCCCCTTGGACCCCTTTGAAATACATCCGCCCTTTTGCAAGCGTATCGCTGTAATTAATCAGCACCAGTTTGACCGTGTTCATTTGCTTCCATTGCCAGGCTAAAATGTTGCGGAAAGAACCGTCATCCATGCCTATGGAAGATACTTCCACCAGCGACCATTGACCTCCGTGGAAAGCAGGAGCGGAAGTAATTTCAAATAATTTCCAATAGAAATCTTCCACTTCCGCATTTTTGGGGAAATCGTTGCGAATATATTGAATGGGCAAGCGCCCGTTACGTCCCCAGACTTGGAACAGGTAAAATAACCGGGCCCCCGGCAACGTAGAAATAATCGTGGCGGCTGCCAATGATTTTTCTTTGCCAAAAGCTTTTAGACTGTCTTCTTCATCGTGATTGGAGGTAAAGCGAATGGAGCGCATTTGGAACAAGTGTTCCGCCATTAAGTGACCGCGAATATTTTCCGCATTGGAAAAGCGCAAGCGGTCATAGAGCACTTTATCGTAAGTGTAGTCAAAACCCATTTCCTGGATATCCCATTCCAAGCCCCAGTATACTTCTGCTATGAAAACAAATTCCGGGCGGGTAGCACGCACGTGAGCAAGGGCTTGCTTCCAAAATTCTTCTTTGGGTAATTCTCCGCCGATAAATTCCCACCAGGTATCACGCTGTACGCGGTTCAAAGAAAGCATAGCCATATCGCAGCGCACCCCATCACAAAGGGCGGCTACTTTCTCCAAATTTTGGAGCATAAATTCGCGCGTTTTAGGATTAAAATAATTCAGTTGGGCCGTATCGGTCCAGGGAGCAAAATAAGGGTCGCGCCCGTGGGCGATATAGACACCGTTTTCATTCTTAAAAAACCAATCGCGGTGGGTTTGCGGCTCTTGCGTGCCGGTAGTAATGTATAATTCCGGTGCGGAAGAAACAGTGGGGCTGTCAATGGCCATGTGGTTTCCCACAAAATCTAGCAGCAAATTGATCCCCATAGAATTGAGGTGAGCATGAAGCGCTTGCAACGCTTCGTTTCCGCCTAAGCAAGCATCTACCACATAGTCATATACGGCATAGGGGGAAGCTGTGATATCTTCTATTTTGAAATCAGATTTTACTTGGCGGATTTGATTTAAGATGGTGTCACTTTCGCGGGCAATTTTTTCCGCCATGGGGCTGGTTTGCCAAACCCCCATCAACCAAACCGCATCAAAGCCTGCTTTTTTTACGCGTTCCCAGTACCATTCCGGTACGGTAGCTAACGTGAGCGCACGACCTTCCTGCTCTTCTAAGCGCTTAAGCCAAGAGCGTGTGTTGATTTCCAAAATATGCGGATTGGTCCTCATGTTTTTCCCCTGATATTTCCCCTCTTATTTTTATACTAAATTTGAACACACAAAGTAAATATTTTTTTCACAAATAAAAACCCCGGTTTCCCGGGGTGTAAATTTAACTTTCTAAAAAAGATACAAGTCCTTCCGGCGAATCTGGGGGGCAGTGCCCTTTATAATACAACACAAAAAAATGCCAACCGATATGACTGTTTGATATAATCTTCTTAACAATAGGTTCTTCTTTTGGTATAAATTCAAAGTCTTTTTCTGCCGGCATGTTTTGGGGGAAAACAACGGGAATTTTCTTTGCTTTTTCCGAGTATAATTTAATTTCTTTATACACGCTGCCCGTTTCACCGGGGTGTAAGAATTGGCCATTTTCCATCCATTCTTCTTGTTCTTGACGGAAATTCATCAGTTCTTGCAAATGTTTATAATCTTTGTTTTTTAAAAACACCCGCGTAACGGCAAAATCTGTAAAAAACCGACGGCCCTGTGGGGCTTGCTTGGCAATACGCATAGCCTCTTGCAACAATTCTTCCCCTCCCGTATAAGAGGCAACTAAAAGGGTTTTTATTCCTTCAGAAAACTCATCATCTGACGCAAAGAAATCTTTCGCCTCTATCTCTTTTAAATAGGAAATATACCAGTTTCTTATTCTTTGTAACACATCTGGAGAAAAATGAGGAAATATGTCTGCCCCTTTGCCAAAAGCATACTCAGGTATGTGCTCAAGGAACTGCTTTTTGGGGTCTTCCAACGGATGGGAAAGAACCTTTTTTATAATTCTTGCTTTCCTGTAAGGAGTCTCTGCCGCTTGATGAGCAGCACGAAGAATAGCTGGCGTGTCAAATTTATAATCTGCAAACGAATACTGGGCTAATTCACGAAAAAACACACCTACATCGTTCTTTGCCCAACGAATCCTTTGGGAAAGAGATATAGCAGAGGGAGATGATGCGGGAATAACAATTGGGTGAATGGGTAATTCTAAATGTGATAAAACGCCTATTTGTGTTGCGGTGGCAATGGGTGTTTGAGTAGCTGCGGCAGAAATGCCTTCAGCAAGGGAATACCCCCCCCCAGCCGACGATATTACACCTTCTGTTAAAGAGGCTTTTGTGCCCATTTCCAGGGCATTTTCAACGACTTGTGGCGCAGTAATTAATCCTTTTTGCGCATAAACGTTGAAAGAAATAAGAACAAATGCAAAGAAAAATATAATATGCTTCATTCTTCCATTTTATTTTTTCCTTTGAAGATTTCACAAGGGCCAAAAGACCTATTTTCCATAGGCCAAAAGGCCCAAAAAAGGCACACCCTTTTCAGCGTGTGCCTTTTTGTTTTTCTTCAAAGAAAGACGCTACTAGGCGTTTTCTGCTTCTTCTTTTTCTTCTTCGTCTTTAACAACCGGCGCGATACGGGCAATCTTGTCACCCTCTTCCATACGGGCCAGTGTTACGCCCTGTGCGTTACGGCCTACGGAACGAATATCAGCACAGCGCACGCGGATGGTCATACCTTTCTCGGTTACAATCATCAAGTCTTTGCTTTCGTCAACAAGCTTAATACCTACTACATGCCCGTTACGCGCAGAAGTCTTAATCGTAATAACCCCCATACCGCCACGGTGCTGGCGTTTGTATTCGCTAAATTCGGTCCGTTTACCAAAACCGTTCTCGCATACGGAAAGAACGTCGGGTTGTTCGCCGCCGTCGTTGGGGGCTTGTTCCATCCCTACAACCACGTCGCCTTCGCCCAAACTAATGGCGCGTACCCCTTTGGCCGGCCGGCCCATGGAGCGGACTTCGTTTTCGTCAAAGCGAATAGATTTACCGTTCTTAGTAGCAATCAAAATATCGGATTTGCCGTAGGTCATTTGCACGCTGATCAGCACGTCGCCTTCTTCCAAGCCAATGGCAATAATACCCGAGCGGCGAATGTTGGCAAATTCCGCAAGTTCTACACGTTTAATGGTACCTAAACGGGTACACATTGTAAGATACGCTTTTTCTTTAGCGACATCTTGCTCTTTGGGGTTGAAGTCTTCTACCGCAATGGCGGAGGTTACTTTTTCTTCTCCCACCAGTTGCAACAGATTGACCAAGGCTTTCCCCTTAGACATACGGGTTCCTTCCGGAATTTCAAATGCACGTAAGGCAAACACACGCCCGCGGTTGGTAAACATCAAAACCGTAGCGTGAGAAGAAGCAATGAACAAGTGTTCCATAAAGTCTTCTTCTTTTGTTTTGCTGCCGATAATACCTTTTCCACCGCGGTTCTGGCTCTTATAGGTGCTCAACGGAATGCGTTTGGCGTAACCGTCGTTGGAAATGGTGATGACGACTTCTTCTTTCTCAATTAAATCTTCCATGGAGAAGTCCGTCATATCCGGGCCGATTTGTGTGCGGCGTGGATCGTCATAATCTTTTTTAAGTTGTTTGAGTTCTTCTACAATGATGTCTAAAATCTTTTGCGGGCTACCTAAAATAGCTTGTAAATCCGCAATCAATTTTAAGAGGTCTTTGCGTTCGTTTTCAATCGCCAAGGCGGACAATTGCGTCAGTTGGTGCAAACGCATATCCAAAATAGCTTGGGCTTGTACTTCCGAAAGCGTAAAGCGCGTCATCAAGGTAAACTTGGCTTCCGTCGGGTCTTTGGCTTTGCGAATGATGGAGACGACTTCGTCCATATTGGCAATGGCAACGAGTAACCCATTCAAAACATGTTCGCGACGTTGCGCTTTGTTCAAATCAAATTTTGTACGGTTGGTTACCACTTCTTGACGATGTCTGACATACGCTTTCATCACTTCTTTGAGGGATAATACACGCGGACGTCCGTCTACAATGGCCAACATATTGACCGGGAAAGACGTTTGTAATTGGGTATGTTTGAAAAGGTGATTCAAAACAACTTGTGCATTCCCGTCACGCTTAACTTCAATCACCAAGCGCATACCCCGGCGGTCCGACTCGTCACGGATATCGGAAATATCGGTTACTTTTTTATCACGTACCAAAGCCACAATGCTTTCAATTAAAGAAGTTTTGTTCACTTGATACGGAATGGCTGTTACAACGATTGCTTCGCGGCCGTTTTTACGTTCTTCAATTTCCGTTTCGGCCTGCACTTTTACACTGCCGTGACCGGTTTCAAAATATTCGTAAATGCCTTTCGTTCCGCGGATAATGGCCCCGGTAGGGAAATCCGGCC